>JBBRLJ010000012.1:0-117898 GCA_038231435.1 Planctomycetota bacterium
CGCATCGAGCTGACTGTCGAGCTGGGCTATCATGGGCGCTGCGCAACTGGCTCTGCGCTTCGGCCCAGGACAGGAGCGGTTCGCGCTTGCTAGGAAGCGAGAACGGCGGCGCGCTGAAGATCAGCGGGAAGAGAGTGGAGACGGAAGATCGAAGGTAGGCGATCGGCTTGGCCCACCGCCTTCAATCAACCCAATCGTCCCTGTGTTCCGTCTGCCGCGGCGCCAGCGTCCGGCGCAGGAACATCGTTCCCGGCCCTTCCGCGGCTCCGCCGACGGTGGGCGGCACCTCGTCCGGCTCGACGAACCCGAGTTCCTTCACCAGGCCGGACAGCGCCGAGATCAGACTGCGGTAATCCCGATACCGCTCGTTCGGATCCGGCCGGGTCGCGCCGAGCACCACCTCGCGGGTGAGCGCGTGGAATGGCGTGAGATCGATCTCCCCTCGGCCGGAGTCGCCGTCGGGTTCGCCCACGCCCGCGATAGCGCCCAGCATGTTGTAGAGGATGGCGCCGACCGCGAAGATGTCGGGTCGCACATCGCTGGGCTCGGCGGCCTCGCAATCGGGGGCCTGCCAGGCCCGATCCACGCTGCGTGAGGGGGGGATCTGCTGGGCGACGCCGAAATCGGTGATGACGACGGACAGGTGCTTCGTGCCCTGCTCTTGTACCAGCACGTTTTCGGGACGCAGCGCGCGATGGCACAGCGAGGCGGTGATCGAGACGTACGCCAGTCCCTCCGCAATTTGCAGCGCGATCCGTGCCGCCTGCACTTCGGATTGGATGAGCCGCTCTGCGATCATGCGCGACAGACGCTCGCCCGCGATCAGCGTCGATGCCGCGAAGCAGGTTTCGCATTGGAATCCGCACGAGAGCGCCTGGGCGATGCGCCGGGTGCGGATCCGCTCGAGCGCGGTGAAGTCCTCGAGGAAGAGCTGACGGAGCTGGGGATCAGGCTGGCGAAACACCTTGAATGCCACGTCGACGCCGGTGGAGAGGTCCACGGCGACATAGGTGCGGCCGACCAGTCCCTGTCCGAGAAGGCGGGTGATGCGGTAGCGGGGAAAGATCCCCTGGTCGAACAGGGTCAGCTCGAGTTCGCGGGCGAGATGCGGCTCGAGCAGTCCGCGGTCGACCAGCAGGCCGGAGACGCGACCGTTCTTCTGCAGCACCTGCGTCACTCCTTTGACGCGGAAGAAGTCGCGGAGTTCGTCGATCCGTTCCGGCTCGATCCAGCCGTTGCCGACGATGATGCCGATGACCACGTCGGGCCGCGGGCCGGCAGGCCCGGCCGGGGCATCCACGGTCGACGCCTGTGCGGCTTCGGCGCGGATCCGTTCGAGCCGCGAAGTGCCGCCACGCCCGGCCTTGAGCGCCCCATGCTTCGCCAGGATGCGGCTGGTCACGTCGGCGATGCGCTCCGCTGCGGGAGCGGGGTCATCGGCGAAAGGATCATCTGATGGGTCGGGTGGCATCGTGGGCACGCTGCCAGCATCCTAAGCAATGGGAGGCATGGTCCAGGCGGGACAGCGTCAGAACGCGGCGCCGATCAGCACACTCGCCAGCTGGTGGCGCGGCCAGAAAGAGCGGATGACTCGCGCGTCGTTGCACGGCAAACAAACCCCATGCTTCCCCGAGGTCCTCCTCAATAGGCCGAAATCAGCCTGCGATATTGATCGCAGCTCTGCTCCAGCCCTCCATACCTGCTCCTCGCCAGCCACAGCTTGCGATGCTCGGCCATCAGTTCGATCAGCCTGGCCGCGATCGCCCGGCGCTCCTCGATCGTCGGCTTCCCGCGGCGCATGATCGCCCGCGCGCATGCCCAGCGCGCCATCGCTACGGCGTGCGCGCACTCGTCGCGCACCGCCGACGCGTGCGGCAGGATCATCGGCAGCGACGTCTCGAGCGCGGCGTAGCCGGCGTCCGCCGCGCGCCATGCGGCGAGATCGCCCGGCTGGTGCGGGTCGAAGACCTGGATGTGCGAGTCGTTGAACACGCCCGTCCCGAGTTTGCGCAGGGGGTGATCGATGTCGCCGAGCTCGATCAGCCAGCGGCCGAGTCCGGCAACGCCGAAGCCGTGCAGACCGATCGCGTCGTCATCGAACGCGACGTCGCCGCTCCATGACGAATGCGCGCCATCGGCGAATCCGGCGATGGTCAACGGCCATTGCTGGCGGTGGCCGCTGTCGCCCCATTCGGTATTGAGGTAGCCGATCGCGCCGATCTCGGCCCCTTCGCGCGCCGCGCGCGCGAGATTGCCGCGACGTTCGTAGGTACGGCTGGTGTAGCTACCCCAGTTGTTGGTGCCTGGTGCCACCCAGGTCTCGAGTCCGCGATCGCGGAAGAGCTTGCCGCGCTTGGCGAATTCGGTCTCTGGTCCGTAGCCCCACACCAGCGGCACGATGTCGGCGGGCAACAGCGCGGCGATCTCGGGTTTCGCGTGTTCGGCGTCCGACCAATAGACCGGCCGGCGGCCGTGGGCGCGCACGTAGGTCGCCACCGTCGAGACGTGGCGGGTGTACACGCCGTGGAAACCGTCGCGCTCCACGGCCTGCTTCGAGCGGCCGGAGCCGAGGTCCCACGGCTCGTCGCAGCCGATGTGCACATAAGAGCCCGAACAGGTCGGGATGAGCTGGTCGAGCAGATCCTTCACCAACGCCAATCCGGCCGGATCGTTGGCGACCAGGGTGTTCGGATCCTGGAACCAGGCGCCATGCACGAGCAGTCCCGACGAACGTTCGCCCAGGTGCGCGTAGGCAGGAACCTTCAGCCAGCGCTCCACGTGACCGAGGCAGTTCTGGTTGGCGGTGAGCGTGATGCCGTATGTCGTGCACAGGCGGTCGAGCTCGCGCATCTCGTCGGGCGTGATCGGCGACGAGGCGTGCCAGACCGCTTCGTGCCCGCGATAAGCGAAGGTGTGCTCGGTGTAGAGCTCGAGATGATTGATCTTCCATGAGGCCAGCTTCGCGACCAGCTCCCGTAGGCAGTCCATGGTCGGCACGCGGTCGCGCGAGATGTCGAGCATCGCGCCGCGGATGGGGAACGCCGGCGAGTCGTCGATGCGCAGGCGTGGCGCCTGGTCCGGGCACTGCGCCAGGATCTGCGCGAGGGTGGTCAGGCCCCAGCGGATGCCGATCGCCGTGCGCGCGGTGATGCGGGCGAAGGTCGCGCCACCGAGTTCGAGGCGGTAGCCTTCGCCGCCTTCTCCACCGTCACCGCTCGCGCCAGCAGCCGAGGCGATCGAGCAGACCACGTCGGCAGCCGCGGACTCAGCTGGTCGGCCGCGCGCGCCGAGCGTCAGCGCGATGACGGACGCCTCGCAGCCCGACACCGCGAGCACTGCTGGTACCGTGGCGTCGCCGCCGACGAGGGTGAGGGAGCGTGGCTTGGGCAGGAGATGGAGGTGCATGGCACGATCATGGCCGGCGATTGCCTCGCCGGGCGGCCCGAGCAGGATATCTTGTGACATAATGTCTGATAGAAACCAGAAATTACGTCCTCGCCTGGGCGTGCCGCTGTTCGACCCCGAGGCCTTCGCCTGCTGGCGCCTGGTTGAGCGGTTCCCCTCGCAGCTGCGCGCCGTCCGGTTGGTCGAGGCGAAAGCGGCCGCGCCCGACGAGCGCTTGGACGGGCATCTGCACGTCGTCCCCACCGTGGTCTGCTGTCTCGCCGGGGCGTCGCGCGTCGAGACCGCGCGCGGCGTGCTCGACCTGGGCGCGGGCGAGGCCGTGGTGGTGGCGCCGGGCGCGTGGCATCGGCATGCGCCGCTGCGTGGGCGATCGGCGATCTACGCCCAGGGCCTGATCGGGCGTCGCAGCGACGTGCTGCTCGCGACCGCCGGACGGCGTTGGTGGTTGACGGTGCCCGAGGATCCCAGCCGCGCGCTGCTCGCCAGGGCGCTTTCCGATGAAGCAGGCGGCAGGCGGGCCGCGGTCGCTGAGCTGGTGGCCGAGTTCGCCCGCGAGCCCGCTTCGGCCCTGGCGATGACGCCAGAACAAGCGGCGATGGCGCGGTTCCTGTGGAGCAACGTCCACCGTCCGGTCACGGCTGCGGATGTGCTGCGCGCCAGCGGCCTGGGCCGGGCCCAGGCCCACGCCACCTTCGTCGCCTGCTTCGGCGAGGCCCCAAAGCAGGCGTTGACGCGCTCCCGTCTCGCCCTGGCCGACCGCCTCGAAGCCGAGGGGGTCCAGGTCCACGAGGTCGCGGCCCGCAGCGGCTTCGTCGACCGGGCACGCCTCCAGCGCGTCCGCCAGCGCTCTCGGCGCCGCGCCGGGCGTTGACCCCGCAAAGATCATATATCAGGCCGATCAGGTCATATTCGCCCTGGATGGCTGCCCGGCGGAGCAGATCACCGCCTTGCCATCTTCCCGCCGGTACGACAATGCCCGGACCCCATCCGCGGCCCACCCACCCCCCGATTCCCTACCTCTCTTCGAGCCTTCGAACTTCCCTCTTCCTGCTTCTCACTTCTTCAATCTTCCCCTTTTCCGGAGCTCCTTCACATGCCCCTGATCCCACTCCGTCCGCTGCTCGACCATGCCGCCGCCAACAACTACGGCGTCTGCGCCCTGAACGTGAACAACATGGAGCAGATCCAGTCGATCATGGAGGCGGCCCGCGCCACCAAGAGCCCGGTGATCGTGCAGGCCTCGCGCGGAGCGCGCAAATACACCAACGACATCTTCCTGCGCAACCTGATGCAGGCGGCCGTCGAGCTGTATCCCGAGATCCCCATCGTCATGCACCAAGACCACGGCAACGCGCCGGACACCTGCGTGAGCGCCATCCGCATGGGCTTCACCTCGGTGATGATGGACGGCTCTCTGGAAGAGGACGCCAAGACCCCCGCCGGTTACGAATACAACGTCGCGGTCACTCGCGAGGTCGTGAACCTCGCGCACCGCTTCGGCGTCTCGGTCGAGGGCGAGCTCGGCTGCCTCGGCTCGCTCGAACATGGAACCGGTGAGAAGGAAGACGGACACGGCGCCGAGGGCAAGCTGACCATGGACCAGTTGCTGACCGATCCCGACCAGGCGGTCGACTTCGTCAAGCGCACCGGCATCGATGCACTCGCCGTGGCGATGGGCACCAGCCATGGCGCGTACAAGTTCTCGAAGAAGCCGACCGGCGAGGTGCTGGCGATGGGCACCATCGAGAAGATCCACCAGAAGATCCCGAACTGCCACCTGGTCATGCACGGCTCGTCGTCGGTGCCCAAGAACCTGCTCGACGAGATCAACAAGTACGGCGGCGCGATCAAGGAGACCTACGGCGTTCCCGTCGAGGAGATCCAGCGCGGCATCCGCGCCGGCGTGCGCAAGATCAACGTCGATACCGACAACCGCCTCGCCATCACCGCTGCGATCCGCAAGGCCTTCAGCGAGAAGCCGGCCGAGTTCGATCCCCGCTACTACCTCACCCCGTCGCGCGCGGCCATGCAGAAGATCTGCGAGGAGCGCATGCGCCAGTTCGGCCAGGCCGGACAGGCCGCCGGGGTGCCGATCGTCTCGCTCGACCAGATGGCCAAGGACTACATCGCCGGCAAGTTCGGCGAGAACGCCAAGCCGACGAACGAAGCCGCGCCACACAAGGGCAAGGGCGGCGGCGTCTCGGCCATGGCGCACTGACCAGGACTCGAGGCTGATCGCCGAACCCCCCGGGCCGAATGCCCGGGGGGTTCTTTTTTTAGACACTTTTTCCGGTCTTGGTGTCGCCAGCATCCGACAATGCCGGCCAGGAGCCCCGGCGTTCCCAACGTGGTCGCCGTGCGCACGGCTTCGCCGTGGTGTATCCTCCTGGTGCACCATGCCTGGTCCCGAGTCATCCGTGCCGCTGGATCCGAAGCTCGCGCTCGCGCGCACGGTGTCCGGCGACGAACTGACCGTGGAGGGGATGTCGCGCACGGCTGAGACCGGCCCGCCGCGGGACCCCGCGGGCGACGAGACTCCCGAGCTGCGAGGTGAACGGCTCGAACGGCGGCTGGCGGCGGTCGGGCTGGCGTGGCGAGGGGATGAGGGCGGGAAGCGCTTCGCGCTCGGAAGCCTACTCGGCGCGGGAGCGACCGGCAGGGTCTTCACCGTGCACGACGCGGACCTCGATCGCGACGTTGCGGTGAAGGTCCTGACCGGCGATGCGTCGCGGCGGCCCAGCGACATCGACGCGTTCATCGACGAGGCCCGCATCACCGCTGGACTCACGCATCCGCACGTGGTGCCGGTGCACGAGATCGACGTCACCGCGGGCGGCAGTCCCTACTTCACCATGAGCAAGGTCGCGGGTCGGACGCTCGGGGACGCGATTGCGCAGTCGTCGCCGGCTTCGCCGGACGGGAAGATCGCCGACTCGAACCGCGTGGTGAGCGCCCTCATCGCGGTCGGACATGCGGTCTCATACGCGCATCACCGCGGCATCATCCACCAGGACATCAAGCCCGACAACATCCTGCTCGGGGATTTCGGCGAGGTCCTGTTGCTGGATTGGGGTAGCGCGGCGCGCTGGCCGGCCAGCGATGCGAAGCTCTACGGCACTCCCATCTACATGAGCCCGGAGCAGGCTCGCCGTGAGTCGTCGACTCCATCCAGCGATGTGTATTGCCTCGGAGCCACGCTCTTCCACGCGCTCACCCTGCGTGTTCCCACGTGGTCGGACGACGCCGATGAATTCTGGCGGCGCAAGCGCTCGGGTGAAATCGATCCGCCGACCGAGGCTGAGCGCTCGCGGGTCAGGCCGGCCCTGTTCGCCATCGCGATCAAGGCGATGGCCGTCCGTCCCGCCGATCGCTACGGCTCGGTCGAGGACCTGGTCCACGATCTCGAACGCTACCAGGCCGGCCTCGCGGTGAGCGCCTTCAGCGAGCCCTTGTGGAACCTGCTCGCGCGTTGGTACAGCGCGAATCGTCGCGTGGTGTGGGTCGCGCTAGCCGCCGTCCTGGTGGTGGCGTTCCTGGGTGGGGCGTTCTGGAACGAAAAGCGCAAGGAGCGCTCGCAGTGGGCATCGGTCTACCGCGACGGCTTCGCGTCGGGCGAAATCGCCGCGGTTGAGAAGGATTGGACCGCCAGCACCAAGGGCTGGCACGACGATCGGTTCACCGATCAGCCGCTAGAGACCTCGACGCACTGGCGGCTCGAAGGCGGCCGCCTGCTGGTGAAGGCCGAGGAGGGTTACTACGATCTCGCCTTTCGCCGTCGCCTGCGCGGCGACGTGCGCATCGAATGGGACTACACTCCGCTGCGCAAGAACGAGAATCTGAACTGCTTCATCGATGCCGACGACCGCTCATCCGGGTACACCTTCCATATTGGTGGATGGGGAATGCCCGCTTTCCTCGCCCTCACGCGGGGCCCGTCCGCCGAGCGGGTGGCCGAGCGTAGGGAACCAGGCCTGCTGGTGGTGGGCAAGACCCTGCACTATGTGATGGAGCGGGAGGGTCGCCATGTGCGCCTGTCGATCGGCGGAAAGCTCATGTTCGACCATCTTGAATTCGACGATCTGCAGGCCCCGGGCGGTCAAGGCTTCGGTTTCGATTGCTGCTTCGGTAGTGAACAGGCATTGGCGAACATCGAGGTCTGGCATCGGCCCCTGGCGGAGCGTATATCCCCGATCGCGGTGGGAACGCAGCTCTACCAGTTCGGGTATTTCAGGGACGCGGCGAAAGTGTTCGATGAGATCGCTTCGTCGTATCCCGGCACTGACTTCGAGCCGCAGGCGCGGTACCGCCAGGCGATGAGCCAGATCACCGCCGGGGACATTGCGGCGGGCACCACCGGCCTTCGCGATTTCGTCGGCCGCTTCCCTGCGCACCAGGACGCGCCGTTGGCCTTGCGCACCTGGGAGACGCTCGCGTTGGACGCGGGAAGCGAAGCCGACGCCTCGGCCGCCGATGATCGGCTGTTGGCGTTCTCTGGTCATCCAGTGCTGCCGCTGCTGTTCAAGGACATCGCCGACCGCCGTCGGAAACGCCTGGAGGGGGTCGATTGGCTAGGTGGTTCGCGGCCCCCGGACGATGCCGCCGACATCATCGTGAAGACCGAGGGCGAGCTGCATGCCTGGTGTCGCAAGCATGGACTCGCCTACGCCGACCAGTCGTTCAGCGAGCTCGCGTACAACACCCTGTTGCGCGCCGGGAACACGAGGCTCATGCTCGAGCTCTATGCAGCTGACCCGTCGAGGCACGCCGACACGCTGATGCGCCAGGGCCGCTTCGACGAGTGCGAACGCTTGTACGGCACGGATCACAATGCGCGTCTGCGTCTCCTGATCGCGCGCGGACAGATCGAGGACGCGCTGAAGGAGGCCGGCATCTCATGGGAGCGGGAGAGCCTCTTTGTCGAGCTCGATCAGCCTGAACGATTGCTGGAGACCGATCCCGAGGATCGATCGCTGCAGTGCCGCGCGCTCCTCGAATGCGGTCGCCCCCAGGCCGTGATCGATGGCTACCCAGACCAGCGTGGCTGGTATGCCAGCGCGCTCATCAGCCTCGGCCGCCAGCAGGAGGCTCTCGACCGCTACCAGGACGTGATGAAGGACTTCACCGGAGCGTACATGGACGCGCTGATCGCCACCGGACGCCTCGACGAGGTCATGGGCGTGATCATGCGCACCACCGCGGACGGCCGTGAATCGTTCGTGTGGCGGTTGATGATCGAATACCTGGTGCGCGGCGAGCGCGCATCGGCCATGGAGCTGATGGCCAAGCTGACGCCACTGCAGCCGCGCTTCGACGACAGCACCCTGGCGTTCTGCCATGTCATGCTTCCGGTGATCATGCGCGTCCTCGATGGCGAACGGGTGGATCTCCATGAGGGGTTCCGACCCGTCCTGGAGCACCGCGATGTGCTGGAACAACGCCTCTGGCATGACGCCTCGTTCCTCTCCGGCGACATCGATGAAGCGGCCTACCTGGCCCAGCCGGTGCGGCACCACGTCGAAACGCGTCTGGCCTTCGTCACCGCCCTGCGCGCGGATCTCCAAGGCCGGGCGGACGAAGCCGCCGCGGCCTACGCGCGCATCCTCGCGCCGAAGAAGGCTCGGGGTCTCGATCAGATCCTGAGACGGCTGATGGCTTGGAGGGCGGGAGTCCTGGGGGCCCAGCCCGCGCCCTAAGGGCCGGCCCGCGCCATACTGGCGAGGCCCTATCCGTCCCATTGCCTCGCTCCCGCCCTGGTCCGGCGGACGCGGCGGGTAACGTACCGCGCATGGCAGCGCACGGTTCAGATCCAGACTCTCGTCCTGCTTCACGCGGGACTTCCGGTGGGAGAGCGTCCCATCGCTCGGATGTGGTGACGCGCGATCTCGCGGTGTTGTGGCACCCCTGTGGACAACAGCGCGACTATCGCACATTCCCACCGCTCGAGGTGGTGCGCGCCGAGGGCTGCAGGCTGGGCCTCGCCGACGGATTAGAAGTGTTCGATGCGATCTCCTCGTGGTGGTGCAAATCGCTCGGTCACGGTCATCCGCGTCTGCGCGCCGCGCTGATCGAGCAAGCTGCGCGCTTCGAGCACGTCATCCTCGCCAACACCACCAACGAGGCGGTGGTGCGCCTGAGTGAACGGCTGTGCGCGCTCGCCAATGGCGATGGACCCTCCGCATGGGGAAGCCCCACGTCTGCGCCAAGCTCTGCCACTGCCACTGCCTCCACATCTAACTCCACCTCCAGGTCCGCGCATGCGGATGAAGGCCGCTTCTCGCGGGTGTTCTACGCTGGCGACGGCTCGACCGCGGTGGAGGTGGCGATCAAGCTCGCGCTGCAGGCGCAGCTCCAGCGCGGCAACACCGGGCGCGTCAAGCTCGCCGCGCTCGCGAACGGCTATCATGGTGAAACCCTGGCAACGTTGTCGGTCGGTGATTGTGGGCAGTACAAGGACACCTTCTCTCCGCTGCTGTTCCCCTGCGCCATGCTCGGGCCTCTTCCCTACCGCAGCGGGCCCGATGATCCGCTGTGGCAGAATGCCAGTGCCGAGTGGCCGATCCTCGAGCAGGCGCTGGAGCCGCTCGCGCGCGAGATCGCGGCTATCGTCTATGAGCCGGTGCTCCAGGGCGCTGGCGGTATGCGCGTGTACTCGCCGGATCTGTTGCGCCGCCTGCGCACGTGGGCGGATGCGAACCAGGTGTATCTCATCGCCGACGAGATCGCCGCGGGCATGGGCCGCTGCGGCGCGATGCTCGCCGGACATCTGGCAGCGGGCCCGGACGGGGACGCGTCGAGAGCTCATCCCGACATGGTGGTGCTGTCGAAGGGCCTGACCGGCGGCTTCATGCCGCTCTCGGCGGTGGTCACCACCGAGGCGGTGCACCGCCAGTTCGACGCCGAATGGGCGGAGCGACGCGCCTTCCTGCATTCGAACACCTACGCCGGCAACGCCCTCGCGGTGGCGGTCGCCAACGCCGCGCTCGACGTCTACGCTGACGAGGACATCCTCGGTCGAGTGGCCCGCAATGGACCGCTGCTGCGGCGCGGTCTCGCGGAGCTCGCGCGCACGCGTCCGTTCCTGGCCGATGTCCGCGGCATCGGCATGGTCGCCGCCGTCGATCTGCGCGCCGCCGATGGCGCGCACCTCGACTGGCGCGCTCGCACCGGCTGGCGGGTCTTTCGCGAGGCCATCGCGCGCGGCGCCCTGCTGCGTCCACTCGGAGACACCATGTACCTGTTCCCGCCGCTGAATACGTCGCCGGAGGATATCGGCGCGATGATCGGAATCCTCGGGGATAGCGTCGACGCGGTGATGGGTGCAAACGGGGGGAGGAGGCAAGTTTGAAGTCAGGAGATTGAAGATTGAAGTCGAGGATCGAAGCGCAGCGGTGGTGCTGACGCGGCTCCCTCGCCGGGAAGGCCCTCGTTGCCGCCGGCTGCCGCCTTCTGTTCCATGTCCATTTCATCTTCCCTCTTCGATCTTCCGTCTTCCCCTTCTCCGTCTCTCCTCCTGTCTCTTGCCCCCGCCACCGCGCCGCGAACATGGCTCCTCCGCCGGAGAGCCCATGCCGTTGAACAGCGATGACTACCTGCGCTATGCGCGCCACCTGTCCCTGCCCGAGTTCGGCGAACAGGGGCAGGAGAAGCTGCTGAAGTCGTCGGTGCTGCTGATCGGCGCCGGGGGGCTCGGGTCGCCGCTAGCGCTCTATCTGGCCGCTGCTGGCGTGGGCCGCATCGGCATCATGGACTTCGATGTCGTCGACGTCTCGAACCTGCAGCGACAGATCATCCACCGCACCCAGGACGTCGGCACCAGCAAGGCCAAGAGCGCTCGTCGCGGGATCAACGACCTCAACCCAGGCACCAAGGTCGACATCTACGAGGAAGGCATCTCTTCCGCGAACGCACTCGAGATCATCGCCAAATACGACATCGTCATCGACGGCACCGACAATTTCCCGACCCGCTATCTGGTCAACGACGCCTGCGTGTTCCTCGGCAAGGTCAACATCTACGGATCGATCTACCGCTTCGAAGGCCAGGCCACGGTGTTCGACGCCAAGCGCGGGCCGTGCTATCGCTGCCTCTATCCGGAGCCACCGCCGCCAGGAGAGGTTCCGTCGTGCGCCGAGGGCGGCGTGCTGGGCGTGCTGCCGGGCATGATCGCCATGATCCAGGCGACCGAGGCGATCAAGGTCCTCACCGGCATGGGCGAATCGCTGATCGGGCGCTTTGTGCGCTACGACGCCCTGAGCATGCGCTTCCGCGAACTGAAGCTGCGCAAGGACCCCACCTGCCCGGTGTGCTCGGCCAATCCGACCATCACCACGCTCATCGACTACCAGGAGTTCTGCGGCCTCAAGCGCGGAGAAAGCGAGTCCAGCATGGAAGATCTCGAGATCAGCGTAGCCGATTACGCCACGCTGCGCGACAAGGGCGATGCCCATCTGCTGCTCGACGTGCGCGAACCGCACGAACTGCAGATCTGCCAGATCGAGGGCAATCGCAACATCCCGCTCGGCCAGCTGCCCAATCGCCTCGCGGAATTGGAGAGCTGGAAGGACAAGCTGATCGTCTGCCAGTGCAAATCCGGCAGGCGCAGCATGAAGGCGTTGGAAACACTGAAGAAGCACGGCTTCGCCAACGTGCTGAATCTGCAGGGCGGCATTCTGGCCTGGGGCGAGGAGATCGACCCCGGCATGTCCGCGTATTGAGGCGATCGGCTTCCGCTGACGCACGTGGGACGCAGACCACGGCTTGAATCGCGCGTACCGTCGCCGAGCGTGAGCCCATGAACCCTCGGGCGTTCGCAGGATTGGGCGTGGCGGTGGCCGCCGTGCTCCTGGCCGCGCCGCCCGCCATCGTGGGCTGGAGCGCGGCGGTGCATGCCGCGCCCTCGCGGTGGGCAGCCGGACTCGCTCCTGGGGGCGTTCCCAGGCATGTCGCGGACCCGCTGGTGCCGTTCGCCCTGCCGATGGCGGTGTGCGCCCTGTTGCTGGTTGCGGGATGCCTGCTGCCCAAGCCTGCTCTGCCATGGCGGGAGGCGGTGCCGCGGCGGCCGGGCATGATGGCGATGGGCCTGGGCCTGCTGCTCCTGCTCGAGCCGGTCCTGCATCTCGCGCTGCTCGCGCTGATCGGCTGGCACGCGCCGCCGGGCTCGGGCGATCTGATGCTGCCGCGCGCATCCGGAAATGGTCGCATCGCGCCGGCGATCCAGATGGCCGTGCTCACCCTCGCGGTGCCGATCGCCGAGGAATTCTTCTTTCGCGGCCGGCTGGTGCCATGGCTGCGCGAGCATCTCGGCAGCCCTTCGGCGCTCTCGCTGTCGGCGCTCGCCTTCGCCTGCGCCCACGCCGATCCCTGCCAGGCGTTGGTGGCATTGCCGCTCGGCGTACTGCTCGGCTGGCTCCGCCTCTCGGGAGGGGGGCTCGGCACCTGCATCATCGTGCATCAGGCGCACAACGCGTTGTTCGTCGCCACCGGGCCCACGGTGGTGGCGGCGCCGTGGGTCGGTCTGGTGCTGGCGATGGGCGCGGTGGCCTGCCTCGCGCTGGCGTGGACATGGCCGCGCCGCGGTACCGGCTTGGATCCGCGACGCACGATCGTCGCCTGTCTGGCCGCGATCGCCGTGATCCTCGCGATCTATCCCGGCTACCAGCTCGCGCAGAATCGCGTGTGGCTGGTGGCGATGCACCGCGCGATCGCCTTCGGGCATCTTCAGGACGACATCCTGCTCCAACGCGTCGATCTGCAGTGCCTGCGTGGGAAGATCGACATGTCACGGCGGAAAGCCCTGGTCCTCCAGCTCGTAGCGAAGCCGTCACCGTCACGCGATCGCCAGGTGTGGATCGTCGCGCGGCTCGATCCCGACGCGCTGGCGCCGCGCACCGTGGAGGAGGCGCACGACGATCTCGCCCGCCTCGCCAGCTGCCCGCTGCACCTACCCACGCATGACCTCGCCGCGCGCGCGAAGGCGCGCGCCTGGGCGGATTCCATAGGCAGGTTGGTCACCGAGGTGATGGATGGCGAGATCATGCAGCGCTGGTTTCCGCTGCCCGCCGCCGCCGACGAGGCGCTCGAGCAGATCGCGGTGTCGTCAGGCGCCGAACGCCACCGCTTCCTCGCCGGCATGGAGCGCGCGTTTCCCGGACGCATCGCCGACCTGCTGTTCAAGCTGCGCCCTGACGAAGTGACGCCGGCAGATCGGCATTTCCTCTTCGACCGCTACGCAGATGCGCGGGAACGACTCGAGGCGTTGGCGTTGAGGGATCCGGAGCGGGCGCAGGCATTCCTGTCGCCGTGAGCATGGGAGAGGAAGAGCAGAAGATGGAAGATAGAAGACAGAAGCCAGAAGAGCGGCGTGGTGATGATGAGATTTTCGACGAGTGCCGTCTGGAATTCTTCTTCCTTCTTCAATCTTCGATCTTCTCCGGCCGTACTCCCCAGAACGAATACGCCAGAGCGGCCGCACCTACCGCGGTGAAGGTGTAATAATCCGTCGGCAGTCCGAGCACCCAATGCTTGTGCCAGGGGACGTGACGCGGATCGAAGTGGCTCCAGCCGTAATCCGGATTGGCGAGGAACCAGGCGAAATCCTCGATGATCCAGAACAGCAGCACGCCGCCGATGGCGCGCGCCTCGAGCTTGAACGACCAGCGCGCGAACATCGCGAAGGGCAGGTGGAAGACCAGGATCATGAACGAGAAGATCCAAGCGTGGTAACCGGTGAGCGCGCGACCGCCCCAAACGATGTCCAGCAGCCAGTGCTTCTCGATGCGCCAAGTGGGCAGGGCAGCGGCCCAACCCGACGCGCCCTCGATCTGGATCTCGACCATCGCGAAATAGAACCCGAGCAGGCACACCGCCCCGACCATCAGCGTCGCGCGCGCGAGCGCGGCGCGCACCGCATTGGCGTCTGCGGAAGCACGCATCTCGGGGCCGGACATGGGGTTCAGGCCCCGCTGGCGGCGGCGCTGCCCTCGTAGACCTGGTCGAGCACCGCATCGGCGGCGCGCGGCCTGCCCAGGCGCGCGGCCGCGGCGCGCATGGCGCCGAGCCGGTGCTGGTCGCCGAGCAGCTGGCGCACTCGGTATTCGAGGCCTGCCGCATCGTGCGCCTTGAGCGCCGCGCCGTTCTCGAGCAGGTAGTCGCTGTTGCGCTCCTCCTGCCCGGGGATCGGCGAGATCACCACCATGGGCAGGCCCACGGCCAGGCATTCGGCGGTGGTGAGTCCGCCCGGTTTCGAAACTGCGAAATCGGCGCACGCCATCGCGCGCTCGATGGTGCGGGTGAAGCCGAGCGGGAACAGCCGTCCCGGATGCGCGGTGGCGACATGGTGGAGCCTGCCGAGCAGTTCGGCGTTCTTGCCGGCAAGCGCGATGATCTGGAAATCGCCCGGGATGGTGAGCAGCCGCTCGGCCAAGGTGTCCAGCGCGCCCACGCCGAAACCGCCGGACATCATCAGCATGGTGGTGCGCTTGGGGTCGAGGCCGAGTTCGCGCGCACACGCCTCGCGCGGCAGACGCTCGCGGAAGGCGGGCATGATCGGGATGCCGGTCACGGCGATGCGCCCGTCGGAGAGGCCGCGATCGCGCATGCGCCAGGCGATCTCCTCGGCCGCCGCGCAGTAGCCGGTCAGGCCCTGGTGGACCCAGAGCGCATGCACGTCGAAATCGGTGACCACCACCCAGGTCGGGCGCGTGAACACCTGCTTGCGCGCGAGCCGCGACAGCAGCTGCGCCGGCAGGAAATGCGTGCAGATGATGTGCTCGGGAGCGAAGTCCTGGATCGCGCCGGTGAAGGCGCGGGTGTTGAGATGCTCGACCTTCGCGCGCAGGCGGTTGAGCGTCGAATCCGGCCGCTTGCGGTCGCTGGAGTGGTAGAGGTATCCCCACAGCGCGGGATGCTGGTTGACGATCGACAGGTAGCTGTCGGCGTAGAGCTTGCGGAACAGCTTCGGCACCAGATCCATGACGTCGATGTGGCGCGCCTCGATGCCGCGGGCCTCGGCGGCGATCTTGATGGCTTCGGCGCAGCGCATGTGGCCGGCGCCGGCGGAGACGCTGAGGATGGCGAGCTTGGGCATGGGGGGCACCTGGGCAGACGGTAACGTGCGAGCCGAGGGGAGAAGAGAGAAGGGGGAAGGTCGAAGATCGAAGAGGGAAGACGGAAGGCGGAAGTGCGGCTCGGGTTACGGCGCGCATCGGCCGAATGGGACCCGCTTGAATCTTCGATCTTCCATCTTCACTCTTCTCCTGTATTTCTCTTGGCCGCTCAGGTGCCCGTCGAGAGACGGGTGAAAAGGGAAGCCGGTGAGAATCCGGCGCGGACCCGCCACTGTAACCGGGGACCAGGCAGCACGAGCCACTGCGGCGCTCATCCGATCTCGCGATCGGAAAGCCCCGCGGGAAGGCGCTGTCCTGGAACGATCCGGAAGTCAGGAGACCTGCCTGGGCGTCGCGGCGTTACCCTCGTGGAGCGGGGTACGGCCATTCCGTCGCCGGTTCGCCGTCGCGGATGGTCTCCTCTCCTAGTCGGTTCGACGCGGGTCTCTTGACGATGGGCGCGCGGTGCGCCCATCCTTCGAACCGCTGCTGGAGCCGCCATGCGCTGCCCTCGTCATCCCCTCGTCCCCACCCTGTCCATCCTCGCGTGCGCGCTCGCGCTGCCGATCGCCCACGGCGCCGAGACCGAGCACGATCAGCGCACGGCCGAGGAACCGACCCCGATTGGCGAAACCATCGTCGTCACCGGCGAACGCCGCGAGACCACCATCGCGCGTTCGACCTCCGACATCGACGTGGTCGACGCCGACGAACTGCGCATGCGCGGCCATCCCTCGAGCCCGTGGCAATGGCTGCAGGGTTTGGCGGGAGTCGACGCGGCGGGCGGCGCCGGGGGCATCGATGGCGGCATCCCGCGCATCAAGCTGCGCGGCGCGAATTCCTACGACACCCTCATCCAGCTCGATGGCATCCCGCTCGAGGATCCGAGCACCACCCAGGGCCAGCCCAATCTCGCGCACCTGTTCCCCGCCGGCCTCGACCGGGTCGAGGTGGTGCGCGGCGCCCAGAGCGGCGTGTACGGCAGTCGCGCCGTCGGCGGTGTGGTGAACTTCCAGACCATCCGGCCGACGCGCGCGCCGCACGAGCACCTGCGCGCCGAGGTCGGCGCTTATGGCACTGCCGACGCCGAGGCCTCGGCGACTGGCCCGATCTCATCAACCGTCGGCTTTGCGCTGTCCGCAGCGGGACTCGGTTCGAACGGATTCAGCGCCACTACCGACGCCAATGCCCATGGCGATGCACGCAACCACGAAAGCGATTCGGTGCACCGGGGTGGAGTCACTGGCCGCGTCGAGTGGAAGCCGAAGGCCGGATCGATGGCCTATCTCGCGGTGAACACCGTCGCCTTGAATCAGGAATTCGACGACGGGTTCGGCGGTGGGCCGGATGATCCGCTGTCCTACACCACCGTGAAATCGTACCGGACTTCGGCTGGCGGCGAGACCAAGCTCTCCGACAAGCTCACGATCGGCACCGATCTGGCCTACACCGCCACTGATCGCATATACAACGCGGCGACCTTCAACGCGACGTACTATGGCAAGCAGGAGTACGTCGGCGCGCACGCGCGTTACCGCCTCACGCCGGAACTCGAATTCGCAGGCGGAGTCGATGGCCGCCGCCACGATCTCGACATCAAGTCGGGTGGCTACTCGCACTCGCAGGACTGGCTCGGAGGCGGTTGGGGTCAGGTCGCCTCGTCGAGCGACTGGCACGAATTGGTGGGATCGGTGCGTGAGGACTTGCACAGCCGCTCCGGCGACGCCACCACCTGGCGATTGGCCGGCGCGGCCTTCATGGCGCAGGACTGCGTCAAGCCGCACGCCAGCGTCGGTACCGGCTTCCGCGCGCCGAGCCTGTACGAGCAGAACGATCCGTTCGTCGGCAATCCGGATCTGGCCGCGCAGCGCAGCATCAGTTACGACGCCGGCGTCAGCTTCATGCCCATCCAGGACGTGGTCCACGATTGCGTCATCCTCGACGTCACCGCCTTTCGCACCGATTACCGCACGCTCATCGATTTCGTGCCGACCGGCCCATTCACCGGGCAGTACATGAACATCCACGATTACTCCGTCGAAGGCGTGGAGAGCAGCCTGCGCGTCGCCGACCCGCAGAGCCCGATCTTCGCGCGGTTCTCGTACACCTGGCAGATGGCTCGCGAAACCCCGGCCCAGACCGGCGGCACCTATAGTGCGTACCTGCCGCGCCACCACATCGGCGTGGTGCTCGGCGTGCGCGAAGACAAGTACGGCTGGCTCAGCATCAACGGCGAGCGCGTATCGCGCATGAACGCCGGCTTCGGTGGCACCACCTACCTGCCGTGGTACACGGTGGTCGGCGCCTCCGCAGGCGCCTTTGTGGGCAGGGACTGGGAGCTCTACGTGCGCGTCGAGAACCTGCTCGACGAGCACTACGAGACCAACCCGGGCAACACCAACTCGGGCCAGGCCTTCTACTTCGGCGCCGACGCGCATTTCTGAGATGGCGCGTCAGCGCAGGTCCGCACTCGATGCGCTGAACGCGGGGGCGCTCGCGCTCGCGCTGATCGTGGGCGGTGGCGTGGGCTGGACATGCTCGCGCGCCCCGCGCCTGCCTGGCGGTGCTGCGGCGTCGGTGTCGACACGGCCCTCGGTGGTGGAGTCCGATCCCGCTGGAATCGCGGTAGTGCGCGGCGGTGACGGCGTGGCCGTGCCGGTGCGCGACTACCGCCGCATCGTCTGCCTGGTGCCCGAGCTCGACGACGCCTTCGCCGAACTCGGCATGGTCGATCGCCTCGCGGCGATCAGCGCCTATTCCCGCGCGCATAGCGCCCGCGCCCGGCATCTGCGCCAGGTTCCCGGATCGGTGGCGACGGGAGCCGGCATCGAGGACGTGCTGGCCTTCACTCCGGATCTGGTAGTGGTGGCGGCGTTCAGCGATCAGGGTCGCAGCGAACGCATGCGCTCGGCGGGCGTAGCGGTGTTCAATATCGGCCCGGAGCGCGGCGCGGCAGACGCCGCGGTGGCGATCCGCCGCATCGCGGCGCTATGCGGCGAGGCGACGCTGGGCGACGAAGCCGCCGCGCGCTTCACCGACCGGCTCGCGCATCTCGCTGACCGCTTCGATATGCATGGCGCGCATGAGCCTGGAGAGACCGCCGTCATGCGCGGACGCCCGCGCGCCTGCTACGTCAGCTGCTATGGCACCAGGCTTTTCGGCGGTTCGACCGGCACCAGCTACGCCGATATCATCGCCGCAGCGGGATTCGCCGACGCCGCGGCCGAGCACGGCTATGCGGGGCAGCTCGATTACCGCATCGAGGATTTGCTCGCGATCTCTCCCGACGTGATCATCACCGGCACCGGCATGGGCGCGGCCATCGCCGCGTTGCCGGCGACCGCGGGCATTCCCGCGGTCGCGACGAAGCGCATCATTGAAATCCCCGTCGACCTGCTGGTGTCGCCGGGGATCGCGATCCTCGAGGCCGCCGAGGCCGCCGTGGCGGCGCGCGAGCGCCTGCCGTGAAGCGCTCTCCATGAAGAGCGCGATGATGATCCCGATCGCGCTCTCGGCGCTTCTCGTACTCGCGTGCGTGCTGTCCCTGGGCATCGGTCCGCTGCGCTGGGAACACGTCGACCACCACGTGCTGATGCTGCGCGGCACGCGCCTCGCCGCTGGAGTCCTCGCCGGCGCCAGTCTCGCGGTCGCGGGCGTGCTCATGCAGGGTCTGTTCCGCAATCCGCTCGCCAGCCCGTCGGTGGCCGGGGTCACCGCCGGCGCTGGCCTAGGCGCGCAGTGCGCCTTCATCGCCTACGGACTGATGCCGCCAGCACTGGCCCTGGTGCCGATCGAGCTGTGGCTGCCGCTCGGCGGTTTCGCGGGAGCCGGCGTGGCGTTAGCCACGCTCACGACGCTCGCTCGCCGCAATGCCGACCTCACCAGCGTCCTGCTGATCGGCATGGTGCTGTCGATCCTGTTCTCGTCGATCGCCGGCTACCTGCTCGCGCATGGCAGCGACTCCTACCAGCTCGGCCGCGCGCTGATCGCGTTCTCGCTCGGAGCACTCGACAGCTCGTCGCCGGCGCCGGTGGCGATGGCCGTGCCCGTGGTGGTGGCCGGCGTCATCGCGGCCTGGTGCTGGGGCCGGCCGCTCGACCTCGCCCTGTCCGGCGCCACCGAAGCCGCATCGCTCGGGGTCGACCTGGCGCGGGTGCGGCGCTGGACGCTGGCGTGGACGGCGCTGCTGGCGGCGACCTCGGTGGTGCTCGGTGGCGGCGTCGGCTTCGTCTGCCTGGTGGTACCCAACGCCCTGCGCGCCGCGCAAGGCCCGGCGCACCGCCCCCTGGTGCTGGCTTCGGCGCTCGGCGGAGCGGTGTTTCTCACATTCGCCGACGTCTGCGCCCGCGCCTGTCATCCCGGACCCGGTGAGATCCCGCTCGGCGTCATCACCGGGCTGGTCGGGGCGCCGTTCTTCCTGTGGTTCTTCCGGCGCGAGCGCCAGGCCGGGAGGATGTGATGGGCACCCAGGATCACTCGATCCCGGCGGGGAAACCGCGCCTGAGCATGTCCGGCGTGAGCGTCCGGCGCGGCGCGCGCGAGGTCCTCGCCGGCATCGGCCTGACGATCGCGCCTGGCGAGGTGGTGGTGGTGATCGGGCCGAACGGCAGCGGCAAGTCGAGCCTGGTGATGGCGGCCGCGGGCCTGCTGCCGGCCTCTGGTGTCATCGACATCGAGGGCCGCGCAATCGCGGCGCTCGATCCGCTCGAGCGCGCACGCCTGATCGCCTACGTGCCGCAGCGCAGCGAGCTGATGGCGCCGCTCTTGGTGCGCGAGGTGGTGGCCATGGGCCGCTACGTCCATGGCGACGGCGGCAATCTCGGCACGCTCGGTACGACGGCGACGGCAGCGATCGTCGACGCGTTGACCGCGGTCGATGCCGTCGCGCTCGCCCAGCGCCGCTTCACCGAGCTCTCGGGCGGAGAGGCGCAGCGCGTGCTGCTCGCGCGCGCTCTCGCCACCGGCGCCGACACGCTGCTGCTCGACGAACCGACCAGCGCCCTGGACGTCGCGCACCGCCTCGCGCTCGCGCGCATGGTGCGCACGCTGGCTTGCAGAGGAAAAGCGGTGCTGATCGCGGTGCACGACCTCACCGAGGCCGCCGCGGTGGGCGACCGCGTGATCCTGCTGAGCGCCGGGCGGGTGCTGAAGACCGGAACGCCGACCGAGGTGATCGCCCCCGGCCCGGTGCGCGAGGCGTACGGGATCGATGTGATCGCCGGTGGCGGATACGGGTATCGGGAACGTCCGTAATCGCGTCGTCCGTCGTCGGACAGCCACCGCGATCCGCGGTGACGGTGCGATCGTGAAGGCCTCGGCCACGGACGACCGACCATCCGCATGCGGCGCCCCGGATCCTTTGCCACGCCTGCGTGACGCGCGATGACGCCGTCCTTTCTGGGCTCCGCCTCCATCTGCCGCATCAGCGGTCCGGCGCAGCGTGCTCCACGACCTCGATGATGGACATCGCAAAAAAACCACCCCGGGGAAATCCCCGGGGTGGTCGATGCATCACCAGATCGGAATCGATCAGGGGATGACGGCGATGGCCTCGATCGAGAACGTGATGGTGTTGTCGGTGCCATGCGGACCCGTGGGGCCGACCGGCTGGCTGGGCGACTGGAAGCCCCAGGCCAGTTCGGCGTTGAGGCCGAAGTTGCTGTCGGTCAGCGGATTGGTCAGCAGGGCGACCGCGATCTCGGACGTCTCGACCTCGGCTCCACCGGCTGCACGATAGTTGGTCGTGAGCTGCTGGAGGCTGAGCGTGAGCGACGAGGGGCAGGGCAGCCACTTCTCGGCGTAGTTGCCGAGCAGCATCCAACCCAGGGTCTCGTTGTGCGAGCCGGGAACCTTGACGACCGCGCCGCCGACCTGCGTCTTGCCGGTGGTGGCCTCGCGCCAGATGACTTCGCCGCCGAAGGTGAAGTCGGTGATCTGCTTGATGGTGGCGTTCAGGCCCACCTGGAAGATCGAACCGCCGCGAGTCACCGCCGGGGTTCCGACCGTGCTGCCATGCGGATCGAACGCGAACTCGAGGTTCACGTTGCTCGCCTTGTCCTTGCCGAAGCCGTAGATCAGGTCGAGGCCGTAGCTGAGATCCGAATTCTCGCGCGTGGTGGCGGGATGGCCGGCCCCGGTGTTGTAGGTGTCGGTGGGGTTGAAGTAGCCGTTGACCACATGGAAGCTGCCGCTGATCGGCGAGTTCTTGCCCTGGAAGGCGATCGCGGTGCCGACGACATCGTTGCCGTAGAGGGCGCCGGTATAGCCGATGGTCGAGCCGTTGATGCGGTACAGGCCGGTGGGTTCGACCGAGATCCAGCCGAGATGGTTGATGTACTTGCCCATCGTCCAGGACAGGTCGTTGCCGAGATCGACGGTCAGGAACGACTCGCGCAGCTGCAGCTGGGTGGTCGCGGTGGTGACGGTGCCGGCGCCGGCCGGAGTCGTACCAGAGATATTGTTCACCCACAGGTTGATCTTGGCGTGCAGGCGGCTGGTGACGGTCCAGCCGACCTTGACGCTGGCGTTGGCGGTGAAGCCGACGGTCGGATCGCCTTCGTTCTGCGGGGTGCCGGCGACATCCTGGGTCGAGTCATTGTCGGAGATCGAGAAGATGTTGTCCGACCAGCCGCTGATCGTCACGACGTCTTTGTCGGCGGCGAGGGCTGAGGTGGAGAGGAGGGCAACGGCGCCCAATGCGGGCACGACTTGGCGTAGAATCACGAGTGCTTCCTTGGTTAAGCTTGTCTCTGGGCTAGACCTGACCGACCCCCACACAGGGCCAGCCAGTCAGTCAACCGTTCACCGTGGGGTGTGTGTACCCCCGCAGCAGACGCTAACCACGTGACTAAGGCGCGGATCTTGATGGGTTCATATCGATTGCAATTGCCTATTTAGGCAGCAGTTGAACCCCTTCGTTGGTTGTAACTGGTTCACTGCCATCAGCCTGACCGGCCCCAGGTTGAATCCCCGTCGCTCGCCTCCACCATGCCCCGCGTCATGACGCCTGATCTCGCCGCGTGCCAGGACCTTGCCCAGCAAGGATATACCGTGATTCCCCTGGTCCGCCGGCTGGTCGCCGATGAGCTCACGCCGGTCGGCGTCCTGGCCCGGATCCAGTCCGAACCCTATGCCTTCCTGTTCGAGAGCGTGGTCGGCGGCGAACGCGTCGCGCGCTACAGCATGCTGGGTTTCGCCCCCCGCGAGCGGCTCGTGGGCGATCTCCACCAGGTGAAGCTGCATCGCGCCGACGGGAGCATCACCATTTTGCCGGGAGATCCCTACGAGGCCGTCCGCGCCTACGTGCGCCCGCTGAAGAGCCCGCAGGTCGCCGGCTTGCCGCGTTTCTCGGGCGGGCTGGTCGGTTATTTCGGCTACGACGCGGTGCGCCTGGTCGAGCCGTTGCCGAAGTGCCCGCCCGATGAGCTGGGTCTGCCGGACGTCCACCTGATGCGCTTCGACACCGTCGTGGTGTTCGATCACAGCTACAACCACCTCATCCTCATCACCCATGTCGATCTCACCGGCGGCGAGCCGCTGGACGTGCTCTATGCGCGCGCCGAGCGCGACCTCGATGTGCTGCAGGCCCGGATATCAGAGCCTTTGAAGCCGCATCTGGTCGCCGCCTCACCGGGTGCCGACATCGCCTACCGGAGTCATACGCCGCGCGCTGACTTCGAGGCGTCGGTGCGACGCATCCAGGAATTCATCCGCGCCGGAGACGCGTTCCAGATCGTGCTCAGCCAGCGCCTGAGCGCGCCCTGCACGGTGACGCCATTCCAGGTCTACCGCAGCCTGCGCAGCATCAATCCGAGCCCGTACCTCTTCTATCTGCGCCTCGACGCCGCCAGTCTGGTCGGCGCCAGTCCCGAATTGCTGGTGCGCGTCGAGGACGGTCGCGTGGCAGTGCGACCGATCGCCGGCACCACGCTGCGCGGCGCCACGCCCGAGGAGGACGAGCGCCTCGGCCGTGAGCTGCTCGCGGATCCGAAGGAGCGCGCCGAGCACGTCATGCTCATCGATCTCGGCCGCAACGATGTCGGCCGTGTCTGCAAGCCCGGCAGCGTGCATCTGAAGGAGCGCATGGTGATCGAGCGCTACAGCCACGTGCAGCACATCGTCAGCCATGTCGAAGGCGATCTCCGCGATGATCTCGACGCGCTCGACGCGCTGCGCTGCTGCCACCCGGCGGGCACGGTCAGCGGCGCGCCGAAGGTGCGCGCGATGCAGATCATCGACGAGCTCGAGCCACTCAAGCGCGGCCCGTACGCCGGCGCCGTCGGCTATCTCGACTTCCGCGGCAACCTCGACACCTGCATAGCCCTGCGCACCGCGATCCTCGCAAACGGCGAGGTCCACGTGCAGGCCGGCGCCGGCGTCGTCGCCGACAGCATCCCCGCGAACGAGTTCGAGGAGACGCTGCGCAAAGCCCGCGCGACGCTTCAGGCCATTGCCCGTGCCGGGCAGTTCTAGTTTACAGGGGCTCCGCGCCTATTTACATGCAGGGGCTCCGCCCCTACGGCGCTGCGCGCCTACCCCACGGGCTTTGTCGGTGCTCGATTTCGCCGGGGGCCGGCGAAATCGTGGGCGGATGGGCTTCGCCCATTATATCCGCCCACCGCACCTCGGCGCCCGGCGGCGATGCCGCGGTTTTGACAGGGGCTCCGCCCCTACGGCCTGAACGGCCTACCCTTGTTGTCGAGGATCTCTTTGATCTAGGGGTAGGCGCGCAGCGTCGTAAGGGCGAAGCCCTTATCAAAACCGTGGCGAAGCCGCCGGGCGCCGAGTGACGGTCGGCGGATACAATGGGCGTAGCCCATTGTATCCGCCGACGATGTCGCCGGCATCCGGCGACATCGAGTCACGACAAAGCCCGTGGGGTAGGCCCGTCAGGGCCATAGGGGCGGAGCCCCTACTTAGAAAGCACGGCGCGGAGATCCTCGGGGCGATCCAGGATCGCCATGATCGTGCGCTTGGGCGGAGGGCCGAGGAGCACGGAGACCGATTGGCGGGGGGACAGCTTCCAGGCGCGCTGCCAGGCCTCGGCGTCGCCGCCGGCGGCGGGACTCGCCCACAGCACGTCCATGCGCTCGCTGCCGGGGATGCCGCGCGATTTGGTCAGCGCGCCAAGCGGGGTGCTCTCGCTGGTCACGCAGACGATGCGCGCGGCGCCGGCGTACTCGGGGCGGGCGGCTTCGGCGAGCCAGCGTTTGAGCTGGTATTGGTTCTCGTCGTCGAGCACGTCGGTGAATACATAGACCAGCCAGGCCTCGGGCCTGGTGGCTGGATCGTCGGGACCGCCGGTGAGGTTCTTGCCGGTGGTGAGCGGCGGGGGCTGGCCGACCATCTCGTGCAGGAATACCAGGTTCAGGACCGGCTGGAATTCGGGAATCCGCTCGACCAGCACCTGTGCGCGCTTGCGCGCCTGAGGCAGATCCCCCGCTTTCAGCAGGTATTCGACGCGTAGCCGCTCGCCGAGGCCCTTGACCTTCAGCGAGGGCGACGCCTCGAGACGATCCAGGCATTCGGCGACGCCCTTGCCATTCGCATAGGTCATCCGCCAGCCGGCCAACCACAGCAGCACCTTGTTCTGCGAGGTCGTGCCCTTGACGTCGTCGAGCGCCCGTTCGAGGCGCGGACCGAAATCTCCTGCCTGACGTTCACGCTCTTCCGGCGCCAGCGCGCGCCACGCCAGGACCTTGCCCTCGAGTTCATCGAGCACGCGCTGCGCATCGCGCTCGCGCTGGTCCGCCTCCGCCTCAGGCGTGCGCTCGTCGCCGCATCCCCCGAGCACCAGCAGCGACGCCGGAACGCCCAGCAGCCCGAGCATCATCAAGCCGCTCGCGAGAGCGGAGGGAACGGTACGCTTCATGGCGCGGAGTATGTCGCCCTTTTGCATTTCGGGAGCCGAAGCCCCCGAATCGCCACCGCGATCACGACGATGCTGAGGCGAAGCCGTCAAAATCGCGTCATCGATTGTCGCCCTGGGGGGCGCAGGGGGCGTAGCCCCCAACCCGGCGGCACCGCCGCCGCGACCGCCGAGCCCTGGTTTGCGTGAATAATGGGCGCAGCCCATCACGCAAACATCCTGGCCGCCCGGCGGCCAGGATGAAGGGCGACAAAGGTCGTGGGGGCTCGGGGGCAGAGCCCCCGAAACCTAAGCTAAGCCTTCTCGAACTTGATCACCTCGACCGGACAGCCTTCCGCGGCCTCTTCGATCTGGTCGGCGAGTTCACTGCCGATCGCGTCCTTGAGCGGATTCCTGGCCTCGAGATTGGTGTCCTGCTTGCCGTCGACGCGCACCTCGGAGCGGATGTGGCAGGAGTCCTCGGTGACGTTGAAGACCTCGGGGCAGGTCGTTTCGCATGCATTGCACACGATGCAGCCTTCTTCGATCCAAACGCGCGTGACGGACATGGGTCTCTCTGAGGTGAAGTGGGTGCCGAGGCCTGACCACCGACGTTGCTCGGGGCGCGGATTGAAGCACCCCTGGGCGGCGAGCGCAAGGACCCAGTGTGGCTATCGTGACGGCGAGGGTCATGCGAAACACGGTGTTTGCCCATGCCCACCGTCGATGGAGGCCGGGGAGGGGTTGAAGAAGCCCTGGATCCGCTGGCTGGCGCCATGGGCGGGAGACATGGCCGTGGCGCCGCAGCGGTTTAGCATGCGCCCATGCGACGCTTGCTGGTGGCGGCACTACTAGGGGCCCTGAACCGCCTCGCCGCCGACACGGCCGCGCGGGTCGGCGGGGGGCTCGGCGTCATCGCTTGGCGGCTGGGGGTACGCCGCCGCGTGGTGAACGACATCATCGCACGAGCCCTCGCCCTGGACCCGGTCGCCCGTCGCCGCGTCACCCGCCGCGCCTATGCCACCATGGGGGCCAACTTCATCGAAGTCTGGACCATCGGCGGCCCCGACGGCCCGGAACGCCATCTGCGTCTGCTCACCCCTCGGTGGCAGCAGCGCATCCATGCGCAGGGCCGGGCACTGGCCTACGTAGGGCCGCACCTCGGGGCGTGGGACGTCGGCGGCCACGGCATCGTTGGACCGGCGCGACGGCTGCTCGTCTACGCCAAGGCCCAGCACAGCCCCGAGGTCGACCGGCTGGTAAATATGCAGCGCGAACGCCTCGGCTATCGCGTGCTGCTGACCCAGCACGGCGATCGCACCGGCGCGGTCACCGTGCTGCGCTCGTTGCGCGAGGGCGCCTCGGTGGCATTGATGGGCGACCAGAGGCCGGGCGACCACGAGGCCGCGCCCGCATGGTTCCTCGGACAGCGCGCCAACTGCCACTTGGGTCCTGGATTCTTTGCCGGACGCGCCGGGGTGAGCCTGGTGCCATCCTTCTGCGTGCGCGTGCGCGCCGGGGAGAGTGCTTTGTTCGTGGGCAGGCCGTTGGCGCCGCGGCCGGGGCTCGATCTGACGCAAGCGGTGATGGACTGGTATTCGGCGATGATCGCAGCGTTCCCCGGACAGTACTTCTGGCATCACCGGCGGTTCTCGGGCACGGCCCCGGAACTCGTTCCCAGGTCGGGCGAGCCGTGGCGGGAGAGGGGATTGAGGGTGTTGGTGGATGAGGTGGTCGAGGGGGGGGTCGGAGACGACGGAAGACGGAAGACGAAAGACTGAAGGTCTTCGAGGTTCTTCGATCTTCAGTCTTCCATCTTTTCCTCTCCTCTCTTCCGGCTTCCGTCTCCCCTCCTCCCTCTTCTACTGCGAGCGATGTACATCGATATCGAGCCGAACGACAACATCGCCGATGCGACGATGGCGACCTTCAAGGAGACCGGCGACGGCCTTCCGGTCAGAGCCGTGCGGCTCTCGCTCGACGATGGCTGGGCCTGGTGCGCGGTCACCGGCTGGGCGGTCGACGGGCCGACGGCCGCGTTGATCACGCCCATCGAGGAGAGCGGCGATGGCCCGGCGCGGCTGCTCCATGGCGGTGAGCAGGGCCTGCGTCTCGCGCGCATCGCGACGTCGGCCGGTGCCGCGGGGGTGGCGTGGGACATCGCGGATGCCACGCAGTGGGGCGAGCCGTTCCTGATCTGCCGTCCCGAAACCGAGTTCTCGTCGTGAGCGAGCCATCCGCCGGCGATGCGCCGTACTACATTCGCACCCACCCCCAAGGTCGCGAGCGTCTACCGAATGGTCAGGTGCTGACCACGAAATGGCCGGTGCTGACCTACGGGCCGACGCCGATGGTCGATACCACGAGTTGGCGCATGCGCGTGTGGGGAGCCGTCGAGCAGCCCATCGAGCTCGATTGGCAGGCGCTGTGCCGGTTGCCGTTCGTGCGCCTGACCGCGGACATGCACTGCGTCACCACCTGGTCGATCCACGACATGCGCTGGGGTGGCTACCGTGCGCGCGACGTCCTGGCGCTGGCGCGACCGACCGCGGCGGCGACGCACGTCATGCAGCACGCCTACGGCGACTACACCGTGAACGTCGATCTGCCGTCGATGCTCGACGACGACGTGCTGATCGCCACCGAAGCCAACGGCGAGCCGCTCGACGCCGAACACGGCGGGCCCGCGCGCATCGTGGTCCCGAAGCGCTGGGCATGGAAGGGCGCGAAGTGGGTCAACGGCTTCGAACTGATGACCCAGGACAAGCGCGGGTTCTGGGAAGTGAACGGATACCACAACCATGCCGATCCGTGGGGGCATGGAGAAGAGCGGTATAGCCATCAGGAGCAGGCGGTGAAGACGAGGAAGGAAGGCAACGAGTTGAGGCGGAAGAAGTAGATCCGAGCCTCCGAGAAACCGATCAGAGCGCTGAGTCGATATCCTTGATGTCCTTCTTGGGGGCCGGTGGTTCCGGCGTCTTCGCGGGAACCGGCTTCTGCGTTGGCGAAGGCGTCGTCGTCGCAGCCGCGGGTGCTGGCTTGGCAGTGGCAGGGACGTCTGGTGTCGGCGGCTGCGCCGACACCGGCGCGTCCGCATCGCCCCACAGGCGTATCACGACGACCAGCGCATCCTGTCCGCCGCCCGCGTTGGTCTGCGTGGCATTCACGCCGGCCAAGGCCCTCGCGGCGGTGGTGCCGCCGAGCACCAGCAACCCATCCTTGATGGCGATGGATCCGAACGCCTCGATGCCGCGATCCGCGGCGCTCTCGCCGCCGAAGCGCATGTCGACGAGCACCGAGCCGAGATCGGCGGCGAGCACGGATAGGCCGGCCTGGCCTGGCAGTCGGGTGTCGTACTGGTGCGTCGAGGCGCTCGCCGCGAGGTAGATCCTGCCCCACGCATCCACCGCGCGCGCGCATGGCGGAGCGGGCAGGAACATGGTTTTCAGCGGCGTGCCGTCCGAACCATCGAGGAGCACATAGCACGAGGCCGCGCCATCGGGCTGCGACGAGAGGCCGGGCATCGGCTTGGCGATGTCGCGCGGATCGCGTACCAAGCAGGTGTTCGCGGCTTCGCACCAGAACGCGGCGACGAAACGCGTGTCGGCTACGGCATCGGCGCCATAGCAGCGGGTATCGGCGCCGAGCCCGAGCGCCAGGATGCGCTCCGGTGGAGCATCCCACCACGTCCAGCCCTGGCCCGAGACCAACGGCAGCTGCAGCTGCGCGCCGGCCTGGCGCGTGCCGACGTTCACCGAGCGTCCGCTGCGCGGATCGACGACGCTGCGCGCTTGCGTGGGCAGGCGCGGACGCGCATCGAAGTGGTTCGCATCGGCGGTGGCCGGATCTCCGGAGACCGTGGTCTTGCCGTCGGCTGCGTCGATCTGCACTGAGAAGCCGCTGCCCTTGGCGAACGGATTCCCCTGTGCATCGAAACCGACCTCACTGATCGCCTGATCGCCGGCGCCGCCGATGCGCGACTCCATCAGGACGCGCGGTCGCAGCTCGGGCGGGTGGGCCAGGTCGATGGCCGTGGGAGCGGCGCCGGGAGCAGCCTGCGCCAGCTGCGGCGCAGGGGCCGAAGCCGGCACCAGGCCGGCACCAGGTGACGGCGGGGTGGCTGCGGTCGCGGAAGGATGCCAGAGCGGCTGCGTGCCTGTTGCCGTTCCAGAGGAGGGCGACGGTTTGTTGCGCCCTGCTTCCGTATCAGCTGTACCTGGCGTGCGGCGCATCGTGCTCAGCAGCACGATGGCGACGAGCATGATCACCAGCACGCCGATGCCCGCCCACGCCGAGGAGGGGATGCCCAGCTCCCGGCCAAGGCTCTGCTTCGGCACGGTGCGCGAGCTGCTCGCCGAGCGTAGGCGCTCGGTCGGCTTCGCCGAGGGTGGGACCGTCGCTGGCGCCGCCGTCGCGGCCGCGGCCATCACTTCGCTGGGTCGCCGGATCTCGCTGGGCCGCCTGACTTCGCTCGGCCGTTTGCCCTCACCAGGGCGGCTGCTCGGCGCGACGGCGGGCAGCACCGAGCTCGGGCTCCTCTTGGCAGTGGCAGTGGCGCCGAGGATCGAGGTGCCGCCAGGCGGGGTGGGCAGATCCTTGCCGGCGATCACCGCGTCGATCTGCGCGCGCGCCTCGTCCCACGTGGCGAAGCGGTGCGCGGGCGCGCGCGCCAGCAGCCGCGAGACCAGGCGATCGAATCCCTGCGAAACCTCGGGAACCTGGGCCCGCAGGGCCGGGACGCCACCGCCGATGCGCGCGTTGGCGACCTCGGCGCGCGTGCCAGGTCCGAACGGCGGCCGTCCGGTCAGGCACTGGTAGAGGATGAGGCCGAAGCTGAATTGGTTGGCTCGAGCGTCGGCCGCGCCGCCGGTCGCTTCCTCGGGGGCGATCCAGCGCGAATCACCGCCCTCGCCCGGTTGGAGCGGATCGAAGGGGGCACACATCGTGAAATCGCCGACCATCGCCGTGCCTTCGGCGTCGAAGAGGATGTTGCCGGGGCGCAGGCCCTGATGCGAGACGCGCTCCTTCTCGGCAGCGGCCATCGCGTTGGCGATGTCCTTCGCCATGGTCAGGCAGCGCTCGACCGACAGCTTTGGGGTGGCGGAAAGCTTTTCGGCGAGCGAACCGCCGGGGATCCATTCCATGACCACTGCGGGGAGCACGGCGTTCTGTGCCACTTTCAGGATCCGCACCACGTTGGGATGCGTTACCCGCATCTGGCTGCGCGCGCCGTTGGCGAAACGCGCCACCGCGCCGGCATCGTCCTTCAATCCGGGATCGAGCAGTTTCACCGCGGTGGCGCCGCCGCGGGCATCTCGCGCCCGGTAGACGACACCCAGGGTGCCCGCGCCCACGCGTGTCGCGAGCGTCTGCTCCTCGATGGTCTGGCCGCCGAGCTCGTCGATGCGGCCGTCCACGAATTCGAGCAGCGTGCGGCCGATGCGAATGCGGTCGCCGGTCTTCAGGCGCACCTCGCTGGTGACGCGGTCGCCATTGAGGAAGGTTTCGCAATCCGCGTGGCAGGAGCGCAGGCGCCAGGCGCCACCGCGCAGGCTCAGCTGGGCATGCTCGGCGGCCTCGGCGTCCGGGCCGATCGCCACCTGGCACTTGTCCTTGCCGATGTCCCTGCCGATGACCGCGAGCGTCCCGGAGAGCGCGACATGCGCGGGAGCGGTCGGGCCCTCGAGCACTTCGAGCCGTGTGCCCGCGGCGGGCGGAGTGACGATATCGAATTCGAGCTCGGTGATGCCGATGCGGATGCGGTCGCCTGGCTTCAGCGTCGCAGGCGCGACCAGCTTGGTGCCGTTGAGCAGGGTGCCGTTGCGGGATTTGAGATCCTCGAGGCGCCAGCCGTCGGATGCACGGGTGATCGCCGAATGCTCACGGCTGGTGCCATCGTCGGGCACGGTGACGTCGGCGCCTTCGCTGCGCCCGAGCACGACGCGGTCCTTGGTGACGAGCACCATGTGCCCCGCGGCATCGCCGGTGATGAACCGCAGCGTCGGCGGGGTCAGGGCGGGCTTGGTCGCGGGTGAAGGGGCATCCATGGTGCGGGAGGCCATGTTCGTGGCGGCACCAGGCGACGCACGCGAATATCCCAAAGATGCCCCATTCTCGGCGGCACGGGTGTCAGGCGCAGAGTCTTGACGTCCACTGATCCGAAGGAGCGCCATCCCAGCCAAACGCCTGGTCGCTCCCGCGGTTCTGTGCGATCGCGGTATGGTTGGGACACCGCGTCACTCGCTGGCGAGCCACGATCAACCCTCCCTCCGCGGGCAGCACGCTGGCGGCTTTCGGTCTCACTCGGCTGACAGTCCCTCGATGCGGATGAACTCCTTGCCATCGGGCGTGGTGAAGCGGGTCGGCAGGTGGAGTCCGCCCACGGTCTGGTAGTCGAGCCAGCGGGTCACCAGGGTCGGCTCGGCCGCGCCGCCCTTATGGAAAGCCCACGCGACCGGCAGGTGATCGGCGCCGAGGTACAGCACGTAGCGATCGCCCGGCGTGTAACCGCCGGCGCTCGGATAGCTCACCGATACAGCCGGTCGTTTGCCCAGGTCGGGCAGTTGTGGCACATCGACCTCGCCGAGATCGCTGGTGGTGGCGCCGTCCCAGGCGAGGTGCAGCGAGAAGAGCAGCCAGTAGCTGTCATTGATGAACGCTTGATGGGCTTTCACCTTCGCGCCATTCGACGTGCCTGCTGCAGCCGCGGGTCCAGGTGTGGATCCAGGTGGTGTAGAAGACGCGGGCGCATGCCACTTCGCCGGCAACGTCACGTTCGTCGGTCCATTGGCCTGGTCGTCATTTCCCGTGGATGGCGCTGGCATGGTGATGGTGACATCTCCGCCATCAGCGTCCGAGCGCGGGTGCCAATCGTAGGAGCGCGCCGCATCCTTGGGCACATGCCGCCAGGTGAAGCGCAGCCGCGTCAGCTTCGCCCAGGCGTCGACGCCCGCCGCCGTGGCGACCAACGGGGCGAGCACGCTGGAAGCTGGCGCAGGCGCCGCTGAGGTCGCGGTGGGAGCCGGCGCGGGGGCGGGAATGGCTCCATCCTCGGCAAGGAGCGGACCCGACAGGGCGAGCATGAAAGCGGTACAGTGGCGACGGCGATGGGTCATGAAGGTCTCCGGGGTTCAGGGTCCGCTGCCGTGGCGCGATCGTTAGAGTGTAGCCGCTGCCGCTCCCAAGGGCATCGTGGAGTCCAGACCAAACAACCTCATATCGACAATCTGTTTCCATATTACGTGTCCAATCGACACGAGATAAGCCTCCTGCGTTGGCATGCAGTGCGCTTCGGACCTCCACCAGCCAATCAGGGGACACCATGCTCGATCCAGCCAGCTTCACCGAGAAGACCCGCGCCGCCATCCAATGGGCTCAGGAACGGGCCACCGCCGCCGGCCATGCCATGGTCGAGCCGCTGCACGTGGCGACCGCTCTGTTCGAGGACGCCGACGGCTTGGCGCGCAATCTGGCGCTGAAGGCGAACGCGGATGCGTCGTCGCTGGTTGCTGAACTCGAACGCATGATCAAGGAGAAGCCGCGCCAGGATCCGCCGCCGCAGCAGATCGGCTTGAGCTCCGAGCTCACGCGCGCGCTACAGGCCGCTCAGGCGGACCAGAAGAAGCGCGGCGACAGCCATCTCGCGGTCGAGCACCTGCTGTCGGCGCTGGCCGCGGATCGCACCATCGGGCCGGTGTTCATCCGCCATGGCCTGACCAAGGCGTTGCTCGCGCAGGCGATCGACGACGTGCGCAAGGGCCGCACCGTGAACAGCGACCAGGCCGAGAGCACCTACGACGCGCTCGCCAAATTCGGCCGCGACCTGGTCGCCGAATCGCGCAAGGGCAAGCTCGACCCGGTGATCGGCCGCGACGAGGAGATCCGCCGCGTCATCCGCGTGCTCTCGCGCCGCACCAAGAACAACCCGGTGCTGATCGGCGAGCCCGGCGTCGGCAAGACCGCCATCGTCGAGGGGCTGGCGAACCGCATCGTCAAGGGCGACGTGCCCGAGGGCCTCAAGGACCGCACCATCATCGCCCTCGACCTCGGCAGCCTGGTCGCCGGCGCGAAATATCGCGGCGAATTCGAGGAGCGGCTCAAAGGCGTGCTCGACGAGGTGCGGAAATCCGATGGCAAGGTGCTGCTGTTCATCGACGAGATGCACCAGCTGCTCGGTGCCGGCAAGACCGAGGGCGCGATGGACGCGGCCAACCTGCTGAAGCCGATGCTCGCGCGTGGCGAACTGCATTGCATCGGCGCGACCACGCTCGACGAGTACCGCAAGCACGTCGAGAAGGACGCGGCGTTCGAGCGCCGCTTCCAGCCGGTCCAGGTCGGCGAACCGACCGTCGAGGACACCGTGTCCATCCTGCGCGGCCTGCGCGAACGCTATGAGAGCCACCATGGCGTGCGCATCCAGGACGCCGCGCTGATCGCGGCCGCCGAGCTGTCGTCGCGCTACATCGCCGACCGCTTCCTGCCCGACAAGGCCATCGACCTGGTCGACGAGGCCTGCGCCAACACCCGCGTCGAGCTCGACAGCCACCCCGAGGAGATCGACCAGCTCAACCGCCGCCAGCTGCAGCTCGAGGTGGAGCGCACCGCGCTCAAGCGCGAGGACGACGCCGCCTCGCGGCAGCGAGTGGCCAAGATCGACGAGGAGCTGTCGCGCATCAAGGAGGACCTGTCGGTGTTGACCGCGCGCTACCAGCGCGAGAAGGCCCAGATCGACGACCGCCGCAAGATCCGCCAGGCGATCGAGGAAGCCAAGCGCGCCATGGAGGAGGCCGAGCGGAAGTACGACCTCGGCAAGGTCGCCGAACTGCGCTATGGCAAGGTGCCCGAGCTTGAAAAGCAGCTCGCAGAGATGAACGCGCCGCCCGAGGAGGATGGTAAGCGTCTGCTGGGCGAATCCGTGGGCCCAGACGACATCGCCGAGGTGGTGTCGCGCTGGACCGGGATCCCGGCCAATCGCCTGAACCAGGGCGAGCGCGAGCGCTTGCTGAAGCTGGACGCGCGCCTGCACGAGCGCGTGATCGGCCAGGACGAGGCGGTCGATGCGGTCGCCGGCGCGGTCTTGCGCAATCGCGCTGGTCTCGGCGACGCCGGCCAGCCCCAGGGCAGCTTCCTGTTCCTCGGCCCCACCGGCGTGGGCAAGACCGAGCTGGCGAAGGCGCTCGCGGCCGAACTGTTCGACGACGAGAAGCATCTGGTGCGCATCGACATGTCCGAGTACATGGAATCGCATTCAGTCTCGCGCCTGATCGGCGCTCCTCCGGGGTATGTCGGCTACGACGAGGGCGGCCAGCTGACCGAGGCGGTGCGTAGGCAGCCGTACACGGTGGTGCTGTTCGACGAGGTCGAGAAGGCGCATCCCCAGGTGTGGAACGCACTCCTGCAGGTGCTCGACGAGGGCCACCTCACTGACGGCCAGGGCCGCACCGTGAACTTCAAGAACGCGGTGGTGATCATGACCTCGAACCTCGGCTCCGAGCTCCTGCTCGCGGGCATGACCGCCAGCGGCGAGCTGGTCGAGGGCACCGAGGAACAGGTGCTGGCCAAGGTGCGCACGCACTTCCGGCCCGAGTTCCTCAACCGCCTCAGCGACATCGTGATCTTCCGTCCGCTCACCCGCGAGGATCTACGCCAGATCGTGGCGTTGCAGCTCGCTCGCATCACCGCGCGCCTCGAGGATCGACACGTGAGCATCGCGCTCAGCGACGCCGGCCTGGAACGGGTACTCAAGGACGCGTACGAGCCGCAGTTCGGCGCCCGTCCGCTCAAGCGCTACCTTGAGCGCCAGATCAGCGATCAGCTGTCGCGCATGATCATCTCCGGAGAGCTGCCAGACGGCTGCACCGTGCTGCTCGAACCCGGCGCCGATGGCCTCGAGCTGGTGATCCAACGTGCGGGAGGCAAGGCCGGATGACCCAGTCGTTGCGAACGACTCACGTGCGCGACGCGCGGACGCGGATGCCGGCGAGGGGGTGACTGCTACCCCGCGCGGGCCGGGCCCGAGGACGGGGACATTCGCGAATTTCTTCGATGGTTCGCGCTGGAAACCAGCGCTGGGGCGCCAGACTGGTAGTCCACCGTCCCAGCCGGACAGCGGAGCCCTCGATGCGCATTTCGAAATCCTGTCGCCGCACGCTCGCCGCGATCCGCTGTGCTGCCATCGCCGTGGCGGTGATCGCACTTCCGGGGACCGCCCAGGCGAGCGAATGGCACGACGCGCTCGCGTCTGGCGCGGATGCCCAGCGCCAGCTGCGCGCCGCAGCGCCGAGCGTTCGCGTCATCTCCGACGCGGCCTCGGGCACGGTGCGCAGCCTGGTCTCGCCCGACGCCGTGCTGGCGACTCCCGATTCGCTGCCGCTGCCGGCCTTCGCGCGCGCCGACGATCCGCATCGGGTAGTCAGGTCCTTCGTCGCCCGCTACGCCGCGCTCTTCGGCGGCGATGAGCGACTGCTCGAGGATGCCACCGTCGAGCGCGATTACGTTTCGGCGCACAATGGCCTGCGCACCGTGGTGTGGTCGCAGCAGGTGGGCGGCATCCCGGTTCAGGATGGCCGATTCGTTGCCAACATCGCCGGCGATGGCTCGCTGTTGTCGATTTCGAACCGCTGCATGCCGCATGTCGCGCTCGCCGCAGCGCTCGCCCGCCCGTCGCCCGCGCTGACGGCGGCGCAGGCGGTCGCCGCCGCCATCGGCGCCGATGCCGGATCGATCAGCACCAACTCCGATGCGGCCGGAGCTGCGCAGGCGCAATCGTTCACCTCCGCGGGCGCACGCGGCGGCATAGACGCGCGACTGACCTGGGCCCGCGCGGGAGGCGCCCTGCGCCTGGCCTGGGAAGTCACCGCCGCCGACGAGCGCGGCGCCATGACCTGGCTGTCGACGATCGACGCCCAGGACGCGACGGTGCTCTCGCGCCGCTGCCTCACGAAGTCCTTCATGTCCGCCGAGCGCGCGGCGCAGCTCTCGGCCCAGATCCTGGCCGCGGGAAAACCGGGTACGGCACTGGCCGGCACGGCGTCCTCGTTGGCTCCAGCAATCCAGCAGCCGGCGCCTGCATCGCTCACCATGCCAACCTTCCCGACGACGCCCAGCCTCAGCACCCAGTCGCTGTCGCTGCTGGTCTTCGCCCAGGAGAGCCCGACGCCGATGCTGCCCGGATTGTCCTCGGCGTCGTCCGCGCAGCCGGCCGCGGTCGCCAGGGTGGCGGTGTCTGGTCCGGGCTCGACCACGGCGTCGCCGAACAACTGGATCAACGACGGAGTGACCATCACCGTCGGCAACAACGTCGACGCGCATCCCGACGCCAACGGCGACAACGTGGCCGATTCGCATCCGAGCGGCGGCGGTCCACAGGGCCGTGATTTCACTCCAGCGATCGATCTCACCCAGGCGCCCTCGACCTACACCGATGCGGCGGTGGTGAATGTGTTCTACTGGTGCAATGTGATGCACGACCGACTGTATCTCCTCGGTTTCGACGAGGCAGCCGGCAATTTCCAGGCGACGAATTTTGGCCGCGGGGGCATCGGTGGCGACGCGGTGCAGGCGGATGCACAGGACTCCAGCGGCCTGCCCAGCCCACCGCTCGACAACGCCAACTTCTCGACCTCGGTCGACGGGACCTCGGCGCGGATGCAGATGTACGACTTCAGCGGTGGTCGCGACGGCGATCTCGACGCCACCGTCGTCTGCCACGAATACACCCACGGCCTGAGCACCAGGCTGGTGGGCAGTGGCGACGCATTGAATTCGCTGCAGGCCGCGGGCATGGGCGAAGGCTGGTCGGACTTCTACGCGCTCTCGATCCTGGTCCCCAGCGGCGCCGACCCCAACGCCTGCTACCCGGTCGGCGCCTACGCCATCAAGGGCCTGTCCGCTTTTCCGGACAATTACTTCACCGGCATCCGCCGCAATCCCTACAGCACCGACCTGACCAAGAGCCCGTTGACGCTCGACGCCCTCACCGGCTCCCCCGAGGTGCACGACATGGGCGAGATCTGGTGCAACGCTCTGTGGCAGGGACGGGCCAATCTGATCGCGCGGCTCGGCGATCCGGCGGGCAACACCCGCATGCTGCAGCTGGTGACCGACGCGATGCGCCTGACCCCCGACGATCCCAGCTACATCCAGGCGCGCGACGCGATCATCCAGGCGGATATGGTCGATTTCGCCGGTGCCGATCTGCGCGACCTGTGGTCGGCGTTCGCCAAGCGCGGCATGGGGCCCAATGCCGAGATCCGCGACGCGAACGGCGTGTTCCCGATCACCCAGGACACGGCTCCGATCGGCGACCTGTTCGCGTCCCCCGGCACCTACTACGACTCTGGGGTCCCTGGCGACGGCTTCGCCGGACGCTCGAAGGCGTACACGGTGCGCAATCTCGGTGCCACGACACTGGACTGGAGTGCGAGCTCCAACCAGGGCTGGGTGACGGTGATCCCGTCATCGGGAACGCTGGCGCCAGGTGCGACCGCCACCGTTCAGATGACCCTGACCGCGGCGGCGGCAGCGCTCCCATCCGGAGCCCATCTCGCCGACGTCACCTTCGCCAACACCACCAACGCCAGTGGCACCAGTATTCGAGCCGCGCACCTAGATGTCGGCGGCACCTACGTTGCGACGGCAACGACCTTCGCGTGGCTGACGCCAGCCGCGCCTGTCTCGCTGACGCTCGCCGACGACGCGTTCTCAGCCGCACAGGCGCTGCCCTTCACGTTCACGTTCTATGGCTCGCCCGAGACCTCCCTGTACGTCGGTTCGAACGGATTGGTGTCGTTCAACACCCCGACGGCCCAGCAGGGAACCTTCTCGTCGAGCAACCAGGCGCTCGGCGATCCCACGACGATCAACGGCCTGATCTGCCCGCTGTGGTACGATTTCAACCCCGCCGTCGGCTCGCCCGCCATCACCGTCGGTACCACCGGCATCGCGCCGAACCGCACCTATGTGATCACCTGGGGCAACCTGCGCGCCTTCGGCCGTCCAGCTGGCGAGGAATTCTCGTTCCAAATCCAGCTCAAGGAGGGCTCCACCGACATCGTCTGCGCCTACCAGCAGGTGCGGCCGACGCTGTCCTACGGCGGGGGCAAGCTCGGCACCATCGGCGTCGAGCACCAGGGCGGCCTGCTCGCCACTACCTACGATGTCGACGGCACCGCCCGGGTCGGCAACAGCTCGGGGCTGCGCTTCACCTACGGCATCCCGCCGACGACTCCAGCGCCGGGAGCCGCGGTCGCAACGTCGCACAAGAAGAAATGCGGCCATGGGCTCGGCATCGCCGTGGTGCTGTCGCTGCTGCTGCTTGGCGCCGCCCGGAGGCGTCACGGCCCGCCAGCGGAGGTCGACGGGGACGATCGCGCGGGCGATCTTCCGGGCGAGATTCCCGCAGATGGTTCAACGCACCGCTGAACACACTGCATCGAACAGCTGAGCGACCTGGTCGCGCACGATCAGCAGGTCGCGGTGCGCGGGTCGCAGGAAGCCTTCCGCCACGGAGTGGTCGAGGAAGCGCAGCAGGTGGTCGTAGTAGCCATCCTCGTTGAGCAGGCCGACCGGCTTGGCGTGGATGTCGAGCTGCGCCCAGGTGAGGATCTCGCTGAGTTCCTCGAGCGTGCCCATGCCGCCCGGCAGGGCGATGAAGGCGTCGGCGAGCTGGGCCATGGTCGCCTTGCGTTCATGCATGGTGTCGACCACGCGCAGATCCTGCAGACCGGTGTGCGCGACCTCGAGATCGACCAGCACCTGCGGGATCACGCCCACCACCTCGCCGCCGGCCTGTAGCACCGCGTCGGCGACGGCGCCCATCAGGCCGATGTTGCCGGCGCCGTAGACCAGCGCGATGCGCCGGGATGCCATCAGGCCACCGAGCTCGATCGCCGCACCCTGGTAGCGGTGGCGCGCGCCGAGAGATGACCCGCAGTAAACGCAGATGCGGCGCAAGGGAGTCATGAGCGGTGGTCTCGAGGGTGATCGTGGTGAACCATCTTGTGGGTGGAAATCTCCGATCCGTCTTCCGGCCATCAACCGAGAACCGTCAACCAAGAATCATCGACCAGGCCGCCGGCCGTCCCTGGCCCGCGACGTTCCCCGCGTAGAGTGGCGAGCATGCGCAGGATCCTGCTCGTAGGTGGAGCGCCCCGTGTCCAGGTGGATGCGGTCCGCTACCTGTGTGTCAGCGCGACCGGCGCCACCGCGGTGGCGCTGCGCGCGCGCCTCGGTTCGCTCGGCCGGCGCGACGTGGATCTGCTGCTCGCCAGCGACGCGGCTCCCGCGGCCGACGCCATCCGCTTCGCAACCCGCGATGAGCTCGACCGCGCGCTGCGTGGGTGGATCGGCGCGCATGCCGATGGCGTGGTGGTGATGTCGGCGGCGGTGAACGACTACGAGCTCGCGGCGGTCGACGAGGTACGGAGCGGGCAGGCGACGCGCATCGCTCCCGGAACCAAGGCGCAATCGGGCGCTGATGAATTGGTCATCCGCCTGCGCCCGGCGGCCAAGCTCATCGACCAGTTGCGGGGCTGGGGACTCACTGGGCCGCTCGTCGGCTTCAAGTACGAGGACCGTGACACCGTGCTCGCTTCGGCCGAGGCCCTGCGCCGGCGGGTGGGCGCCGAGCTGGTGGTCGCCAACAGCCTGTGCGGCGAGCTCCAGGCGCTGGTGGACGCCTCGGGAGCCACCGAATCGCCTGGCCGGGAAGCCCTGCTGTCAGCTCTCGCGCGGCGCCTCGCCAATCTCGCCGCGAAGACGTGAGCTCATTCAAGCCGATGTGACGGCTCGGGATCCGTCTCATCAGCCGACACGCGCGCGGCGCTAAGTGCCGCTTTCCTCGAGGCGAAAACCCTCCAATCTCGCCATCAGCCCAGCCACGGCACAGTTGGAGCATATGTCGGTCACCCCCACACCCCTGCGCAGCCCGTCGATCGCTCCGGTCAACCCGGACGCGCGGGGGGGCGCTCGTCACGAGCGGGGCATGTCCGGGGACCTGGTCGATCGCCTGCCGATCGGGGTGGTGGTGTTTGCGGCCGATGGCCGCCTCATCCAGGTCAATCCGATGGGGCATCTGCTGCTCGGCCAGGATGTCGCGCTCCATGAGACCCGCGATGAACTGCTGGCGCGCCTCGATCCAGGCTGCGCCGAGCTCGGCCGTGCCGCCCCCGGCACGCGCCAGGTGGTCATCTCGGGTGGCAAGCTGATCGAGGTCGAGATCCATCCCACCACCGACGGCGGCCTGATGTGGCTGATGCAGGACAAGAGCTCAGAGATGCGCCTGCGCTCGCAGCTCACCGAGGAGGCCAGCTTCCTCGCGCACAGTCACGAGGCGTTCATGGTCGTCGACCAGAACGGCTTCATCCGCTACGCCAACCAGTTCTGCGAGCGCGAGCGCGGCTACGAGCCCAACGGCCTGATCGGCCGCAATCTCGCGCAGATCGAGCGCACCTGCAGCCCGACCTACGAGGATCCGGTCGAGGTCTCCGGAGCCGACCTGCGCACGCGCCTGCAGGGGGTGGTGAAGGACGGCGGCCCGCTGTCCTACACCGCATGGCACCGCCGTCTCGACGGCGACGAGCTCCCGGTAGAGGTCAGCATGCGGCCCCACCGCATGAGCTACGAGACGGTGGTCCTCTTGATCGCCCGCGACGACAGCCGCCGCCTGATGCATCTGCAGGCGCTGGTCAACGCCAAGGCCGACGCCGAGGCTGCGAGCCGCGCCAAGTCGGCGTTCCTCGCCGTCACCAGCCACGAGCTGCGCACGCCGCTCACCGGCATCATGGGATTCTGCGAATTGCTGCAGCTCGAGTTCGGCGACACTGCGCAGGACACCGCTGCGCGCTACCTGCAGCTGATCACCGAATCGTCGCAGTCGCTGCTCGCCATCATCAACGACATCGTCGACATCTCGAAGATCGAGGCGCGCACCCTCGAGATCCGCGCGACCAACGTCGACGTCGACCAGGCCATCGACATGACCGCCCAGCTGTGGGCGAAGCGCGCCGAGGCGAAGGGCCTGAAGCTCACGCGCACGCCGTCGACGGGCACGCCGTCGACGATCACCACCGACAGCCAGCGCCTGCGCCAGATGCTCGACAACCTGGTGTCCAACGCGGTCAAGTTCACCGACAAGGGCGAGATCACCCTGGCGCTCGACTACCGGCAGGACGGCATCGAGATCACCGTCTCGGACAGCGGCTGCGGCATCGCCGAGGAGATCGGCGAGCGCGTCTTCCATGCCTTCTGGCAGGCGGCGGATCACCACACCCGCGCCGCCGGCGGCAACGGCCTCGGCCTCTATATCTGCAAGAGCTTGGCCGAGCTGCTCGGCGGCAAGGTCATCCTGCACAGCTCATCGAATGCCGGCAGCGTGTTCAAGCTGCGCCTGCCGCAGTCGTGCGTGCTGCGGCCCAACGCGCGCTTGATGAAGTCCGACGTATGGATCCGCACCGCCAAGGGCCTGGAATCCGCGCGGAAGTAAGCCGCATGGCTAGGTCGGCGCCAGCCGCGGGCCCGCAGCGCGTCTCGTTTCGTGGTGATCTCAGCGCACCGTTTCGCGGGCCACCGGCTCGGCGGGGCCGATGCTCGCGGAGTCGCTGGCGAAGAGGGCCCTGATCGCCTTACCCGGTTCGCCGGACCAGCGCAGCTGCTCCTCGGCCTTGTCGGGGGCTCCGGTGGCGAAGTCGAAGAAGGCGGCAAGCGCGTGGTCATCCTCTGAGCCACCGCGCGCGAGGGCTTCCGCCAAACCGCGGCGATCGTCCTTGGTGAGCGTCGCCCAGGGCAGCGTCAGGCGGGTGCCTTCCGATGACAGGGTCAGCGAGGCTCCGTCGGCATCCTCGAGGGTCGCGATGGCGTGCATGCTCGCGACCGCGAATTGCGGATGCTTCCTGGTCGTGGAGGCGCTGATCGCGCGCTGCTTGAGCAGGGCATCGCGTTCCGCGAGCGTCCGCGCATCGATCTGGGGGATCACGCGGAGCTCGGTCTGCGGCGCCTTCTGCGCCTGCGTCGTGGATGCGGAACCCTGCTGGGCGCGTTTCCGGTCCGCATCGGCCTTCGTTCTCGCAGCGATCGCGCCAGGCATGCGCCCGAGGGCGTCGAATGCGGGAGACCTGGCGCGTTGGCTGAACGAGACGTTCTCGCTGCGCGCTCCGGCAGGCACGCCGAATTCGGCGCGATTACCGTAGAATTCGCAGTTCGCGATCCGCACTGAAGTCTCGTGAGGAATGAACAGCGCCCCGGCCATGATCGGCGCGCGGTTGTTGGCGAAGGTGCAGTCGGTGACGTGGAGATCGCAGTACTGGCTGTAGACGGCCCCGGCGAGGCCGAGGCCGTCGTCCTTGGGCTCGCCGACGCTGTTGCCCTCGAATATGCAGGCGTGGTAGATGCTGAGCGAGCCGAGTCCCGGACGGGTATACCCGAACACCGCGCCCGCGTGGTCGGCGGCGTGGTTATTGCGGAACAGGCAGCCGGCTATGTAGAGCTGCTTGGTGTCCGCCTGCAGATCGACGCCATCGACGTAGATGGCTCCGCCGATCCCGCCTTGGCCCTTCGGCCCTCGGTCGGCACCGCCGCCGGTGCCGAAGGCGACGTTGTCGGTGAAGCTGCAGTCGATGACCGTGAGTTGGCTGCCCAGGCTGCAGATCGCCCCGCCGTTGGATCCAGCGCAATCGGTGAAGGTGCAACCGGAGACCTGGACATGGCGTTGGCCCGGCATGCGGAAGGCCCCGCCGCCGAGATCCGGCCCTGCGGCCGTGGTCTTGCAGTCCTCGAAGACGCAATCGATGGCGGTGAAGCGGCCGAACCACTTGTCGACGGCGATCGCCGCGCCCTCGTGCTCTGCGCGCGCGTGCGCGAAGCGCAGCCTCTGCACGGTCAGTTCGGTCTTCACGCCTTTGATCAGGATCGCCTGCTTGCCGCCGCCATCGAGGCTCACCAGGTTCATGCCATCGAGGACCGTCGGCTTCGCTCCGGCGGGCAGCGTCATCTGCCTGGTCACGGTGATGGTCGCCGGCTTGCCGCCGGTGTTGAAGACGATGATGCCGCCATCGTCGAGCGCCTTTTGCAGAGCGTCCTGGGTTACGCTCGCGGGATCGCCGTTTCCGACCACGTGATCGGGATGGCTCGCGGTGTCGACCGGCTTCAGCGCCTCGATGACAACCGGCGGCATCGGCAGCGACGCAGCCGCGGACAAGGATGGATCCGCCGCGTGAGCGCACCCGCAAGCGATGCATGCCAGGATGAACCCCGCCATGAAGCGGGCCGGTGCGGCCAAGGGGGACGATAGGGGTGAGCGGAGGCACATGGTGCTGTCGTTCGTGGTTGCGGATGGGTCGGTGGGGAACTGACGGTATCCGTGCGCTCGACAGGATTGTTACAGCCGATGAGTCAGCGGATCTCGATCGGCGAGCTCAATAGCGCACGCATGCCGTTCTTGGATCCGACCTTCACGTCCTTCCACGGCGCGTTGCCGAAGCTGCTCTCGTTCCACGCCGCCGCGCCGCAGGCGAGGCAGATGCGTTGCCAGATCACCGCTAGCGCCAAGCGGTCATCGACCGTGCCGGTCGATACCGCGAGCGCGGAGAGTTCACTCGCGAGCGGCGTGCGATCCGCCCCGACCGCCCCGACGGCGGCGTAGAGGGAGCGGTTGTACTGGTACGCATCCATGGACTTCTTCAACAGCAGGTCACGCCGGTTCTGGCCATCGGCGATGCGCATGAACCGCTCCGGCTGGAACAGCGCGTAGGACACCACCAGCGGATGTCCCCAGGCGTCGTTCCACTGCTTCTTCGGCGAACGGTCGCCGCGGTAGGCGAGTTCGCCGTCGCGGACTGGGAGGATCTCGGCCGCCTCGAGCAGATCGATGGTGGCGAGCGGCGACAGCCAGCCGAGATCGAAGGGCAGCGGACGGTTTGCGGCGGTGATGACCGAGGTGCCGTCCGAGCGCGTGCCGGTGACCGCTCCCGCCACCGCGCAGGTCTGGCTCGGGTCGGGGGTGGCGCAGCTCCACATCGGTCCGGAATCTGGGCCCATCGTCACCGCGCCGTTGAGGATCGGCACCAGCGTGCAGTTCTGGGGATTGTGCACGTCGCCCAGCTGCCAGGCCGAAAGGCCGGGGATGTTGTTCTGGTCGAATGGCACGGTCGGATCCTTGAATTCCGGCGTCTTGGCGATGACGGCCGTGGCCGGTTTGGCCGGATCGCAGACGTCGCCGTTCGCGGCGAGGCCGGGCTTGCCCCAGGGAAAGCGCAGGATGGGCGGCACGGTTCCCGGCGTCGCCGCAGACCAATCGGTCTGCGGCCAATGGCACGGCCAGGCGGCTGCGTAGTAGGTAGGCGCCACCGCTCCGGTAGCCGGCGGCAGGACGTCGAACACGTTCTTCCACATGTCGCGCTGCATGTGGTCTTCGTCCGAATCCGGCTGGTAGACCCCGGCCGTCACCGCCCAGGCCTGCCCGCTGCTGTCGGGCTTCACCAGCCACGGAGCTTGCGAGCGCGCCGGCCGCCCGGCGAGCACCGCGCTCCAGATGCCTTCGAGCGAGGCGAAGCGGCTGACGCCGCCGAGTCCAAGGCTGGCCTGCAGCCCGGCCGCAGCGCTGCCTTCCACCTGCGCGTAGCCCGCGAGCGCGGTGAGGATCGCCTGCATGCGTTGGCCGGTATCGAGCGTGCGCGCCTTGAAGCGCAGCGAATTCGCGATCGAGATGGTCAGGCACGACAGCACGGTGATGATCGCGACCACCGCGAGGATCTCGATCAACGTGAATGCCGCGCGCGTCCGCATCCTCTGCGTCGATGTCCAGGAGTTCACCACAGGATCGGATCCCGGTCCATGCGCTGCAGCCATGCGATGTTGCCGGCGTAGACCTTCGGCGACAGGCTGCGGGTGTCGCTCGACCCGAAAGTGGCCTGGGTGGTGGCATACTGCGCGGTGAACTCGTAGGGCGGGGGACCCGATGTCCACGCGTCCCAGATGCGCTCGTGGTCGTTGGCGCCGCCGAACCCCAGCACCCCCTGGTGCTCGAAAGCCGAGGTCGCTTGGCGCCAGATCGGATCGTTGTAGATCGCGGCGGTGCGCCCGCCGGACTGCATGCCCGACCACTCGCAGCGGTACCAGATGATGCAGCTGTTGGCGTAGAGGTCGCGGAATACGGATTCGCCGGTGAACAGTCCGGATTCCTGCGCGGTCACCGGCTCGAGCGCGCGGCCGGTGCCGGGCACCAGACCGTGAGCGGATTCCCAGCGCGAGATCTCGGCGTCGTCCCAGAAGCGGTAGCCGCGCGTGCTGCCGGCGCCGCACGCGACGATGAAGACGCTCCAGTTGCGGATCTTCTGCGTTCCCGGATCCCTCGGCGCCGTGGCGTCGTACAGCCCGACGCGATCCCACCATTCGGTGCCCGGCTTGCCGACATTGTCGATGCAGTCATGGTCCTTCTGGGTTTCGCGGTAGACGCGGAACCACGACTGGTTCTCGGTGCCCGGGACGATGGCGAGCTGCTGGCTGCCGCCGCTCGGCCGCCCCGCTGCGTCGAAGGCCTCGTGCACCCAGTCTCCCGAGGTCGCGCCAGGAGCGACCGCGCCGTTGCGGAAGGCTGGCCAGGTCTCCGCCACCGGCTGTGGGTCGAGCATGCCCTTCGCTCCGCTCGCTCCGGCGGCACCGGGGCTCGTGTTGAAGATCGTATCGATCCAGCCATTGGGCCAGGTGACGGCATTGTCGTAGTTCGAATAGACCACCTGCATCGCCGACCAGATCGAGGTGATGCTGCGCGTCTCCCTGTCCCATGGCGTCGTCCAGGCGGAATCACCGTAGCGCACCGGCGGGTTCACCGGGTTGTAGGCCATGGTCAGCTGCGTCGCGTACGGCGGCGTCTGGCACATCGCCATCGGACAGCGCGTCGCGCTGCCCGGCACCGGCCAACCGCCGCGGCGCGACGAAACCGGCGGCAGGCTCGCGTCGTCGCCATCCCAGGCATAGGCGGGCCAACCACTGCGCCACCACGGCGGCGCGGGGATCGAGGCGCCGTCGGCCATGGCGCCAGCGGGCCGCGCTCCGCGCGGGCCCAGGCTGCCGTCGCGCACATCCGTCCAGCCGTAGGTTTCACCGCATGCGTCGCCCCAACCGATGCGCGAGCATTCCTGGATGTACATCAGTGACGCGTGCATCATCAACCGTGCCTGGCATTCCTCGAGCACGACGCGCACCTCCTGGCTGTCGGCGCGCATGCGCGCCATGAAGGCCACCGCCAACACCAGCAGCACCGAGGCCAGGCCGATGACGATGACCAGCACCGCGCCACGGCGGTGGCGCGTGCCGGCCCGCGATGCGCCAGCGATCATCGGCATGCGGTCTTCATGTGGCGGCTCATGGCGCATAGAATGGTCCCGCTGAGGTATCATAGAAATCCCCGATCGCGTTCGCGTCGCTGAAGGCGGGGCTGTAGAGGCGCCAGTGCTGGCGCGCGCCGCGGAACGAGCTCCCGTACGGAACGCACACCAGCTCCAGGCGCTTACCGGACAGGCGGTCCTCGACCACCGAGGTCGCCACGGTCAGGCCGCCGACGCCGCCGAAGCGCCGGTAGCGCAGGATGCTGGTCGACAGCACCGGATACGCGCTCGGTTTGTTATCGAGATCGAGAGGCGTCTCGGCGTAGTGCGGCACGTACACGGTGCGCGTGGAATCCACGGTCGCGCGCGCGGGAATGGTGCGGTCACCGTCGCTGATGTTGTACGGCAGCCGGTAGGTGCGAGAAGTCAGGCGCCGGTCGTTGCGCGCGACGTCGCCGGTGTCCTGCCCGCCTCCGGCCATCCATACCCTGGTGCTCCAGTTCATCGAGGTCTGGCCGCCGGCGACGGTGCCGCCCATGATCATCTGCAGGTACACCGAGCTGCGATCGTAGCAGGCATCATTGCCGACGCGCTCCGCGAGCACCGGCAGCGTGACCAGGGCCCAGGTCCGCCCTTCGCGGAAATCGCAACCGAGGAATCCCGCGACATCGCGCGTGCCCCACGGATAGCTCCGGCCCCACAGGCCCGGCAGGCTGTCCTGGCCGGCGCCTGGCGCCTCCGGATAACCCTTCGGGGTGGTGAAGAAATTGTCCGGCAGCGCGGGTGGTAGTGCGTGCCAATGGTCGTTCGGGCCTTTCCCATCCTGGTCCTGGATGAACGGGCTGACCTCACCGGGCAGGTATTCGGCGAGGCCGTGCAGGCTCATGCGGCTGAAGGTCTGCCACGCGAGCAGCGGGATGGCCTGGTTGTAGACGGTGCGCACGGGGCAGACGAGCGGCGGCATGGCGGGATCCGAGGCGTCGATCTCGCCGCTGACGGTGTACGGCCCTGGCGCCAAGCCGGCGAGCTTGCCGTCCATATCGCGCGCGAAGGCTGGCACCGGCGTTCCCGCGGGCGCGTAGGGGAACAGGGGATCCACCAGCTGCGGCGTGCCCCACGGCGAGGCGACGCCACTCGCGACATGCGCGAAGCGCATGTCGGTGCAGGCGACCAGGCGGTAGTCGCCGATGGCGAAGCGAGGATTGAAATGCCGGTAGTAGAGATCCCAGCTGCCGTTCGCGAGGAACGGCGTGGTGTTGCCCAGGATGTGGCTGCGGTCGATCGAGCGCGGATCGTGGGCGAGCATGACGTTGGGATTGGCGACCATGGACCACGCCGTGGTGAACGCGGGCCTTGCGGCATCGACCGGCTCGTCGAACGGCTGTACGTCGGGATCGGTGCTGGGCGAGAACGGCAGCGGCTGGAAGTGGCGCCGCGCCCCGTAACCCGGCTGCATGGGCAGGTACGAGGGATCGCTGCGAAGTCGCGTGAAGCCCTTGTTGTAGGGCTGGCTGGCATCGGCCTCGGAATGGTAGAAGTCGACGTCCTCGAGCGATGCTTGGAAGCCGACGCGCAGCAGCGAGTTCTCGGTGCTCAGGGCGTTGGTGATGGAGATGGTGCGGCTCGCCAGGCGGAAGGCCGATACCGCGGTGAACACGATCACCATCGACAGCACCACCGAGATCATGATCTCGATCAGGGTGAACGCCGCGCGCGCTTCCGCCCGCGGAACGATGCGCGAGGGCGAGCGGGCGAGGCGCAGCAAGGTGGGCGCGACCGGCAGGCGTGATCGAAGTGCGGCGGGATCCATGGGTCAATCGCCGTTGTTCAGGCGCAGCACGGGATCGTAGACGTTGAAGCGTGCCACCGCCGCGGCGCGCAGGCGCGTGGTCTTTGGGATCGGGCCGATGTCCAGGACGCGGTTGTTGTTGCGATCGGCGCCCCAGTGGCCGAGCACGATGTCCTCGTTCTCGCGGGTGTATGCCCAGACCTGGGTCGCATCGAGGTTGGTCATGGTGTCGATGAAGCGCTGCTGGCGGGTCGCGTCGAGCCAGACCAAGGCGTTCTCGGGATTGCCGGCGAACTGGCTGTCGGCGCGGTCATAGGCGTCCTTCGAATCGCCTGGCTGCAGCATCGGCCAGAACGAATCCACGGTGACGCCATCGGGCTTGGTCCGGATCGAGCGCGCGTGCTTGGCGAGATCGAGCGGCGCGCTCGGCGCCGTCTCGGCGTCCTCGTATTGCTTCCAATCGACGGCCCAGAACGCCAGCTGGCGATCGCGGTGGAAGGCCTGGAACGGGCGGTTGAGCCAGTAGCGGTCGGCGTCACTCGACCAGTTCCAGGATCCTCCGGCGCTACCGGGGGGTGCGAGCTGGGGATTGTACATCACCGAGGTCCACGAGGTCTCGTTCCAACGCCCAGGTCCCAGGTGGCTGAGCGCGCATACCGGCGCGGCGGGCGAGGCTGGGACGGTACCCGTCCTGAAGCCGTCGCGGGTCGCGGGATTGGGCGGCATGATCCAGCGATAGAAAGACTCACCCGATGACAAGAGCGTGCTGGTCGGCAGACCTTGAGGCACGCGCTGCGCGTGTCCGTCGGACGACGGTCCGCGCCCGGCATCCATGAACAGGTCCAGGAGCGCCAGCGGCTTGTCGACCATCACCTGATGGTTGGCCATGCGCGGCGCGCCCCAATCGTAGGGGTTCTCGCACCCGTACGCGGCCGCGAAGCGCATGCACGTCTCGTGGACGGTGCGCGCGAAGGCGCGGTCGTAATCGCTGCAGATGCGGATCAGCTGCTGGTTGTGGCCGACGGGATCGGCGAGGATGGGCGGGAAGGCGTTCGGATCGGCGCCGTGCGTGCCCATCATCTTGGTGTAGGTGCGCGCCAGCGGCGGCTGGATCTTGAGATTGCCGGTGGTCGCGCCGGGCACCGGGTTGCCGGCGATGTAGAGGTCGTCGGTGACGCGGTACTTCTGCACGCCCTCGCCCCGGTCCGGGTTTCGTTCGTTCCTGGCGAACCACTCGCGGTAGTCCTCCTCGAGGCATATCTCGTCGCCCTTGTAGAAGTGGATGGGCGCGGCGCTGTCGTTGGTGATGGTGATCGAGGTGGCGCCGGCCATGGCGTTCGCGGGGTCGTCGACCAGCAGCTTGGCGTCCTTGAGTCCGGTGATCGTGACGCCGGGGCGGAGCGGATCCGCGGCCTGGTACTGCCAGGTGAGCGATTCCCAATCGAGCAGCGCGAGCACGTCCGGAGCGATGAACGGCGGATCCCAGCCGGTCATGAGCATGGCGGCGTGGGCGAGGTAGCTCAGCGCCAGCACCTGCGCCGGGTGCGGTGGCAGCCGGGATGACGCGTGCGGATCGATGAGCGGGAACGCCATCAGTTCGAGCGGCCCGTATTCGTACGAATCGCAGTCGATCTGGGTGTTGGTGACGTTCGGGCGTACGCCGGGCGGGAAGGCGCTGCTCTTGGTGACCGGAGGGATGTCGGGAAACACCGCGTACGCCAGATCGAGCGCCTTGTCGCGGTAGCTGGCGCGCATCTCGTAGGTGGGCAGCAAGGTGCTGTGAGGTGCGCCGGTGAATTTGCACAATTCGTTGCCGATCCACGGCGTGGGCGGGTAGTACGGATCCCAGCCATTCACCTTCACGCGCAGCGTCGAGGGCCGCGGTGGGAAAACCCCAGAGCCGACCTCGGTGTCTCTACCCACGGCGAGCGCGCCCTTCACCTGCTCTCCGAGGTACTTGGATTTGCGCGAGGGCGCTGGATCCGGCAGGATCTGGTACCAGTAGTTGTTGTAGGTGGCGCTGTCCTCGCTGGTCAGCAGCGCCATGACCGGCAGCCATCCGGCCTTCTCGTAATGGCTCGCCAGAGGCGCGGCGGCGTAGGCGTTCCAATCCGGAAGTGGCCGCAGGGTGTCGTTGAAGCCGGCAAGTCGCTGGAATGGCAGCCAACCGCGATCCCACAACGATCCGGGCGGGCAGGTGGCGGCGAAATACCTCCAGTCGCGGCCTTGATACCAGCCCGTGGATCCGGTGTTCCAGTCGCCGGCCGCGTCGGGCGCGACGTCGGCTGGGTCGATCGGCTTGCGCGTTTGGTCGCTCAGGGGGCTCCACGGCGTCGCGCGCAGCGGTCGGATCTGCCGCTCGTTCTGCGGCGCATCGGGGAAGGTCACTGGCGACCAGGCGAAGTGGCCACCGTCGCCCCACACGATGCCATCGCCGTAGCCGAGGCCCGGTGGCGGGCTGCCGCTCGGCGACGCGGGAAGTCCCAGCATGTTCTGCCCGCGGATCGGACCACCATACGTGCCGGTGGCGGGATCGAACATCTTGTGCACCGGCCCGCGGCGGATTTCGTGTCCGGAGGCCCGCAACGCCACCCATGCGGGCGGGAACGGGTAGATCTCGTACCACGGCCAACTCTCCACCGGATGGCTGGTGAGCGCATTCTGCTGCGCGTAGCCGGTGACCGCGAACACCAGCTTGTGCGCCTCCTGCGCCGGATTCAGGGTCAACGATTTGTCGCGCGCCGATGACACGGTCAGGCCGCGCACGTAGCCGGTATCCTGGTAGAGCAGGCAGCCGCCGGCGTCGAGCAGGCGCTGGATCTCGTCGTTGTCGCTATCGATGCGGCGCGCGATCTCGAGCGGCACGGGATACACGCCGGTCATCCATCCGCATAGGTAGCGCTCGATGTCGTGCTGGTAGGGCGACGCGACCAGGTTGCAGTCGCGCAGGCGGTTCGCCCACCCGGGGATGGGCGGGCTACCCGCCGGAGCCAGGTTGGTGTTGAGATCAGGCGCGAGCGTGCCGTGGCCGTTGAAGCTGATCATCGGCGCGTGGAAATTCTCCATCAGCGTCAGCGCCGCTGAGCCCGCGTATAGTTGGTAGCGCGCGAGCTGCTGAGCCTTCAGGCCGATCGGCAGCAGCGCGATGGTGGTGAGCACCGCGATGCTCAGCACCAGCATCGAGATCACCACCTCGAAGAGCGTGAATGCCGAGCGCCCGCGCACGCTCAGAGCTCTTGCGTCGCCGCGATGCCGATGGGGTAGAGGATCACGCCGAGAGCGTAGCCGCGCTTGTCCGCTCCGCCGGTGAAATCGAGAGTCTGCACGTCCATCTTGGCGCACACCGGACTGTCGGCGATGCAGAACGCGCGGTTGCCGGTCAGGCCCATGCCCACCGCCGGCGCTCTGGGCGCCTTGCCGGCGACGACCGCCGCCGCGTCGATGGGCAGCCCGGTGCGGTATTGGGCGTAGATCACCAGCACGCGATCGGTGGTGGTGACGGCATCGGCTGCGGTCGGCGCGCAGCCCATGACGACGCTGCGTCCGAACGTGCACTTCGCCACCGGCGGGTTCACCGAGTCGTTGGTGCTGGTGCTGGTCGCGTCGGCGCGCAGCACCGCAGTCTCGGGGCTCGCGGTCAGTGAGCCAGCGTCCCGGTTGTCGTAGATCAGCGCCGCATATGGGCGCTCGCCCGCGCGTTGAGTGATCATCAGCCCGAAGTGCTTGGGCGCCGTGCCGTCGTCGCTGTCGGGCATGGCGTGGCGGATCGCCAGGTTCCGGGCCTGGCGCCAGCACTGCATGATGTCGGTGGCGGCAGCCGAGACCGCGCCCTTGCGCAGCGTCTTCAAGACCGCCGGCATCATCATCGACATCACCAGCATCATGATGCCGACCACCACCACGAGTTCGATCGCGGTGAAGCCCCGGCGGGCGGCGCAGGGGGTGGCGCTGGCGGTCGAGACGGGCTGAGGCAGTGGCTTGGCCATGGCACCCTCGGGGAGCGGCGGCGCACCCCTCGGCAGCGAGGGTGAGCGCCAGGTTTGGATATACGTATCCGCACCGCACCGAGGAATGTTACATCTAGACGTAAGTCCTTATATTTAAAGGCATTCCACGAATGACATCGGCAGGCCCGCGGGAGCCCCCACGAGCGCTCCGTCGCGCATCGCGAGCGCGCCCCGGATGACCGTCATCACCGGCCAGCCGGTGACGCGCATGCCGTCGAACGGCGTCCAGCCGACCTTGGTGGCCATGGCTTTGTTCTCGATCACCCGCTGGGCGCCGAGATCGACGATGGTCAGGTCGGCATCGTAGCCGCAGGCGATGCGGCCCTTGCGCGCGATGCCGAAGATGCGCTGCGGTCCGGCAGACGTCAGATCGACGAAGCGTTCGAGGGTCAGGCGCCCCTTGGCGACGTGGTCGAGCATCACCGGCAGCAGCGTCTGCACGCCAGGCATGCCCGATGGCGTGTTCGGGTAGGCCGCGTCCTTCTCGGCGCGGGTATGCGGGGCGTGATCGGTGCCGAGCACGTCGACGGTGCCGTCGGCGATGGCTGCCCACAGCGCGGCGCGGTGGCGTTCGTCGCGCACCGGAGGATTCATCTGCGCGTAGGCGCCGAGGCGGTCGTAGCAGTCGGGCGCCACCAGGGTCAGGTGGTTGGGCAGCACCTCGACGGTGGCGTGGTCTTTGTGGGCCCGCAGCAGCTCGAGCTCCTCGGCGGTGGTCACGTGCAGCACGTGAACGCGCTTGCGGCGCTCCTTCGCCAGTCGCAGCAGGCGTCGCGTCGCGATCAACGCGGTCTCGACATCACGCCACATCGGGTGCATGCGCACGTGCGCGCCATGGTCGGGGATGAGCGAGCGCCGTTCCTTGAGTCGCGACTCGTCTTCGCAATGCACCGCCATGCGCCGCGATACCGAATCGAGGATGCGTCCGAGCACGGCCTCGTCGTCGACCAGCAGCGAGCCGGTGGATGAGCCCATGAACACCTTCACGCCGCAGCACCCGGGCAGGCGCTCGAGAGCGCCGAGCTGATCGGCGTTCTCGGCGGCGCCGCCCATATAGAAGGCATGATCGACCCAGGCGCGTCCGCGCGCGCGCGCGAGCTTGTCTTCGAGGCCCTCGCGCGTGGTCATGCTCGGCTTGGTGTTCGGCATCTCGAACAGCGCCACCACGCCGCCGAGGGCGGCGCCGGCGGTTCCGGATGCGAGGTCTTCCTTGTGCTCGAGCCCGGGCTCGCGGAAGTGCACCTGCGAGTCGATGACGCCCGGCAGCACGTGCAGGCCGCGGGCCTCGATGACGTCCGCGGCCGTGGCCTTGGACAGATCGCCGATGGCCGCAAAGCGTCCGGCGCGGATGCCGATGTCGCAGAGCGCGCGTCCGGCGTGGCTGACGACGGTGCCGCCACGGATGATCAGGTCGAATGACGCGTTCATGGCGGCATTTGATCGCCGGGGCGCCCCGGCGCCACGGGACAGGCGGCGAGCCCTCACCGATCCTGGCTCTGGTCGCCGTGGGCCGAGCCACGAGGTGCCTGCCCGCTCAGATCCTGGGCCCGGGACGGTGCCTAGTGGAGGGACGTGGCCTGGACCGGCGACGGCACGACGACATGGCGCGCAGGGAAGGACAGGTCGAACGGTTCGTCCGGGGCGGGAGCTTGGTAGGTCAGGATGAGTGCGAAGCGGTCTGCGCCGGACTGGTTGGTGAACGAGGCGTGTGGCAGGCGGTCGCCGAAGACGATGGCGCCGCCCTGGGGGACTTCGCACGCCACGTCGTCGGCCTCGCTCCAGGCCGGGTCGCTGATGACGTTGGTGAATTCGCCGTTGGTGCCCGCGCCTCCGCCATTGCTATGTGCCCATTCGCGCAGATGCCCGCCGCGCGCCACGCGCATGCAGCCATTGTCGCGCCGGGCATCGTCCAGCGCGAGCCATACCGACATCTTGGCGCGCGTGCCGCGCCAATACGCCTGGTCGACGTGCCATGGCGTCGCGAAGCGCTTCGCCCCCGACTTGAACACGAACTTGTCGCTCATGAACATCACGCCATCGGGCATCAGCGGCGCGATCAGCCCGACCAGCCGCGGATCGCCCGCGAGCCGCCTGAAGCGCTCGCTGACCACCGCCACCCCGACCATCACCGTCGCCTCGGGCCCAGCATGCTCGCGCATCAGCGCCACCGCCTCAGCCTTCAGGTCCTCGCACTCCTTCCGCGTCAGCGCCCCCGTCGCGACCACGTACCCGTCGCGGGCGTAATCCCCCGCGATCATGCGTTTACCATCATCTCCCATCGCGTTGTCGTAGTTCATGATGTCATTGTATAGCCAGGAATAATCGAGATGATTTAGCAAGACAGCCAGTATCAGTTAGCAATTTCCATCACGGATTTCCCTCTTCCCTCTTCTTCGCTTCCCCGCTCCTCCTCCTTCCATGCCCCACCCCATCTCCGCCTCCCCCATCGAGAGCGTCCTGCTGGTCGAACGCATCGAGCCACGTCTCGGTCGGTTCGAGGCCACGTCCCTTCCTGGCCACCTGGTGCACGTGGTGATGAGCGGCCGGGTGCGCCAGGAGTGTAACGGCCGCGTCTACGATCTCGCCCCGCGCTCCGCCATCTGGTACCACGAGGACGAACTGGTGCGCGGCGAATGCTTCGAGCCCTGGTCGTTCTATTCGGTCAACTTCATCGCGCCGTCGCTGCCACCGCCGGAATTCGCCGCGCGCTTGGTGCGACCACCATGGACGCGCACCATCGCCTGCTGCCGCGCGATGCATGCCGCATGGCACGACCACGCGCTGTCCGCCCAGCGACGCGAACTCGAGGTGCATGCGGCGCTCAATGGTTTGCTCGCCTGCCTCGCGAGCGTGTCGAGCGCCGAGCCGGTGCGCACGGACGAGCGCTCGCGCCTGTGGTGGTGGCTCGAGACCGAGGTGCGCAAGCGCCTCGATGAACGCCTCGACATGCCGGCTCTCGCGCGGCTCACCGGCGTCAGCGCGGCGACCATCGAGCGCTCGTGCCGGCACGCGGTGGGATTGCCGCCGATGCGCCGCCTCAAGCGCCTGCGCTTGAGCCTCGCCAAGGGCCTGCTGGCCCGCGAGGACCTGGGCATCGGCGAGATCGCGAAGCTGGTGGGATACGACCGCGTCCACGAATTCTCGCGGGATTACCGCAAATTCTACGGAGTGCCGCCCAGCCACGGGCGGCCCGCGGGGCAGGCGCGCCGGGCCCGCTAGCGGTCGACGGGTCGGACCACGAGGGGGGCCTCGATCCGATCAACCCTCGAGCGTCCGCTTCGCATCCCGTGGCTTGGCCTTCTCGGCCGCCACTCCCTGGCGCGGACACGCGGTGGCGAACGGGCAGCGCTCGCATCGCGGCGACACCCGCTTGCAGCAATCGCGACCGAGGCGGATGAACTGGTGGCACAGCCGCACCCAGCGATGCGCGGGGAAGCGGTCGGCGAGCGCGGTCTCGGCGTGGGTCGGATGCTCGGAGGGCGTCCAGCCGAAACGGTGCGCGATGCGCTGGACATGGGTGTCGGCGGCGATCGCCGGGATGCCGAAGGCGTTGCCGAGCACCACGGCCGCGGTCTTGCGCCCGACACCGGGCAGCGCCGCCAGGTCGGCCATGCTCTGCGGCACCTTACCGCCATGCAGTCGTACGATTGCGCGCGCGGCCTCGACGATGGCTCGGGCCTTCTGGCGGAAGAGCGGCACCTGTCGCAGCACCGGCTCGAGATCGCGATGGTCGACGCCCGCCACCGCCTCAGGGCCGACGAAGTGCTCGGTGAACACCGCCATCACCTTGTTGACCTGCACGTCGTGAGCACGCGCCGACAGGATCGCCGCCACCAGCAGCTCCCACGGATCCTTCGCGCGCAGCTCGCAGGCGGCGTCGGGATAGAGCCGCTCGAGCGACGTGCCGACGTGTCCGGGATCGAGCACGGGCTGGTCCATGGCCGTCAAATCGCCGTGGTCAATTGATGTAGTGCGCGACCCAGCCAGCCGGATCCACGAAGAGCCGGATGGCGGTGATCTTGCGATCGGCGCACAGGGTGAAGAGATGGTGGTAGTTCTTGGGCACCGAGATGAAGTCGCCTGGCTGCAGCTCGATGTCGAGCGCTTCGCCCTGCTTACCGTCTTGGAGAGGGAACACGGTAAAGACGCCGCGGCCCTGCACGCAGAAGCGCACCTCGTCCTCGACGTGCAGGTGCTTCTTGTCGAACTTGGCGAGCATGACGTCGAGGTTTGGCGTGTCAGGCCACAGGCTGACGACATCGGCGGTGACGTAGCCGCCCTTGGACTTCATGCGGTCGAGCTCGGGCTTGAACGCCTTCAGCACGTCCTGCTTCTCGGCATCCGACAGGTTGCGACTGCGCAGGCTCTCGGGCAGGCGGTCGACACCCCAGGTCTCGAAGCCGATGCCGATGGTCTCGAGCGCCTTGGCGACCTGCTTCTGGTCCTTGACGGTCTTCTTCGATTCGCGGTAGGTAAGCACTGCCATGGCTGATGATTCCTGAAGGGATGCGGGTGCGGCCGATTGCGACGACGAGGGAATCCGAAGCCGGAGTTTCCCGGATGAATGCCGAAGGATGAAGTGTAAACAGCTCTCGGGTGTTTCCACCGGAAATGGATGCCATGCCTTCGACGGACCCGCCTGGGATCAGGGCCGCACTGCCGGCGCGAGAACCGGAAGATTTCTCCTTGCGCTTCATCGCGGGGATCGGGCCGGCGCGCGCCCAGGCGCTCGCGGCCGCGGGCTTGCGCACCGCGTGGGACGTGATCCACGCGGTGCCGCGGTTGCTGCCGCCGCCGCCGCCGATGGTCGAGAGCGGGCCGCTCGAGCCCGGAGCGTTGGCGCGGGTGCGGGCGCGGGTGCTGCGCGTGCGGCCGATCTTCCGCCGCGGCCGCGGCATGTCGGTCGAGGCCATGCTCGAGCGCGCCGACGGGTACCCGCTCAAGGCGATGTTCTTCAATGCCGGCTGGCTGAAGCGCCATCTGCTGCCGAACGAATGGTACCTGTGGGAGGGCCGCGCCGATGAGAAGCGCGCGGGGGTGCTGAACCATCCGTCGTTCACGCACATGGCGAGCGGACTCGCGACGCCCGGGCCGGTAGACGAACGGCCGCGCGTGGCGTACCGGCCGCCAGCCGGGATCTCGGAGCGCGCTTTCGAGCAGCTGGTCGAGAACGTCCTCATCGAGCACGTTCCGCGCCTGGCCGATCCGCTGGGAGAGCTCGCGCCCGCGGCGTATCAGCTGCTGATCCTCTCGCTGCACCATCCGGCAGACGCCGCCGCGCACGAGCAGGCGGCGCGCGGCCTCGCCCGCCGCGAATTGCGCGCCCTGGCCTGGCTGCTGCAGTCGCGACGCGCGCGACAGCTGTCGGAGCCCGGACGCGCCTGGACCTGGAGCGACGACATCGATCGGCGCGCGCGCGCCCGCCTGCCCTTCACCCTCACCGCCGGCCAGGACGAGGCGCTCGCGGCGATCCGCGCCGACATGCGCGCGCCCGAACCGATGTGCCGCCTGCTGCAGGGCGACGTCGGCAGCGGCAAGACCGCGTTGGCGCTGATCGCGTGCCTGGCGGTGATCGCCGAGGGGGCGCAGGCGCTGATGATGGCGCCGACCGCGATCCTCGCCGAGCAGCACCACGCGTTCTTCGCCCGCTGCCTGGCCGGTTCGCGCGTGCGCTTGCGTCTGCTCACCGCCGCCAGCACTGCCGTGGAACGCTCCGCGATCATCGCCGATCTCGCCGCCGGACGTCTCGACGTGCTGATCGGCACGCACGCGCTGCTCGAGGACGACGTGCGGCCGCTGGCGCTGGGCCTGGTGGTGATCGACGAGCAGCACAAGTTCGGTGTGGCGCAGCGCGCCGCCCTGGTGGCCCATCGCGGCCCTGCCCAGCCGTGGCGGCCGGACCTGCTGCTGCTCACCGCCACGCCGATCCCGCGCACCCTGGCGCTGACCGTGTTCGGGGATCTCGCGGTGTCGCGCATCGCCGGCCGGCCGCCGGGACGCGGCGAGGTCACCACCGAATGCCAACGCCTTGAGGCCACGGCGCAGCTCGATGCGCCGCTGCGCGCGGCGCTCGCATCTGGCGGCCGCGCCTTCGTGATCTGCCCGTTCAAGACCCGGGCCCAGGAGACGAGCCAGGACACGGGAGATGACGCCGGCGATGACGTTGCGCGGGCGTGGACGGCCGAGGCGGTGCTGGCCCACATCGCTGGGGTGTTCCCGGGCGAGGCCGCGCTGGTCCATGGCGATCTCCGAGACGATGAGAAGACCGCGGCGATGCGCGCGTTCGCCACGGGCGTAGCGCGCATCCTGGTGGCGACGACGGTGGTCGAGGTGGGCATCGACGTGCCCGAGGCCACCCTGCTCGCGGTGCTCGACGCCGAACGCTTCGGCCTCGCCCAGCTGCATCAGCTGCGCGGGCGCATCGGACGCGGGCCTGGCGGCGGCCGCTGCATCCTCTTCCACCGCGGCGAACTGCCATCGCCGCGGCTGCTCGCGCTCTCCGCGAGCGATGACGGCCTGGCGATCGCCGAGGCTGATCTCGCGGCGCGCGGACCGGGCGAGCTGCTCGGCACCGGGCAGCATGGCGCATTCATCCTGCGCGCCGCCGATCTGGCGCGCGATCTCGATCTGCTGCAGGATGCGCACGAGGCGGTACGCGCGGCCATCGCCCGTCATGAGCCGATGCCGCCCGGGCTCCGCCCCTTCCTGGCCGACGACCAGCTGCCCGAGGGCGCGTCGAGCGACCTGCTCGCTGGAGGCTGAAGGGGCGCTCGCTACCATGGTGCCATGGCCACGTGCTACATCTGCTGCCCGGCCTACGCCCTCGAAGGGCCGCTGAAGAAGACACGCGCCATCGAGGCGATCGAACCCTTCGCCAAGGAATTCGCGCTCGAGATCGTGCCTTCGCCGCTGATGGACCGCCACCTGGGCACCGGCGCCTGGCTGCCCACCGCCGAACGGCGCGCCGACCTCCGCCGCGCCCTCGAGCACGACGTGGTGTGGGCATGCATGGGCGGCTACGGTTCCATCCACCTGGTGGGCGATCTGATGGCGGCGTCGCCGGCCAAGCAGCCGATGATCATCGGCTACAGCGACATCACCGTTCTGCACGCCTGCTGGCGCGCGCGTGGATGGGGCGAGGGCTGCTACATCGCTCTCCCGCCCGGTCGCCACGGCCGCGCGGGCGAGAGCCTGCTCGCGCTGATGCGCGGCACCTCGTACCGCCGCTCGGGCGAGATCGACGCCGGCGTGCGCGTACTGCGCTCCGGCAGCGCCAAGGGCCCGTGCATGAGCGCGTGCGTCTCGGTGTTCGCCGGATTGTGCGGCACCCCGGCGATGCCGTCGCTGCGCGGCTGCGTGCTGGCGATCGAGGACGTTGACGAGCATCCGTTCCAGCTCGACTACGCGCTGATGCAGCTGTGGCTGTCGGGCGCGCTCGAGGGCATCGTCGGCCTGATCGGCGGATCGTTCACCCACAAGGAGCGCTCGGACTACCACGGGCCGACCATCGACGAGGTGCTGGCCGAATGGGCGCACCGCCTGGGCATTCCGGCGATCTCGCGTCTGCCGTTCGGGCACATCGACGACGGCCTGACCATGCCGTGCGGCCGCGAGGTCGAGCTGTCGTGCGACGAGCGCGGCGCATGGCAGTTCATCGTCTCCGAGCACCCTGATCCGCCCGCGTGGTCGCGCTCCGGGTCGCCAACAGGGAAGCACGCCTCTCCGGCACATGCGGCTCCATCCAGGAAGGCATCCACATGAGCACCTCCGAGGCATCTCTCCTGGCAGGGATCGTCGCGCGCGCGGTCGAGCTCCGCCACGATCTGCACCGCCATCCAGAGCTGATGTTCGAGGAGCACCGCACCGCGGCCGTGGTGCGCGCGCAGCTCGATCGCATCGGCATCCCGTGGCGCGCCTGCGCGGTCACCGGCACGCTCGCCACCCTGGCGCCCTCGGCGACGGGCACGCACATCGCGCTGCGCGCTGACCTCGACGCGCTGCCGCTCACCGAGTGCACCAGCCTCGCCTACTCCAGCGTGCACGAGGGCAAGATGCACGCCTGCGGCCATGACGGCCACACCGCCAGCCTGGTCGCCGCCGCCGAATGGCTGAAGTCGCGCGAGCGCGACCTGCCGGGCCCGGTGACCCTGCTCTTCCAGCCGGCGGAAGAGGGCGGCCATGGCGCGAAGCGCATGATCGACGACGGCGCCCTCACCGGCATCGACGAGATCTACGGCTACCACAACTGGCCGCCGCTGGCATTCGGCAAGGCCGCCTGCGGCCCCGGCCCGGTGCTCGCCGCCAACGGCGAATGGGAGGCCACCATCTCGGGCCGCGGCGGTCACGCCGCGCAGCCGCACCAGACCATCGATCCGGTGGTGGCCGGCGCCGCGTTCGTCACGCTGCTGCAGCAGGTGGTGAGCCGCCAGGTCTCGCCGACCGAGGCCTCGGTGCTGTCGGTCACCTGCTTCCACGCCGGCACCTTCAACAACATCATCCCCGACGAGGCCAAGCTGGTCGGCACGGTGCGCGCCGCGACCACCCAGCTGCGCGACGAGCTCGCGCGGCGCGCCGAGGCGGTGCTGGTCTCGGCGTGCTCGGTGTCCGGAGCCAAGCCGCATTTCGAGTTCACGCCCTGCTATCCCGCGACGGTGAACGATCCACGGTGCGCGGCGCGCGCCTGCGCGGCGATCGAGCGCGTGCTCGGACCGGGCAGCGTCGACGCTGCCGCGCTGCCGGTGATGGTCTCCGAGGACTTCTCCTACTATCTGGAGCAGCGGCCCGGCGCGTACATGCTGTTGGGCGCAGGTGTAGCGGGTCGAGAGCTCGAGCCGTGCCACAGCCCGCGCTTCGACTACCACGACGGCCTGATCCCGGTGGTGGTGAAGTTGTGGGCGGATCTCGCCGGACTGTGATCATCGATGATGATCGTTGATGACCGATGACGACCGAGGACGCACAGGATGCGGAGTGCGGGTTGCGGCACGGTCGAGCATGCCGTGGCATCGGCATGGCCTGGTGCGCTGTGCTGGGAATGCTAGCGATGCTGGCGTGCGCGGGATGCCGGGACGCGCCAGGTCCCCGGCGTTTGACGCTGGTGGTCCCCGACGGTTACCGCGGCATCGTGCGCGTGGTCACGGATAACGCTGGTAGCGACGCTCCGATAGTCGACGGCGAGTTCGTGGTCGCGGTACCGCGCAATGGCATGCTGCGATTGAAGCCCCTTCCACTTAGCGCAACCCAGGGCAAGGATTGGCAGGGAGTCAGGTGCCGCACCGTCAGCGGGGTCGACATCCCATCCGGCGCGGGGCTCGAGGTCGATGGCGGCGTCCTTCAGAGCGAGGTGGCGTTCTGGCCGCTCGGCCGATTGGTGATCGCATCCGCGACGGACGATGCCCATGACCTGCTGATCGGAACAGTCGTCGATCGAGATGAGGCCAAGACCGCGCCTGGGCATTTCGCGCCAGGCGATGTCAACGCGATGAAACGCTATCATGCGTTGAGCGGCATGGGCCGCTCCGCGTACGCGCTCGGTGATCTGACGACGGCCGCATCGAGCGCGCGCGAACTGCTCGCATTGGCTGATGAATTCCCCAACGACTGGAACTTCGGTGATGCCGTGCACGACGGCAACATGTTGCTGGGCCTGGTGGCGCTGCGCTCAGGAGACATCACGGGTGCGCGCGAGCGCTTGGCCGCCGCCGGCGCGACCCCAGGATCGCCGCACTTGGATTCGGCCGGCCCCGACATGACCCTCGCGAAGGAGATGATCGCGTCGGGCGAACGTGAGGCGGTGCTTGCCTATTTCGCCGCTTGCGAGCGCTTCTGGAAATACGGTTCCGCGCATCTCTTCGCGTGGCGTCAGACGGTCGAAGCCGGAGGCATGCCCGACTTCGGTAGGAACCTCGATCACTGATCGGCGCATGTCGGATAGACGGGTGTCCGACGCGCCAAGAGGCCCTACGCTGCACCCATGTCCGAGCCCGATCCGGGAGTTCCACGTGCGGGAAAGCCCGAGGCGTCACCGGTCGCCCCGGGCGCGGCCCCTTATGAGCAGCTCGCCAACCGCATCGCGCGCGTGCACCGCCACCTGCGCAAATGGGCCCGCCGCACCGACGTCACCTGCTACCGGCTGTACGAGAAGGATATCGCCGACCAGCCGCTGATCGTGGACTGGTACGATGGCGACGCGGTGGTGTGGGCGTTCGCGCGCACCCGCAACGAGACCGCCGAGCAGGAAGCGGCCTGGCTATCCGCCGTCGAGCAGAGCGTGCGTTCAGCGCTGGACCTGGGCGCCGAGCACGTGTTCGTCAAACGACGCGCGCCCCAGAAGGACCGGCAGTCGGGCGGGCAGTACGAACGCCTCGGCCAGAAGCGTACGGTCAAGAACGTGCGCGAGCAGGGCCTGCTCTTCGAGGTCAACCTCTCCGACTATCTCGACACCGGCCTGTTCCTCGACCACCGTCCCACGCGCGCGTTGGTGCGCGAACGCGCGGCTGGCAAGGCGGTGCTGAATCTCTTCGCCTACACCGGTTCGTTCACCTGCTACGCGCGCGCGGGTGGCGCCACCGCGACCGTTACTGTCGATCTCAGCAACACCTACCTCGACTGGGCGGCGCGCAACCTGGAGCTCAATGGCTTCACGACCGGCCCGGAACATCGCCTGGAGCGCGCCGACTGCCTGGCGTGGCTCGATCAGGCGCCGCGCGCGACCCAGCGCTTCGACCTCATCGTCTGCGATCCGCCGACCTTCTCGAACTCCACCTCGATGCCGAAGCCATTCGCGATCGAGAAGGACCATCCCTGGCTGCTGGCGCGCTGCCGCGAGCTGCTGAATCCCGGCGGCGAGCTCTACTTCAGCACCAACTTCCGCGGCTTCGACCTGCGTGGCGGGGGCGAGGGCTTCACCATCGAGGATCTCACCGAGCGCTCGATCCCCGAGGACTTCCGCAATCGCCGCATCCATCGCTGCTTCCGCATGGTGAGATCGGGCTGAGCGGCGTGCGACGTGACGCCGAGGAAAGCACGTACGCATCGTGGCTGTCCGCTCTCTTCCCCCGACCGCCGAGTCCTGGTGCGTGAACCATGGGCGCAGCCCATCACGCAAACATTTTAGCCAGCAGTGACAAAACGAAGGACGACCAGGGCCGTGGGGGTCCGGGGGCATAGCCCCTGAATCAGGCAGCCGCACACCGCACCTTCCCATAAGCACCTCCCATATTGCGCGCAGGTCGGCAGCGCGAAGCTCGCGCCATGGTCTTGCCAGCGCCGCTCGTGCCGCTGAACGAATCCGCGCTCATCGACGAGGCCGCGGTGGCCCTGGGCCAGGATCTCGGCGTGCTGATGGAGCGCGCCGGCGAGGCGCTGATGCGCGAGGCGTCGCGGATGGCGCCGACCGGCCGCATCCTGGTGGTATGTGGACCGGGCAACAACGGCGGCGACGGCTACGTGTGCGCTCGCCTGCTCGCCGAGGCCGGGCGCGAGATCAGCGTGTGGGCGGTGATCGCGCCGCGCAGCCCGCTGTGCGAGCGCCAGGCGAAGCGGCTGCCGGATACGGTCACGCGCCTCACCGGCGTCCCGTCGGAGACCCCGTCCCTGATCGTCGACGCCATCCTCGGCGCGGGCACGCGCGGCCGTCCCCGCGATCCGATCGCGAGCGCGCTGACCGCGCTCAAGGGGCTGAAGTCCCCGGTGCTGGCGTCTGACGTCCCGAGCGGGCTCGGCACCGATCTGATGCTGCCCGCGACCCTGACCCTGTGCCTGCAGGTGGCCAAGCTCGAGTTGCTGAAGGTTCCTGGCGTCGGAGAGTTCAAGACGGTCGACATCGGGGTGCTGCCAGCGGCCTACCAGGATGTCCAACCCAGCTGCATGCGCCGCTTCCCGCCGCTCAAGCGTACCGGCCACAAGGGCACCCACGGCGAGCTGCTGGTGATCGGCGGCGGCGTCTTCCCCGGCGCGCTCGAGTTCGCCTGCCGCGCGGCGGTGATGACCGGCTGCGACATGGTGCGCGCGTGGACCGCCGAGGGCCCGAAGCTGCCGCCCGGCATCGTCGTCCACCGCCAGCAGGGCTCGTCGCTCTCTCCCGCGGATCCCGAGCAGCTGACGCCGATGCTGGTGCGCGCGAGCGCGGTGCTGATCGGGCCGGGAATCGGCCGCGAGGCCGGCTGTCCCGAGGCCGCACAACAGGCGTGCAGCCTGGCGCTCGAGATGGGCGTGCCGGTGATCCTCGACGCCGACGCGCTCACCGCCTGCGCCGACATGATCCGCGACCTGCCCGAGGGCGACGCGCGCATCCTGCTGACGCCGCACCGCACCGAGGCGCGCAACCTGATGGGCGTCGCCGCGACCGAGGAATCCCTGCACGCCTTCGCTCGCCCCGATCGCGTGCTGCTGGCCAAGGCCCCGGTCGATCTGGTCACCGATGGCTGGCGCTGGCAGCGAAATCCGCGCGGTAATCCACGCATGGCGGTGGGCGGCACCGGCGACATCGTCGCCGGTCTCGCCGCCGGATTCATGGCGCGCGGCGCGGCGCCCTTCGACGCCGCGCGCATGGCGGTGCTGTGGATCACCACCGCCGCCGACACCCTGTGGCACGAGCAAGGTCCGTGCTACGACTCCGAGTCCGTGCTCGGGAGACTGCCCGCCGCGCTGCGCTCGTTCCTCGAGCCCCTGGGCATGTGGCCTCCCGTCACTGGGTGAACGTCCGTCGTCGGACAGCTCGACGACCGTGCGATCGGATCACGGCTGTGACTCTTCGCAGCCGGTAGTCGACGACGGACGACGGACAACGGACGATGGACCATCCCCCGTTCTCGCCGTTCCTGCCCTGAACACGTCCTGGTCCTCTCCATGCCGCCCGGCTTCGAGCTTCATGAGCTTCTGGGCTGCTTCGCCCTTGTGCTCCATCACCCAGGCGTCGTAGCAGCGGATCTGCTCCTCGGCCGGGAGGTCTCCGGGCAGGTCGGCGGACAGCGCCTCGCCGCGCAGCGCGTAGACCGAGGCCGCCACCGAGACCGAGAGGTTGAGGCTCTGCGGGAAACCCGCCATCGGGATGAGGAAGTGGCCGTCGGCCTGGCTGCTGGCGGCTGCCGAGACACCTGCGGTCTCATTGCCGAACACCAATGCGAGCGGCTGGGCCGCCAGGCGCTCGCGCAGGTGCTCGGGGCCGATGGTGGCGCCGGCGGACAGGTCGGTGGCGAAGATCGCGTAGCCCAGCGCGCGCAGTTCGGCGTAGCACGAAGCGATATCGGGATGCACGTGCAGGTCGACGTAGTGGTGGCTGCCCTGGCTGACGCGGCGGTTGACCTTGAAGGCGTTGCGGCCGGTGGTGACGAAGACTCTGTGGACGCCGAAGGCATCGCAGGTGCGGATGATCGCGGTGGCGTTGTGCGGATCGTGGCAGTCCTCGACCACGATCGCGAGCCGCGCGGTGCGGCGCGCCAAGACCTGGCGGTATTTGCGCGCGCGCTCGGGGGTGAGGATGCGATCGATGGGATGCGCCGGGATCGGGCTGGGCAGATCCCCGCCGAAGGCCGCGCCGACCGAATCAGGTCCGCGCACGGCTGCTCCAGGTGTCGGTGTCCCACGGGAAGCGGTGCCGCGCGGGAGCGATCACCGACGGCTCACTCACAGACGACCTTGCCGTCCTCGACGCGCACCTCGACGCGCTTGAGCGCATCGCCGTGGCAGGGGCCCGAGAAGCATTCGCCGGTGTCGGCCTTGAAGGCGGCGCCATGGAGCGAGCAGCGCAGCTCGTTCGGGCCGCTCTTGCATCGCCCATCTCCCCAATCGAGCCCGACGCCGACGTGGGGGCACGAGTTGCGGTAGGCATGGACGGTGCCCTGCTCGATCACCAGGATGACCTCGAAGCCGCTCGGGTGCTTCACGGTGATCTGATCGAAGTCCAACGACGGATGCAGCACGATGGCCATGTCCGATGGTAGCGCCCGCGGGACGGCGTCGAGGCTGGCCCCGCTGCTGCCCGGCTGCTGCCCATCGGAGGGGCGCCTGTGGGAACTGCTGCCATCGGAGCTTTGCAATCGTTCCAGCACCGCGATAAACGGCCTCCCCCATCGTGCCGAGGTACTCCATGCGCTCATCTTCCATCTGCGCCGCACTCACCGCATTCGCGCTGGCTACCGCCTGCAGTTCGCGCGACGCGGGTCTCAACCTGATGTCGCCGCAGGAGGAGAACACCATGGGCACGCAGGCCTACGCCGAGGCGAAGACCAAAGAGAAGCCCTGCGCCGATGCCGCCACCGTGGCCTTCGTGAACCGCGTCGCGCAGCGGCTCGAGAAGGTCGCGACCCCGATGGAACCGAAGGGCGGCGATTTTGCGTGGGAGGTGTCGGTGTTCGAGTCCGACACGGTGAACGCCTGGTGCCTGCCCGGCGGCAAGATCGCGGTCTACACCGGCATCCTGCCGTACGTCGAGAACGAGGCCGCCCTGGCCGCGGTGCTCGGGCACGAGATCACCCACGCGCTGAAGCGCCACGGCGGCCAGCGCATGACCGATAACGCCATCGCCGGTGTCGTCGGCCAGGGGCTCGGCGCATTCCTGCAGGCCAAGGGCGTGAATCCGACCACCGGTAACGTGGCGATGGCGGCCTTCGGGGCCGGCGCGCAGATCGGCGTGATGCTGCCGTTCAGCCGCGGCCAGGAGACCGAAGCCGACGAGGTCGGCCTGCAGCTGATGGCGCGCGCCGGCTACGACCCCCAGGAGGCGGTGAAATTCTGGGACCGCTTCGCCAAGCTCGGCAACGGGGGCACGCCCGGATTCCTCAGCGACCATCCACAGTCCGCCGACCGTTCGGCGAATCTGCAGAAGCATCTGCCCGAAGCGCAGCAGCTCTACCAGGCCGCGCCCGAGAAGCACGGTGCCGGCGAGCAGGTGCCGCCCGCTTTCCGCCAGATGAAGGCCCCAGCGAAGTGACGCGCTGGCCTGTCGGCCGCTGATCCTTGTCCGTCGTCGCTCTCCGCTCTCCGCTTTCTGCGTTGAGCTTTCCGCTCCGTGTCCTCAGTGCCCAGCGGGCGCAGGCACCGGCGCGGCCTTCGGCGCATCCACCTTCGCGTCCGTTCCCGGCTTGGCAGCGGCCCCCGGTGCCGTGGCGGACTTCGCGGCAGCGGACTCGGCCGCGTCGAGCTTGGCCAGGTACGTCGCGGGGTCCTTCTTGAAGTCGTCGATGCAGCCCTTGCAGCAGAAGCGCACCTCGCGTCCCTCGTGGTCGTAGACGACCGCGTCACCCATGTCGGCGCCGAGCTTGTCGCCCGAGACCACGCAGGTGTCGAGCGGATACGGCTTGGCGACCTTGGCGGGCGCAGGTTCGACCGGCGCCGGCTTCTCGACGGCGAGCAGGGGCAGGAACGAGGCGGCCGCGAACAGCGCGACGGCGAGCAGGGGGGTGCGCATGATGTGGGCTCCAATAGGCGTGGCGGTCTACAGGAAAAGGTAGCCACGCGGGGCCTTGTTCCAGACCGGCATCGCGTCGATCGCGAGGAATACGGCGTAGAAGACGCCCCACAGTAGGTGGCTGGCCGCGCCCTCACGATAGGATCCATGCGATGGGTACGGGAGCGCGCAAGATCATCCACGTGGACATGGACGCCTTCTACGCGGCGATCGAGCAGCGTGACCGGCCCGAGCTGCGCGGACGGCCGGTGGTGGTCGGTGGACGCCCCGACAGCCGCGGCGTGGTCTGCTCGGCGTCCTACGAGGCGCGCGCGTTCGGCGTGCGTTCGGCGATGGGCTCGTTCAAAGCGGCGAAGCTGTGTCCGCAGGCGGTGTTCGTGCAGCCCGATTTCGAGCGTTACCAGGCCGCATCGCGGCTGATCCAGGCGATCTTCCTCGATTACACCGATCTGGTCGAGCCGCTGTCGCTCGACGAGGCCTACCTCGACGTCACCGTCAACAAGCTCGCGGAGCCGTCGGCCACGCGCATCGCCGAGATCATCCGTGCGCGCATCCGCGCGGAGACCGGCGGTCTGACCGCGTCCGCCGGCGTGGCGCCCAACAAATTCGCGGCCAAGGCCGCCTCGGACCGCAACAAGCCGGATGGCATCTTCGTGGTCCGCCCCGAGCACCTCGCCGCCTTCGCGGCGGCGCTCCCGGTGGGAGCGGTCCCCGGGGTCGGTCGCGTCACGGGCGAAACCTGCCAGCGCCTGGGCATCGTCACCGCCGGCGACTTCCTCAAGCACCCGCCCGAGCAGCTCGAGCGCTGGTTCGGTTCGAGCGCGCGCTGGTTCGCCGATGTCGCGCGCGGCATCGACGAGCGCCCGGTGTGCGCCGAGCGCGAGCGCAAATCCGTGGGTGCCGAGGAGACCTTCGCCCGGGATCTCGCCGATCCGGTCGAGGCGGGCAGGCGCATCGCCAGCCTATCCGAGCGCGTGGCCCAGCGACTCCATGGCGCCGGGGTACGTGCCCGCACCGTCACCCTCAAGGCCACCTACCACGACTTCACCCGCGTCACCCGTAGCCGGACCCTGGAATCGGCCACCGACCAGGCGGCCGCGATCAGCGCCGTCGCGGTCGCGTTGCTGCCGCTGGTCGCCATCGACGGGCGTCCAGTGCGTCTGCTCGGGGTCTCCTGCTCGCACCTCGACGACCAGCCGGGCCGCCAGGAGGTGCTCGATTTCGTGGACCTCGCACCCCCGCCGTTGGCGCCCGGCGGTGAGGGTGCCGATCTCTCAGGATGGTCCTACGTGGTCAGCGAATACTGACGGCAGTGGTCGTACTTAGATCATAGCAGTAATTGCGGCACCTCGATCGGAATCGGCGCCGCACACAGGCTCGGCGATCGACCCATTGGCACAGGCACAAGATAAGTTAAATCAATGTTTTATATTGTATTTAATGCGCGTTCTACGGCCCGTTGCCAATCGTCAATCTATCGGCATTTGTTCTCGTACCTGATGAAGAACCGATATGGTCTTTGCCCCCGCGCCGTACGATCGGCGGCAAGGTCCCTGGAGGTGTCTCATCCGAGATTCAATCCGTTCGGTAGCCAGGATGGTCGTCCTGGCGTTGCTCGCGGTCGCTCCCTTGGAGCGTCTCGGCGGGAGCCCGCCGGGAGCCGAGAATCGGACGTACCTGCTCAAGCCGACTCAGGACGATCCCGCCAGCGATCTGCCGATGTGGGATCCGAACATCCATAGCGACATCGCCCTCGAGCAGCCGCTGGCCGATCCGGCCATGCAACCATCGCCTCAATCGCTCCCATCGAATGGGCCGGCGTTATTGGCCGACCTGCTTCCCACGGTACCCGCGCCGATGCCGTCGTGGCTCGCCACCTGGGACGGCCGCTCGCCCGCTACCCATCCCTCCCTCGCGGCGGACCTGAGCAAGCAGTCGCCGGACGCCTACGCCGACTGGCTGCGCTCGATCCTTCCAGAGGGTTGCACGGTCCGCCGCCAGTGGGCCATGGTCACCGCCTACTGCCCGTGCGCCATCTGCTGCGACGAGCGCACCGGCCGCACCGCCACGGGTCGGCGCACCGACATCCACCCGTACGGCGTCGCTTCCGACTTCAACCTGCTGCGCCGTGGCACCAAGCTGCACGTGCCCGGTTACCTCACCGAGTCCACTGTCGGCGGCATCTGGCCGGTCGACGACACCGGCGGCGCGCTGCGTCGCTCGCATGCCCGCGGCGTGCTGCACATCGACGTGCGCTTCGTCTCCCACGATTGGGCCGAACGCTGGGGCACCCGGAAGATGTGGATCTACGTCGTCAGCGGGCCGGTACAGGTCAACGAGGCGCCCTGAGCCCGGCTGTCAGCTGGACCCAGGGCGCCCAGCCGCTTCAGGTCCTTGGCAGCGAATCGGCGATCGGCGTGGTCGACAGGTAGGCGATGACTGCTGCGACGTAACACGACAGACCGCCGACCACCAGCAGCAGCTCCCAGACGAACCATGCGGTCTTGCGGTTGCGGTAGGCAATGATCGCCGCCAGCTCCTCGTGCGGATTCGCGCCGATGAACTGGGTCAGCCAGCGGATGCGCAGCGATCCGACCAACGCCGCGACCACGCCCATCAGCACCAGCACCAGTCCGCAGATCATCGCCGCGCGAGCGAAGGCTCCGCTCACGGCGATCCTTGGCCCAGAGAAACCGGTGATGGTCAGGGTGAGGGTGGCGAGCGTCAGCAACAGCTGGGTGCGCGATTGGATCACCGCGAACTGGGCGCTGAGCGCCTTCATCGCCGACGTGGGCGAGCCATGGAGCTCGAGCATGTGGGCGGCTTCGTCGCTCGGTGGGTGGATGCGGTGCACGCCCGATGCTAGCCGGTGCCCGGGCCGCGGCCAAGCCCGCGTCTTGTCATCCGGCGGATGACGCAAACATGCGCGCATGCAAAGTACCCGGCTCCTTCCGTTGGTCCCGATGCCGCGTTCGGTGGCCATGGGCGAGGGACGGTACGTGATCGGGGATGCGGCGTGGCGCACGCATCCGTACGCGCTCGCGCGCTCGTCGATCGCGCACAAGCTCGCCCAGCTCTCGGCAGAGCTGCAAGGTGACGAGAAGATCCCGGAATACTCGGTGCGGGTCGGGGAACCGGCGAGCGAGGCTCCGCTGGTTTCGCGTCGCGGCGGCTATGGGTTGGCGATCAGCGCGCGCGGCTTGTCATTGCGCGGAGCTGATGCCGACGGCCTGTTCTGGGGGCTGGTCACCTGCGAGCGGCTCCTACTCGAGAGCGGCGGCAAGAGCCTGCCCGAGCTGGTGATCAGCGACTGGCCCGAGATCGCCGTGCGCATCCACCACGACGACGTCTCGCGCAAGCAGGTATCGCGCCTGGCTGACTTCAAGCGCATCGTGCGCTTGCTGTCCTCCTTCAAGATCAGCCACTACACGCTCTACCTCGAGGACATGCTGCACCTGAAATCGTTTCCCGACATCGGCGAGGGCCGCGGCAAGCTGACGCCCGACGAGGTCGCCGCGATCGTCCGTGAGGGCGAGCTGCACAACGTCGAGGTGTTCCCGACCTTCCAGCTCATCGGCCATCAGGAGAACCTGCTGGCGCTGCCGAAATACGCGCATCTCGGCCGCGCCGTGTTCCAGAGCATGAGCAGCCTCGACCCGGCCAAGCCCGAGGTGCGCGAGTTCCTGATCCGCGCGATCGACGACGTCTGCGCGCTGTTCCCGTCCAAGCTCTTCGGCATGGGCTTCGACGAGACCCAGGGCGTGGACCGGCAGACCTTCGTGGCCCACGCCAATTGGTGCGCCGAGCAGCTCGCCAAGCGCGGCAAGACTCCGCTGATGTGGGCCGACATGATCTACAACCATTTCGGCTGCGAGACGCTGCAGCTGCTGCATCCGTCGATCGTCCCGATCAATTGGACCTACGAGCCGTCGCTGCCGGTGCCGCACCAGCGCGAGCTCGAAGCCCAGGGCCGTCCGGTGTGGGGCTACGCGGGCTACAACAACTGGTGTGCGTTCATGCCCGACTTCGAGCGCGCGAAGGACTACCTATCGACCTGGGCGAAGCAGCTCGAGGGCCGGTCCGACGCTGCGCTCGCCGCGTCGATGTGGGGCGACGACGGCTACGAGAACAGCCGCGACCTGTGCTGGAACCTGTTCGCCTACTTCGCCGAGGCGTCGTGGTCGGGACCGGATGCCGACCGAGCATCGTTCGAGCGGCGCTTCCAGCGCGCCTTCTACGGCGCCGAGCTGCCCGAGCTCGAGCACATGCTGGGTTCACTGGCCAGCCGCCTGTCGCATCCTCCGGGCTGGTACTGGCGGCTGCACCGCCGCAACGCCAACGCGCTCTTCAGGCTCGCCACCGCGGAGCCTGCGATCGCCGACCAGATGCGAGCCGACGAGCAGGTGCTCGAGGCCGCGCTGACATCGCTCGGCGCCTCCCGCGCCGCTGCGCGTCGCGAGGCCGAGCACCTCGATCACGTCGCGGTCGGGCTCGAGCGCCTGCTGTCGGTGACGAGGCGCATGGCCTTCGCGCATCGGCATCTCGCCAATGCTGACCCAGTCGCGCGCGCGCGCGACGGCATGGCGCTCGCCGACGAGCTCATCGCCGTGCGCGACCGTTACCGCGACGTCTGGCTGCGCCACAACAAGTCCGAGAACGTCGAGGTGTCGCTCGCGGTTTTCGATCGCGTCGCCGACAGCTTCCGCGCCCTCGCGGCATCGTCTGCGCGCATGGGTGACAACGCGACGTTCGCGCCGATGGATCTCGGCGAGCGCGCCGACACCTGCTTTCTGGACATCGCCGGGATCCCGATCGGGATCGGCGCAGCGCACGGCGTCCCATTCCGCTTTGCCGGCATCGACCGTACCCACGCCAAGCTCGCCGGCTCCAACAAGGTCGTGGGGCTCGGTTTCGAGCCCGCGTCCCTGCGCGATCTCCATCTCGTCGTCACGGCACCCAAGCCCGCTGACGAACAGCCCATGCCCGCACTGCGAGTGGAACTGTCCTTGCGCGGAAAGAGCGTGTTCAGCGAGGACCTGTCGCTGATCACCCACTTGTGCGATTGGTGGGCACCGATGGGCGAGCACATGTGGGCGGGCGGCGGTTACACATATGTCGACCGTTCACGTGTCACCTCGGCGTTCGCGCCCGACTCCTACTACGGACTGATGGACGTCCACGGTTTCGCCATCCCCGAGGGCGTGGTCGCGGACCGGCTCACACTCACGTCACTCATCGGTGCAGAGATCAACGTCTTCGCGGTGACCCTGGAAAGGCGCTGACGCAAACGCACCGCGCATCCCCGCGTGATGTCCGGAGCCTGAACGATGGATCATGCCCTCCTCTCCATCTCGGGGGCCCCATCGCTGGCGATGGAGCGGGCGCCGAGGGGCGGTCGGCGGATACCATCGGCGCAGCCGATCCGCCGACGATGTCGTAGCGCAGCGGAGACATCGAGCCCCGACAAAGCCCGTGGGGTAGGCCTTGGTGTTTCGGGGGCGTTGCCCCCGGACCCCACGGCCTTTGTCGTCCTTCTTTTTGTCCCTGCGGGCCAAAAAGTTTGCGTGATGGGCTACGCCCATTGTTCACGCAAACCAGGACTCGGCGGCCGAGCGGCTGCGCCGCCTAAATCCGGAGCGCAGCGACCGGGCGCCGAGGGGCGGTCGGCGGATACCATCGGCGTAGCCGATCCGCCGACGATGTCGTAGCGCAGCGTAGACATCGAGCCCCGACAAAGCCCGTGGGGTAGGCCCACCGGGCCGTAGGGGCGAAGCCCCTGAATGAAACCAAGCTCAGGCCACCACGACGTAGCTGATCGAGGACATCTCCAGCCTCGCCCCGGCCAGCGCCGCGCTCAGCGCTCCGGCCTGGCGCTCCTCGTCCAGCGCCTCGGCCTGCGCGCGCAGCGTCTCGGCGTGGCTCGGGCCCAGGGCCGCTTCCGCCGCCGCCGCCTGGCCTCTCGCCACCGCCACGCTCTCGGCGAATCCCGCCTCGAGACGCGCCAGCTGCGCGTCTCGCATCGCCGGCAGGCTGGCTTCCGCATGGCGTATCGCCGCGGCGCCAGCGAGACGCACGCGGTCCTGCCAGCGGGTCACCTGGTCGAGCGGACCCGCGACCATCGGCCGGGCCCAGGCGTCGCGGCTCGCGCCCTGGCTGATGGTCGTGTCGCCGTTGCGGACGTCGAAGCCCGGAGCCAGGAGCGCGAGCGCCTCGGGATCGGTCTCGACGGCGCCGTCGCCGCGCACGCACACGCTGATGCGCGACGGCGGCGCGATCAGGAACAGGCGGCGCAGGCTCTCGAGGCGCAGCTCGGCGGCGAGCACCGCGCCGAGATCGTAGCCGAGCGCGAACACCACGCGCACGCCTTCCCAGGCGGCGACGCCGCGCGCGGCCTTGCGCCGCCACGCCTGGGCCGCGCACCAGCGCGCGCCGGCGGCGTCGTCGAGAGTGCGGTCGACCAGGCCGTTGCCGACCGCGAAGAACGCCAGCTCCGGACGGCTGAGCGCGAGCTGGCGGTCGAGGGTACCGTGATCCGGCTTGTCGTTGTGGCGTGCGCGCAGGTGGAAGAGCTTGTGTGATTCATCGTCTCGGCGGGCGCTTCCGCCCATGCCGCGCAGCCAGCGCAGCACGGCCTCGACCGGCGCCTGCGCGGTGTCTATCGCCTGCGCGAGCTTGGCGGCCTCGGCGAAGACGCCGGTCTCCTGCTGGAAGAGCTCCTCCTCGCGGCGGTCGGCGGTGGCGCGCTCGCGGGCCACGATCCCAGCGAGCTCGGGCTCGATCGCGCGCAGCGCCTCGGCGCCAGCGGCCAGGGTCGCGGCGAGCGAACGCGCCTCGATCGCATCGGTGACGAATTCGAGCCCAGACGACGGCCCGGTGAACACCCCCACCGCGCGTTCGAGGATATCCGCCCAGGCCGCGTCCACGCACTCGGGGGAGTCGCCGGCGATCACCCAGCTGGGCACGTCGCCGTCGCGCCCGATGCGGTCGACGCGCCCGATGCGCTGCTCGACCCCGGCGATCGACCAGGGCAGATCGTGGTGCGCCACCACCGAGACGAACTGGAAGTTGCGGCCTTCGCCGCCGAGCGGATCGCAGACCATCGCCCAGCAGCGCGCGTCGTCGCGGAAGCGGCGCGCGGCCTCCTCGCGCGCGACGGTGTCCTGGTGCGCGCCGAAAGTCTCGATCGCGTGCTCGCCGAAGGTCTCGATGAGGGCCTGCTCGAGCGGCGCGACGGTCAGGCCGTGGTTGGTGAAGATCAGCACCTTCTCTTGCGGATGCTCGATCCAGAATTCCTCGAGCCGCTTGATCAGGGCCTTGTCGCGCGACGGCACCTTCTTGCCCCACGCCGCGGCGGCGGCGCGCAATGCCTCGAGCGCCGGCGTCTCGTCGGGATTGTCGCAATGGCAGGCGGCGCTGACCGCGACGTGGGCGGTGATCTCGTTCTCGGACAGGTCGTTGCGCAGCACCTGCGATAACGTCTCGCCCGTGAGCGCGCGGTCGCGGTACTCGGCGAATTCCTCGGGATCGGCCAAGACCGTGGCGCGCATGGCCAGCAGGCGTTCGAGCACCCGCGGGTGCGCGCCCACCGCCAATTCGACCTGCAGCAGCCAGTGCGCGAGGCGGGGTGGGATCTCCCGAGGCCCGGTTCCGCCTGCTTGCGCTTCAGCGGCTTCGGTCGACGCAGCGGCTTCGGCAAGCTTGGGTTTGCGCTTCTTCTTGCCGCCAGCGGCGGGACTACCGCCAGCGGCGGAATTGCCGCCTACAGTGGAATCGCCATCTGCTGCGGCGCTGTCAGTCGGGGCGACGTCCATGGCTGTGACAGCCCCCGCGTACGGCGACATCAGCGCCGCGCGGTATGCGGCGAACTGCTCGCGCACCGACGCTTCAGCCTTGTCGAGGGTGTAGCCGACGCGCTCGACGGTGCGCACGGCCATGGTCAGGCCGGCGACGCCGGTGGCCTGCGAGAGCCGGGCGAGCACGTGACGGCGGTGGCGGACGATGCGGTGATCGAGCTGGTGGTGCTCGCGCACATGGGCCATGACCGATGCCCGCGCCGCTTCCAGCGCGGAGTCGTCGCCCGCCGCGGACAGCGCCTCGGCGCGGGCGGCGAGCAGGGGGTCGGCGCCGAGCAGTGCCTTCCACGCCGGAGCCAGCGCGCGCAGGCCATCAACCGTGGCGTCGCGAGTGCGGCCGAGCAGTTCGACGACGCGGTCGTGGGCGGCGAGCTTGGCGGCGAAGCCTTCGTGATCGTCGACGCGGTACACCTGCGGCTGCAGAAGCGCCAGCAGCGCGAGGTACGCGTCCGGATGCTGGCGGGCGGGCGTCGCCGAGAGCAGCAGTACGTGCGGGCTGTGGCGGCTGAGCAGCGAGACGCGCTTGTAGAGCACGCCATGCGGCTGCATGCGGTGGCACTCGTCCACCACCAACAGGTCCCATTGCGACTGCGCGACGCGCAGCGCGCCCTTGTTGTCGAGTTCCTCGAGCGCGCGGTTCGAGGCGATGACGAACTGCTCGTCCTTCCAGGGATTGCCCGGATGGGTCTGCAGGCGTTCGCTGTCGAGCATCAGGAAGGGGCGGCCGCCGAACTTGACGAACAACTCGAGGAACCATTGGCTGACCAGCGCGCCGGGCACCACCACCAGCACGCGCAGGGTCGGCTGCATCGCCAGCAGCGACTGCATGACCAATCCCGCCTCGATGGTCTTGCCGAGTCCGACCTCGTCGGCGAGCAGGAAGCGGATCTGGCGATCGGCGAGCACACGCCGAGCCGTTAGCAGCTGGTGCGGCAGGGGGCGCACGCGCGCGCCGGCGAGCGAGACCACGCCGCCGGTTCCCGACCACGCCGAGTCGCGCCAGGCGAGCAGCTCCTCGCGCGCGCTGAAGATCGGCGGGCCCCAGGGCTCGGGCGGCGATCGCGTGCCATGTGCCGGGCGCAGGTCGTGGAAGGTCGCGGTGGCGAGTTGCTCGAGCGGATCCGAGGGGATCGTCACCGACGCGATGGCGTCCTCGCGAATCCGCGTCTCGACGCCGTCCTCGTAGCGCACGCCATAGACCAGCAGACCGCTGGTAGCGTCGCGCTGGATCCCCTGCGGCAGGATGTGCGCCGCGCGTGGCGCGGCGCCGGAGACCGCCACCGTCACGCGGGTGCCGGGCAGCAGCGCGTAGCGCGATACCTGGCGGCTCTCCTGCGTCTTGACCGCGCCGGTGGTGAGGAAGCGGATGGTGGAGTTGCCGCCCTGTTCGGCGGTCAAGCGCGCGACACCCTCGGATTGCAGTTCGGGAATCGCGACCAGGGCTCCGACGGGCATCGCGGGAGCTTAGATGGAGAGGTGAGAAGCGGAAAGCGGAAAGCTCAGAGGGAGCGGAGAGCAGAGAGTAGAGAGTAGAGAGCGGAACGTCGCATGGCCGTTCGTCGTTCCCTGTCGACTTGTTGCTGTGCGCTCTCGGCTCTCTGCTCTTTGCCTCATCAACATCAAGGCCGCCATCCCCGCAGCTTGCGCACCGCGTCGCGATGCCCGTTGGCCTCGGCGAGATCGAGGGCGGTCTTGCCGTCGGCGGAGCGCACCGCGGGATCGGCACGATGGCGCTCGAGCACTTCGAGCATGGGCAGATCACCGCGTGCGGCGGCGTAGTGGAGCGGCGCGTAACCGCAGACTTCGTTCGGATCCGCGCCCTGCGACAGGAAGAAGGCGACGCCATCGAGTCTGCCGGCGAATGCCGAGGCGTGCAGCGGGGTGTTGGCGAGGCCGTTGCGCGAGCGCAGGCGGATGTCGGCACCCCCCGCCACCAGGGCCGCGCGCATGTCATCGTCGCCGGCCAGGTGCAGCGCCGTCCAACCATCGCCCGAGTAGGCGTTCGCGGCGGCTTCGTCGCCGGTGAGCGCCAGCACCCGTTCCAGATCGCCGACCGCGGCCGCCTCGACCACGTCGAGCTCGACGCCGCTATCGAGCAGCACCCCGAGCACACGGCGGTGGTCGTCGGTGACCTTGGCCGGATCCGCGAAGTGGATCGTGTAGTACGCTTTGAGGATCGCCGAGGCGCCAGCGTCGAAGCCGTCCTTCACGCGTGCCCGTGCCAGGGCGGGATCACGCGCGAGCAGCTCCTTCACCGTGGTGAGATCCCCTGCCGCGATGGCCGAAATCATGCGCTGCCCGTCATCGTCGTCCTGGCCCATCGGTCGCTCCTGGTCATGGCGCGTGCGCGCGCATGCGAGTGGATGGATACTGGCTGATCGGCACGCGTAAACGGAAAGGCGTGGCGCTGGCCGGAGGGGCGCTTTGCGGTGGCCCGCTCGTCGCCATGCTGCGATCCCCGACCATGGACGTCACGACCAGCGATGATGGAGACCGGAGGAAGACAGGTTCGCGTAAGCATCGGCGGGCCTACGCGGCCCTGGTGGTCGGCGCGCTCGGCATCGGGGTGGCGCCGTTGTTCGTGCGCTGGATCCACCAGGACTACCACGTGGGTCCGACGGCGATCGCGTTCTGGCGCATGGTGTTCGCGCTGCCGGTGTTCGCAGTGGTACTGGGTCTGCGCAGAGGCCGGTCGATCCCCGTCAACGCCGCCGATCTTGACGCCGTGCATGTCCTCGATCATGCCGCCGTGGAAGCGCCCGCTATCCAGACCGCCGGCACCGTCGATCCGAGCCGGGCGTGGGTGGCCGCGGCGGGGATCTTTTTCGCCGCGGATCTCGCGATGTGGCACTGGTCTTTGATCGAGACCTCGATCGCCAACGCCACGCTGCTCGGCAATCTCGCTCCGGTCTTCGTGGCCGCGGGGGCGGCGGCGCTCTTCGCTCAGCCGTGCAGCCGTTGGTTTGCCATCGCCCTGGCATTCACCGTGCTGGGCGGGGCGTGCCTGGTCGCGTCCAGCGCCGATCTCGGACGCGAACATCTCCAGGGCGATGGACTGGCGCTCGGATCCGCCGTCATGTACGCCGCCTACATCTTGACGGTTTCGCGCCTGCGCCGGCGCTTCGAGGCGATGGCGATCATGACCTGGTCTGGAACCGTCGCGATGGCGGTGTTCCTGGCGATCGCACTTATCGCTGGCGATTCCTTCCGCCCCACAGCTGGCGGCGGATGGCTGGCGTTGCTGGCGTTCGCGCTGGTGTCGCAGGTGCTGGGACAGGGCCTGGTCGTCTATGCGCTGGACGTGGTATCCGCGCCATTCACCTCGGTGATGCTGCTGATCCAGCCGGTGCTCGCGACCCTGCTCGCCTGGCCGCTCTTCGGTGAGCCGATCGGTTCGCTGCAGGCGGTGGGCGCGGTAGTGGTCCTCGCGGCCATCGTGCTGGCGAAGCGATCATCGCCATGATCACCGCCTGATCTGCTGCACCTGAGCCGCCGTGAGCGTTGGCTCGGACCTCGGCTTCGACAAGATGATCGCCGCGACCGCGATGACGATGAGCGCGCCGGCGCCCAGCATCATCGGCGTCACCTGTTCGTCCTTCATCGCCCAACCGAGCAGCACCGCCACCGCGGGATTGACGAACGCGTAGGTCGCGACCTTCGCCGGCGCCACCCAGCGCAGCAGGAACATGAAGGCGCAGAAGCCGACGATCGCGCCGATCACCACCAGGTAGACCAGCGCAAGCAGCGAGCGCAGGCTGACCTGAGACGGCTCGAATCCCGCCGGTTCACCGGTGACGATCGACAGCATCAGCAGTGCGATGCCCCCGCAGATCATCTGCAGGGCCGAGGACATCCACGGCGACTCCGGCAGCGGCAGCCCCTTCGAGCTCAGCGAGCCGATGGACCAGCAGAGCGCCGAGACCAGCACCACCATCGAGCCGACCACCACGTGCGCGCGCTCGATCACCGCCGCGCCCGACGTCGCAGACGCGGCGGGCGCCGACATCAGCAGGAGCGCGACGCCGCCCAGCCCTATCGCCAGGCCCGCAGCCTGCATTGGCCGGGGAGCCGCCGATTTTCCCATGCTCCAGGGGATCACCGTCATCCACATCGGCGTGGTTGCGACGATCAGCGCTGCCGTGCCGGATGGCACCCAGCGCTCGGCCCATGACACCAGGCCATTGCCGCCGACGAACAGCAAGGTGCCGACGATGGTGGCCGAGCGCAGCTGCGTGCGATCAGGCGCCGGCTCGCCGCGCAGGCGCATGATGGCATAGAGGATGCCACCGGCGACGAGGAAGCGCGCGGTGGCCATCAGGAACGGCGGCATGGTCTCGATGGCGATCGCGATGCCGAGGTACGTGCTGCCCCACACCACGTAGAGCGCGAGGAAGGCGAAGACGATGGCGGCCGTCGAGGGCCGGCGTGCGGAGGGGGGCATGGGATGTTCGTTGATGTCCGTTGGCGAAAGGGAGATGGTCGCGCGAGCGGCGACCCTCAAGGCGATTCGGGATTAGAGCGTAGCTCGTACCCGAATTCGCGCGCAACGGTCCGGATACCCGAGGTCGATAATCCCCCGAAGCCCGTGCATCCCGCCGCATCTCATCCATCGCACCATAGCCGCCGCCCACGCGATCCCGAAGGCGCCGATCGGGCGCTCCTGATTCGTCTCGATGTGGGGAACGAGCGGCATGACTGAAGTCTCACAAAAGTGTCGCGCCAGGCAAGGAGCCGCGGGCGTGTAGAGGCCTCCGCCCCTACGGCCTGCGGCCCGGGGGCGGAGCCCCCGAAACAAATACAGCTAGAGGACTCCACTGCCCGCAGGACGCAGCCCCTGAAAATTCACGCACTCGGGGGCCCCATCGCCCGCGATGGGGCGGACGCCGAGGGGCGGTCGGCGGATACAATCGGCGTAGCCGATCCGCCGACGATGTCGTAGCGCAGCGTAGACATCGAGCCCCGACAAAGGCCGTGGGGGCCCGGGGGCGGAGCCCCCGAAACTAAAAGAGCTTGGGATTGCGCGGCGTCGCGATCGGCTCGCCGATCACCGCCCCCGGCATCCATCCCAGGTCGGCCTCTTGGTTGACGCTAGCCGGCTTCGCCAGGCGCATGCCGTCCTCGAAGTAGATGACGGTCATGACCGCGCGCGGCCGCTCGGTGCGGTTTGGCCCAGCGCGGTGGAAGGTCCAGCCGCTATGGAAGCTGACCTCGCCGAGCGCGAACGCCGAGACCTCGACGGGGAGATCCTTGAGCGTCTTGGCGAGCACGCGCTCGCTCTCGTCGCCGATCACCAGGTTGCGGCCGAAATCAGCGCGGTGGCTGGTGACCGAGAACTCGAGCGGGCCCATCTCGAGGGGCACGGCCTGGAAGGGCGCCCACACCGTGCAGCAGTTGTTGTTGCCGAGTGGCCAATACGCCTGGTCGGCATGCCACGGCGTGAAACCGCCACCGGGCTCCTTGTAGAGGGCTTGATCGTGGTACATGCGTACGCCGGCCACGCCCATCAGTTCGGCGGCGATGCGCGCGAGGCGCTTCGAGAACACGAATTCGCGCGCGGTCTGGTCGCGCTCCCAGAGGTTCATGACCTGCAGGAATGCCTTGCCGTAGGTGTCGCGCGCTTCGATCGGTCGCTTGTCGCCGAGCTCACGCACCAGAGCGCTGATGCGCGAACCGTAGTGCTCGAGGAGGTTCGCGCCGAGCACGTCGCGGAGCTTGATGAAGCCCTGCTCGTGGAAACTGGCGATCTGCTCGCGGCTCAGCGGATAGTGGGTGTCCAGATCGTGCAGCAAGGCGGGCATGGGCGGCTCCTGGAATAGTCTACCCCGGTTGGCCCGTGCTGGCCACTACCCCTCAGTCAACCGCGACAGGTACGATGTTGCCATGCAGCCGAGCCGCAGTCGCGAACCGGAGCAAGCGTTCCAGGTTCCACGAGCTCATATCGGTCGGCACGGGAGCGAACTTCCCGTGCAAGGGCGCGGTTGTCCCCACCTTCGAATTCTCCTGGCATGAGCATCCCGGGATCGAATTGACGTTGACCGTAGAGCGGCGCGGCACGCGCCATGACGGTGACGCGGTCGGGGGAATTCGCCGCGGGCTTCTTCACCTGATCGGCTCGGACTCTGCGCATACCGGCAAGCACCGCGCCGGCTCCCGGGCGGACCGCGCATTCGATCTTTGCCGAGTATCGGAGGGCTGCGCAAGGATGGTGGGGTCAACGGTATTCCACTTGTTGTTCAACCGAGTTGAATATAAATCATACCAGTTGACATGAGCGATCAGACCACCGTCCGAAGCCTCACCAACGTCCTGGGCAAACGCTCGGTGCGTATGGCCATGCTGAACACCATGGCGGACCTCGACGTCAATGCCTCGATCGCGCGCCAGGCGTCGTGGGGCATCAGGGACCTCGACCTCAAGGACGGCATCTTCGGCAAGGCGGTGCTCGACCTCGACGACACGGAGGCGGCCGCCGTCATCGCTTCGGCCAGGGATCACGGCATGACCGTCCATTGCCTGTCTACGTCCCTGTTCTTCGACGATGTCGAGCTTGGCGAGGAACGATTCCGCATGCACCATCTGGCGCGGATCGATCGTGCTATCGCCATTGCCCGCATCATGCGGCCGCGGTTGGTGCGGCTGCTCGCCGCGCGTTCTTCGCGACCGCGGCCACTAGGCGAGAACGCGATCGAGCGCCTGGACCGCGACCATCCATGGCTGGTGGGGATGTACGCCGAGGCCATCGATCGACTGCACGCGGCCGGGTTCGGTTCCACCATCGAGAACGAGGTCCACGGCTGCGTACTATCGACGCCAGACGAAGTGCTGGCGTTGTTCGCCAGGCTCGGTCGTCGCGACCGACTGTGCTTCACCTGGGACGTGCAGAACCTGTGGGAGCAGGGGACTTTTCCCACCGTGGCAGTGTATGAGCGGCTGCGACCGCTGATCGGGTACTACCATCTCAAGGGCGGTCGTAGTGAATCCGTCGGAGATGGCGCCGGCGAGCCACTGGTGTGGAATTGCGGGCTCGCTGATGCGTCATGGCCGGTGATCGAGCTCACGCAGCGCGTGGCGAGAGATGGAGTGAGTCCGGTGATGTGTCTGAATCCGTCGCATGGGAAGCGGATCGATGGCTACGATTACGCCGATGCGGCGTGGCGGGATCTGGTGTACCTGAGGGGGGCTGTCGCTGAGATCGGGTGAGAGGAGGAGAAAAGCGGGAGTCGAGAAGCAGAAAGCACAAAGCGGCGAGCGGCGAGCGGCGAGCGAGCATTTACGGTAGTAGACAGAATCCTCGTCAGGCGTGGCGCAGGGCTTCGACTGGCTGCATGCGGGCGGCCTTGACCGCCGGGGATAGCCCCGCGACCACGCCCACCACCATCGAGATGCCGACTGAGAGCATCACCGACCACGGCGTGATCAGGATCGGCCAGCCAGCGAGTTCGTTCACCAGCGCTGCTCCGACCAGGCCGACGAGGATGCCGACCAGCCCGCCGACCATCGCCATGACCACGGTTTCGACCAGGAACTGGTTGCGGATGTCGCTGCGGCGCGCGCCCACGGCGCGACGGATGCCGATCTCGCGCGTGCGTTCGAGCACGTTTGCGAGCATGATGTTCATGATGCCGATGCCACCCACCAGCAGTGAGATGCTGGCAATCGAAAACATCACGATCGCGAAGATGGTCTGGGTGCGGCGCTGCTGTTCGAGCAGTTCGAGCGGTACCACCACTTCGATATCGCCGCGTTCATGGGTTCGCCCGAGCACCTTGCGCACCAGTGCGCCCGCGGTGAGCACGTCCGCCGTTCCGGCGAATCGCATCACCAGCTGGGCGATCTCGAGCCGCGACACCTGATAGGACCCGGCTTCGTACTCGACGCTGAGCAGCCCAAAGTAGGTCTTCGCGCTGGTCTCGGGGATGAAGATGGTGCGATTGAGATCCTCGGCTCCCAGCCCGCCGATGCCGGCGGTACGCTTGTTCTCGAGCACCCCGACCACGCGCAGCCACTGCCCGGAGATCTGCACATCCTTGCCGAGCGGATCCTGGAGCCGGAAGAGGTCGCGCGCGACCTCGGCGCCCAGCACCGCCACCGGCAGCAGCCGCTCCATGTCGAGCTGGCAGATGAATCTCCCCGAGGCGATGGATAGGTGCGCGGCCGCCGCGTAGAGCGGTTCGGTGGCGATGATGCGCGTCTCGATCTCGCGCGATCCGTTGAATACCTTCTGTCGCACCTGTCGGGTGGCCACGTTCTCGATCATGTCCGGCACCACTCGCGCAAGGTGCTGGCGGTCCTTGAAGGTCAGGCCGTAGGCGAGCACGTTGGAGGTGTCGTTCTTATCATCCTTGGTCTTGGGCTTCACAGTGGGGCGCACGCTCTTCACCAGCACCCGGTCCATGCCCATCTGCTGGATCGCGCCGAGCGCCTCGGAGCGCGCTCCCTCGCTGATCGCTAGCATGGCGATGACCGCGCCGACGCCGAAGACCATGCCGAGCATGGTCAGCAGCGAGCGCAGCTTGTGGTGGGCGAGGCCGACGAGCGAGGTCGCGAGCAGCGGAGGCAGGATCACGATCCGGCCTCGGCCTGATCCCTGGCCTGCGATGCGACCAGCGATCCGTCGAGCATCCGCACCACCCGCTGCGCCTTGGCGGCGACACCGTGATCGTGGGTGACCATGATCACGGTGAGACCCAGCGCATTGAGCTCCTGGAAAAGTCCAATGATCTCGGCGCCGGTTCGGCTGTCGAGATTGCCGGTGGGCTCGTCGGCGACCAGCAGCGACGGCTCGCACACCAGCGCTCGCGCGATGGCGCCGCGCTGCATCTCGCCGCCCGACATCTGCGCCGGGTGATGGGTGACCCGGTCCTTCAGTCCGACTCGTTCGAGCGCGGCGAGCGCCCGGCGGCGGCGTTCGGCCGCGCCCACGCCGAGATAGAGCATCGGCAGCTCGACGTTCTCGGTCACGGTCATCTGCGGGATCAGGTTGAAGAACTGGAAGACGAATCCGACCTGGCGGCCGCGCAGCCGGGCGAGCCGATCGTCGTCGAGACCCGAGACCTCCTCGCCGGCGAGCTTGTAGCTGCCGCCGTCTGGGCGGTCGAGGCAGCCGATGATGTGCATCAGCGTGGTCTTGCCGGAACCCGAGGGGCCCATCAGCGCCACGAATTCACCGCGTGCGATGCCGAGATCGATGCCCTTGAGCACCGGCAGTTCACGCGCGCCGAGGCGATAGGTGCGGCGGATGTCCACGAGCTCTACGATAGGCGCGCCGGTGGCCGTCGCGGCTGCCATCGCAGGGGTCATTCCAGTGGAGCCCAGGTGTCCGGTCATTTCGCCGGCGTTGCGCCCGCACCCGGCGTGGCGGCGGAGGATTCTCCGGAAGCCTTGTCGTCCTTGGCGCCGGGATCGATCGAGAGCATCACCACCGTCTCGCCGGCCTGCAAACCAGCCGTGATCACCACGTGGTCATCGTTGCTCCGCCCGAGAGTGATGGGGCGCTTCGCGACCGAGCCCCGGGTCTCCACGTAGCAGAAGTGTTCGTCACCTTTGCTCGAGACCATGTCGACCGGGATATGCAGGACCTTTTCCAGGTGGCCGACCAGGACCTCGACCTTGGTCGACATGCCGGGACGGAACGCGGTGCCTACGGTGTCCCCCAGGCTGCAGGTGGTCATGTACTGCTTGCCTTCGCCCTGCCTCCGCCAATCCGTCGACGCGGTCGGGGCGATCTTGAGCAGCGCTCCGACGAACACCTTGCCGTCGATGCCTTCGACGCGCGTGGTCACGCGCTGGCCCTCGGCGATCCTCGAGATGTCGACCTCGTTCACCCCGAATTCCGCAACCATGTCGGTGAGGTCGGGTAGGGTCATCATCGGCTGGTTCTGGTAGATGTCCGCGCCGACCTGCAAGCGGTTGCCGTAGTTGTAGTTTTCGTTGCCCGAGCCGTAGACCACCAGCCCGTCGTTGGTGGCGAGCACGATCAGCGACTGCTTCTTGTCGGTGAGATCCGCGAGACGGGTCTCCATCTGCGTGAGGATGCTCTGCTGCTTCTGGATCTCGGCCTCCTTCTGCGCGTGCAGGGTCTCCATCTGCTGGGCGATGCGCTGCTTCGCGAGCGATGCATTGTCCACTTCGGCGTCGTGCTTGGATTTCTCGGTGGGATACTCGTACTGCTGGAAGATCTCGAGTTCGCGCGTCTTGTGGGTCACGGCCAGGGCCTTCTCGCGCGCCTCGAGCTCGGCGACACGCATTTCGGTGCCGGTGACGAAGCCCTTCTCGAGCAGCATGGGCATGCGCTGGGATTTCTCCTTTGAATCGGTGAGCTCGGACGACGCCTTCTCGAGCGCCAGGCGCAGGTCCTGCTCCTGCAAGGGGGCCTTGCCCTTCTCGTACTGCTCGAGCGCCATGCCCGCGGTGATCAGGGCGCGCTCGGCGTCTGCGGTTTGCTTCTGCGCGTCGAGCTCCTGCAGCTTGAGCTCGCGCCTGGCGTTCTCGAGCGCGCGTTCGGCGTTCTCCTTCTCCTGCTGGGTCTGGGTGAACTGGTTGTCCAGATCCTTGTTCTCCAGCTCGATGAGCTTGTCGCCCTTCTTGACCGTCGTGCCTTCGGCGATCAGCCACACCGCCTTGCCGTTCACCTTGCACTCGATGAAGATCGGCTTCTGCGATTTGAGTGAGCCGTGCTCGGTGATGACCACGTCGAGGTCCGACACCGTCGCCTGGTAGCGGGCGAGCACGGTGCCGCTGCCGATCGCGTTCTTGCCGCAGCCCGCCATCGCCACCGCCATCGAGGCGGATGCGGCCACGGCGACCGCGAACGCCATCATGGACGGGATCCGGCCGAGGATCACGGCAGCACTCCCACCGTGGTCGCGTATTCCGGCGCGGCGTCGGACCACGCGCCCGCGTCGCTCACCATCAATGTCCCGGTGTCGTGGCGCAGCTGCAGTTCGGCGCTGCGGTAACTGACGATCGCGCCGAACCACGCGTTCTCGCCCTGTCGCACCTCGTTCTGCGCCTCGACGATGTCGAGGTTGGAGATCAGGCCGGCCTTGAAGTCGAGGAAGGCCTTTTCGGCGCGATTGCGCGTCTGGGTGCGGTTGCGCTCCTGGATGAGCAGCGAAGCCTCGGCCGAGCGCAAGTTGCGGATGGCTTCGAGCACTTGGCGGATGATCGATTGCTTCTGGGCCTCGAGTGCGCGGCTGGCCTGGATCCTGGCGATCATCGCCTGCTCGTACGACAGCTCTTCGCCACGGCGGTTGAACGGGATCTGCAGGGTCATGCCGACGGTGTAGCTGGGATCGCCCGCTACCGGACTGTGCCAGTCGGAAGCCGGCGCGCCTCCGTAGCCGACGCTGGCGTTGAGATCGAGCTGGGGTAGCAAGGCCCGGCGCGACAAGGTGAGCGCGCGCTGCGCGTCCGCGACCCGGTCATCGGTGGTCATCAGGTCGAGTCGGTGCGTCATTGCCGTGGCGATGGCGCGCTTCGCGTCCACCTCGAGCTTCGGGCCCGAGGGCGGAGCGGTGTCGATGGCCAGGCGTTCGTCGACCGGGAGGTTGAGATCGAACTTGAAGGCGTCGAGCGCCGCGTTGAACGCCGCCTCGGCGTCCACCAGCGATTGGCGAGCGGCGAGCAGCGCCACCTCGGCGCGGAAGACGTCATTGGCGTTGGATTTGCCGATCGACATCAGGGCGCGCGATTGCTCGTAGAGGAATTCGGAGCGGCCGACACCCATGCGCGCCTGCTCGAGCGCGTGCTGCTGGCCCTGCAGGGACCAGAACGTGCGACTGATGCCGAGCGTCAGCTCCTCGCGGTACTGTTCGTAGCCACGCATGCTGTAGATGTAGCTGCGCTCGGCCGAGGTCAGGCCCTCGCGCCAGACCAGCGAGCCGGCATTGCGCAGCAGCGGTTGCAGGAGCGAGGCGCTCGAGGACGTGGTCTTGGTTTCGGCCGCGCCTGGCGCGTGCGAGACCTGGGCGGTGGTGCTGACGCTGGCGGTGCCGCCGGTCGGCAGGGTCTGGCTCGCGCCGAGGGTGGCGGTCTCGGCATCGCTCGGCGCGGAGTTGCCGCGTCCGGACATGCTGGCGCCGAGCGTACCGGTCGGCTGCGGACCATAACTCGCGCGGGCGTTGCGCAGGGTCATGGCGAGGAGCTTCAGCTCCTCGTCGCGCGACTGCTTCTCGCGTCCCTGGGTGTGGGCGTAGCGCAGCGCGTCGGCGAGCGTCAGGATCTGCGCGCCCGATGGATTGTCGATCGCCGCGGCGGCGTCCTCGGCCTCTGGCGGCCCCATGACTGGCGGTAGCTCGGCCGCGCTGCCGCTTGCGCAGGCGAAGGCGCACGCGAGCGAGATGACGGCGAGGAGGTGCAAGCGGTAGCGGTGCATGGGCGAGCGCAGGGAATACGCGCGACGCGGAACATCGTTGTGGGGATGGTCGGCGGTTAGCGCTGGTCGCTCGACTCGCCGGCGGTGTGGCAATCACCCGGGGACAGCCCGTCGTCGACGGCAGGACAGCAGGCTTTCATCCAGGTCGGCTATCGACGACGGACGACAGACGCGCTGTCCTCAGTGCCTGCCGATCAGTTCCGCGGCTGACTTCGCGGCCTTGCGCACTTCGAGATCGTCACGTTCGTTCTTCGCCACGCCCTGCAGGCTGGTCAGTGCCGGTGTCGCCACCTCGGCCATGAGCATGAACGCGGTGCAGGCGCCGATGCGCGCGCGCTTGTCGTCGGTCTTGGTCTCGAGCACCTGTTCGAGCACCGGGATCGAGCGCGCCGGCTCCGCGGCCACCGACAGCGCCTTCATCGCTTCAGCCCGGGTCTCGGGATCGGCGGCCGGATCGGCGGTCAGCGTGATCAGGCGGTCGACCACCTCGGGGAGTTTGCGCCTATGGAAGAACACGGCCGCGCACGCGCCCTTGGTGGCGTCGGCGTTGCCGCCGTCGAGAGCCTCGCGGACCGCCTTGGCGACGCCATCGTCCCAGGCGCCGAGCGCAGCGAGGGTCGCGAGCGCCTGGCCCTGGACCTTGGGCGATTCCGCGGTGGTCTGCTTGCGCGCGGCCGTCACCGCCGCGTCCTTGCCCGCGCCGACGGCGCGAGCGAGCGCCGCCAGCGCCCCGACCGCGACCTCGTCCTCCGAATCCTCGCTGGCGAAGGCTGCCGGATCGACCAGTTCGACGGGGAGATTGTCGAAGCAGCGGCACATCAGGTGCAAGGCCTCGACGCGCACCTTGGCGTCAGGGCTGTGCGAGAGCTTGGCCAGCATGGCCAAGTCGCCGGACGCCTCGCGTCGGTAGTCGGCGTCGCTCTCGCAACGCTTGCGCGAGACCTGCACGGCGTTCTCGCGGGTCTGCAGCTCCTCGCTGTCGAGGGCTGTGAGCAGCTGCTTCGCGGTCAGCTGACCGGCCTGCGCGAGGCCTTTCTGGCTGGCGCTGCTCTCGCGGAACTTGCGGATCTCTTCGAGCGTCGCGCGCGCGAGCTTGCGCACCTTCTCATCCGGATCGGCCATCATCTTCTCGATGCGCTGCACCTGCTCTCCGCTCAGGTGCACCGGCGGCTTGATGGCGTTCAGCACATTCTGCTTGAGGCCCGCGTCGGCATTGTCGAGCAGGGGCATGAGATCCGGCAGGGCGGCTTCGACGGCGGCCGGACCGATGTCCACGATGCGTTGCAGCGGCGAGGCCTTGAGCAGGGGATCCCGCGAGGCGCGCAGATCGGCGAGCTGCTTGTCCAGGCTGCGCTGCTGCGCGGCGCTCAGCGCCGGGGCGGGGGCGGCATCGACGGCCCATGCAGCCGGGCCCGTGGCGGCCACCGAGACCACCGAAGCCGCGAGCAGGAGAGCTACGAGTGGGCGCATGGATCCTCCACCATATGGTAGACCCAGGGGACGCCGGCCACAGCCGCAAGACCCTCCGAAATGGACCTCCGGGTGCGCCGCTGTATCATCTGCAAGGATGTCCTCCCCGCTCGGAACCCTCCCTGCATGGTGTCGCCAGCTCGTGCTCTGCGGCTGCCTGGGCTTGTCGGGCGCCGTGGCTGCGCCGCTCGCCAGGTGCGCTGATTCCGATACCGGCGCGGCAGCGTTCGGACTACCGGCGCTCTCTTCTGAGACTTCTGAGCTCCCTACAGAGAAGACTGCTGAGAATACGTCGTCGCTCTCGGCTCTGGAGGCCCAGTTGGCTTCAGATCTCGCCCATCCTCGCGATCTGTCGCGTGCCGCGCATCGCGCCTTGCTGCTCAAAGCCGCCAATGCCGGCTCGGCCATCGCCGCGGTACGGCTGTGCTCGCTCGGGTGGTTCGATGCGATGCGCCGCGTCGAGGTCGAACGTCCCGCCCTCGCCGCGTGGAACGGTGCCGAGGCGGCCGTCGCCGGCTGGCGCCTCGGTCGACTCCATGATGAACTGTGGATCAACCGGCTCGAGGCCCTGCCCGGGCTCGGCGCCGAGATGCGCGCTGACGAGCAAGTGGCGGCGGCCGAGGATCTGCTCGCCGACGCCGAGCCCGATCCGGCGGCGCTGCTCGACGCCGCCTACGTGCTCGCGGCCAATGGCGACGATGGCGAGGTTCGCGCGCGTGCTCTCGCGGCGCGCGCGGGCGTCAGGCTGCGAGCCGACGGTTTCGCTGGCGACGACCTGCTGCTGATCGAGGGGCGCGGCGAGCTGCTCATCGATTGCCAGGACTACCTGGAACAAGCCGATTGGGCTGGCACCGAGGCGCTGTTCGCGGCCGAGGCCGGCGCGCGGGCGGCACGCGGGGATCGCGTCGGTGAGGCCATCGCGTTGCGCTTGAGCGCGCAGGCCGCGTCGGGAGCCGGCGATGCCGAGCGCGCGCGCGCATCGATGGAACGCGCGGCGGCGCTGTTTGCAGACGCGGCCGACTACGCCCGGCGCGGCCGCTGCCTGCACCTACTGGGCGAATGGTGTCAACCGTCAGCCGATACGCGCGGCGATCGCGCCCGCGCCATCCGTCTGTTCCGCGCGGCGGCCGCCAGCTGCCAGCGCGCCCAGGACTGGGAGGGTGCCGGAGCGAGCCTGTCGGCATTGGGCTGGTGCCTCTATCCGGACATGCCCGAGCAGGGCGCGGGACGGATCGAGGGCCCACCCGAGCTGCCCGACGATGTCGACTGGGGGCTTGCCGCCGCGACCTTCGCGGCGGCCGCCGGAGCGCATGGGCTGGACGGGGATATCGAGGCCCAGGCGCGCGATTACCACTGCCAGGGCCTGTGCCTGGATCCCACCTTCAACACCATGGGCTCGCCGCTGTTCTCGATCCCGGTGTTCATGGCCGCCGAATCCGACTTCGCGCGCACCGCCGACGTCTCGACCAGGGCTTGGAACCTGTGCGTGCTCGGTGAGACGCGACGCGATGCCGGTGATCGAGATGGCGCGCGCGAATCGCTGCGCTCCGCCGCCGAGCTGGCCCTGCAGGAGAACGAGGAGGATCTGCTCGCGCGCATCGGCGACGACCTATCCGCGCTCCCGGGTGCCGCGCCGGCGGAGACCGCGCAGCTGCATGCGCGCGATCCGCGGGATCCGCTCGCGGATCCGGCCGATCCCTCCGTCCCCGCGGGTGTACCCGCCGATGGTCAGCTGAAGTCGCGCCGGTAGCGCGCCGGGCTCAGGCCGGTGACGAGCTTGAACTGGCGATTGAAGAAATATTCGTCGCAATAGCCGAGGCGCTCGGCGATCGTCGCCAAGGGCGCTCCATCCTCGGTGAGCATCTGCCGCGCGCGCTCGATGCGCTTGAGCTGTCGGTAGCGCGCGGGCGGCATGCCCATCTCGCGAGCGAAGAATTTACGGAAGCGCTCGTAGCCCATGCCGAGCCCTTTCGCGACGCGTTCGAGATCGAGTGGGCGATCGAGCGCGTCGGCCAGCCGCGCGCAGGCCTGCGCGACCAATCCCGCCTCGGGACGCTGCGCGCGGTCGAGACGCATGACCTCGGCGCACAGCAAGTGGGCGCGCGCGACCAAGCTCGGTGAATCGCGCACGTCCCCGGATCCAAAGCCCGCGTGGATCGAATCGAAGCCGTCCATCAGGCGCTGATCCAGGCCGGGATGGACGACGGGGCGGTCGCGGTCGAGCACGCCTTCGTGCTCCAGCTGCTGGAACACCCCACCGCGGAACACCAGCCACACCTCGACCCACAACGGCTGGTCGCCGCTGTAGTAGCTGTGCGGTTTGCCTGGGAACAGCACCAGCACGTCGCCGGCGCCGATGCGCCGTTCGGGGGTGGTGTCGTCGCGGTAGTAGCCGCCGCCGTCGAGCAGGTAGACGAGCGCGTGGGCGCCCAGGTCGCGATCCCAGGTGCCGGTGCCCTTGGCCTTGTCGAGATAGCCGCAGCCCACGATCTCCGAACGCCGCGAGGGTGTCTGGAGCCTCAGCTCGAGGGGTGTGGGGGCCATGGAGGGATCATACCACCATACCATAAAACACAAAAGGCCATGCCAATTCATCCATTGGTTATGCCAAATCACTGATCCAATACCGGTATAAATCAGTGATCTCGCTAACATCGCGCATTGCCGGACCCTTCCACCGAGGAAACCATCCATGATCAGTTCCGCCACCACCGTGCGCTTCGCCGAGCGCGACCTGGAGCTTGGCGGCAAGTACCTGGGCGAGCTGCGCGAATCCAACGACGTGCTCGACGATCCCGAGGCGCTGCGCCAGCGCATGGCCGCCGACGGGTACCTGCTGGTGCGCGGCCTGCACGATCCAGCCGCGGTGGCGGCCGCCCGCCGCGAACTCTTCACCGAGTTCGCCAAGACCGGCGCCTTCGATCCCTCGTTCCCGGTCCTGGATGGGATCATCAATCCGAAGCCCGAGGCGCAGGCGCCGGGATTCGTGGGCGGCGCCGATCTCACCCGCGGCAAGGCCTTCCTCGATCTGGTCGAGGGCCGTCCAGTGATGGATTTCTTCTCCCGCTTCCTCGGCGAGCCCGCACTGACCTTCGACTTCAAGTGGATGCGCTTCATCGGCAACGGCCAGTACACCGGAGCCCATTTCGACAATGTCTACATGGGCCGCGGCAGCGCGCGCCTGTACACGGTATGGACACCGATCGGCGACGTCACCATGGACATGGGCCCGCTCGCCATCCATGTCGGCTCGAGTACCTCGGCGTCGTTTGCCCGCGTCCGCGAGACCTACGGTCAGATGGACGTCGATCGCGATCGCGTCGACGGCTGGTTCTCGAACGACCCGGTCGAGATCGTCGACCGCTTCGGCGGCCGCTGGGCCACGGGCGAGTTTCGCGCTGGCGACGCGCTGATCTTCGGCATGTACACCATGCACGCGTCGCTCACCAACGTCTCCAATCGCTTCCGGCTCACCTCGGACACCCGTTACCAGCCCGCCGCAGAGCCCACCGACGAGCGCTGGGTCGGCGAGAAGCCGAAAGCGCACTACGGCTGGCATGCCGGCCCCCAGGTGCCGATGGCGCAGAAACGTCAGGAGTGGGGGATCTAGTGATGAGGGTAAGGGGAGGAACTCTGAAATTAACCCCGCCCTGCCCGCTCCTTCCGGGGGGGCAGCGCGGAGCGCGATGTTGGGGGGATCGCGAAGCGATCTCAGATGCCCTTTGGGGCATCTGCCGTCCGCAGGAAGTAGCCCCCCAACCGAAAGCCCCATGACCACCGTCACCTTCGGCAAACACCAGTGCGAGATCGGAGGGCCGCAGCTGGGGATGCTGCGCGAGTCCAACGATCTGCGCGATGATTTCGCGGCGTTGCGCTCGCGGCTCGATGAGGACGGGTATCTGCTGATCCGCGGGCTGTACGATCCGGCGGATGTGCTCGCGGCGCGGCGCGAGATCCTGGCGCAGGCGCATGGCTATCTCGAGCCGGGGAGCGATCCGATGGAGGCCGTGATCAATCGCGCGCCGCCGAAGGATCTGCCGTTCATCAGCCATGGCTCGCCGACCACGCGCGGGCCGGCATTCTTGTCGCTGGTCGAGGGTCCGCGAGTGATGCGTTTCTTCGCTGGGCTGTTCGCGGAACCGGCGACCACCTTCGATTTCAAGTGGCTGCGTCTGACCTGGAAGGGACAGACCACCGGCGCGCACTTCGACAACAGCTACATGGGCCGCGGCAGTCCGCGCGTGCACACGGTGTGGTCGCCGCTCGGCGACATCTCGTACGATCACGGTCCGCTGGCGATCGTCCCCGGTTCCCACCGCGCTCCCGGCTACGCCCACCTGCGCGAGACCCTCGGTCTGATGGACGTCGATCGCGATCGCGTGCGAGGCGATTTCAGCGATGACGCCCTCGAGTTCACCAACCGCTTCGGCGGCCGCTGGGCGACGAGCGAGTTCAAGGCCGGCGACGCCATCATCTTCGGCATGTTCACGCTGCACGCGTCGCTGACCAACGTCTCAGACCGCTTCCGCCTGTCGTCGGACACCCGCTACCAACCGGCGAGCGAACCCGCCGACGAGCGCTGGGTCGGCGAGAAGCCGAAGGGCCATTACGCCTGGTTCGCGGGCGAGGGCGTGGAGATGGCGAAGAAGAAGAAGGAGTGGGGCTTTTAGTTGGGGGGCTACGGCCCCCCAACATCGGCCTCCGGCCTGCCCCCCAGGAAGAAACGGGTTGGGTGAGGTAGGGGGCCAGACTGCGGCGTCCTTCTTCAGTCTTCAGTCTTCAGTCTTCAGTCTTCAGTCTTCCGTCTTCCGTCTTCCCTCTTCCCCTTCTTCGTCCTCCCGCGCGGGTAGCATGGGGGCATGGCTTCACGCGGGCGCGCGTATGCGGACAATGCGCCGGGGTCGTTCTTCGTCGATGATACGTGCATCGACTGCGATACCTGCCGGCAGGTCGCGCCGCTGAGCTTTGTCGATGCGGGCGGGCACTCGGTGGTGGCGGTGCAGCCGGTCGACGACGAGGCGGTGCGGCAGGCGGCGCGGGCGGTGGTGTGCTGCCCAACCAATTCGATCGGTACCGCGGAGCGTTCGGCAACGCGCGCGGCGATCGGAGAGTTCCCGCTGCCTATTGCCGGCGGCGTGCACTATTGCGGCTTCAACGCCGAGTCCTCGTTCGGGGCGAACAGCTACTTCATCCAGCGTGCCGATGGCAATTGGCTGGTCGATGCGCCGCGGTGGATGCCGGCGCTCGCCGATGCCTTCGCCGCGCGCGGCGGCCTCGCTGGGATCTTCCTGACCCACCGCGACGATGTCGCGGACGCGGCGAGGTACGCGGAGCGCTTCGGCGCGCGCCGCGTCATCCATCGTCGTGATGAGTCGGCCGCGCCCGGGGCGGAGGTCCTGCTCGAGGGCGAGGACGCGCGCGAACTCGCGCCGGGGTTGGTCGCGGTGCCCACGCCGGGGCATACCGCCGGGCATTGCGTGCTGCACGTCGACGACGAGTTCCTCTTCACCGGCGATCATCTGTGGTGGAGCCGCAAGCAGGGCCGCCTGGTGGCGTCGCGATCGGTGTGCTGGCATTCGTGGCCAGAACAGACGCGCTCGGTCGAACGCCTGCGCGAGCTGCGCTTCTCGTGGATCCTTCCCGGGCACGGCCAGCGGGCGCACGCGGCTCCCGAACGCATGCGCGATGGCGTAGCCGCGCTCGCGCTGCGGATGCGCGCCGAATCAGCCGGAGACGATTGGTGAAGGACTGACAACGATGACGTTCTCCCGGTCCGGTCCGGATTGGGCACCGGAGTGCTCGCCCCCGCCACGTTGACGGGTGGGCCGCGCTCCTAGTATTAAACGAACGTATGAAAAAAAGACTCATCGCCCGCTCCGCCGACACCCGCGTGCGCATCCTCGACGCGTCCGAATCCTTGTTCGCCGACCGCGGCATCGAGGGCACGTCGATGCGCGCGATCACCTCGATCGCCAAGGTGAATCTGGCGGCGGTGAACTACCACTTTGGCTCGAAGGAGGGCCTGATCGTGGCGGTCTACGCGCGTCGCCTGGCCCCGGTGAACATGGAGCGGCTCGCCCTGCTCGATGTGGTCGAGAAGAAGGGGGCGGCGACGCTCGAGGACATCATGTTGGCGTACGTCGGGCCGGTGATGCGCCTGATCCATGATCAGGAACGCGGGGGCGAGATCTTCATGCGCTTGCTGGGCCGGGCTTTATACGAGCCGGGGGCCTATCTGAACCAGCTCTTCCGCGAAGAGATGGAACCGGTCCTCAACCGCTTCACCGCCGCCCTGCAGCGGTGCCTGCCCTTGTCGGCCGAGGAGCTCTTCTGGCGCATGCACTTCGCTGGCGGTGCCCTGTCGTATACGCTCGCTCAGATCCATCGCCTGGAGCTGATGTCCAAGGGCATCTGCGATGCGAAGGACGTGGATGGGGTCATCAACCGACTCGTCGAGTTCATCGCCTCGGGCATGCAGGGCAGTGGCTACGCCAAGCGCGCGGGCAAGCGCAAGGATGCCCGGCTCGCGGCCGCCAAGCGGCGAGATGTGGGCCAGGCCGGGCAAGTGGGAGCATGAAACGACCATTTTGGCAGAGCGGTCATTAAACTCTCATCATAGTAGACTGACTGGACCGGCCCTGTGAGGCCATTCACCTCGAAAAGGTCTGGACTGAGGCTTGAAATGCCAAGGATCAGAACTCCACTCCGGCCGAATGCATCAAGTTCCCTGATCCAACGCCGGTAACGAGGTTCCCATGCTGCAACGTGCCCCCACCGGTGGCGAGATGGTCATCCGCTGCCTCGAGCGCGAAGGCGTCGAGCTGCTGTTCGGGTACTCGGGCGGCGCGGCCATGCCGATCTTCGACGCCCTGGTCGACAGCAAGGTCAAGCTCATCCTCGTTCGCCACGAGCAGGGCGCCACGCACATGGCCGATGGCTACGCGCGCGCCACCGGCAAGCCCGGCGTGGTGCTGGTCACCTCGGGCCCTGGCGCCACCAACTGCGTCACCGGTCTCTTGACCGCGATGATGGACTCGGTGCCGATGATCGTGCTCACCGGCCAGACCATCACCTCGATGCTCGGCAAGGACGCGTTCCAGGAAGCCGACGTCACCGGCATCACCTATCCGGTGGTCAAGCACAGCTACCTGGTGCGCAACGCCGCCGACATCCCACGCGTGATGAAGGAGGCGTTCCACATCGCCTCCACCGGGCGCCCGGGTCCGGTGCTGATCGACCTGCCCAAGGACATCACCCAGGGCCCGTGCACCGCGAGCTTCGTCGACAAGGTCAGCCTTCCCGGCTACCACGTTCCCGGCAAGGCCGACCCGGCGCTGCTCAAGAAGGCCGCGGCGCTGATCGCCAAGAGCCGCAAGCCGGTGCTCTACGTCGGCCATGGCGCGGTCATCTCCGGCGCGGGCCCAGCGATCATGCAGTTCGCCGAGAAGCTCAACGCGCCGATCGTCAATACGCTGCTCGGCAAGGGCGCGTGTCCAGAGGATCACGCGCTGCACCTCGGCATGCTCGGCATGCACGGCACCGCCTATGCCAACAAGGCGGTCGCCAACTGCGACATGATCATGGCCATCGGCGCGCGCTGGGACGACCGCATCACCGGCAAGCTCAGCGAGTTCTGCAAGGACGCGACCAAGATCCACGTCGACATCGACGTCGCCGAGTTCAACAAGGTCGTGCGGCCGGACGTCTCGATCGCGGGCGACGCGCGCCAGGTCATGGAGGACCTGGTGCCGATGGCGCAGAAGCTCGATAGCGGCGACTGGCTGAAGCAGATCGCGGCGTGGCGGAAGCAGTTCCCGCTCAAGTACGCCAAGAAAGGCGGCTTGCGCGCGCAATACGTGCTCGACCGGCTCGACAAGCTCGGCGGCCGCGACTGCATCATCACCACCGACGTCGGCCAGCATCAGATGTGGGCCGCGCAGTTCTGCCGCACCACCAAGAACCGCCACTGGCTGTCCTCGGGCGGTGCTGGCACCATGGGCTTCGGCTTTCCCGCGGCCATCGGCGCGGCGTACGCGATGCCCGGCAAGAAGGTGTGGGCGATCTGCGGCGATGGCGGCTTCCAGATGACCCTCGCCGAGCTCGCCACCGCCGCGCTCTCGAAGCTGCCAGTGAAGGTCCTGATCATCAACAACAGCTACCTGGGCATGATCCGCCAGTGGCAGGAGCTGTTCTTCGACAACCGCATCTCAGGCGCCGATCTGGTCGGCAATCCGGACTTCGTGAAACTAGCGCAGGCCTACGGCGTCAAGGCGTGGCGGGTCAAGCGCGCTGGAGACGTCGACAAGGTGTTGAAGCAAGCGATGGCCTACAACGAGGGTCCGTGCCTGGTCGAGGCCGAGGTGGTCAAGGAGGACAACGTCTTCCCGATGATCCCCGCCGGCGCCTCGCTGCACGATATGATCATCGAGAAGCCGAAGACGAAGATGGAGAAGCCTTCGGGCAGTACCTGAAGGCGGCGTGCGGAGTACGGTGTGCGGCGAAGTCGCACACGGACGCTCTCGTCGCCGCACCTCGCACCCCGCATCCTGCATCCCGCATCCCGCACCTTCACCTTGGAACACACATGGCCACTTCGTCCTCATCCCGCGGCGCCGCCTTCGAGCTCGACCCGGGCAAGCCCGTGCGCCGGAACCCGATCACCGAGGCGCCGATCCAGCCGCTGCACACCATCTCGCTGCTGGTGCGCAACAAGCCTGGAGTGCTGGTGCGCGTCTCGTTGGTGTTCTCGCGCCGCGGCTACAACATCGAATCGCTGGTGGTCAGCCCGGCGATCGCCGCAGCCGACGTCGAGGGAGAGCCATCGGGAGAGTTCTCGCGCATGACCATCACGTGCTCGGGCGACCCCGACACTCTCGAGCAGATCATCAAGCAGCTCGAGAAGCTCATCGATGTCGTGCACGCCCTGGACCACACCGGTCAGGCGGTAATCGAGAGCGAGCTCGCGTTGGTGAAGATCGAGATCGGCCTCAAGGACCGCACCGAGATCCTGCAGATCGTCGAGCACTACCGGGCCAAGGTCGTCGACTATGGCGCGGACTCGATGATCCTGCGCGTCGAAGGTGAAAGCGACAAGATCGATGCCTGCATCGACCTGCTCAAGCCCTTCGAGATCGTCGAACTGGTGCGCTCGGGCAAGATCCTCATGGTCCGCGGCCTCGCGACCACCTGATCCACGACTGCGGAATTCATTCGTCCATCTCTGAAGCGAGAATGGCCGCAGCCATCACCAATCGAGCTACCAGTCGAAACTGGCCATGGTGGCATTCGCGGGGCCCTGGCGCGCCGCCTTCGGTTCGCGCTGGACGACGCATGAGCCGAGCGGCCGGAGCGCGGCGGCGTTCTCGAGGCGGCGGCAGCCGGCGATCACCACGCGTTCGAGCGGTAGGTCGGCGATGCCATCGAGGCTGACCAGGCGCGCGCAATCCTCGAGATCGAGTTGGCGGAGCCGGGTGCCGCGCAGCGCCAACAGATCTCCACGCAGCGCCGCGCAGCCTGAGCAGTCGAGCGCCTCGAGCGGCATCCCTTGCAGGCCGTCCAGGCTCGCGAGCCGCGAACAGCCCGCGAACGATAGGTTCTGGAGCGGCATGCCGCGCAGCTGCACTGGCGGGCCCTGCAGCGATGCGCAGCCGGAGCAGTCGAGCCGTTCGAGCGGCATGCCCTGGATGCCGTTCAGGCTGGCGATGCCCGTACAGCCGGCGAGCGTCAGCGAGCGCAGGCGCATGCCGGTGAGCGCCGACAGGTCGCCGCGCAGCTGGCGGCAGCCCGACAGGTCGAGGCGGGTGGCGGGAACGCCGATCAACGGGGTCAGATCGGCGATGCCCTGATCGGTGGCGACGATGTCGAGCTCGCCATTCGCCTGCGCGGTGACCGTGCACGGGAAGCCGGCGGCGCTCAGCGCGCTCTGCCAGTGCGGGGCGGTATCCGACGGCTGCTTCTGCGAAGGTTGCCCGTTCGCCCGCGGCGACGCCGCGACGCCGGTGGGTGTCCACAGCGAGAAGGTCAGGCCGATCATCAAGGCTGCGGCGCCGGCGATCATCGCGCGGCGCCGCCATCGGGGGCGCCCCTTGGATGCTTGCGGCGCCATGCGCTCGGTGGGCATGGTCGAGCGGGCTGGCGGGCGCGAGGCGGCGAGGCGCACCGATGGCGCGCGGATCAGCGGCTCCGCTCCGCGGGCGACGGTCTCGAGATCCGCCAGCATGTCCTCGGCGGTCTGGTACCGAGCGGTCGGATCCTTCGCCATGGCCTTCGTGATCACCCCGGCGAGCCCGCTCGAGAGCTTGTCCTGGTGGTCGCGTACATCCGGAATCGGATCGTTCAGCACCGACACCAGCACGCCCCACGGGCTGGTCGCGACGTACGGAGCGCCGCCGGTGACCATGGCGAACAGGCTGGCGCCGAGCGCGTAGATGTCCGCGCGGCCGTCGAGCCCCTGCTCGCCGCGCACCTGTTCTGGTGCCATGAACGCCGGCGTGCCCACCGGCGTTCCGGTGCGCGTCAGGTGCTCGGCGTTGTTGTAGCGCGCCAGGCCGAGATCGCCGAGCTTGGCGCTGCCGTCCATGGTGATGTAGATGTTCGCGGGCTTGACGTCGCGGTGGACCACGCCGGCGCGGTGCAGCGCAACGAGCCCGCGGCAGCAGTCGATCGCGATGCGGATCGCCGTCGCTTCATCGAGGCGCCCGCCGTTGCGCATGGCTAGCCGGCAGGCGTCGCCGCCGCTGATGAGCTCGAGCACCATGTAGAGATGCCCATCCGCCTGGGCGACGTCGAAGCAGCCTACCACGTTCGGATGGGTGACTGAGCCGGCGGCGCGCGCCTCGCGCACGAAGCGCTCGCAGAAGCCGCGATCGTTCGCCTGCTGCGGGGCGATGATCTTGAGCGCCACCTCGCGCTGCATCGATTCCTGGAAGGCCCGATACACGACGCCCATCCCGCCTTCGCCGAGGCGATGGCTGATCCTGAATCCAGGGATGCGCGGATGGGGGTTCTCCTCGCCGACGACCTGCAAGCGGAAGGGGCCGGCGTCCAGATTCGGCTGCTCCACCTTGGGATGCAGGGTCTTGGAGGCGAGCGGAGTCGAGTCGTCCCCGGCGTGGTCGTCGTTGGCCATTTCCGCACCTGTCCAATCGGCCAATCGGCCCGTCGATGTTCCCGTGTCCATGATCCGTGCGGCTCATGCACGGCCGCGTTTTCCACTCGAGACCCGGTCCGAGCCTAGGTGGACCAGCTTTCCATGGCAATCGTCGCCGCCACAACCTTGGTGATCGAGATCCTCGATCTGGCCACCGGCGGCGCGGACTCGTGCTACATGTACAGGCCCGCACGAGACAAGCGCTTAGCGTTCCCATGTCGCGGAAACTAGCCCCCGACGCGAGGCGGTTTTATGGGGTATAGTTCTGAGGATCGAGAAACGGAGCAATCCATGCGATGGTTCATCCCTGTCCTTGCCGCCGTTCTCGCGCTCGCCGGCGCGTCCGCATCAGCTGAGGAGCTAGATGTCCTGACCCTGATGTCGGGCCGCGTGGTCGAGGGGCATTACAACGACAAGACCCATACCCTGACCTTCGGCGGGAAGATCTCAGGCGGCATTCAGATCGATCCAGCCGACATCGCCAAGCATGAGACCAAGACCATCGCCGACGAGAAGGCGCCGCCAGCGCCAGCTCCGGTGTCGGCAGCGCCCGCGGCAGGCGTGGCCGGCGGGGACCCGCAGCTGGCAAAGAAGATCACCACCGCGAACGCCATCAAGCGCAGCCAGATGCAGAGGGAGCTCGCGAGCTCGATCGATTACCAGAAGCTCTACGAGAATTCGCTCACCAAGTTGCAGGCCGAGCAGGTCGATCTGCCGAAGAAGGTGCAGGCCCTGCAGCCGCGCATCGATCGTGCGCGCACGGATTACGAGAGCGCCCAGTCCCGGTACACCTATGTGCAGCAGGACTACGACTACTGGAACGGCCACTACCACAGCGGTTCGTACGCCGGTTCCTCGGTCGGTGATGCGCGTCAGCAGCGCGACCGCGCGCAGCAGGCGTTGCGCTCCCTCCAGGACGAGGAATCGAAGGCGCAGAAACGCCTCGACACGATCTCGAAGGAACTCGTGGACACTCAGGCCAAGCTCGCGACTTCCATCGAGAAGCAGGCCAAGCTGAAGGAGAGCCTCGAGAAGCTCGAGGCGGCCGATGCCGCGGGTAAGCTCGGCGGAGCCGCGCCCTGAGCGGGGTCGAGGGGATCGGCCGCTAGCCGATCGTTTCGACCTTCGCTTCGTGTCCCTGCACGTTCATCACGCCCGCGAGGGTGAGCTCGCGCGCCGCCTCGGGCCTCAGCTCGACCTCGGCGTCGGTGTCGCTCATCGAGATGGTGCCGATGGCGTTCTTCGAGACCTTCGCGGCCTTGCAGACGAATTTGCGCAGCGTACGCAGCGAGACCCCCGAGGTGCGTCCGATGAGGATGCGCACCTTCACCATCGGGATCTGCGCTTTCGGCTGCCACGGCTGCCCGGGTCCGGGGGCGTGGTTTTCTTGCTGTCGGACTTGCCATCCGACTTGCCATCGGGTGAGGCGAGTGCCGCGCTGTCGCCGTGCTTCGGCTCGGCCGGTCTCGCCTGCACGTGGGGCTTGGCGTCGACGGGGGCCTTCACCGACGCGTGCGCGGCCGGTTCGGTCGCGCGCGAGTCGCCTGGTGCAGCGGGCGCCACATACGGCGGTTTCGCGGGGACTGGCGGTCGCGCCGGAGCCGGTGGCCTCGGAGCGACTGGTGCAGCGGGCATGCTCGGCTGCTGCGCAGGGGGTGTGTACGCGGGTGGCCGCGCCGGGACCGGTGGCGCTGGAGGGCGAACGATCGGTGCGGGCTGACCCGCCGGAGCTGTCGGAGCCGCCGGCGCTTTCACCTGAGCCGGGGTCGGCGCGGCAGCCACGACTGGGAGCACGAACTGCGGACGTGGCGTGACCGTTGGCTGCGGGCGGTGATCGTCGCCGCGCGGGCCGTCGTTGCCGCGGGCGCCGGGAGCAGCGCGAGCATCGAGCCGGACCGGGATGCGTCGGCCGCGATAGTGCAGGGTCGCGCCGAGCACGCGCTCGGAGACCGCGGCCGCCACCGCGAGGGTGGTGTGGCGCGGATACATGCGCAGCTTGCCGAGCTGCGCATTGTTGATCTCGGCGCCACGGCAGACCATCGCGATGATCGAGGCCGGGGTGACGCCGTCGTCCTGGCCGACGCCCATGAACAGCTCGACCGAGCCGCCCTGGCGGGCATCGATGCGTGCCCCCGGCGCCGGGCGCGCAGGTTCGGGGGCGGCGTCGGGCACCAGGCGGTGGACGATGGCCGCGAGCACGGCCTCGGCGCCGCTGGCCGCGACCAGTTCGGCGAACTCCGTGGGCAGCGACAGATTCTCGCCGAGGCTCTCGGCGACGCGCACCGCCAGCCGGCGGCGGCGGGCTCCGATGATCTCCGAGGCGCTCGGCACTTCGGCCTGGGTGGGGCGGCTGCCGGCCGACTGCGCGAGGCGCATGAAGCGCATACGCTCGGACATGGCGATGACCGTCCACGCCTCGCCCAGCGCGCCCGCGCGCGCGGTGCGTCCGATGCGGTGGGTGTACGAAGCAGCGCCCACCGGCAGGCCGAGATTGAACACGTGGCTGACGCCCTGCACGTCGAGGCCGCGCGCGGCCACGTCGGTCGCGACCAGCACCGGCATCTTGCCTTGCCGGAAGCGCGACAGCACGCGCTCGCGCGCATCTTGCTGCAGATCACCCGAGATGCCGCCGGCATCGATCGATGCCAGCGCGAGCGCCTGGCAGACCTCATCAACAGCGAGGCGCGTGCGCGTGAACACCAGCGCGCGCGCCGGTTCGAGCACCTGCAGCAGGCGCACCAGGGCCGCGAGCTCGTGGCCGCGATGGGTGAGCACGAATTTCTGCGGCACGTGGCCGGACGCCTGGCGGGTGTCGAGGCGGACCTCGCGCGGCTTGTCCAGCCAGCGCTCGACCGCGTCCTCGACCGACGGCGGAAAGGTGGCGCTGAAGAACCAGCGCGCGACGCCCTCGCCGAGATCCTTGACCAGCGTCTCGAGCTCGTCCTTGAAACCCATGTCGAGCATCTGGTCGGCTTCGTCGAGCACCAAGATCTCGGCGTCGGCGACCAGCCGCTTCTGCTGGAGCATGTCGCACATGCGCCCCGGCGTGCCGACGATCAATGGCGGCTTGCGCTGGAGATCGCGCTGCTGCTGCCACGACGGCGCGCCGCCGATCAGCGTCGCCACGGTGCCGGCGCCGAGGATGGCCTCGGCCTCGCGCGCGACCTGGCCGGCGAGCTCGCGCGTCGGGCACACCACCCAGGCGCGCTTGCACTCGCCCGCGGCGAAGGCGGTCGCGAGCGGCAGCAGGAAGGCCATGGTCTTGCCGGAACCGGTGCGGGCCTGGGCCAGCAGGTCTCCGCCCTTGGAGCCGATGCCGGCCAACGCCAATGGGATCACCGCCGCCTGCACCGGCGTGGGCGAGGTGATCGAGCGTGCGGCGAGGTGGGCGACGAGCGCCTCGGGCAGGCCGAGTTCGGAGAAGGTGGGCACGGGCGGGGGGGTGGTCGGCATGGGGGGCAAGACCATAGGACCTCCCCACCGCGATATAAGGGGATAATCCGTCCTGAACCATGCAGGCGCTGTCATCGGACGGGCTTGGGTCCGCCGGCTGACCCACGGGGAGCGAGCCTGCGGAGCCCATGGTGATGATCGGGCGATCCTGGTGTATGCTCCCCTACTCCGTGCCCACCGCCGTCCTCTCCTTTGGCCTCCATGCGAGCCTCGATGCGGGTCTCGCTGCCGGTCTGCCCCTTGTCGGCCCCGTCGGTCCGCGCTCAAATGCCTCCATGGCCGTAGCCGCCCTGACGCGCATGACCTTCGCTGATAGCATCCGCCAGCCGGTGACCTGGTTGATGACCGGCATCTCCCTCTCGCTGCTGGCGGTGAGCTACGCCTTCGGACTGTTCAACTTCGAAGCCATGGATCGCCTGCGCATGCTGGCGACGGCGGGAGTGGCGGTCGCCGTGATCAATGGCCTGTTCCTGGCGGTGGTGCTCGCGACCCAGAGCGTCCACGAGGAACTGGTGTCGCGCACCGCGCTGACGTTGTTCGCGAAGCCGCTCGGGCGCGGCGAATTCCTCGTCGGCAAGGCGCTGGGCGTGTGGCTGACCGTCGCGGTCTCTGGCGTGGTCATCGCCGCCGGACACGCGCTGGTCCTACTCTACGCGCTGCACACGGGTTTCGAAGACGGCCACGACGACGGTCACAACCACGGCATGTTCGATCCGGACATGCACGCGCCCTGGGCGGCGATCGCTTCGGCGCATGGCCTCGCCCTGGGGCACTCCGCGGTCCTGGCCTGCATCGGCGCGGTGCTGGCGCTGCGCATCGGGTTGGTCGCCAACATCCTCGTCTGCTTCGCGATCTTCGTAGGCGGCCACCTGCTCGCGGGCGCCGGCACCATGGGCGGCCTGGTCATCCCGGGCCTGGCACTGTTCAATATCGACGACTGCATCCAGCTCGAACTGCCGATATCAGGGCCCTACCTGGCCATGACAGCCCTTTACACGGCATGGTTCTGTGCAGGCTGGTTGTTCATCGGACTCGCGGTGTTCAAGCGTCAGGACATTCCCTAGGCTCGCGCCAGGGACGGAAAGGCTCAGTCAGTGCGCTACGCATTGCTCGGCGACATCCATGGCAACACCGAGGCGCTCACCGCGTGCCTCGATGCGATCAAGGCTCAGAACATCGAGAAGGTGATCTGTCTTGGCGACATCGTCGGCTACGGAGCCGAACCGGTGAAGTGCCTGGAGATGATCCGCGACCTCAAGTGCGACGTGATCGCCGGCAATCACGACTGGGCCGCGGTCGGCAAGCTCTCGATCGACTGCTTCAACGCCTACGCCAAGGCGGCGGCGATCTGGACGCGCGACCAGCTGACCAACGAGCAGAAGGAATGGCTCGCCAACCTGCCGCTGACGCTCACCTATGAGCACTGCGCGGTGGCCCACGGCACCTTCCACCAGCCCGAAGCCTTCAACTACATCCAGACCGTCTTCGACGCCCAGCAGAGCTTCGAGGCCCTGAAGAAGATGGGCGCGCGGTTGGGCTTCCTCGGCCACAGCCACGTGCCGGTCGGTTTCTTCGACACTGATCCGATCACCTACACGCTCGATCCCGAGATGCCGGTCGACGAGGACCTGGCGATCATCGTCAACGCCGGCTCGGTTGGCCAGCCGCGCGACGAGAACAACCGCGCCAGCTTCGCGGTCTACGATTCGGCGACCAACATGGTCAACATCAACCGCGTCGAATACGACATCGAGGCGGCCGCGACCAAGATCCGCGGCGTCGGCCTGCCGGAAATCCTGGCCGCACGCCTCTACCAGGGCAAGTAGCCCCCGCCGACGGCCCAGCGACGTCCCGCGCGTCCCGCGCTCGTGCGCGCCGCCAACCGGCATATGCTGCCGCTCATGACGCGTCCGCGCATCAAGTTCTGCGGACTCACCCGCATCGAGGACGTCCGCGCGGCGATCGCTCTGGGCGTCGATGCCATCGGCCTCAATCTCGCGCGCGGTCCGCGCAAGCTCGAGCCGGCGCGCGCCGCCGAGCTCGCCCGCGCAGTGCCGCCGCTGGTCGTGGCGGTGGCGCTGTTCGTCGATGCCGACGAGTCGACCATCCTCGAGGCGATGCGCGTCACGCGCTGCCAGGCCGCGCAGCTGCATGGGTCCGAGCCGCCCGAGCTTGCCGAGCGCCTGCGCGCGCGCTTCCCGGTCATCAAGGCCTTCGCGATCACCGACGCCGCGAGCCTGGCCGCCGTGCGCGGTTATCCCGCCGACGCCTACCTGCTCGATTCCCCCGGCGGCGGCAGCGGACGCGCCTGGGACCATCGATTGATCGACGAGGCCCGTCTGGACAGGCCGATCGTGCTCGCCGGCGGCCTGACGCCGGCGACGTTGGCGGCGGCCTGCGCGTCCCGGCCGTGGGCGGTCGACGTGTCGAGTGGGATCGAGTCTGCTCCCGGCATCAAGGATGGGGCGAAGATGGCGGCGTTCGTGGCGGCGGCGCAGGCGCTCTAGGCTCTCGTCGAGCTTCGATAGGAGGGCGTCGTCGCTTCCGACAGCTTCCTGCCGTGTCCGCTAGCTATTGCTGCTTGGCGCCCGCCAGCGCGTTGCCCACGTCCTTGTGCAGCATCTTCAGCTGCTTGTCCATCTCCTCGATCGGCTGCTTGGTCGCGCCGAGCGGCGGAACCCATTTGGGATTCTTCAGCCAGCCGCTGACGTCGGCCTGGGCCTTCTCGATGAAATCGTTGTTCGCCTGCAGCTTCTCTTTGCCGTCGCTGACGCGCGTGAGCTTGCTGTTGGTCGCGTACCAGGTGCCGATGGCGGCGACGCGGTCAGATTCGACATGGTCCTCGGCCAGCCACTTCTTCCATGCATCAGCGCTGTCGCCATTCGCCTTCACGACGTCCGCGCGTCCGTAGGTCTGGCCGACCAACGACTTGATCGCGTCGACGCATTCGTGGTCGCCGACCGCGGCGAGCTTGTCGAGCGCCGCGCGCAGGCTGGGCAGTTCGACGATTGGCACCAACTTGAGCGCGCCCGCCGCCACCAGCCGTTTGCTCTTGTCTGGCAGCACCGCGCTCAGCTTCTGCACCACCTCGTCGGACAGCGCCTTGGCGGCATCGCTGCCCTTGAGCATGAAGTCCTTGCCCAGGCATTCGCTCATGAAGCTGGCGTCGCAGCCGGGCAGGGAGAGCACGTTCAGCTCAGGGGTGAGCGCCAGCAGATCGTCGATGGCGGGCGAGAGCGCCAGGCGCTTGACCGCCTTGAGCGCGCCGACGAGTTCCTCGGGCGGAGTGGACTTGACCAGCAGGGGCTTGAACTTGGCGGCGAGGGATGCGCGCTTGCCGTCGTTGCTCGCGGTATCCGGCAGGCTGCCGTGCTCGCCGAGGCACTCGAGCGCCCAGATGCGCAGCTCGCGGTTGTCGCTGAAGGCGAGATCGAGCATCTTCTCGAGCTGGCCCGATGAGCTCTTCGCCACCGCATCCTTGAGCTTGGCGTTGCCTAAGGCGCGGTCGCGGTTGCCGCCGACGAACAGCGCGATGCCGTAGCCGACCGACTCCATGCTCAGGAGTTTCGACAAGCCTTCGAACGCCGCGGTGAGGCGCGCGTCCGAGATGCCGGAGGTCGAGGCGATGGTGCCGAGGGTGGCGACGGCGTCCTCGTGGCCGGCGCGGGCGATCAGGTTGATGGCGGCGACACCGACCTCGTCTGGCTGCTGGGTGTCGACCGCCCATTCGGCCAGTGCGGTGGGCAGGCGTTCGCCCGAGTTCTTCTCGCGGTCATAGATCTCGGTGGCCGAGGCGAGCGCGGCGGCGCGCTGCGCCGGGGTGACGTTCGAGCGGTCGGCGATCGAGGTCAGCTGGCCGAGCAGTCCAGCCTTCTCGGCGAGGTGGATCTGCACCTCGACGGGGCCGTGGCCGGCGATGATCACGTCCTTCACCCGGTGCGGATCGGATCCGACCATGCCCAGGTAATCATCGGCGGCCTTGAGCGCGGCGTCCATCTTGGTCGCGTCGCCCTTCGCGGCGTCCATCGCCGAGATCTTGCGGCCGAGGTTGAAGGGGCCCCATGAGAACGCCGCGATCGCGCCGAGCACCACCACGCCGATGACGATGTACATCGCGCGGCTGCTCTTGCCCTTGGCGCTGGTGCGGCGGCTGGACTTCGACACGTCCTTGCGCTGGCTGGCGGTCGCCGGATTGCGGCTGGACGAGGGAGCACGCATGGTGCGCGAGGCCGATTCGGATTTCGCGGCCTTGAGCCGCGACGACGATGGCGGCTTCGCGGCACCCTGCGCGGGGATGCGCTGCGAGGACGGTGCCTTGGCTGGAGCGGTCGCCTGGGGGGCCGGGACGTTGGCCGATGTCGGCGGCTTGGCCGTGCCCTGCGCGGGGATGCGCGTCGACGAGGGGGCTTTCGGCTGAGTGGCCGGCTGGACCGGCTGCTTCGGAGCCGGCGCCGGCGCGGGGGCCGGCTTGACCGCCTCGATGCGTTGCGACGGCGGCTTCAGGTCCTTGGCGGTGGCGCGCTGCGACGGCGGCTGCTCCTGCTTCATAGCCTCGGTGGTGCGGCGCTTGCCCGCCGAGCCGTTGGCGGCCGAATAACGTGACGACGACGGCGAGCGGCGCGGTGTGACCATGGGCGGCATGGTAGGCCCCGCCTCGGGCGCGTGATCGCGAGGTGCGGGCGTGACCGTGGCCTGTGTGCCTCTGAAGCCACCGGGTGGCCCGTGTCATCGTAGAGGGGCAGTCGTGGACTCCCCGGCGGGCTTACACCCACACCTCTTACGCTAGACGCCCACGACCTGGCGCGAGACGCGCATGGCTGCCGGCGCTCGGGAAGGGTGATCGGAGCGCAAGGACACCTAGGCCTTCCAGAATTCCTCGACCAGGTAGGTGCCGACGCCGATCGCGTGCGCCGGTTCCTTGAGATCCTCGATCATGCCGGGATTGCCGCAGGTCATGAACGCGGTCTCGTCCGGCTTCACCAGTTCGCGCAGCGCGGCCTTGTCGACGCCCTCGGGCAACGCCACCACGCGACCCTCGGGGATCGGCTGGTCGAGGACGTGGCGGACCACCTCGTTGACCCGGCCCTTGGCGATAGCCGGGGTCCAGCCGCGGGCCGGGTCAGGACGTGACGAGGTGCAGATGAAGGTGAAGTCGAAGCCGTCCTTCTTGGCCGCGGCGTAGCCCTCGAGCTCGGGACGGTAGCCGAACTCGTCCGCATAGGCAGCGCCGTAGAAGAGGATGATGCGGAACGGGCAGTGCACGCCGCTCTGGTGCAGCTTCCACAACGTGCGCACGTGGCCGACGAACGGCGCCAGCCCGGTGCCGGTGGCCACCATCACCACGGTGCGCTTGTTGGCGGCCTTGAGCGTGAACTTGCCCTTGGGGCTGAGGTAGAAGAACTTCGCGCCGGGTTCCTGTGCGAAGATGGTCGGGGTCAGCTTGCCGTTGTCGACCAGCGCGATGTAGAACTCGAGCACGCCTTCGTCCAGTGGGCTGCCGGCGATCGAGTACGCGCGCGGGACGAAGCCGTGGGCGGCGGTGTCGAGCCCGAGCGTGGTGTATTGGCCGGCCTGGTACCACCAGCGCGCGCCGTTGTCGGGCTTGAGCTTGAACACGCCCAGACGGCCGCCGGCGAAGACGTTCTTTTCGACCAGCGTCGCGGTCTGCATCTTCTTCTTCAGCGCGTCCGACATGGTCCCTTGCCCTCGGAAGCGCATCCTTGGCGGTCGCCGGGGTTTGCAACGCCGCGTCGGCGCATGCCCGGTATGTCGGATGCGATTCGCGGTGGGTCGACCGCGTGCCGTCGACCGGCCACCGGCGGCTCAGGGCTGAGCGGCCTCGCGCACCCACACCTGCATGTCCCCTGGCTCGCGGTTCTCCCAGGCGAAGTAGGGGATGGCGGTGAAGGCCTGCTCCACGAAGCGTGGGACGGGAACCGCCGCAGGTTCCGCGCTGACGCGGTAGAGGGCGGGATCGCCGTCTTCGACCGCGCGCAGCGCGCTGCCTTCGATGACAGTGACGCCGTCGAAGAGCTCGTGGGCGCGGCGCGGCGTCAGGGTGGAGGACGGCGGCAGACGCAGACCGTCGAGGTCGGCTCCGTTGTCGACGCCCTCCAGGCAGTACACCAGCGGTCCTCGCGTCAGGGCGACCCGGCCCTCGTCGGCCGAGACGCGGGGATGAGCGCGTACCCGCGTCACCGGCATCTCGAGGTCGACGCGCACGGTGTCGCCAGCCCGCCATTCGCGTTCGATCGCCGCGTAACCGCGCTCGACGCGCGGGTCGTGCGCCGTGCCATTCACGGTGACGGTCATGCGTGGCGCCCACGACGGCTTGCGCAGCTTGAGGACGAAGGTCGCGGTGGCCGACGGGAGCACCTCGATATCGACTGTCCCCGACCACGGGAAGTCGGTGCGTTGGCGGATGACGACATCCCGCGCCGCTGCTCTGCCGCACTCGTCGTGAGCAGCGATGCGCAGGGTAGCCTCGCCCTGCACGTACAGGTGAACCATGGCTTCGGCGCCTTCGCCATACGCGTAGCCGCCGAGCGAGGCCATCAGGCGAGCCACATTCGGCGGGCAGCAGGCACATCCGAACCACGGCTTGCGACGGTGTGCGCCGCGGCTGGCCAGGGGGTTCTCGTAGAAGAACTTGGTGCCGTCGAGCGACACGCCGGCAAGCACGTTGTTGTACAGCGAGCGCTCGATGGCGTCGGCGTAGCGGCCATCACCGTCCAACGCGAGCATGCGCGAGCTGAAGAACACGAAGGCAATGGCGGCGCAGGTCTCGCAGTAGGCGCTCTCGTTCGGCAGGTCGTAGTCGGCGGTGAAGCCTTCGTTGTGCCGCGACGAGCCGAAGCCGCCGGTCACGTACATCAGCCTAGTGGTGGCGTGCTCCCACAGCTGCTCGCACGCGACGCGCAACGACGCGTCCGCGCAGGCCAGCGCCTGATCGGCCATCGCTGCGTACAGGTACATCGCCCGCACCGCGTGGCCGGTCGCTTGGCTCTGCTCGCGCACCGGCTGGTGGGCCTGATAGTACGAGGGCGGAGCCCAGTTCTTGGCCGGATCCTCGTTGCGGCGCAGCGCTTCGGCCGCGAAGTACGACGGCTGCTGGCCACGCTCATCGACGAAGTATCGGCTGAGCTCCAGGTAGCGGCTCTCGCCGGTGGCGCGCCACAGGCGCATCAGCGCGAGTTCGATCTCGGGGTGCCCGCAGTATCCACGCAGCTGTCCTGCGCCGGTGCCGAAGGTGCGCGCGATGTGGTCGGCGTAGCGGCACATGACGTCGAGCAGCGTGCGCTTGCCGGTCGCGGCGTGGTGGGCGACCGCCGCCTCGACCAGGTGGCCGGCGCAGTACAGCTCATGGCTGTCGCGCAGGTTGCTCCAGCGGCTCCCGGGTCGGACCAGTTGGAAGTAGGTATTCAGGTAGCCGTCGGGCTGCTGCGCGGCCGCGATCGCGCTGATGATCCCGTCGAGCTCGCGCTCGAGCGCGGCATCGGGATGGGTGGCCAGGCTGTAGCTCGCGGCCTCGATGAACTTGGCGACGTCAGAATCCCAGAACTCGTGAGGTTGGTTCGGCATGCCCTGTTTCCAGACCATGCTGAAAGCGGCGATGCGGCCGGTCTCGCGGCATTGCGCGAGGTTTGCCGGGATCGCCTGCTCGCGGTTGACGCGCATGCGCGGCGACCAGAACGCGTCGTCGACGCGAACGCGGGTGAACGGCACGGCCGAGCGGATGCCGGCAAAGGTGCCGCTGGTGGGCGTGGGGATGGGCGCGGGGGTGGCGGACTCGGTAGTCGCGGGGGCGGTCATGGGAAGCACGGGAATCTCCTGGAGGGGGACGATTCCGTCATGCTACGCATCAGGCGTTCACGATGCTAGGAGCGCCTGGTCCATAAAAGGAACGCGATTCCGACTTGCCCCGGGCGGCGCTATCAGCCCAGCCAGCGGTACGACAGGGTCCACGACGCGGTCTCGCCATGCACCCAGGCGCGCGCGAGCTTCGGCTCGACCGAGAACACGCGCGCCGTGGCGAACATCACCGCATGGTCGAGCGGCCGGTCGAGCTGGAGCGCCATGCGTCCTCCGCCGGCTTTCGTGTCGAGGTGCACGACCAGCGCGCCGCGCTCGCCCCACAGGCCGGTGGCGACGGCACGGCCCTGCGGAACTCCGGACATGCGCCAACGTCCGTCCTCGGATCGGGCCATCGGACCAGTGAGCGTGGGCCCGACCTGATTCCCCGGCTGTGCGCCATCTCCTGGGAACGTGATCGCGGTGGCGTCGATGCCGTCGTGGGCGAAGAACGGATGGGCGAACCAGGTGACCGGATGCGTGAGCCAGCTCTCGATGCGCAGCGTCAGGGTGGTGGTGGAATCGAGCCCGTCCTCGCGCAGCGCGACGCGACGGCAAAGGGTGTAGCCGTAGGGCTTGCCGTTCTCGAGCAGGACGTCATCGCTGGCGCGCATGGTGACCGCGTCCTCGGCCTGCTCGGTGATCTCCCAGTCGAGCGTGCCGACCAGCGGCTGGTGTGCGACGGCCTCGCGCGGGCTGTTGGCGCTGCGGCGCAGGCGGCCGGCGCCGATGCGCAGGTACTCCTCGTTCATCGGCGTCGCGCCCCAGCCCAGCGAGTTCTCGAAGGTCTCCGGCAGACCCTCGCCATCGAAGCGATCCCACGGAGCGCCGACCCGGCCGGTGAGACAACGGTCCTTCAGCCACAACGCGCGCACATAGCCACCGTGCACGTAGCGCGCGCCGAGCGTCAGCGGATCCGCGCGCGGATCGTAGACCTCGGCGCGCCACGCGCCGCGCGCGAGCGTGATGATGGGCAGGGCGGGATTCGACATGGTGGCGCTCGCGGTCGAGATCGGCGTTACGGCGATGAATTCCGGGCGGCATGTGGCGGCGATCCGGCCTTGCCCGTGCGCCAGCGTGCGAGCGCGGTGGCGCGCAGGCCGGTGTACCAGCGATCGAGGGCATCGCGATGCGTCAGGGTCGTCGTCATCAGTCCGTCGGCGCGCGTCGCGACGCGCAGGCCGCGCGCGTCCCAGGCGCCGCTGTCGAGGTAGCGATCCGCGGCGGCGGTGTTGCAGAACACGAGCGGCGTCGCGGTCTCGGCCGCGCGCGCCGCGCACAGCGCGGGGATCACCGCGCCCTTGGTTCCCGGATCGGGATCCGGGCCGGCCATGTGCGCGATGGCGAGATGGGCGTCGGCCCCGGCCTCGGCGAGGGACATCCACACGTCAGGGAAGCGCAGATCATAGCAGATGGCGATGCCCAGGCGCCAGCCGGCGAAAGAGACCACGCAGCCCTGGCCGCCGGGTGCGAAATGGGCGACATCGGTCGGCGTCAGGCACTGCTTGGCGTAGCGCTGGGCAGGGATCGCGCCGCCGCACAGCGCGTCGTTGGTGCAGCGGCCGCCGGATCCGAGGGTTCCGTTCGAGATCGTGCCGAGCACCAGCAGCAGGCCAAGGCCGCGGGCGATATCCTGGAGCTCGGCCTCGCGCGCCGCAACCAGCCGCCAATCGAGGTCCACGGTGTCATCACGCGCGGCGCTCGGGTATCCGGTGAGGGCGCACTCGGGGGTCAGCAGCACGCGCGCGCCGTCCGCGGCCGCACGCGCGAGCGCTACGGCAATGGCGTTGGCGTTGGCGCGCACGTCCGCTGTCGCGGTGAAGGCCATGGCGGCGACCGGCAACGGGTCGTGCAGGCGTTCGGGCATGGCGTGGATCGTGGCAGCGCGGTGACGGGGGCAACGCCATCTCTTAGTTGGGGGGCTACTTCCTACGGACGGCAGATGCCGCAAAGGGCATCTGAGATCGCTTCGCGATCCCCCCAACATCGCGCTGCCCCTAGCGACCGGGGCCTTACGCCGCCGCTGCCCCCCGGGAAGAAACAGGAAGTGAGGGTTTCAGGAGCAGGCACCATTGCCGCTTCTCTACTCCATACGGACTGGGGGCGGACTCCCCTTGCCCGGCGCACCGATCCCCCATCCTCGCCGGCGATGCCCGCACGCACCGATTCCTACGACAGCCCGCTCGCCACGCGCTACGCCTCGCGCGAGATGGCGGCGCTGTTTTCCGACGACCGTAAATTCCAGACCTGGCGCAAGCTGTGGATCGAGCTGGCGCGCGCCGAGCAGCGCCTGGGCCTGCCGATCACCGACGCGCAGCTCGCCGAGATGGAGGCGCACGTCGTCGACATCGACTACGACATGGCGCGTCGCGAAGAGAAGAAGCGCCGCCACGACGTGATGGCCCACGTCCACACCTTCGGCCACGTCGCCCCATCGGCCGCGCCCATCATCCATCTCGGCGCCACCAGCTGCTACGTTACCGACAACACCGATCTGATCGTCATGCGCGACGGCTTGGGCCTGCTCTGCGACAAGCTGGCGCGCGTGATCGACCGCCTCGCCCGTTTCGCAGCCAAGCACAAGGATCTGCCGACCCTGGGCTTCACCCATTTCCAGGCCGCGCAGCTGACCACCGTCGGCAAGCGCGCCTGCCTGTGGCTGCAGGATCTGGTCATCGACCTCACCCGTCTCGAGCGCGCGCGTGGCGATCTGCGCTTCCGCGGCGTGAAGGGCACCACCGGCACCCAGGCGAGCTTCCTCTCGCTCTTCGGCGGCGATCACGAGAAAGTCGAGGAGCTCGACCGCCTGGTGACGCGTGCGTTCGGCTTCCCCTCGGCGTTCATCGTCACTGGTCAGACCTACAGCCGCAAGATCGACGCTGACATCGTCGCCGCGCTGGCCTCGCTCGGCGCCACCGTGCACAAGATGGGCACCGACCTGCGCCTGCTCGCCCACCTCAAGGAGGTCGAGGAGCCGTTCGAGGAGGACCAGATCGGTTCGAGCGCCATGGCCTACAAGCGCAATCCGATGCGCTCCGAACGCGCCTGCTCGATCGGGCGCCACCTGATGACGTTGGTGAACGACGCCTACCAGACCCACGCGGTGCAGTGGATGGAGCGCACCTTGGACGACAGCGCAGCGCGGCGGGTGTTCATCCCCGAGGCGTTCCTCTCGGCCGACGCGGTGCTGACCATCCTGCAGAATGTCTGCGAGGGCCTGGTGGTGTACCCGCAGGTGGTCGCCCGGCACATCCGCGACGAGCTGCCGTTCATGGCCACCGAGAACATCATCATGGCGATGGTCGCCGCCGGCGGCAGCCGCCAGGACTGCCACGAGCGCATCCGCGTGCTCAGCCACCAGGCTGCGGCTCGCGTGAAGCAGGAAGGCCTCGACAACGATCTCATCGCGCGCGTGCGCGCGGACGCGTACTTCGCGCCGATCCATGCCAAGCTCGACGGCATCATGGATCCGGCGACCTTCATCGGCCGCGCCCCGCAGCAGGTCGATCGCTTCCTCGCCGAGGAGGTCCGTCCGGCCATCGCCGCATACCGCGATCGCCTCGGCGGCACCAGCCAGCTGAGCGTCTGATGCGCACGCTTCTCGTCCTCGCCGCAGCGCTGCTCGCGGCTGGATGTGGCGGTACGCGCCTGCGCGTGGTCGATTCCAGTACCGGCTACGCCGTGGGGCGCGCCAGCGTGGTGGCGCAGGATGCCGCCGGTCGCACGCGCCAGCTCGCGGTGTCGAACCATGCCGGCCAGGCCGAGATACGGCTGCCCGAGCGCACCTCGTTCATCTACGTGCGCGCCGAGGGCTACCAGACCTGGGGACGCAGCGCGCGCTGGCTGGTCGAACAGTCGGGAACCGTGACGGTCGAGCTCAAGCCCGCCTGGCTGGGAGCCTTCATGGACGGCGGCGTCAAACCTGCCACCGGCGATGCCGCGTATGTCGTCCCCAAACCCTGCCACTGCCACACCGCCCGCTGAGGCGTCGGATCCGACCGTGCGACTGAGCGCGCGTTCGGCAGTTCCGACGGAGCCGGGTATCGCGGGCGATGCCGTCGTCGCCGAGCCCGCACGCCCGTGGCTGCCGTGGCTCGCGCTCGGCATGATGCTCGGCTGCATGGCCCCGGGCGCGGCAGCGCTCGCGGTCGGCGCCGGCTCGGCGATGTCCTGGTGGTGGTGCTGTGGCGTGCCGCTGGCGCTCGCGGCCGCGTGGTTCGAGGCGCCGATCCCGCGCTGGGAGCGAGCCCGCCTGCCGCTGGCGTCGCGCGTGTTGGCGCTCGCCGCGGCGGCGCTCCTGGGCGGGGCGCTCGCCGAGCGCGCCGGCGCGGGCCCAGGCGCCGACCCCGCCGCGTCGGCGCCGCGCCTGATGGAGCTCGAGGGAACGGTCACCACGCTCGGGCGCCTCGGCTACCACCAGTGGGCGACGCTGTCGCCGTCGCGGATGCTGCTCCCGACCGACGCGCCGCTGCCGCGCCGACTGTCAGTCGACGTCGAGGACGCACTGCCCGGCCTGGTGGTGGGCGACCTGGTGCGGGTGCGCGGAGAATGGCAGCGCGGCTCGCGCGGCGAGAGCATCGACGCGGTGGGCGTCGAGCGCCTGGTGATCCGCGAGAACGGCCCCCGGGGTTGGGCGTGGCGGGCGCTGGATCGCGTGCAGGGCCACCGCGCCCTCGCCGAGTCGCTGCTGATCGGCCAGGGCAGCCCGCCCGAGCTCATGGATTTCCGTCGATCCGGGCTGATGCACGTGCTCGCGGTCAGCGGCATGCACCTGGTGATCGCGGTGATGCTGGCGTCGTGGCTGATGCGCCTGGTGGGACTCGGCTGGTGGCCGCGGCAGCTGGCGCTGGTGGCGCTGGTGGCGGGCTACACGTGGCTCACCGCCGCGTCGCCGGCGACCATGCGCGCATTAGCGATGGAACTGAGCGTGATCGCCATGGGCGTGATGGCGCGCGAGCCGCATCGCTTCGCGGCGATGAGCCTGTCGGTGATCGTGCTGCTGGTGATGGATCCGCTCTATGCCACCGACATCGGCTTCCAGCTCTCGATCGTGGCGGTCGCGGGCATCATCACCCTGGGCATGGATCTCGCCCGCCTGCGCGAGCGTGCGCTGCCGCTCGCGGCCTGGCCGCTCGACCGGCCAGCCTGGCGCGGGCTGCTGTGGTGCGGGCGCAGCGCGTGCGACGGCTTCGCGATCGGGATCAGCGCGACGCTCGCCACCGCGCCCATCATCGCCTGGCACTTCTGCACCGCGTATCCGTGGTCGGCGCTGGCGACCCTGTTCGCATCGCCGCCCGCGACCGGCGCGCTGTGGCTCGGGCTCCCATGCCTGGGCCTCGATGGATTGTTTCCGAACGGTCCTTGGGAAGGCCTCTACGCCGGACTCGAGGCGAGCCTGCACGCGCTGGCGGTGGTGGTGTCATGGGCCGCGACCTGGCCCGGAGCGATGCTGAGCGTAGGCGTGCCGTCGCTGGCGATGGTGATGCTGTGGCCGCTGCTGTTCATCTCGCTGCGCGACGCCCGCGACCTGGCGCTGCGCGTGGCGGCCGTGTGTGCCTTGCTGCTGCTCTGGTGAGATTTTTTTTTCAGGGGCTTCGCCCCTACGGCCCTGGCGGGCCTACCCCACGGGCTTTGTCGGGGCTCGGTTTCTCCGCTTCGCTACGAAACCGTCGGCGGATCGGCTTCTCCGATTGTATCCGCCGACCGCCCCTCGGCGCCCGCCCCATCGCTGGGCGATGGGGCCCCCGTCCAATCGGGCGGCCCAGCCGCCCGGCCGCCGAGTCCTGGTTTGCGTGAACAATGGGCGCAGCCCATCACGCAAACTTTCTGGCCGCCTGGCGGACAGAAAGAAGGACGACAAAGGCC
>JBBRLJ010000013.1:0-117479 GCA_038231435.1 Planctomycetota bacterium
AACCCGTCGCCCCCCCCGGGACGTCTGGCCCTGTTCTCTCCCCAGGGCGGGGGGGGGGCGCCCTCGGCCATTTGCCCCGGCGCGGCGCCCGGGTCACCAGCACGGCACACGCCGCCGGTGACCTCCGGTGTTAGGCGTCAGGAATATAGTAATGTTTAGCTACTCTACTTCAGCTGCGATGCTTTTGATATTAATATTGGTGTATGTGCTAGTTCTTGGTCCGGTTATCGCCTGTTCATTCGTTAGGCCGTACCCCATTATTCCATTTTTCTTGCCAATTTATATTTCAATTAGTTTTTGTGGAATTGCGGTTTACCGAAGACTTAAACAAAAAGACCTATCTGCGGTCAGAATTTTGGTGCTTTTATCACTATCACTTACGGCCATCTCGGTCTATGTATGGCTGGCCCATCAACAGCAGCCAAACGGCAGGGTCAAAGTAAGTGCCCCTGTTTGGTGGTAATATGCTGAATCCCCTGAACGCCTAACTTGTCACTGCACCGGACGTCTTTGCCAGTGATCTTCACAAGGCCGTGCTCGGGCTGCCTTCGGCATTATGCCCTGCGCCGCGGCCTCGTGAAGATCACTGGCAAAGCCGCCGGTGACCTCCGGTGTTAGGCGTCAGATATTATGTCAAATTCAACTATAATATTGTATCGTCCGACAGGGCCAAAAGAGTTGGCTCTGGTTAAGGCCTCGGGATTCAAAAGATGGCCACCGCGTCTTCCTGGACAGCCAATATTCTATCCTGTTACCAATGAAGACTATGCCCGCCAGATAGCTCGAGATTGGAACGTAAAGGAATCTGGTTCAGGATACGTTACCAAGTTTTCAGTAACTACTGACTTTCTTAATCATTACCCAATTCAGAAGGTAGGGGGTCAAGCTCACACAGAATGGTGGATTCCTGCCGATGACTTAGAAAAGTTGAATGACAACATTGTGGGACTCATTGAAGTGATAGCCGAATATCCATTGAAAGATCAAGATTTAAGCTCCCCGTGACGCCTAACTTGTCACTGCACCGGACGTCTTTGCCAGTAATCTTCACAAGGCCGTGCTCGGGCTTCCTTCGGCATTATGCCCTGCGCCGCGGCCTCGTGAAGATCACTGGCAAAGCCGCCGGTGACCTCCGGTGTTAGGCGGCAGAAATGATGTCTTTACAAAAACATCGCAGACTCCATTCGCTTGTCGTAATTCTGATAGGCGGCGCCGCCACGGGGATGTCGCTCTATTTCACAGAAGATCGCGAAACACTATTGGTCATATTTACGGCGACGTTGATCTTGGCATCTCTTGGCTTTAATACTTTTAGCAAAATAAAATGTCCTCAGTGTGGTAACCGAATGTTTAGACTTGGCGGTAAAGGTGGTCCTGAATACAAATGTAATACATGTGGGTGGCCAAATGCGCCTAGCTCTGCCACCTAACTTGTCACTGCACCGGACGGCTTTGCCAGTGATCTTCACAAGGCCGTGCTCGGGCTGCCTTCGGCATTATGCGCTGCGCCGCGGCCTCGTGAAGATCACTGGCAAAGCCGCCGGTGACCTCCGGTGTTAGGCGTCCTGGATTCAAGATGTAAGTGCAACGCTTAGGCCCATCCGAAGGCACCGCACCGGCGATCAAATCTCCTAGGCTCTGCAGCAGGGGGTTTTCATGGGTTATACACAGCTCAGTATCGAGGAACGAGCGACCATCTCCGTTCTGAGAATCGAGGGGCTCAGTCATGGACACTCCACGCACGCAGAACGTCGTCCCGGCGCTTCGCATCACCCAGTTTCCGCGGAGCAGGGCGTTCTACGTCGCTGGCCTCGGGTTCGAGGTCGCCTGGGAGCATCGGTTCGGTCCGGAGTATCCTGTATTCATGTCGATCACGCGTGACGGATTGGAGCTGTACCTGACCGAACATGCGGGTGATTGCGAGGTGGGCGGACTGGTCCATCTCTATGTCGCAGATGTCGATGCCTGGTACGAGGACCTGCGGACACGAGGTATCGCCGCGGTGGCGGCTCCCAGTGAGACCCTGCCGGGATTGCGCGACATGACCGTCGTCGACCCGGATGGCAACAAGATCCGCATCTGCACGAGATTGCCTGGGAACACGCGGTCTACATAGCCTCCACTGCATGGGCAGACGGGTAGCGGCCTGTCGGCGCTCGCGTCCATGTCGCCTGTTTCCTGCGCTTCCATCACGCTGACCTGGCCACTGTTTGGATATTTCCTTCGACAAGGTGCGGGAGCCGTGCTCAGGAAGCTGGTGACGATCTGTGCTGGTCCGGCCGACTACACCTGCGTGCGGTCGGTGGAGGGGACCGACGTGCTGGTCCTGGAATTGGAGATGTTCGGGTTCGCTTTTGCGAGCCGATTCATCCTGCTGAGATCGACCTCGCTGACCATCATCGACAAGCTGCGCGATCGCGACCCCGCGGTGATGGCGGCGATCGCCGGTGGCGGATCACGCCTCGGTCGCGTCATCAAGGATAGCGAATTGGTGTTCAACGATCAGGACCAATGCCTCTATCTGAAACTCGTCGAGGATCCGGAGGAGCCCTCACGCCTTTGATCTTTTCTGAAACCCCACCGCGGTCATGATCTGCCCCGGTGCAGCTTCCATCCACGTTCCTGATGCCTACGTCCGCTCGCTAGGCCGCTGCACACCATGTTCATCCCGGTTCCATTGCCTTTCCTCGTCGAGCGTGCGATCGCAGTGTCGGTCCCTCAGAAGGGCCGGTTCTTCGTTCTGGGGCATGACGCCCTGGTCACCGTCACCATCAACACTGGCATCAACACTGGGAGTGGCGTCGAGATCGGCGTCGTACGCGACGAATCCAAGGCCGATGACGAATCGATCCTCGATACCACGACCCGCACGATGACCATCGGCAGCCAGCGCCATCGGGCCTTGTGCCTGCACGGCGCCTCGTCGATCCTCGAGGCTGGTGGCATGCGCCTGCAGTTCAAGCACGCGTCGGAAACCAACCGGCAGTCGGTCATGCTCACGGACGTGTCCGGAAAATACCTCCAGGAATTCACCGTCATCGATTCATCGGGCGACTGGGGGCATGTGTCGTTCGACGACGTGGGCTCCCTCATCATCTGCGCCTTCCCGAACGACCTGTACCTCTACCGCCGCAAAGCCTAGTCGCGCGTGCTGCGCAGGCGCGCCAATGTGATGATCCGTCTCTGCGGAGCGCTGTTCGTGGTGGTGTCGTTCGCGCAGGCCTCGCTGTTCCATCTGACCTGGCTCGATTACGGGACGGGCTGTCAGCGCACCAGTCCGTGGAGCGACGGCAGATGGTGCGGCGTCGGCACCGGCGAACAGGCCGTGATGTTGCTCGTCGCGGGCGTGCTCGCGCTGGGCTCGGCCTTTCTCGGCGCGTGGTTGATCGCCCACGCGCCACGGGCGAGCATGTGGATCCGGTCCCGGTATCACCAGGCCGCCATGCCGTGGCGCCATGACGCCTGAGGGGATACCGTGCCGATCATGACCCGAGCACGATCCCGCGCGGCAAGCAAGCGCGCGCCACGCATCGAGATCGATCCGGTGGCCCTGCGACTGCTGGGCTCGGTCGACGTGCTGCGGATCGTGCTCGGCTGGATCTGGTCGATCCATGGCATCTGGGTCACGGCGATCTGCGTCGTCGGGGTGTGGGCGGGAATCAGAGAGATCGAATTGGGCCTGAACAATACGCCGATCTCCGCGACAGCCGACACCCTACCGGGCATCCACGATGGGAGGGTCGTCACCGTCACCGGCGAGGCCGAGGCGAGCGAGCGGCTGGAGTTCGAATCGAGCGTCCTGAAGAAGCAGTTCACCATCACCATGCTCGCCGGCACCCATGGATCGGTGATGGCGTACGAACGCGGCCTGAAGTCCAATCAGGAGAAGTCCGCCATCGGTCCCAGGGACTACACCGGTCGACTCTACGTGATCGGCCGGTCAGACGACAAGATCGACAACAACCACGTGTCGCTGCTGTCCAAGCTCGACGCTGCCCGGATCCAGCACGCCGATCCGGTCTACGTCATCGCCGACGGCGTCATTCCCATCTTCGCATGGTGGTATGCCGTGGTCACGGGGGCTTTCCTGGCTGGATCGATCTGGATCATCCGACGCGTCATCCTAGCGGCCCGCTGCATCTCAGATCGCGATCTGCTCTACGCGTTCCTTACCGAACGGGTCGGCGCAGATCCCGCGAAGCGCGATAGCCGGGATCGCGACGACAACGACAGCGACAACGATCACCGGTGATGAATTCTCCACTCGGCTCTGGATTCGGTACGGGCCGCCTCCCACGTGAAGCAGGGCAGCCATGAACCGGACATTCTTCCTGCTGATGTGGCCCATTTCGGTGTTCACGTGCCTGGCGTTGTGGTGGGTGCCGGGCAGGGGGCCGATGTTCGATACGCGCGGTGATCTCTATCGCGGGTGGCCGCTGCCGTACGGGGTCGACCAGGGCGCCGTTTCCGGTGACGGCTATGCGTTCTTCGTCACGCGTTTCCAGCCGGTGCCGTTCGTCATCGACGGGTTGGCGGCGATCCTCATCACCATCCTGGTGTTCGCCGTGTGTTCGGCCGTGCTGCGTGCCGTCCGCTCGCGGTCGCTCGATCGCGGCGCGCGGGATCCCTCATGATGGCGTCCATCTGGACGCGCTCGGCCGCCAGATCGGACAGAGACCCGAGCCGCGGAGCGGACGCATGCCGATACCGCTGAGCCTGATACGGCATACCGCATGATCGCCTCACACCACGGAAGCACTCTCGCGGCAATATACCCGATCCTGGTCGAACTGGTTGCCATCCTCCATCAAGGGGTCGAGGAACTCGCCCCCGTCAATGGACAGACGACCTGGATGGTGCCGTTCTACGCCTTCATCTCGTTCGGTATGTTCGGCATCGGTGCCGCCGTCTATTCATCGCGCGAACACTCCTTCATCCGTCTGTATCTCTTGATCGCCGGCACCGCTTGCGTGCTGATGCAATACATCTTCCTGGCGATCGAGTTGCGGAAGTATCCCGAGAGCTTCGCTTGGTACGATGCCGTGTTCGTTCTCTGGCACCTGCTCCTCCTGCCAGGCAGCTGGAGCAGCCCTGGCAACCTGGCATTCCTCGTAGTGCCAGCGCTGGGCATCATAGCGACGACCTTGGCGTTGCCGGTATTGTGGCGGCGCTACCGTCAGGACCGATAGGGGCGAGATCGTCCCCAAGCCAAGGAACCCACCATGCTCGTCCACTCCGTCTTCTTCTGGCTCGATCCCGCCCTGCCTGCTCCGGTGACAGCGGACTTCCGGCGTTGGCTGCTGAAGCTCACGACCCTGCCGTCGGTGGCGTCGGGTCATGTCGGGGTGCCGAGCTCGACCGACCGGCCGGTGATCGATCGCTCGTACACCTTCGCCTTGACCGTGCTGTTCGCATCGATGGCCGATCACGACCGCTACCAGGTCGATCCCGACCACCGCGTGTTCGTGGACACGCACAAAGGGCATTGGACGAAGATCGTGATCTACGACGCCGAGTCGCTCGCGGATCCGGCGCGGCCTGCCGGCTGATGCCGGCACGTCGCAAGCGCGCCGTCTCGGCCTCCGCGGGGAGCGCCGCCGATGGCGCATCCGTCCACGTCGCCCGCGGCCCGGCCGGATGCCGTCCACCGAGCGATCGGGATCCTTCCTGCTCCATATGAATCGATCCCGCGGCTTCCACCAGGACCGTCGGCTGGTTATGCTGGCGCTCCGTCCATGCCCTATCCGTACCTCATTGCCGCCGCCGTCGAGCCCGATCTGCGCGCCATCGGCGACGACTGCGAATTCCTGTCCCTGCAGCCGATGCCTGTTGGAACGTCTGCTGGAGCGGACGCGGGGGATGGATCCGACGGCGATGAGATCGCGCTCATGACCGCCCGCGCGTTCGCGTTCCCCTTGGTCGCGATCGCCGAATCCTCGCTCGACGCTGTAGAGATCGCTCGTCGCTACGTGCTCGACGCCGGCTTCGCGCCGCTGTCGATCGCGGCGATCGCCGCGCGTTACGACCTGCGCGATCCACGCCACCCCGACGGCGGCCCGTGCGCCTTGGGCTCGGTGGAGAAGCTCGATCGCCTGGTGGTGCTGCAGGACAGCAGCGAGGGCAGCTTCGCCGACGCTGGATTGACGATCCGGGATGCGTGCGCGCCCGACGAGGACTGACTCCTCCCGCCGGCTCACCCGTCCTGGCGGGCCATTGGAGGGGGCTGGACGAGGGTCGATGAACCGGTGGCAGGGTGATCCGTTCACCTCCGCCGTGATGCTCATTCCCACCGTGCTTTCGCTCGTCAGCGCCACCATGGCGGCGGCAGCTGCCTCCGGCGCGGAAGCGCCGATCCAGGCGGGTACGCGACCGCATGGTGGCTCGCTGGGCGAGTCGCTGGCCGCATCCTGGCCGATGGCGCTGGTGGTGATCGGCTGCGTGATGCTGATCGCCGCCGGCGTGGCTGTCCAGCATCTCGCGCTTCGACCGAAGAGAGGGTCGAGGAACGGCACTGGAGCCACGGGTCAAACAGGAGAGGCGCGCGAGGCGGAAGGATAGGAGGGCGTCCGTCGTCCGGCGTCGACATCAGCCTGCCGTCGGCAGGACTGCATCCTGCCCGCACGCTGTCCGACGACGGACCTTCCCTGCGAACCAGCGCTCAGCTCAGGGCAGGCCCTCGGCTCCGCGACCCCTACTTCCCGTCGCTCTCGAAGGCACCGGCGTCGCGCGATTTCCCGGCGGTGTCGTGGCCGGCGAAATCGCGCAGGAAGGGGCCGTCGAGTTCCCAGTCGTAGAGCTCATCGATCGAGGTCTTGGCGTCCGCCAAGGTACCGCGCGCGATGCGCAGGAAGTCGATGGCGCCGGCGAAGAAATGCCCGTCGGCGTTCTTGCCCACCAGCAGTTCGGCGGCGTTGGACAGGCTGGCGCCGTCGGGCAGGGCGAGCTTGCCGGTGGCCGAGGATTTCCCGTCCACGTAGATGGAGCCCGCGCCCGTGGCGCGATCGATCTCGGCGATGACATGGTGCCACTTGCCGTCGTTGATGATCGCGCCGCTGGCGAGCTCTGCCAGCTGGCCTGCCGACTTCAGGCTGAAGGTGATGCCGCCGGCCTTGTTGATGGCCAATTGGTAGCCCGCTTCCGCCATCTTCGCCACCAGCACGCACGATCCCTGGCCGGCCTTGGTCTGGAAGTACGCCTCGATCAGCAGGTTGCCGGTGTCGATGTCGGGATTGATCAGCTCCTTGCCGGTCGCGGTCACCTTCTTCTTGTCCTTGTCACCGCCCGACTCGTAGGTGACCGGATGGTCGAGGACCTCGGTCGAGACGTGGGCGTACTGGTCGGTGCCGTTGAAGGTCAGGGCGCTGGCCGTCCAGTCCTCGAGTGCGCCGGCGACGAAGTCTTCGGCCTTGACGTGCTCGGCTTTGAGATCGTACCGGGGCATCGCGTGGTAGTTCTCGCGCGCGACGTAATAGGGCGCCATGTTCCAGTGGTTGTCGATCAGCACGCTGGGATCGGCGTTGTCGCGGCGGAACTGCCACTCGCCGACCACGCGCGACAGGCCCCAGGGCACGAACACCTTGACGCCGTGGTCGATCGCGGCCGAGCCGGCGACGGGATGGAAGTCGTGCTTGTCGACATCCTTCACCAGCGGCTTGCTGGAGGTCTCGCCGATGTCACCCGCTAGCGGATGGTGCTCGGCCATCGCCGTCTTCATGGTCGCGAGATCGGCGTAGCCGTTGCCATTGGTCTCGAATACGCCGAGCTTCTCGGGGAGCTTGCCGCCGATGACGTTGCGCGAATAGGCCATGCTCTGATGCGGGTACTGTCCCGGCACCTCGACATCCTTGTCCTCCTTCAGTTTGCCGTGCTGGAAGATCATGCCCGAGACATCGAGGAAGAGATTGCCGAGGAACAGGTGCCGGCCGCCGCCCGGCGACCACTGCGTGCCGACGTAGAATTGCGAGACGGTGTTGTTGAACATGGTGTTCTCGACCGTCCACACCGCCTCGTAGAACGCGGCCTGGTTGCAGAGCCTGCTCTTGGCATCGCTCGAGCGCCCCCAGGCGACGTTGTTGAAGTCGTAGTTCTTGAAGCCGCCGTCGTGGTAGTATGCGAAGCCCAGGCGACCGCTGCCCGGCTTGTCCGGAGCATAGCCCCACCAGTGGCCGTTGGGGTTCCCTGAGATGTTGTCGTAGACGTAGAATGGCCCGCCCTGCCAAGTCTCGATGCCGCCCCAATCGTTGGCGGCGAGCAGCGTGTCCACCGCGCGGTTGCCGTGCACGAGCTGGCGCGACAAGGCCACGTCCTTGGTGTCGCCGGTCGACTTGCCCCCGTAGAGGAACAGTCCCGAACCGGTGATGCGGTCGAGCATGTTGCCGGCGACCTCCATGGTCGCGGGGAACAGCACCTGCACGGCGTGGCTGTGATCCTGGCGGTAGCTGCGCAGGCCGATCACGTGCAGGCGGTTGCGCAGCACCTTCACGTCGCCCTTCGAGCAGCTCTTGATCAGCAGCGCGCCGTGGTCGAGCTCGCTGATGTCGTTGTCACTGATGACGATGCGGTCGAGGCCGTCCTTCTCGCTCTCGATCCTCACCGCGCGCGCGGCGTGATCGAACAAGCAGTTGGCGATGCGCAGATCGTCAGCGGGGCCGAGCACACGCACGCAGGCGTTGTCGACGTCCTTGTGGCCCCAGCCTGCCAGGGTGAGGTCCCACCAGGTGTTGGTGAAGCGGAACGACAGCCCGGTGATGGCGACGTGGCTCAGGCCCTCGCTCTCGATGATGCCGGTGCGGCGACCGACCTCGACGGTCGCCTGATTGGGATCGCGGTCGCCGGGCAGGCGCAGGTAGAGGCGTCCGCCTTCGCCTTTCCTATCGAACCAGAACTCTCCGGCCGCATCGAGGTACTGCGGCTTGTCCTCGAGGTAGTAGTGGCAGTTGGTGGTCAGCTGCTCGCTGTCGCCATACCAGATACCCTGGAAGATGAGACCCTTGCGGTTGGCGTCATAGCCCTCGACGCGGGTCGGGAAGGGTGTGCCCATGACGATGGCGTACTCGGTGCGCACGGTGGCGCCCACGTAGTAGCTCGCCGGCTTGTCGAGGTGCTTCGCGTCGACGCCGAGATGCGCGCGGTGGCCCTCGAAATCGATGTGGTTCTTGTTGGTCCACCATTCGGGCTGCTCCCACTGCCACCATTCGCTCATGATGTCCTCGGGATCGCTGACCTTCCAATTGGGCGTGCGCGCCAGCTCGACGCGCTCGATGACACGATCCTTCGCGGTCTTGCCGCTGACCGACCACACGCAGCGCGGCGCGAATGCGACATCGGCGTACCACACCGAGCCCGCGTCGGGGATGTCGGGATTGTCGGCGCCCTTCTTCCAACCGGTCACCGCCTCGGAGCCGGCGATCACCGCTTCCCCTTCGCCCCATTTCGGATCGCTGGTGAGGCGGATGGGATCGCCCTCGGCGCCCGACTCGCTGGCGTGCAGCTCGCCGCGATAGGTCACGCCGCGCTTGAACACGTAGGTGACGCCGCCCTTCGAGGCCTTGGCCTGCCCGCCGGCGGCGGCGTCCCACGGATGGTGCTTCCACGGCGCCTCCTTGGTTCCGGCGCCGTCGTCGCTGCCCTTGTCGTAGTCGATGTAGCGGATGGTCTTGCCAGCCTCGAACGCGAAGGGCGCGGGCTTCCAGGCGAGATCGCCGCTCGGGGTCACGTCGGCGGCGGACTGGTTCCAGCTCCAGCGTTGGCGCTCGTGCGTGCGCGCCACGGCCGGGGTGGCCTTGGCCGGTTCGAGCACCGCCAAGGGCGCCTCGGCGGAGATGATCGTCGGCCCCGACGTGACCAACCCCATCACGCCGAGCGCGAGCCAGGCGGGAACCAGGGCGAGACGAGAGGGGCTGGCGTGCGGCATGTGGGCTCCTGCGGACGTGGACGGCTATGAGGCTACGGGGGTGATGATGATGGGACGATAGCGGCGCGAGACCGGCCGTGCCGCAGTAACGAACGAGGGCAGACCCGGGGTGTGACCTGCGCCACCACTATCGGAAGCTCATTAATACGTATCACCAGATGCCTGACCCACCCGAGCCGAGGTCGGGCCACGGCTCGAGCTGAGGCTGGGATCAGGCTCTCCTCAGTCTAAGGATAGGTGATCTCGTAATAGATGGCGTGGTCATGCGTGCCATCGATGACGAACTTGCCGTCGATCATCGGGATGGTGGCATCGGTACGGCGGCCGTCGTGGTCGAGCACGGTGACCGTGGGCGCCGTCGCGGCTGGCGCGGTGGCCGCCTTCTTCTGGTCGCCATCCTTGACGGTCTTGGCGCCGGCTCCGCCAGCGCGCTTGATGGTGATCGTCGCCTGCACGCCCTCGAGCAGCATCGGGGCCTTGCCGATGTCCTCGATGGTGTCGCCCGCGGCATTGAAGCGCATGCCGGTGTTGCGCGCGCGCGCAACCGCGGTGACGAGCAGGGATTTCGCCGTCGCGATGTCCTTGCCGCGCTCGAGGCTGGTGATGAAGACCACCGCGAAGGGGTTGTCGATGGTGATGGTCGCTTGTCCGAGCGTGAACGCGCGCTTCGGTGCGAAGCCGACCACCGCCTTGGTGCCGGGGGCATCGATGGTGAAGCAGCCTTGCCCGGCGGTGTCCCAGGCGAGCTGCTTGGTGGCCGAGGTGATGATGGTGCCCGAGGTGTAGGCCGCCATGTCCAGTGGCTTGATGTCGTCTTTCTTGTCTGCCTTCTTGTCTTCCTTGGTGTCGGAGGGCTTGTCCGTGCAGGTGATCTCGACGCGACCGGCGGCGATGGCCTCGGGCGGGACTGCTCCGCTGATGGATTTGACGTCGCCCTGCTGCTTGACGGTCTCGGCGAAGCCGACCTTGCCCTGCTCGAGCTCGGCGAGGCTGAGCTTGCGCTGCGAGATCACTGGTCCGCGCTTGATGTCGCCGCTGTAGATCATGCGCGCGAGCGCCGGATAGATGCCGATCTTGGTCGGGACATCGGTATTCCACAGCGTCGATCCGCCCCATGGCTGGCGGTGGTCGACGGCGTCGCTGAAGCCGCTGCCGTCGGACGCGAACTGGTACGACATGCTCCAGCCCTGCAGCCCCATGCCGTATGCGGCGATGATCGGCGCGCCTTCGGCGAGCCAGTCGTTGGGGAGCTGGGTGTCCCATTCGGAGAGCGAGAAGGGATGCCCGGTGACCAGCTGCAGTCCGCTGGAGAGCAGCCCGCTGCCCGGATGGCTGAGCATGCTGCTGTTGTCGAACTTGGTCGGGGCGAATTGCCAGCCGTTCGGGGTGCCGCCGCCGAAGTAGTTGTGACGGTCGAGGATGCCGACCTGCTGGTCGCAATAGATGTTGTAGTAGTGCGACAGGCCCTCGGCGGCTTGCCAGGGCGAGCCGATGAGCGGGCCCTTGTAGCCGGCGGCACGGACGGCGGCGGTGACCTTGGCGTAGTATTTCGTCTGGCAATCGGCCAGGAAGCGGAACGCGTCGAAGAGCCGCTGCTCGGTGCCCTGCTCCTTGGCCATCTTCATGCCGTCGGGTCCGACGAACCACGGATTGCAGTTCGGAAAGATCGCGTCCTGGTCGAGCGATTCGTTGTCGAGATGGTCCTTGAAGGCGTTGAGCGCGCGCGGGCCCCACGCCGCCAAGAGCCCCGCCTGGTCCTTGTACTTGATCCGCAGCCAGTCGCAGAATTGCTTGCAGAACATCTTCTTGTAGGTCGGGCAAGCGAGCACCTGCTTGTCGGTCGACCACCAGAAGATGTCGTCTTCGTTCTGGATCTCGAGGTAGGCGAGCGCTGGATCCTCGGCGTAGGTCAGGCCGGTGAGCGGATTCTTGTGCTTGAGCAGCTTGACCAAGAGATCGATGTGCAGCTGCTGAAGGTCGGGCGCGAAATTCACCAGCCCCATGGTGTTGCCGCCGACCTTGGACGAGAGCTCTTCGCCCGCAACCAGCGCCGCCTTGTTGCCCGGCTTGATCTGCAGGTAGTAGATCGGCGACCAGCCGGAATAGATGCCGACCTTCTTCAACGCGGCGAAGTTGTAGTCGAAAAGTTCCCAGTTGGCGGCAGTGATCGTGGTCGCATCGTCGGGTTCGCAGATGGTCTGCATGAACTTGTGCTGGCGCACCGCGTTGACGCCGTACTTGGCGTAGAACGCGGCGCGGCGGTCAGCCTCGTCCTTCTTCGGCGCGCAGCCCTGGTTGCAGTTGTTCACGCCCCAGAAGACCGCGGCGGTGTTGTCGGCGAACGACAGGTGGTCGCCGTCGATCTTCGTCATGCCGTGGCGGCCCGCGGGCTTGTCGAGCCAGTCGGCCATGCCGATGACGCTCGCTCCGTTGTCGTTTGCGGGCTTGAAGGGGAACCAGCCGTCCTCGGTCGCGGCGTTGGCTTGCGCGAACGGCGCGCCGGCCAGGAGCGCGAGCGCCACCATGCTCGGGAGACAGGGCGCGCGAGAGACGAGGGTTCCGAAGGTGAACATCGCGGGGCTCCTGGAATGAGAGAATGCGGCGGTGCGCGCAAGTGACAGGTGCAACTGGCCGGGCTTCGCTCCGTGTCAGCACCAGTGAGTCCATATAGGCACCGCTCCGACAGGGCCATGCATCGAATGAACCATCCCCATGGATCCGCTCCGCTGACGGCATCGTGCTGTGTATTTTGTTTTCCGCGCTTTACGCTGCGCGCCATTCCCGCCATCCTCTTCCAGGCATCTCGGCACATCACTTTCCAGGAAACTCCATGCGCATTTCCAGCCTCGCCTCGACACGTTCTTCTCAGTCATCGTCGACGGCCTCGTCCAGGAGGGCCTCGGCGCTGATCCCGACGCTGCTGATCTGGTGCGGCGCCACCTGCGCCGCCATGGCGGAGACGGCTCCGGCGCGCGAGGCTTCCGGCACTGGCACCGGCGCCGCCCTCGGCCAGGTGTCGATCTCCGACGGCGCCGCGCTGATCGCACATTGGAACGCGAGCATCTACGGCAAGCTGTGGGCCGACCCGGCGCTCGCCCCGCTGCATGGGCTGCTGCAGCAGGGCGTGGACACGCTCGGCGAGCAGACCGGCATCGATCCCTTCACCGCGCTGGCCGCGGCGAAAGGCATCTCGTTCCGCTGGCTCGGGCTCGGCAAGGAGGGGGATCACCTCCCCCAGGTTGCGGTCGAAGCCGATCTCGGCGGCCAGGCTGCCCAGATGATGGAGCTCGCGCGCAAGGCGCAGTGGACTCCTGCAACCGTGGCCGGAGCCGATGAGGCGCTGGCGCACGAGGACACGCACGCGCTGCTCGCGCGCTATGGACACCAGCTGCGGCTGGTGTTCAACCAGGCCGAGCTGCCGACTTGGGCGGTCGAGACCGGCAAGTCGGACATGACCTCGCGCCTGGACGTGCCGAAGATGGCGAGCGCTATCGGCGCGGTGCTCACCGACGAGCAGGCCGACGGTTTCGCCGGTACGTTCCTCGCCTGGCTGCGCGCTCACGTGGGCGTGATCACCAGCGAGATGCGCATCACCGCCGATGGCATGCGCGACACCTACGTGATTCCCGCGCCGACCTCCGGATTCATCCCCGTCGATCGCGCCATGCTCGCGCGCATCCCCGCCAACGCGGTGTCGGTCAGCGCCACGGGCCTCGATGGCGCGGCATGGTGGAAGGAATACGGCGAGCTGGTGCTGGGCGCGGTGGCCGCCTCGCAGCCCAAACCCGCTGACGCGCGCTCGGCGCAGGCCAAGATCGACGAGACACTCAAGGCCCTCGGCCTGCCCGGCCTGCCCGAGCTGATCGGCGGCATCACGGGCACGCACCTCTTCTTCATGACTCCGGGCGTGCCGATGATGGGCATGTCGCTCGTGATGCGGCGTTCCGAGGTGGTCGATCTGTGCGTGCGCGAACTGCTCGCGCGCGTCGGCGAACAGCCGCCCGCCGAGGGCGCGTCGATCATGCTGCCGGTGCCGAACATGCCATTCACGCCGCAACTGGTGCTCGACAAGGATTGCTGGCTGCTCACCACCGACAGCGTGCTCGCGACCCAGTGGATCGGTGTCGATGGCGGTTGGTCGGCCTCGCCGGTCGGCAAGGTGGTGCTGGCGCACGCCGATGACAAGGCGGTGATGATCAGCGGCACCGACAACGCGGCGATGATCCAGACCATGGCCGGCTACGCGGGCATGGGGCTCGCGCAGGCGAACGGCTTGACGCCCGAGCAGAAGCGCGCGATCCAGCAGGGGCTGACGCGCTTCGCGGCGCTGGCCAAGCCCGGCTACGGCGTGGTGCGCGCGACCGCCACCGGCTTCGAGGCCGACATCGAATCGGTGTTCAGCTCGAGCCTGGTGCTGGGACTGATCCCGGCGATCGCGATCCCGAACATGCTCGAGAGCCGGGTGGGGGCGCAGGAAGCGGCGACCGCCGCGGCCTTGAAATCCGGCATCCTGCCCGCCGAGGTCCAGTTCCAGGCCGGCGGCTACGCCGATGGCAACGCCGATGGCATCGGCGAATACGGCTTCTTTCCAGAACTCTCCGGCGCCGGGCCTGCGGGCGCCGACGGCAGCGTCACCCTGAACCTGCTGGCTCCCGCCTACAACGTCGAGAAGCCGACCATCAACGGCTACCGCTTCGTCGTCTACCTGCCCGACGGCAAGGGGGGCGCGGTGTCGACGCTTCCGGCCGCGCGGCCCAAGGACGGTGCCAAGGAGCGCGAGCGCTTCTGGGTCGCCTACGCCTGGCCCAGCGACGCCAAGCAGGGCCGCCGGGCCTTCGCCATCGATCAGTCGGGCAACGTCTACGCGACCAAGCCGGCGGCGAAGATCGAGGAACCGAAGTGGGACGATCTCTACGCCGGCAAGGGCTGGGGATCCACGCCGACCTGGGTCCCGTACCGCCGCGGTGGCCGTCGCCAAGGGCAGCCGCAGGCCCAGCCGGACCCGAAGGCGAATCCCGAGTTCTGAGCCAGCGCACGCGCGCCATTCGACAGCACGTCCATCACGGAGGATCCATGTTCCCTTCCCCGTTTCCTGCGAACGGATGCATTCCGGCGCGCGCGATCCTCTACCGCGCGATCGCCGTCATCACCCTCACGTTCGGCGTCGCCGGCTGCCTGCCGCCACGCGACCACGCCGCGTTGCCCGAGGTCTCAGACCGCATGACCACTTGGGCGACCGGGCAGTGGGCCGACGCGACGACCACGCAGCTCATGCATGGTCGCGACACCATGCTCGGCAAGTGCACCGCCTGCCACAGCATGCCGTCTCCCGATCACGAATCGGCCAAGGAGTGGCCATCGGTGATGAAGAGCATGAGCCACAAGGCGAAGCTCCCTGATACCGACGAGGCGGCGATGCTGCGCTACATCCTCGCCGCACGTGAGACGGCAGCCCCATGACGCAGGCGGATGGCGCGCTGCTCCTGCAGGCAGCCACGTTCTTCTGCGTGGTGGCGGCGATCGTCGTCCTCGCGCGTCTCGCCCGTCGCATCGAGCGTCTCGAACGCCGCATCGATGGCGAGCTCGTCGGGAAACGGCGGGATTCCGAGGCGTCATCCGAGACCTTCCGCTCGGTTGCTCTCGATCGCCACGCCGGAGCGAATTCCGCCCTCACCGATGCGATCACGCACGAGGACCAGATCGAGGAAGCGCCGCGCACCGTCGCCACCGACGAGCTCTCGCAGCTGGCTGGGCGCTTTCAGCAGGAGAAGCAGCAGGGTAAGCGGCAGGGATAGCCGCGGCTGAGCCGTCGCCGGCGATTCCTCGATCCGTAGGTCATTCCCCGATGAAACGGCGCACGAACGGCCAGGCATCCTGCTTGTAGTAGCGGTGGCCGCCGTCGCCGATCGACAGCGCGCAGCGATCCTCGGCTCCGGCGGCGCGATAGATGGCCTTCAGGCTCTCGAACGAGCGACGCACGGCCGCGACCGGAAAGAGCTCGTCGTCGCGTCCGGCGATGGCCAGGAACGGCCGCGGTGCGATCAGGCCGGCGACGTCGGCCATCTCGGCGTGCGCGAGCAGGCCGGGCACATAGTTGCATTCGCAGTGCCAGATGCTGCCGATCGATTCCTCGAAGGTGCAGAAGTAGCAGCTGGGCATGGCCACGGTGATGCGTTCGTCGCAGGCGGCGGCGAACAGCGATATCGTGCCGCCACCGGAATTGCCGGTGATGACCACGCGCGTCGCGTCGCAATCCGGGCGCGTAGCCGCCCAGTCGATGAGCCGCGACATGTCCCATACGCGTTCACCGATCAGGGTGCGGCCGAACAGCAGCGCATGCATCTGCATGGTGCGGCACGACGAGCACGCATCCGCGTCGAGCTCGCGCTTCATGCGCAGCGAGGCGAAGGCGCGCATGTCCGGCGCGATGGCGATGAATCCGGCTTCGACCGCCTGCACCGCGATGTCGCGCTCGCCATCGATCATCTCGCGCCGGCTGGCCTCGTCGGTGGCGATGCCGGCATAGGTCGCCTTGCCGGCCTTGCCGTGGCCGTGCGGCGTGAGCACCACCGGCAGGCGGCGGCCCGCCTGGGGATCCAGCGGCTTGAGCAGGAAGACCGGCAGCTCGAAGCCGGGCTCGGTGGGAATGCGCCATTCCTCGCGCACGTGGCTCGCGAGGGTGGTGGTGCCGACCAGGCGCGGCGCCTGATCCGGGACGCCGCGTTCGGCAATGCGGTCGATGCCCAGCATGCGCATCAGCTCGGGGCGGAACGCGCGCTGCCACGCCGTGACCTCCGCCGGCGTGGTGGCGGCGCACGCGAAGCGGCGATGCAGGCCCCGCGCGAGCACGCCCACATAGCCGTCGGAGGTCAACACCGAGGACGAGGGATCCCGCGCTGGCGCCGACGAGGGAGACGCCGGCGGTTTCGGCGATGCAGGCGTGCTGGGGCCGGACATGGTCGTCTCCGTGCGGTGTCGAGGATGCGCGGCGCGATCAACGGACGGTCAACGGGTCATGGAGCGGGAGACTCGGCCGAGGTCTGGCCGCGGCGAGGAGTCCCAAACAGCAACGCGACGCCGATGCCGCCGAGGGTCAAGAGCGCCACGGGCATCCAGTAACCGGTCGGGCTGAATTCGTGGCCGAAGAGCATCAACCCTGGGAAATCGGGCGTGCCGAAGCCGGGCTTGGTGAAATTTCGCAGCCAGAAGACCAGGTACACGATCGTCCACAGCCCGCCGATCGCGACCAGCAGCACCGAGGCGACGCGCAGGATCTGGACGATGATCGGCATGGCTGGGTACGACGGTAGGGGGCGGGGCTGGTGGGTGAAGGGGGATGCCGCATACGCTGGATCCTCGGCGAACCAGCTCCTCGCCGCTGGCTTCACCGGGCTGCGTGGGGTATCCTCGGGAAGCATGTTCCGCCTCGCTCACACGCCATCGCTCCTGCCTTCGCTGCTGTCTTTGTCGATGCCTTTGTCGATGCCTTCGCCGCTGTCGTTGCCGATGCAGTCGCTGGTCCCGCTCCTGCTCATGGCCGCGTGCGTGTTCGGCGTCGTTCCCTCGGCCTCTCTCGCCAGCGGGGCCGAGGAGCAGCTGTCGTCGGTGCCGGATCCGTTCGGTCTCGGCGAGCGCTTGGCGCTCATCGACTGGCTGCACGAGCATGGCCACGAGACCGCGCCCGGCATCGAGCTCGCCGAATTGCGCACGCTCTACGCATCAGCCGCATCAGCCGCGAGAGCCGCGAGCGAGGCAACGGTCGCCTCCGATCCCCAAGCAGATCACCAGGCGGTTCACCGGGCGGATGCCCAGCCGAGTGCCCAGTCCGCAGCGACGGCGGATCCCGCCGCTACCGCTGATCGCGAGGCCGCAGCGCTCGAGCTGTGGCGGCAGCATGGCGAGAATCCCGCCGCCGGCTCTGACGCCCAAACCATCCGCGCGCGCATCGCCGAACTTGACACCAAGCGCGGTAAAGCCGATGCGAGCGAACGCGAACGCCAAGGCGATGACGACGCGACGCTCTCGTCGAAGCCGCGCGCCGCCGGCGACAAGCGGCCCTCCTTGAAGCCAGGCCCCGCCGAGCGCAAGCCAGCCGACGCCGCGCATCCAGCCGCGGCCACGGCCGCATTGGCGAAGCCGCCTGCCAAGCCCGCCGAGATCCGCGAGGTAGCGCATCCGAAGGACATGGGCGACGAGACGCGTGCGTACGTGATCTCACCCGACAGTTCTCCGATCCTGATCGTGGTCTGCGACGCCAGCCTGCGCGGAGTCATGGAGCCGATCCTCGCGCGCTGGCCGGCGGCCGAACGTCTGGCCGCCGGCGTCGATGGTACCGTCATCATTCATGGCCACAGCGATGGCGGCAATTTCAACGACGGCGTGCTCAAGCAGACTGGCGCGATCGGCGGCGATCTCGCCGAGCACCTGCGCCGCAACCGTGAATTCTACGAGACCCTGGGCGGCACCCGCGAGCGTCGCCCGCTCGACATGGCGGTGATGACCGGCTGCAACGCCGGCGGCTTCAATCAGGAGCGCGAGCTGAAGGACGGCCTCGGCTACCGGCCCCTGCACCGTGTCTTCACCACCCCCGAATGCCTCGATTGCGCCGCCACCTGCCTGCCAGCGATCATGGCCGCGGGCTCGACCACGTTCGATTTCGCCAAGCCCTGGCGCGCGAAATACACGCTCTTCGAGAAGCTGGTCGCCCACGGCGACAAGAAGTACGCAGTATCCTCGTACTCGGCGGTCGACCAGAACGCCTTCGATGTGCACGACCAGATGCACCGCTTCATCGTGGCCGACACCGGCATCCACGAGGAGCCATGATGCTTTCTTTCAGGGGCTCCGCCCCTACGGCCCTGCGGGCCTACCCCACGGGCTTTGTCGGGGCTCGGTGTCGTCGGCGGAGCCTCCGATACCGTGGGCGGATCGGCTTCGCCGATCGTATCCGCCCACCGCCCCTCGGCGCCCGGTCGCGGTGCGCTCCGGTTAGGGCAGAGGCTCTGCCCCTCGGCCCTTTGGGCTTACCCCACGTACTCTGTCGCGACCGCGACTCGGCGCCCCGTCGCTTGCGCTCCGGTGTGAATCAGACGAGTTCACCTATCGCACCGATGGGGCATGACGGATGAAGACCTACCGTCCGCAGGCGAGTTACCGGCCGGAGAGCGGCGACCTGCGCACCATCGGGTTGGCCTATGGCATGAACTGCCCGAACTACCGCCAGGTGTTCGACGTCTTCCGCGCCTACCACGACCACCCCGATCCGGTGGTGCGCGCGAACGTGGTGCTCGGCATCATGTATGCCTGCCGCCGCTTCGACCGCTGCGACCCGCGCCTGATCAAGCCGTTGCTGATGCACGGGCTGCGCGACGGCGAACGGATGGTGCGTGACAACGCCGAGACGGTGGCGGCGGATCTGAAGTTCTGCTTCAAGGTCTCGTTCGGCGGGAAGTCCTAGCGAGGCCGAGCCGGGATCCCGCGACGGTCGCATTCGCGAATGGGGCCGTCTCGGCCGTGCCTGCCCAGAGCGCCACCGGGTGATGGCGGTGTTTCAGGGTAGGATCACCGACCGTGCATCCGCCTATCGCCCTATCGCCCTACCGCTTTCCTCGGGCCGACTCCTCGGCTATAGATGAGATTAGTGCCATGCCGACCCGCCGCATCGTCCTCCGCCGCGCGACCCTGCGCGATCTGCCTACGCTGGTGCGCCATCGCCGGGGCATGTTCGTGGGGATGGGTGTCGGCAGCGAAGCCGAGCGCGATGAAGCGGGCGAGGTCTACGCACGCTGGGTCAGGGACCTGGTGAAGGCGAGGCGTTTCGCCGCCTTCATCGCGGTCGCTCCCGGCGGACAGCCGGTTGCCAGCGGCGCGGTGTGGCTGCGCGAGCGCCAGCCGGCGCCCGCGCGTCTCGGCCCGTACCTTCCCTACCTGATGTCGATGTACACCGATCCGGCCTGGCGCGGCAAGGGCATCGCCAGGCGCATCGTGGCGGCGTCGATCGCATGGTGCCGCACGCGCGGCTACCACGGCATGTCGCTGCATGCGGCGCCCAAGGCGCGCAGGCTGTATGAGGGCTTGGGCTGGACGCGTACGCGCGAATATTCCATCACCTGGTAGCCCGTTTCCCAGAAGACCTGTCACGCTCGGTCCACCATCGGTCAGAGATGCACGAGGAGAAGTCGATGAAGAATCCCAAGCCCGTTCTGCGCTGGGGCGGCTACCTCCTGCACCTGACCCATTACGATCCGAGCTGGGTGCTGAAGAAGAAGACCGAGAAGCCATTCGATCTCGACGTCGCCCACCGCGTCATCGATCTGCTCGCCGATGCTGGCTACAACATGCTGATGATCGGCGTCTCGGATGGCGTCGCCTACCGCTCGCATCCCGAGCTGCGCCGCCGCTACTCGCGGCCCATGTCGGCGCTCGTGGAGCTGGCCAATCACGCCCACGAGCGCGGCCTCGAGGTGGTGCCCAAGCTGAATTTCTCCAAGAGCGAGATCAACTGCCACGACTTCTGGATCCGCGAGGAGGGCGAGGTCTGGCACGCGAAGTTCGACGACGAACCCTATTGGCGGTACGGCTTCGATTGCATGGACGAGATCATCGTAGCGTGCCGGCCACAGCGCTTCTTCCACATCGGCATGGACGAGGACCACGAGCGCTCGTACTCGCAATACGTCGCGGCCATCGCCACCCTGCGGGCGCGGTTGAAACAGCGCAAGCTGCGCACCATCTGCTGGAGCGACCTCGCCCTGACTTACGCCACCGGCGAGATCTACATCGAGAAATGCCTGGCCTCAGAGGCCTCGAATCCGAAGGACATCGTGCGGCTGCTGTGGGACTACCGCAACATCCCCACCAGGATCATGAAGAAGACCATCGCCCGCGGCTTCGAGCAGTGGGCGGCCCCTGGCCACGAGTCGCTCGCGAAGACCATGGCCTTCCGCAAATCGCTGCTCGCCTGCGGCGGCACCGGCCTGGTGATGACCCAGTGGGTGAAGTGCGACAAGGCCAACGAGAACGCGATCAGGGAACGCATCACCACCTACGCTCCAGCATATCAGACGGGATGAGCGTGGTTTCTTCGCATCATCCAAGGACGATGAAGAGACGGATCGATCTCGGCGTTGCAGAGGGGACCTAACCAAAGTTGCGTGGCGCCAAGGGCGAAGTCCCCATGATGCACACCGGTCATCCCTTGTTCGTGCCGCTCGAGAAACAGCGGTCTACGTGCGTGCCGCTTGCAGCCCGGGTCGACGGGATTCACCTGCCATTCTCATCCTCCTCTCATTCGCTACGAGTAGAAGGTAGTCACCACGAGTCGCCTGTGCCGATTCCTCGTGCGCTCGAAAGCCCGGGCATCGCCGGGCCATCCTCCACCGGTGGCATTCGCCAGTGCCAAAGGGCGCTTGAAGGAGGGGTGCCCGCATCGGAGGCTGTGCCGCACTCGGATCATCCTCTGAAAGCGTGAGTACATGATTCTCGTCCGTGACCGTCGCCTGGACAGATGCTCGCTCGTGCTGATGCCGGTGCTGGCTCTGGTGATGCTGGCAGATGGCTGCACGCGGTATCACGACAAGCCCATCACATCGTCGACGGCCTCCGAGCAGCTCGCCATCCCGGACCAGGCCAGCGTGCGCATCGCAACCGCTGAGCTGCGTCATCCCTTGCTCAAGCCCACGCCTGTCGAGCTGTCGCGTCCGCTGGATCCGGATCAGGCAGCGGTGCTCGCGGTGATCCTCAATCCCAGCCTGCGAGCCATCCGCGACCAGCGCGGCGTCGCGAGCGCGCAGGTGCTCCAGGCGGGCATCCTGCCGAATCCCCAGCTCAGCGCCTCGGCCGAGATCCCGACTGCCGGTGATGTCGGCGGGACCACCTCGGGATTCGGTCTCGGCCTCAACTGGGAAGCCACGGCGCTGATCACCCGCGCTTCGCGCCGTCGCGCCGCGATCGATCAGGCGGATTCGATCGATCTGTCGGTGGCATGGCAGGAATGGCAGCTCGCCCAGGGCACCAAGCAGATCTTCTTCCGTCTCCGGAGCGCCATCCTCCGGCTCGCCATCGCCGAGGAGGCGGACCGTTTCCAAGCGCACCAGCGCGATCTGATGACCGAGGCGGTGTCCGCCAATCTGAAGACCTCGGCCGACCTCGCCGCCGCGGATGCCTCGAGCCAGGATGCACGCGTGCTGGCGCTGGATCTGCGCGAGGAAGTCGAGCGCCAACGCTTGGCGCTGACGCGCACGCTCGGTCTGCCCGCCCGGGCCGAGATCCAGACGGCCGACGTGCCGTGGCCGTCCGAGCCGTCGCCCGACGAGGGACTCGAGCGGGATCTCGAGCTCTCGCGCATCGACCTCGTTGCCCTGCGCATGGGCTACGACGGCCAGCAGGAAGCGCTGAGGACGGCGATCCTCGGCCAGTTCCCCAAGGTCTCCATTGGCCTGACCCATGCGCGCGACACCGGCAATGTGCAGGCGTCTGGCATCGGCATCACCATCGACCTGCCGATCTTCGATCGCAACCAGGGAGCCATCGCAAGCGAGACCGCCACCCGTCAGCGCCTGTTTGACGAGTACGTGCAGCGCGTGTACGAGGCGCGTCACGATCTCGCCGAGGCGCTCTCCGAGGCCGCGGCCGTGGCCGAGCGCATCCGCGAGACCGATCGCACGCTCGACTCGTACCGCAAGCGCGAGGCCGAGTTCCGCAGCGCGGTCGGCGACAGCCTGCTCGATGTCCTGAGCCTGCAGCAGGCGGTGACCGCGCTGACCCTGAAGCGGTTGGAGGCGATCCAGCTGCGCGAGCGCCTGGCCGAGGTGCGCATCGCCATCGAGCTCGCGGCTGGACGCTATCTGCCTGTTGCTGTCTCCGCGACCAACCCCGCGAGCGATCCCGCGCCCAACCCCGCGCCCAGTCCCGAGTCCACCGATCCCACGAAGGTTACGCCGTGACACCATTGCGCCTGGCCCTGATTGCAGCCGTCTTCAGTCTCGGATTCCTGGTCGGCTGGGTGACGTCCGATGCGCGCCGTGGCGTGGCGGCTCGGCACGATGATCCCGCGGAGGCGAAAGACGCCAAGGGAAGCAAGGAAACAAACGAAACCAAGGAAACGCCGGGCGCCTCGGCCAACGGCCAGTCAACGACCGAGGACGGCGCGGACGAGGCGAGGATCGAGGCCGTGTCCCGCGTCGGCGTGGTTGCGATCAGGCGGGAATCGATGCACCGCGTCGTGATCGGCTATGGAACGGTGGCGCCCGCCCCGAGGAGCCTGCGGACCGTGACGCTGCCCTTCGAATGCCGCGTAGTCCGCATCTCGACCGCCGTGGGTGTGGCCGTCGCCGGCGGAAGCGATCTCGCCGCGGGGACCGAGCTCGCCGAAGTGGCCATCTCGCAGGACGCCCAATCCGCGCGGGCCGAGGCGTTGTCGACCCAGGCCGAGGCGCGCGTCGAGCTCGCGCAGGCGCAACGGCGCGTCGAGCTGCATCTGGCCACGGCGCAGGATCTGCAGCAGGCCAAGGCCGCCCTCGCGCTCGCCGACATCAAGGCGAAGGCCTGGGCCCAGCGCATCGACGGAGACACGCTGGTGATCCGCGCGGTGTCCGCCGGCACGGTCGTCAAGATCGCCGCGCAACCGGGGCAGGTGGTGCCGGCGGGTACTGAGATCATCGAGATATCAGAAGGCGACGACGACGAGGCGCGGCTCGGGTTCGAGCCGTCGGACATGGCTCGGCTGTCGGTGGGCGCCACCATCAAGGTGATCGACGTGCGCAGGCCGGAGGTGACGTTCGAGACCGTGATCCGCTACATCCCGGCGGTGCTCGATCCGGACACCCGCCTGGCCGACGCCGTGGTTGCGCTCCCGAAAGCGCGCATCCCGTTCGGCGGTCTCGTCCGCGGCGAGCTGCAGGTCACCGTGCCCGAGAGCTGGGTGGTGCCACGGCAGGCCCTGGTCTCCACCGATGACGGCGTGCGGGTCTTCACCGTCGTCGATGGCAAGGCGGTGGCGCATGCGGCGACGGTACTCGCGAACACGGAGGCTGACGCGGCGATCGAGGCCGAAGGTCTCGGCGCGGCCGACCAGGTGGTCGTGCTCGGTAATTACCAGCTCGCGGACGGCATGCCGGTCCAGATCAGTGGCGCTCCATGAGTGCCTCCCAGGCCGTGGCCACGTGGATACTCGGCCATCGGCGGTCGATCCTGCTGGTCATCGTGCTGGCAGCGGCTGCTGGTTTCGCCTCGATCTGGTCGATCCCGGTGGCGCTGTTCCCCAACGTGCACTTCCCGCGCGTGGTGGTCGACATCGAGAGCGGTGACCGCCCCGCCGAGCGCATGGCGGTCGAGATCACCAAGCCGATCGAGGAAGCGGTGCGCATCCTGCCGGGCATCGACACCGTGCGCTCGGTGACCAGTCGCGGCGAGGCCGAGATCTCGCTGACCTTCGGTTGGAACGAGGACATGGACACGGCGCTCCTGCGCACCGAGTCCACCGTGAACCAGGCCATGGCCCATCTCCCCGCCGGCACGGCATTCACCGTGCGACGGATGGATCCGACGGTGTTCCCGTGCCTCGCGTACAGCTTCATCTCGGATGCCCGATCGCTCGCCGACCTGCGCCATCTGGTGCAGTACGACGTCAGGCCGCAGCTCGCCACCATCCATGGCGTGGCGAAGGTCGATGTCTGGGGCGGCGCGATCGGCGAGATCGAGGTGATCGTCGATCCCGAACGTCTGGCGGCGCACGGCCTGGGCTTCGATCAGGTCGGCGACGCCCTGGCGAAGGCCAACATCCAATCCGCGGTGGGCCGCATCGAGGACAACGGCAAGCTCTACCTCGTCATCGCCAATGCTCCTGAGGCCGATCTCGACGCGATCGCGTCGGTGGCGGTCCGCGCCGGCTCCGATGGCGTGGTCCGGATCGCGGACGTCGCGAGGGTGATCCGGGGCGAGGAGCCGCACTGGACTCGGCTGACGGCCGACGGGCACGACGCCGTGGCCCTGCAGGTGTATCAACAGCCAGGCGGCAACACCGTCGCGATCGCCCGTGGCATCGAGACGATGCTGGACGACCTGCGCAAGAAGCTGCCCGCGGACGTCACCGTGGCGACCTGGTACGATCAGTCCGAGCTCATCGTCGCCTCGGCTGGCAGCGTCCGCGATGCGGTGATCATCGGCACCGTCCTGGCCGCGATCGTCATCCTGCTGTTCCTGCGCAATCTGCGCGTGACCGTGGTCGCGCTCATCGCCGTGCCGACGGTGCTGGGGACGACGGTGCTCGGCCTCTACATGATGGGCATGAGCTTCAACATCATGACCCTCGGCGGCATGGCTGCCGCCGTCGGCCTGATCATCGACGATGCGATCGTCATGGTCGAGCATCTCGTGGCCAGGACGCGCCTCACGCGGGCGCGCGACGGCGCGAGCCTGATGTCCGAGGCCGTGGGCTTCGCTGCCCCGCTGGCGGGGTCGTCGGCGGCGACGGTGGTGATCTTCATCCCGCTCGCATTCCTGTCGGGGGTTACCGGTGCCTTCTTCAAGGCGCTGTCGTTGACCATGGCCTTCAGCCTGGTGGTGAGCTTCATCGTGGCGCTCTTCGCGGTGCCGCTGGTCATGACCCTGGTGATCACGGCACCGAAGCGCGAGACTGATCACACAGTCGGCTGGCTCGGACGCGGCTACGCTCGCGGGATGGGATCCTTGCTGCGCCATCCATGGCTGGTGGCGCTGATCATCGCGCCATTGCTCGCCATCGGCTGGGTCTCGTACGACAAGGTCGGCACCGGCTTCATGCCGTCGATGGACGAAGGCGGATTCATCCTCGATTATCGCGCCGCGCCCGGCACCGCGCTGGGCGAGACCGAGCGCATGCTGAACCAGATCGAAGTCATCCTGCGCGCCACCCCCGAGGTGTCGACCTATACCCGCCGCACCGGACTGCAGCTGGGCGGAGGCATCACCGAGGCCAACGAAGGCGACCTCTTCGTGCGCCTCAAACCCCAGCCTCGCCGCTCGTGCGAGGAGGTCATGGACGACATCCGCGGGAAGGTCCAGGGCCGTGTCGTCGGGCTGGACATCGAACTGCTGCAGCTGATGGAGGACCTGATCGGAGACCTGATCGCCAATCCGCACCCCATCGAGATCGTCCTCACGGCCGACAACGGCGCCGTCCTGCTGCAGTCCGCCATCGACGTCGCCAAGCGCATCGAGGGCGTGAAGGGGGTCGTGGACATCAACAACGGCGTGGTCATCGCCGGGGACGCGATCGAGATCGAGATCGACCACGATCGGGCGGCTCTGGAAGGCATCGACGCCGACAGCGCCGCGAAGCAGGTGCAGGGGCTGCTGTCCGGGACCATCGCCACCCAGGTGCAGGATGGACCCGCGATGCTCGACGTGCGCGTCTGGACGCCGCGCTCATCACGCGCGCACATCGACACGCTCGCGCGCATGTCCCTGCGCGCGCCCGATGGCCACGTGTTTCCCGTGTCCCGGATCGCGACGCTGCACCCGGTCACCGGGCAGCCACAGATCATGCATCAGGACCTCAGACGCGTCGTGGCCGTCACCGCGCGCATCAGTGGACGCGATTTGGGTTCTACGATCGATGATCTGAAGAAGGCGCTCGCCGAGAAGGGCGTGCTGCAGCAGGGGGTCTCGTACCGGCTTGCCGGCCTCTATCAGCAGCAGCAGACCGCCTTCGTCGATCTCACCAAGGTGCTGGCAGCGGCGGTGGTCCTGGTCTTCATCCTGCTGGTGTACCTGTACGAGAGCTTCCGCGGAGCCATCGCGGTGATGATCACCACGCTGCTGTCGGTCGCCGGCGTATTCATCGGCCTGGCCTGCACGCATACCGAGCTCAACATCACCGCGCTGATGGGCATGACCATGATCGTGGGCATCGTCACCGAGGTGGCGATCATCTTCTATTCACAGTTCTCGGTTGAGCGCCCATCCGCCATCGGCGAGGGGGCCGCCGCCGAGGATCGCAATCGCAGGCTGATCGACGCGGGCCTGGTGCGCATGCGTCCGATCGCGATGACCATCGTCGCGGCGGTGTTCGCGCTGCTGCCGCTCGCCATCGGGTACGGCGAAGGCTCGGCCATGCAGCGGCCTCTCGCGATCGCGATCATCTCGGGGCTGATCCTGCAGATGCCGCTGTCGGTCATCGTCCTGCCGTCACTGCTGGCGCTCTTCAGGGTGCGTTGACGAGGTTGCCACGCCGCTGCCGCTGCCGCTTCCGCGGCAGCGGCAGCGCGTAACGGCGGGCTGGCGGCCTGACGGTCGCGCCTATCTGCCGATCTCCGGGTCCTTCCCGACGACCAGGACCACGAACGAGTTCGGCAGGTATTCGCGGCGGCCTTTCTTCGGGGCCTCTCCCGCAACGGCGGGCTTCGGTTCGGCGGTCACCAGATAGAGGTGATGGGTCTTGTCATCCAGCGCGATCTGGCGGGCCCCCGCCTTGGTGGTGGCGGTCTGGGCGACCGTGAACGCGTCTGGCGAATCCTCGTGCACGACGGTCAGGGTCCCATCGGCGTTGGGCGAGAAGAAGTCGCCAGTCGAGGGATCGAAGGCGGCGCCATCCGCGCCCGCGCCGATGGGTACCGTGGCGACCACCTTGCCGGATTCGGTGTCGAGCACCTCCATGGTCTTCGAGTCGTGGCAGACGCTGACGACGCGGTGGTGTTCGGCATCGACCGCGACGCCGCTCGGTCCTTCGCCAGGAGCCAGCGGCCAGTGCGCGACGGCCTTGAGAGCCATGGTGTCGACGACGCCGAGCTCGTTCTTGTCCTCGAGATTGGTGTAGAGGCGTCCCTTGCCGTCCACCGCCACGAGTTCTGGAGCGCCGCCGACCTCGATGGTGGCCTCGACCTTGCCGTCGGCCGGCGCCAGGACGGTGAGGTCGGTGCCGCCGTTGTTGCAGACGAAGACATGCTTGCTGGCTGGATCGTAGATGATCGCATCCGGCTTCTTGCCGGTCTTCGCCGTGCCCAGCACCGCGAGCGTCTTCAGATCGAAGATGGTGACGGTGTCATCCTTGCCATTGGTGATGAACCCACGGTTCACGTCCGTCGCCACGGCGACTCCGTGGACTCCACTGCCGGGAATCTCGCCGATGAGCTTGCCACTGTCGGCGTCCATCACCATGACGCGGGTCGAACGCGCGATGTAGAACCGGCGAGCCGCCGAATCCACGGTGAGCAGGTCCCACCCGCCGTCGCCGCCGAGCGCGTACGTGGTGAGGACATGGAATCCATCCTTGCCTGCGCGCTCTGAAGCCTGATCGGTCTGCGCGGCCGAGGCCGCGGTCATGGTCATCACGCCGAGGGCGGGGGGGAGTAGCGAACGGAGCAGATGCATGGGACCTCGATTCAGGGTTCGGAAGGAATACCCCTCCCGCGCGCGCGGGTGGCGGGGCGGGGCGGGTGCGATGCGGGATGTGCCACACTGTCGCCCACCAGCGTTCATGCATCGTGCAGAGTGGATGATGACGGAATGATGACGGCTTGTGGCCAAGAGGCGACCTCCCGCCGCGGTCGGAACGTGCGGCATTCCGCACGCGGCAGGAGGCCTCCTCAATGGGAAGCAATTGGGGGGAAGTGACGCGCGAGCCATGAGCATGGTGGACTAGCCGCAGGAAGTTCCAGGCAGTCTCTGAATCCTACCCGAAGCTAGACCACTCGGGCCACAACTTTAGTTGTCGTGACCTGTGTCTCGAAAAGTAGCCCATGGATAGCTGGAGTTTACCGGGCGATAGCGCCGAAGGAGGCTCCGCATGAAGCGGTCACGATTCACCCAGGAACGGATCGTTGGCATCCTCAAAGAGGGCGAGGCCGGCGCAAAGCCAGCTGACCTGAGCCGACGCCACGGCATCAGCGAAGCCACGTACTACGGCTGGAAGTCGAAGTACGGTGGCACGGAGGTGAGTGAGGCAAAGCGGCTGAAGGCGATCGAGGAGGAGAACCAGCGATTGAAGCGGCTTGTGGCTGTGCACGCGCTGGACATCCACATGCAGAAGGCTGTCGCCTCGGGAGACTTCTGACGCCCGCAGATCATCGTCAGGCGATGGCGTACGGCAGAGAGCTGGGCACCTCCCGGATCCGACCGGCAGACAACTTAAGTTCGTTTTCCGCCCCACGGCCAACCATAGGCTGTCGGCTCATGTCCGGGAACTCGTCCATCCACCTGCGCTCGTGGATCATCGGCGGGCTCGCCTTCGCCTGCGGCATGGGGCTCTACGTCTACGATGACTGGTGCGAGGCGCTGCAGAGCTCCGGCGCGCGATCTCTGCTCAATGGCGTGGAAGTGCTGGTGATGGGGCCGGGCCTGGGCGTGCTGGCGCTGCTCATCTCGGAGCAGGTGCGCCTCTCCGAACGGCGTTACCAGGAAGGCCTCACCCATGAACGCGAAGCGCGCTTCCGTTTTCTCGGCAGGATCGCCGCCAGCATGGCGCACGAGGTCCGCAACCCGCTGCACAACATCCATCTGCTGACCGACGAATTGCGGCACGATCTGGCGCCGGAGGCGCAGGAACTCGTCGACCGCATCAACGCCAACATCGAACGGCTGGATCAGGCGACCCTGCTGATCTACGAGTTGGCCAAGCCGCAGCGCAAGATCGACGGCGATGGGTATGGCCCGATCGATCTGGTTCCGCTGGTCACCGAGGTGATCGAGGAGATCCGCGCGCGGCACGGACAGCCGATGGACGTGGTCCACGCCGCGCCGAGCGAAGGCAGCTCCGTGATCGGGCGCACGGAGGGCCTGCGCATCGTCTTCAACAACCTGATCCGCAACGCGATCGAAGCTGCCGATGGCGGCCGGGTGGAGATCGCCTATCGCCGCGAAGGCCAGCAGCTCATCATGACGATCGCCAACCCCGGTTCGCTGCCTCCTGAGGCGGCCTCGGAGGATGTCGACTCGGCGGGACACAAGCCCGGGGGTCTAGGCGTCGGAATTTCGATCGCCAGGCATCTGCTGGCGCTCTTCGGCGGCCAGGTCGAGTTCCAGTCGAGCGACGGCGTTGTCACGACCACACTGCATCTTCTGCGAGCCACCGATGCAGGTAGCCCATTGATGCCCGGAGCCCGCTGACGTGGCCAAGATCATGCTGGTCGAGGACGAAGCCGATGCGCGGCGCATGCTGGCGCTCGGCTTGGGCAGGCTTGGGCACCAGGTGGTCTCGTGCGACAATGGAGCCGCCGCCTTGGCCGAACTGTCGCCAGACATCCAGGTCGTGGTCACCGATCTGGTGATGCCGAAGCTCGATGGCATCGGCTTCCTCAACGCCTTGAGCGAGCGCGGCCATCCTGCCTTCCGCATCGTGATCACGAGCTTCGCCGACAAGGATCGGACGTTGGCCGCGCTCAATCTCGGAGCCCACTACCTGCTCGAGAAACCGTTCTCGGTCACCAAGCTCGAGCTGGTCATCGCCCGCATGCTGGCACGCGGTGCGGAGTCGGGAACGGTCGAACAGATCTTCCAGCGCCAGCTCACCTCCTTGCCCATCAACGATCGCGAGCGCAAGATGATCTTCTTCGTGCTCAAGGGCATGCCCAACGCCGAGATCGCGGCGCTGCTGGGCATTACCGAGCAGTCGGTCAAGAGCGCGCTCTTCGCGCTCTACCGGAAACTCGGCATCGCGAGTCGCGGCGAGTTGTTCCATCTCATCTTTCCCGTCTGACTTCGTCCGTTACGCTGCCTGACGCCCGCGAACCCCTGAGTATGCCATCCCTCGATGTCCTGGTCTCACAGCGATCCGAGCGCTCCGCGCCAGCCATGAACCCTGAAGCCATCACTCAGATCACAAATGAGGCGGGGGGCCTCGCGCGCGGGCGCAGCGCCGGCTCGGGATCCCGTCTGTGGGCTCTGGTCAGGATCGTCGCGCTGGTGACCGGTTTGGCGGGACTCGCGGCCCTCGGGTTTTATCTCCACCTCCTGCGCTCGGACAATTTCGCCTGCGTGGTGTCCGGCCTCGTCTACCGGTCGGACCAGATGGATGCCCGTGCGCTCGCCCGCGCGATGTCCGCCAACCACATCCGCTGCGTGCTCAACCTGCGTGGGAAGAATGCCGGTCGCGTCTGGTATGATCAGGAGATCGAGGCATGCGCCCATGCGGGCGTACAGCACGAGGACTTCGCGATCTCGGCACTGCACGAGCTCTCGCCGGAGCGATGCGATGAGTTGCTGAGCGTGATCGCCGCCGCGCCGAAGCCCCTGCTCATCCACTGCGAGGCGGGCGCCGACCGTACGGGCCTGGCTTCGGCGTTGGTGCTTCTGCGAGCGGATGTGAGCCCCGATGTCGCCCACCGGCAGCTATGCATCTGGCGCCTGCATTTCCCCTATCTCAGCAGCCAGACGAAAGCGATGGATCGCAGTTTCGATGCCTATGTCGAGCGGGCTCGGTGAGAGCGCCGACCTCGGCATGCCGCTAGGAACCCAGCCCACACTGCGGACGGCGTCCTGATTCCATGCCCTGCAGCGTCCCGGGATGGGTCCCCTTCGCTCATTGGTCCGCCTAATCCGCCGCCTATCGTCACTAGGAGTCATCACTAGGAGCCCAGGTATCCACGCATGGCTGATCCCGTGAACGACATCGACCAGCAGCGCCGCGACCAGGTGCTGGCGTCGGCGGTCGCAAACCGGGCGATGATCGAGGCGTACGCCTTCGCCATCACCCGCGATGTCGGGGTGATCGAGGACGTGTACCAAGAGGTGGCGGTGGTGCTGACCGAGCAGTGGCGGAAGGCGCCCGAGGGCGAGGCCTTCATGTATTGGCTGAAGGAGGTCATCCGCCGCAAGGCCAAGGAGGTGCTGCGCCGCGAGACGCGCACCCGCGCGCTCGCACCGGACGCGCTGGCGCGGATAGAATCCGCACTGCCGGCCGAGGCAGCGGATCCGCGCGTGGCCGCGTCGATGGCGCGCTGCGTCGCCGAGCTCGCCGGCGATGCGCGCGAGGCGATCATCGGCCGCTACCGGCTCGGGCTCGACGTGCCGAGCATCGCCGCTCGCATCGGCCGCTCGGTGCAGGGCACCTATGCCGTGCTCAAGCGCGCCCGCCTGGCTCTCGAGGACTGCGTCGAGCGTGCGCGCAAACAGCAGGGCGTCAGCCCATGAGTGGCGAGCTCGACGACCGCATCTTCGCCTACCTCAACGACGAGATCGACGAGCCCGGCCTGCTCGCGCTCGAGCGGAGCCTGCGCGACGATCCCGAAGCAGCGCCGCGTTTCGCGCGCTTCTGCAGGCGCGAGGCGGCGCTCGCGACCCTGCTGCGCGAGACGGATCTCCCTCGCAGCGTGCCCGCGCCGCGAGCCCGTCGGCGCCGCCGGGTCTTCGCTTCGGTCGCTTCGACCTCTTCAGCATGGCTCGCCGCCGCCGCGCTGGTGATCGGCGTGGCCTGGCTGCTGGTCGCCCAGGGCCGGGGCTCACCTGCGATCGCCCGGGTCGCCGATCTGGTCGGCTCCGCCAGCGTGCGGCGCGGGGGAGGCGAGGTGGCGCTCCGTGCTGGCGATGCGCTGCGTGCCGGCGATCGTATCGTCGTCGACGCGGCGTCGCATGCGACCGTGGCGCTCGCCGATGGCAGCGATCTGGCGCTCGACGCCACTACCGAACTCGATCTGCCCGCGGACGGCTCGCACCGCGTCGCGCTTGCGCGGGGGACGCTGTCCGCCCACGTAGCTCATCAGGATCCCGGCACGCCGTTGGTGGTGACGACCGTGCACGGCGCGGCCCAGGTGGTCGGCACGCGCCTGCGCCTGGTGGCCGCTCAGGCATCCACCCGGCTCGAAGTCACCGAGGGTCGCGTGCGGCTGACGCGTGCTGCCGACCAGTCCTCGGTGCTGGTCGATGCCGGATGCGCGGCCACCGCCACCGCGGATGCCTCGGCGGTGCTGACCGTCGAGCGTCTGGTCCATCTCGCCGACCATCTCCCGGACGGTGCGCGGGTGCTGCTGCGCATGGATTCATCGGCCGCGCGCCTCGGCTGGGAGGGGGAGCTCGGAGCTCCAGCCGGAACCAGCGCCGGAACTCGCGCGGGAGTCCGCTCCGAGGCCGCGGATGGTCCGCTCGCCATCGGTTCGATCCGGCCCCAGCCCGGCACGCGCTTCATGGGCGAGATCCGCTCTCCGCCGGGATTGGTGGGCGTGGTCTCTGGTGAGCAGGCCTATCTCGCGCTGCGCTACTTCGCCGAAGGGTTCGGTCCAGGCGACCTGATCAAGTTCATGCTCAAGGGCGCGGATGGCGCCGATTACCACGGCTTCGTGGCCGCCGAGAGCGGTGGCTGGCGCGAGGCCGTGGTCCGGCTCGATGGCGCCTTCGTCAATCTCGAGGATGGCGCCGCCCCACTGGGCCCCGGTGTGGCGATTGCGCAGCTCGTCTTCCTCGGCGCCGTGCCCGACGCGCGGATCGCGCCCACCGGGCCGCGCCTGTGGCTCGACGAGGTGGTGGCGTTCACCGCACCGGGGACGGTGGACACGGTGGCGGTGGAGCAGAAGTGAGGTCGCTGGTGGTTACTGATGAGTGCTCAGGGCTCACGGCTCATGACTCATGACTCACGGATGACGGATGATGGTGGCCAGAAGCGGACAGTGGCCAGCGGACCGCCAGATTTCCGCGCCTAATCGCCTGGCATGCGTCACGTGGAGGGGTCGCTCCACCAGACGAGGTGCCCCATGCCCGATCTCCCTGCCGCCTCGCGCCTCGCGCTGCTCGTGCTGATGCTGCCGCTCGTCTTCGCAACGGCGCATGCCGCATCGGCTCCGGTGGTGCTCTATACCGATGCCGTGTCAGGGCCGACCAGCGGCGGCGAGGGAGGGCACGGGGCGTACCTGTCGATCTTCGGACGGAACTTCGGCTCGGCGTCGGGCATGGGTACCACGACCCGGGTGCGCATCGGCGGCGTCGAGGTGGCGAACTACCGTTTCCTGGGCCTGTCGAAGGTGGGCGCCACGCTCGGCACGCAGCAGCTCACGGTGCAGGTCGGGGCCTTGGGCGCGCCGATGCCTGGCGTCGCGCTGCCGATCACGGTCACCGTCAGTGGCGTATCGAGCAATGGCGACCTCACCTTCACCCCCAATCCCGGACGCGTGCTCTTCGTGTCGCTCGCGGGCGACGACGCGACCGCGGTCGCGGGCGATATCAGCAGACCCTGGCGTCACCTGCAGACCGCGGCGCGAGGCGGCGCCTATGCGACGCTGCGCGCTGGCGATCACCTGGTGGTCCGCGGCGGATCCTGGAGCGACCTCGGATTCGACACCGCCTGGCTGCGCTTCCGCGATCCGGCGCAGCAGGGCTCAGCTCCGAGCGGCGCGATCGGCACGGGCTGGATCCACATCACCGCCTATCCCGGGCCGATCGGCGGCACTGCCGTCGAGGATGTGCACTACACCACACCCGCGGGCGCCAAGGGCGGCATCCAGGGCCCGGGCTCGGCCTTCGCCGCCACCACCGGCGAGTACGTCTCGGTGTCGAACCTGCGCATCGATGTGAATGCCGCCGCGACCAGCGACGCCGCGCCGATCAACGTGCAGTACACCGCGGGACATTGGCGCATCGTCAACGACGAGCTCGGGCCTTGGCCATCGACGCTCACGGCGCCGGGCAACGCCAGGGCGGGCGGAGTATCGGGCTGCGGTGATGGCGTCTCCGTGCTGGGCGATGACATCCACGACATCGGTTGCGATCCCGCGGCTCTCGAGAACCACGGCATCTACGCCGATACCGGTGCGCAGAACTGGGAGGTGGCATGGTGCCACATCCACGACATCCCCGGCGGCAGCCTGGTGCAGTTCAACGACGCCCTCGGCGGCAGCGGTACCGCGACGCTGCCAGGCGGTTCCGTCTGGCCGGGCTTCGTCGGGCTGCGCGTGCACCACAACCGGCTCGAGAACGCGGCGAAGTATGGGTTGAACATCGCCGACAACGGCGCCTACGCCGGCCGCGTGGAATGCCGCGCCTGGAACAACGTGATCACCGGCACGCGCCTGCCGCCGATCCGCATGAATTCCACCGCCACGCAGATGGACGCGACCTTCGCCCACAACACCATCCACCAGGCGATGGTGTCCTTCTCTGGCAGTGGCAACGGCTACTTCCGCAACGAGGGCCTGGGCGCGGCGCCACGCGTGATCCGGGTCTACGACAACCTGCTCTCGATCGGCCCTGCCACCATCGCCGGGACCACCTGGTTCTCCGACCAGTCCGGATCGTCGGGCGGATGGTCGTTCCGGAACAACCTCTACTGGGACGCTGGTCGCGGGCTGCCGGGCTTCACCGCCGACACCTCGCGCGTGATCGGCGATCCACGCTTCGTGAACCCTGCCGCCGGCGATCTCTCGCTCTCCGCCGCGAGCCCGGCCATCGACGCCGCCAGGCAGGCGCTGCCATTCACTATCGGCGACGACGCCACCGGCACGGTGGCACGCCCCCAGGGGGCCGCGAACGATATCGGTGCGTACGAGGCCGTCGTCGGTGGCGGGCCCGCGGGAACCGGCAGTGGCGGCACGAGCGCCGGCACCACCGGTGTGAGCAGCAGCGGTACCGGTACCGGTACCGGCGGCACAGCCTCCAGCGCCTCTGGTGGCGGAACCGGAACCAGCACCGGTGCCACCGGCACCGGCAGTGGCTCCTCGAGCGCCGGCACCTCTTCTGGTTCGGGAAGCGGTGGCGCGGGCAGCGGAGGCAGTGGTGCCTGCGGCTTCGGCGGTGGCCTGGCTGTGGCCGTTGGCGGGTTGCTGGTTGCTTGGCGTCGACGCTGACCGGTTGCGATTCTGTCGCACGCATCTTGCCAGATGTGGCAGGGCAGCGCGGCTTGCCGAATCTCAGCGACTTCTGCGCCTTTTCCGCCGCCGCTTCAAGTGCACCCACCGCACGCTGGCGCGCCGGGCCACGGTGACTGGTTCGTCTGACCGACTGGTAACGGATGTCCCCTGCCGGAGAGGGCGCCGCAGCGCGCACAATCAGCATGGCAGGGCGCGCCCGACCGGCACGATGGCCTGCGTGGACCATCGCCTGTTCGATGCCTCGACGCTAGCGCTGCTGCAGGACCCACGCCGTTGGCGGCTCGCCTCGACGCTGTTCGCTCCCGAGACCTCGCCGGTCGACGATCGTGCGCACCGTCATTGGCGCCTGCGCCACACCCACGCCCACGCCCACCGCGAGATCCTGATCGCGCTCGATGGCGAGGCCCTTTACGGGCACGTGCCGGGGATCTTCCGCTGCGCGCCCGGAACGGTCATGTACTTCGATGCCGGCGAGGCCCACGACGACGGCTATCCGCCGACGGTCGAGGGCATCCGTCACTTGTGGCTGATGATCGCGAGCGGATGGGTCGCGGTGAACCAGCTCACGTCGACGCAGGGGCGGCTCGAGGCGCTCATGCCGATGATCGGGCTGGGCACGGCCGAGCTCGGATTCGACGCCGCCGCCGCGCTCGACCGCTGCCGCGTGGAAGCGCGCGAACATCCCGAGCTCGCGCGGCTCGATCTGCTGTCGGTGGTGCAGGCGATCGTCGCGCGCGTCATCGACGCCGGTTGGCGCCACGACGCGGGCGAGAGCGGCACGCACCAGTCGCGCGCCATCGCGGCGGTGCGGCGGCACGTCAGCGACACCGCCGGTGCCGGAGCCTCGCTCGACGCTCTCGCGCTGCTGTCCGGCTACAGCCGCTTCCACCTGGTGCGCCTGTTCAAGCGCGAAACCGGCATGGGACTGGGCGACTGGATCGACCGCTGCCGTCTCGAGCGTATCCAACAGCTGCAGAAGGCAGGGAAAACGCTCGCCGAGGCGGCGCAGGCGCTCGGCTTCTCGTCGCCGTCGGCGCTGTCGCGCTGGTGCGGTCGCCATGGCGTACGCTGGACGCGCGCCCCGCGTCGCGTCCGCTGAGCGGTGACGACCATCGAGACTGGCGTGCGCCAGCCTCCAGCCTCTAGCCGACGGATCCCGCGAGTCTGCCCGAGGCTTCGGCGCGCATAGATGCCACGTGGGCCCCGACCGCGCCCATGGTATCCGTCCACACCTCTGGACGTGTCGCCACGTACTCAAGGAGACGATCCAGCTCGGCGGTGCGCACCATCTGGGACCCCGAATCGCCCACATCGTGGCCGACCAGCACCAGCCATTGCCCCTGCGCGATCGCCGCGTCGAGCCACGCGCGCATCTGCTCGAAGCTCGCGCCATCGGCATCGGTGCCGCCGACCTGGGCGAGATCGACGAATGTGGGATCGTTCGCGTACTCGTCGCGGAATCCCCGTCCGACCTGGAAGTGGCGCGCCACCACCGGCACGTAGCTGCGCGTCGCTTCGCCCCTGCCCACGAACTTCTGCCCGCAGCAGTACGCGAAGCTGGCGGGAATCCGGCCGCTGAAGGCGGCGATCTCGGTGTTCATGGCGACGAGTTCGTCCTCCATGCGTTCGAGGGTGTAGTCCTCGAGCGGGTTCGCCCGCGCGAAGCCGAAGTTTCCGCTACACGGGTGCAGGCGGGTATGGTTGCCGAGTTCATGCCCTCTCGCGAGCGCGCTGCGCCACAGCGCCTCCGCACGCCGTACCTCGGGCATCAGCACGAAGAACGTCGCCTTCACGCCGTGCGCGTTAAGGATCGGCAGTCCATGCGTCATCTGCGACGGCTTCGCGTCGTCGAAGCTGATGCTCAGCGCGCAGCGGCGCCCATCGGGCCAGTGGAAGGTCGTCATGGCGCCTCAGCTCGCCTGGGCCGGTTGGCGCGCGGCCGCGCTGATCGCATCCGCCACCGCGTCGGCTTCGGCGTCGGTCCAATCCGGGTTCAGCGCCACCAGCGCGGTGCGCGCGAGGATACTGAGCGTGCGAGGCAGCATGTCCGGGCCGTACTTCTGGCTTGAACCGGCATTGGCTGGGTGCAGGAAAGGATCCGCAGCTGCGCTGTACGCGCCCTGGCGCGACATCAGCGGATCCCAGTTGCGGTAGACGTGGCGGCCGCTGTCGATCGGACGGTAGGCGGTTGGACGAGGGGCTGTCGGACGATCGCTGTTCGCGCGACCGAGCGAGGCGCAGAACGCGACCGCGTCGCTGGCGTCCGCGAATGACAGGCCGAGGTACGAGGCGGTGCCGGTGGCGTCGCCGCCGCGCAGCGGCATCACCTCGATGCCGTCAGCGCGCAGGCGTGCCAGCACGCGCGCGCGCGCGTGGTGCAGGTCGTCGAGGATGCCGTCGAGCCGCGCCAGCTGGGCGCGCAGGATCGCCGCCAGGATCTCGTTGCCGCGCAGGTTGATGCCGCAGAAGGGATTCACGGTCAGGTCCTTGCCATGGGGCCTGAAGATGCACCCGCCATCGTGGAAGATCAGCGCACGCTCGTAGGCCTCGCGGTCCTTCGCCAGGTACGCGCCGCTGTCGCCGCACGAGATCATCTTGAACTGGTTGAAGCTGTACGCCCCCATGTCGCCGATCGCTCCCAGACGCTCGCTCCCGTTCCAGCGGCCGCCGTCGGCCTGGCAGGCATCCTCGATGAGCAGCAGGCGGTGGCGCGCGGCGATCTCGCGCAGCGCGTCGAGGTCGCAGGCGAGGCCGTTCATATGCACCGGGTTGATCGCGCGCGTGCGCGGCGTGATGGCGCGCTCGACGGCCGCCGGGTCGATGGTCAGCGACTCGTCGATGTCGACGATCACCGGGATCACGCCCATATGCAGCGGCGCGAGCGCCGAGGCGATCCAGGTGTAGCCGGGGATGATGACCTCGTCACCGGGTCCAAGGCCGAGCCCGGCGTAGCAGCACAGCAGCGCCGCAGTGCCGCTGGAGACCATGCCGACGTGCGGGCTGCCGGTGGCGATCGCGAGTTCCGCCTCGAACTTGGCTGCCTCGCCGAGGTGACCTGCCGCAGGGTCACCATAGCGGAACCACTGGCCGCTGGAGAGGACCCTGGTGGCGGCTTCGATCTCTTCGCGTCCGTGGCGGTACATGGCTGGCTCCTGCCGCCATCCTCGAAGTCGGGAGGGCTCCGCGATTGCCCGGACGTGCTCTCGTTGACCGGCGTTGCTCGGGCCCAGGAAGCGGCGTTCGTCCGGCGGAACACGAGAGGTGGGCACCCCGCCCTAGTGCGGATCACCGCGTGGACATGCGATGGATTGCGGCGGAATTGCTGTGGAACTCAGAACAGTGAATCCCTGTAAGCTGGATCTCCTACAGAGTCTTCAATGGCGCACCCATCAGGATTCGAACCTGAGACCTACCGCTTAGAAGGCGGTTGCTCTGTCCAGCTGAGCTATGGGTGCGGACGATCCAGCCACTCCCATTGTGACGCCACCGCCTCCGTGGAAAGCGATGAACGGACTCGGCTGGCCGCGGAGTTTCTTGCGCTTTCCGCTTCGGCCTTCGCTCACCGTCGTGTGTCTGGTGCTTGTGATCCAGGTGATCGGGGACGCGGGCATCGAGGAATCGCCTGGCCCCACGCGCCCCGTGCGCTTGCGTGCTGCAAACGTCAGGGGTACGGTAGAAAATGATGTTGTACATCGTATCTGGTCGCGCCGTCCTCATGCCGCTCCTGGTCTGTGTCGCCATGCTCGGGCGGGCGCCGGCCGCCGACCCCGGCGCCCCCATTGAAGGCGCAGGGGCCCGGCTCGTCCTGGCCCCAGGTTGGCGTGAAGCCGCTGCAGGAGCGGCGAACCTGCTCACGGTCGAGAACGCCGCGCTCGGCTGCCGCGTCACCGTCGAGGTACGGCACATCAACCCCTTCCCGAGTGACCTCGCCAACCAGCGTCTGATCGAGATGACCGGTCCCGGAGCTGCCGCCGTGCTGAAGGAGCACCCCATCCATTCGTGCACGTTCCGGGACGCCGTCCCGGTGATGAAGCGGTACGCGTACCTGAAGGCGAGCTGGCTGCTGTATGTCGATTCGCTGACGGACGCGCCTCTCGGAGACTATTGGCAGGTCGTCCCGCTCGAGGGCGTATCGCTCATCGTCCACGCGGCGTTCACCCGCCTACCGCCGAAGGACGCCGATCGGGACCGCGTCCTGGAGCAGCTCGGTCCGCTCGTCGACTCCATCGAGCCGCTGGATGCGGTCGGCGAGAATGCCTTCACGGTCGAACGTCCTGATGCTCCCGAGGACGTGAAGACCCACCCGTTGGCGCTACGGGACCTGGCCGCATGGTTGAAGACGGACACGGGCCTCGCCTTCCATCCCTATGTCTATCGGCACGGGTGGACCCACCGACTTCTCGACCGGCTGCCCGCCGAGTTCTGCGGCGCATGGTGCCCATACGGGCAGGACTCGAATCCGCTCGAGGTGCATCTCGCCGACTGTGCGTTCCTTCCCGGCTCGAAGGCGGAGGACATTAATGTCCCCGAGCGGATCCATGCCTATTACGACGGCGATCGGCTGGTGCAGCTGTGGGTGACCTACAAGGAGCGCGGAACTTCGAGGGTCCGTCACGGCGAACACGTGCTGCGTCTCGGCAAGCACGGCGAGGTGGTGGAGAACCCGATGTTGCCCGGCAACGAGACCGTGATGGGCGGACGGGTGTACACCGTGAAGCCCGCGACCGAGGCGAAACCGATCGAACAGCACCAGGCTGGGCACGAAACGAAGCATCGCTGACGCGCCGAGCTATGGCACATGCAGCCCGAGCCCCATCGCCCGCGATGAGGTGGCGCCGAGTGGCGGTGGGCGGATGCAATCGGCGCAGCCAATGCGCCCACGGTTTCGCCGCGTCCAGCATAACCGAGCCACGACACAGTCGCGAGCCGCGTACGAACACGATTGAGGCGGGCAGTCATCAGTGCCGAAGGCGATAACCACCATCCAACCGGGGGCCCCATCGCCCGCGATGGGGCGGCGCCGAGTGGCGGTGGGCGGATACCATCGGCGTAGCCGATCCGCCCACGGTTTCGCCAGCCCCCGGCGAAACCGAGCCACGACAAAGCCGTGGGGTAGGCCCGCAGGGCCGTAGGGGCGAAGCCCCTGACTGTAAATTGGAGGCGCCACCACGATTCGAACGTGGGTAAGGAGAGTTGCAATCTCCCGCGTGACCGCTCCGCCATAGCGCCGGGATCACTCTAACGAAGCTGGCATGCACAGCCTCGTCCGCACTGGCGGACCTTCGACGCCCGCGGAAGCAGGCCGATCCGGGCTTATTTCCGATAGGTGTCCCAAGCCGGCTTGGCGTCCCAGCCGGCGCCGCCGAAGACGTCCGACCAGACGGGGGGATCGCCAAGGAACAGCGCCTGGCGGACGACGCCGTCGGGCGTGATCGCGAACATGCGCTTGCCGCCGTGGTCGTCCTCGGGCCAGGCGTAGGCGACCCAGTGGTGCTCCTGGAGGGACGCGGCCTTCTCGTCCTTGGTGCGTGCCTCGGAGATGTCGTCGGATTCCTGCAGCATCGCGCCGTCGGCATCGGGCAGGTACACGGCGAAATGGTAGCCGTTGGCGCTGCCGGCCGCGAGGTCGGGCCCGACCAGCGACAACGCGGGCGCTCCGGCGACGGTGCGCGCGCCTCCGAGCTCGGACAGCAGGCCGTACTCGCCCACGCCATTGCCGTCCTGATCGAGATACAGCGCGGCCTGGAACTTCACTTCGGCCGGCAGGATCGTGGTCTTGAGCTCGGAGACCGCCTGCACTTCCGGATCCCCGGCGATGGTCGCCTCGGCAGCCTTGGAGTTGAAGGCAAAGCCGATGGCGCCCAGGACGATGGGCAGGCCGCCGAAGCCGAGCAGCCCGCGGCTCTCGACCACCGTGCCGCGATCGGATCTGGTGGTGAACAGGTAGCCGCTGGACGCGCTGGTGCCGAGCTTCGCCAGAGCCTGCAGCACCGCCTGCTTCTGCTTGCCGTCCATGCCCTGCTGGAGTCCGAGCGCCATGTTGATGTAGCCATTGAGCGTGCGCAGCACCGCGGGCGTGTCGCTCGAGCCGAGCATCACCGCGTTCGCCGGTGCCTTCTCGAGCGCGAGCTTGCCGGCGGGTGAATCGGCCCAGCCGCCGGGCGCGCCGCCGGTCCAATTGGCGGTGATGGTCGGATCGCTGGTCACTACCCAATGGTCCTTGTCGCAGATCAGGTTCACAGCCATCGGCAGGTTCGGGATCGGCAGCATCGTTGACGTGCCCTCGGCGGGCGGCTCGGCCTGGACCAGCTGCAGACCCTTCGCGACCACGCGATCGAAGGCGGGCGAGCGCGGGATGGCGAGCGTGAATGACGGGAACGGCACGCCCTGGCCCAACGCGAAGAGCGTGGTGCCATTGAAGCCCTCGATCAGATCCTGCAGCGTGCAATCGAGGCCGGCGGCTGAGATGTTGCCGTTGATCTCCTGCTCGGCCTCGTCGGGGGTCACCGGGGTGCCGCGCGTCTTGGTCATCTGCGCCGCGGCCTGGGCGAGCCAGGTCGGGCGGCCGGTCTTCCACAACGCCTTGCCGTCGGTGCCCAGGGCCAGCTCGATCAGCGTGGTGGCTGGCAGGCGGCCGACGAGATCGCGGTCGACCGGGATCAGGTGTGGCCAGGCGCGGGTCTGGGTGAAGCGCTCGAGCAGGCCCTCGGGGACCAGGCTGGCGCGGTAGTCGTAGGTGCCCGAGTACAGGTCGCTGTCCTTGGTCATCGCCGTGAAGGTGTCGGCCTGGTCATCGGGCATGGCCTTGGCGATCAGCGCGACGAGCCCAGCGATGTCGACGATCGCCTGCAGATCCGCCGGCGGAGCCTTGGCCGGCCCGGGCTTCACCGGAGCGCAGTTGACGCCGAGCGACAGCGCGGTGCCGTAGCGGGCGACGGTGACGGTCTGATTGTCGGTCGGTTTCTCGAAGGTCATCGCCTCGTCGGCGCCGGCGATCTGCGCGGCGACGGCGTTGTCGGGCTTGCCTTGCATGAGCTTCGCGGCGAGCGCGCCGAAATCCCCGGTGGCCAGCATGTGGATGCGCGGCTTGCCGGGGTTGTCGCCATCGCTCTCCGCCTTCTCGAAATCGGTGATGAGCACGCGCAGGCCGGTCATCGCGCGCAGGGTCTCCCACGGATCGATGCCCTTGACCTCCTGCGCCTTGGCCATGGCGGCGTCGAGCGCCTGCTTGACCTGCGCGAACGCCGGGTCGGCGAAGAGCTTGCCATAGAGGCTCGCGTTCCAGTCGGCGACCAGGGTCGCGCCGTCGGCGAGTCGCAGCTCGATGGGTGCGGCGGCGGGGCTGGTCGGAGACGGAGCGTCGGCGCACCACGAAGCGGCGGCGAGGAGCGACGGCAGGACGAAGCGTACGCGGATCATGGCATCTCCAGGGCGCCATGGTGGGCCATGGCGTTGGGCTACAAGCCCCGCGCGCAAGCCTGGCGGCGTCCGCACGTAGCGGCAAACGTCGGCGAGCATGGCGGAGGCGGGGTTGCAGCGTACGATCTCCGCATGCCTCGCACCCGATACATCTCTGCCGCGGCGCTCATGATCACGCTGCTCGGCATCTCCGCCTGTGGCTCGCCGGAGGCGCAGCCGCGAACCGGAGCGGCGTCGCCACCGGCAGCGCAATCCGGGACCGGCGGGCCGGGTATCGGCGCCGCGCCAACCGCCGGCATCGCCACAGAGGAGGGTGACCAACCGGTCGCCGCTGGCGCCCGGCCGGCCGCCTGGGCCACGCCGCTCGACAAGCCTGGCCTGCCCAATCTCAACCGCGTGACGCCTAATCTCCTGCGCGGCGCGCAGCCGAGCGCCGAGGGCATGCGCCAGCTCGAGACCATGGGCGTGAAGACCGTCCTGTCGCTGCGCGGCTTCAACGACGACGACGAGGAGCTCGCCGGCACCGCGCTCGCCCACGAGCGCATCCGCTTCAAGACCTGGCATCCCGAGGACGAAGACGTCGACACGTTCCTGCGCATCATCACCGACCCCGCCAAGCAGCCGGTGTTCGTGCATTGCCAGCACGGCTCCGACCGCACTGGAACCATGTGCGCCATCTACCGCATCGCCGTGCAGGGCTGGTCGAAGGACGACGCCATCCGCGAGATGACCGACGGCGGCTACGGCTTCCACCCCATCTGGACCAACCTCATCGACTACATCCGCACCCTCGACATCCCCGCCCTGCGCAAACGCGCCGGCCTCGCCGATCCGAGCATCGCCCCCGCCCCCGCCCCCGCCCCGGTCGCTCCCTAAGCAGCGCGCAGCGCCTGCCCCCAACCCTCCCTCCCCGTTCCTTCCCAGGGGGCAGCGCGGAGCGCGATGTTGGGGGGCCGCAGCCCCCCAACTGACAGCCCCAACTAAGAACGATAATCGGCGTTCTCGCTGACGTACTCGTGCGAGCGGTCGGTACCGACCACCGTGCAGGCGGCTCCGCCGAGACCTAGATCGATGGCGATCTCGACGCAGCGCTGGTGCGGCGGGAACGACACCGGCGGCCTGAAGGTCAGGCCGTCCACCGGAGGGACGCTGGCGTAGAGCTCGGCTGAGCGCAGGTGCGCGACCAGTTCGCGCTCGGCGGCGGGATCGAGGCGGAAAGCACCGTCGGCGAAGATGGCGCGGCCGCCCATGGTGATGGTGGTGCGGGCGAGATCGACGCCCGGGCACGCCACGCCCACGTACTTGCCGATCGCGCACACCAGCCGGCCGACATTCGGATCATTGCCGCAGACGGCGCACTGGAACAATGGCGAATTGACCACCGATTTGCCGATGCCGCGCGCGACCTCGACGCTGGGAGCGCCACTCACCGCGACGCGCATGACGTGGTGCACGCCCTCGCCGTTGCGCGCGATGTCCTCGGCGAGCTCGCCGCACACCGCGTCGAGCGCGGCCTGGAAGGCGAGCATGTCCGGGCAGGCCACCGCGCCCGACGAGAGCGCCACCACGGTATCCGAGGTGCTGGTGTCGCTATCGATCGACATGCAGTTGAAGCTGCCGTCCACCGCGCGCGCCAGCGCCGCGCGCAGCGCGACGCGCGGCACCGCGAGATCGGTGAGCACGTACACCAGCATGGTCGCGAGGTTGGGCTCGATCATGCCCGCGCCCTTGGCGATGCCGACGATCGAACCGCCGGCGAGCTCGCGCCTGCGGATCTTGGGAAACAGGTCGGTGGTGACGATGCCCTCGGCGGCTGGCAGGATCGACGCCGCCTGCAGCGTGGCCATCGCAGCCGGGACCGCGGCGATGATCGCCGCCTCGGGCAGCCTCCACCCGATGACGCCGGTAGAGCTGGGCAGCACCTGGGCGGGCGCGATGCCCAGCGCTGCCGCCGCCGCGGCGCACACGCGCTCGGCGGTCTCGACCCCGCCCGGAGCGCAGACGTTCGAGATCTTGTTGTTCACCACCACCGCGCCGAGCGTCGGCTCGTCGAGCCGGCGCCGCCCGATCAGCACCGGCGCGCCTGGAAAGGCGTTCTTGGTGAACATCGCGGCGAACGACGGAGTCGGCTGGTCGAGCGCGATCACCGTCACGGTCATGCGCGACGGCTTGGCCACCTCGACCGGCATGAACTCGAAGCGGTGCGCCCCGACGCGGAATCCCCGCGGCAACGCCGCCTGCGCAGATAGCCAGGCGCGGTGCTCGTCACGCGACGAGAAGGTGGTGGGAGCGGACATGGGGCACAGTGTCTGGGTGCCATGGCAGGCGCAATCGTCGGTACGGGACACCCGTCGTCGGATGTCGGTCGTTGGTCGTCGACAGCTGGACTACAGCCGACTACAGCCGACTACAGCTGGACAACCAGACCACAAGACGGCCGGGTCAGCGGCTCGGTGCGAGATCACCGGTGGCCGTGTTCGACCTCGGACCGCGGGCGAGGGAGGTGCATTGCGATGGCTATTCCGACGGTTCGATGATGGCGCTCATGCTGCCCTTGCAGCGCGGCAGCCGCCAATCCGGGCCGAAGCCATGGATCTGCTCCTGCTTGAGCTCGGCGCGTTCCTTGGTGGTGGTCTCCACCACCGCGCGTCCGGCGCTGTCGACTTCGCACGCGCAGGTGAACGCGCGCTGCGGCGAATGCCCGAAGACCTTCCCGAGCATCTCGATCACGTATTCGTAGGTGTGGTCGTCGTCATTGAGCAGCACGACATGCCACAACGGCGACACCTTCGTCGCCTCCTCGACCTGCAATTCCGGAACGGCGATGGGCATCGTGTCGACCGCCCCCAGTTTCCCCGCTTTACGGCGAACGCCAGGGGAGAGCTACGCAACGCCTCGACAAACGACGTACCGCTGCATCGATGTCGAGCAGCGTCTCATGGCGCCTGCTCCCAACCCAACCTGCTCTCTGCCTCCTGGGGGGCAGCGCGGAGCGCGATGTTGGGGGGCCGTAGCCCCCCAACTAAAAAGTATCGGAGAGCGGCACATACCCCCGCCGCCCATCCTCGAGCACCACCAGCGCCCGCCCATTCCACGGCGGCTGCGGCTCGCGCCGCACCAGCATGCCGGCGCGCACCGGGGTCACCGCCGCGCCGGTGCTGTCGACGAGCGCGGTATCCTGGGTGATGGCCATGAACGGGGCACGCGCATCGTGCCACGCGGCGGCGGCGCCGGGAGCCGACACCAGCGCTGCGAGTCCACCGAGGTTCAGCATCCAGCGCCTGCGCGCGCGCGAGGTCAGCCACCAGCCGCCGAGCAGGCCCGACGCGCCGAGCAGCGCGACGCCCGACCAGCCTCGGCCGGGCCATCCCGCCGGGCCGAGATGCTCGCACCACGTGGCCGGCATGGCCGCGCCGGCCGTGCGCAGAGCCTGCAGCGGTTCCGCCTGGGCAGGCGCGAAGCGGTGCGCGGCCAGGAGCCAGGCCACCGCGTGGCCGGCATCCCCGGCAGCCGTCGCGGCGAGACCGCAATCGTACCACGCCGACCAGTCGCGGCTGTCGCGCGCGCGCGCATATAGGGCCGGCACCGCCTCGGCGGGACGGCCCTGCATCCACGCCGCGTACGGATCGCTCGGGGCGGCGGCTCTCGCATTCGATACGTCTTCAGACGCGACGATCGTGCCCGGCACGGCGAGGACGATGAGCACCGACCATGCGAGGCCTGCAAGCCATGCGAGTCCACCCAGCCGGCCCGGTACTGCCGAGAGGAAGCGAGGAGCACCGCTCACGGGCAGTCCGCCAGGAGCGCAGCGAGCGACGCGATGTCTGCGGGCAGCGCGCGGTTGCCGAAACGCGCGGCATCGATGCCTTCGCCGAGACGCCGCGCCGCATCGCGACGCATCTCGTCGCCGGACGCGTCGAGCGTCGGGCGCAGGCGTTCGAGCGCCGCCGCAGCGCGCGCGAGATCGCCGGCGGCTATGGCGGATGAGAGCTCGCGGCCGCGGCGTGGCGCCGCGCGCGTGCGCGCGCCGAGGCGCAGCGCCAGGCCGGCGAGCGCGCTCGCCACCAAGCCGACGGCGAACGCCGCGGGAACCAGCGCGGGTGGCGGCAGGGGCATGGCGCTGCCGCGCAGCGGCTGGGCCGTGATCGTCATGGTCGCGCCGCCGTCCTGACCCGGTTCCGGACGAGCCGGGTTCGCGGCGCCGGACACCGACAGCTCGTGCGCGCGTCCGGGCAGCACCACCAGCGACACCGCCGCGGTCTTGACGCGGCGGTATTCGCGAGCCTCGGAGTCGAAGAAGGGGATGTCGATCCCGGGAATGGCGTAGGTCCCCGGCGCGGCCGGCACCAAGTCCCAGCGGAAGGTGCGCAGCTCCGCTTGGTCGACCGTGTCCTTCGCGTACGCGGTCAGCCCCGCCGGCAGCTGGAGTTTCGGCGGCGCGGCCAATGACACCTGGCGGCCATGCAGGGCGATGCGCAGGCTGGTGCCCTCGCCGGCGCTGATGCGCTCGCGCTCGAGCGCCGCGGTCGCCTCGATCGGCCCGATCAGTCCGGTGAAATCCGCGGGTTTTCCCGCTTCCGGCAGGGCCATAACGGTGAGCTTCCCCGGTTTGACCGCGATGGTCTTGCGCGAGGGGTTGAAGATGTCACGGCCGGAGACCTGGATCACCTGCTGGCCGCCGATGTCGCGCTCTCCCGGTTCAACGAGGGAGAATCTCCACGCGAAGGTGAACAGCGTCCAGGCCCGGTTCCCTTCGTCGTAGGCGGTGGTGCGGGTGAGCGTGGGAGTCTTGGCCCCGGCCTCCGCCGGAGGCGCGACGCTCGGCTGCTCCGCCTTCGCCCCGCCGGCGAGGTAGATGCGGTAGAGCATGGTGGTGGTCTCGCCCGGCGCGATCGTCGCGGGCGAGAACGAGACCTCGGCGTAGGCGTTGCCGGTGAGCTTGGGATTGCCGGCGTCGATGCGCAAGGTCGTGGGCGCAGTCGCGACCGAGGTCTTGTCGCTCAGATGGATGGTGATCGCCGGGATCACGTAGTCGCCCGGGGTGTCGGCGCGCACGATCACGAAGCGGCTCTCCTCGACATCGCCATTGGTGTTCGCGTAAGCCTGTTTGCCGCTGCGATCCCAATGCAGGCCCTCGACCTCGGGCAGTTCAAACGAGACGATGCGACCTGAGGCGTTCTCGACCTTCAGCGCAGCCTCGGCCGCCAGGCCCGCCGGCATGTTCTCAGGGAGCTCGAGCACCGCTTCCACGCCGTGGAGCGACGTGGCCGAGCCTACCGCCAGCACCAGCGCGATGATGGCGAACCTGCCGGAGATGCGCGTATCGCTCGTCACCATATGCCTGGTCACCAGGGCTTGCCGCGCGGCGCGGTCTGGGATTGGCCGTGCAGCAGCTGATCGCGCAGCGCGGCGCGATTCTCGATCGGCAGGGTCTCGAGCCAGCGCGCGGTCGCCGCCTGTGCATGTTCCTGCGCGGGATCGGGCTTGCCCTGCGCCACCGGCGCGGGATCGGACGGTGCCTGATCCTTCGGCTTCTCGCCCGGCTTGCCTGCGTCCTTCTGATCCTTGGCGTCCTTCGCCGCCTTGGCTGCCTTGGCGGCCTGATCCTTGCGCTGCTGATCGCGCGCTTGCTGGTTCGCCTGGTCCTTGGCCTGCTGATCCTGCTTGGCTTTGGCGTCCTGCTGATCCTTCGCCTCATCACCCGGCTTGGAGTCGCCCGGTTTCGACTCATCGCCCGGCTTCTTGTCGTCGCCAGGCTTCTTCGCCTGGTCCTGATCGCCTGGCTTCTGATCCTGTCCATCCGGCTTCTTCTGATCGTCTTTCTTCTGGTCGTCCTTCTTGCCCGGCTGCTGCTGGTCCTGCTTCGCGCCGTCGTTCGCTTGGGCGACGGTGATCTTCAGCTTCTGCTGGGTGCCCGCGTCCCAGCGATCCTTCAGCGCCACGGTGATCTCGTAGTCGCCGGTCGCCGCGGTCGCGCCGCGCAGCGCGCCATCGGGATCGAGACGGATGCCCGCCGGCAGCTCGCCGTTGGCGAGCGACCACGCGAGCGGAGGCGTGCCGCCGCTCGCTGAGAGTGGACGCTCGGCGGGACTGCCCTGGGTCAGCTGGATGGGATCCTTCTCCTCGATCACGGGCGGAGGATTCACCGGCAGCGAGAGCTGCGCGGTGCGCGTGCGTCCGTCGGGCACCGAGATGCGCACCGGGACGCGCATCGTGCCGGCTTTCTCAGGAGTTCCGGTGAGCGTGCCGTCGCTGGCCATGGCCATGGATTCCATCCGCGAGGAGAGCTCCCAGCGGTAATCGAGCGCCGGGCCGCGCACCCCGACGCGATGGGTGTACGGCGCCCACGCGGTGGCGGGGGGCAGCACCGCGACGTCGGGGGCGAAGGCGTCGCCGACGATCAGGTCGTAGGCGCGATCCGCGCGGCGCGGATCCTCGAGCGCCGAGACCGCGATGCGCGCGGCCGTGGGCGCGAGCGGCGTGCCGACGATTGCCGAGGTCGCCGCCGGGCCTTCCTCGATGCTCAGGCCCTCGGGCAGACCGTCGGCGGTCCAGCGCGGGGTTGCGAGGCCGTTCTGCGCGAGCTCGGCGCGGTAGGGCTGTCCGGCGACGGCTTCGGGCAGCGCCTCGGTGGTGATCATCGGCGGCGGACGCACCTCGAGCCCTATCGTGCCGGTGGCGGTGGCGCCGGTGGAGTCGGTGATCTGCAGCGCCAGCTGATGGCGCTTCGCCTCGCTCGGCGTGCCGTGCAGGCGGCCGTCGGGATCCAGCTCGAGTCCCTTCGGTAGCACCGTCTTTGCGTCGGCCGAGAAGCGATTGCCGCCCGCGCCGCCGCGCGCGGCGACATGGGCGTCGTATGGCTCGTTCACGAACGCGGGCGGCAGGTCGGCGTTCGGGATCTTCAGCCGGCGCGCTTCCTCCTCGGCCTTGAGCCGCGCATCGTCCTTGCGCACCAGCACCGCTTTGCGCATCTGGTCGCGCTGGGGCGCGAGCTCGGGATTGAGGTCCGCGGCGCGCACCTCGGCGGCGAGCGCGTCCTCGAGTCGGCCCTGGCTCCAGCGCGCGAGCGCGAGGTTGTGATAGGCGTCGGCGGCAAGGTCGCGGTTCGGCGACATGGTCGCGGCCAGCAGATGCGCGGCCGCGGCTTCGGGATCCTTCTTCAAGATCAGGGTGCCCAGATCGTAATGCGCGGCGTGGAATGTCGGATTCTCGAGCAGCAGCGCGTTCAATTCCTTCTCAGCCTCGGCAGGGGGTCGGTTCGCGGCCGTGGTCAGGCGATCCCACGGATCGGCGGCATGGAGCGCGGCAAACGTCATCACGAATAGCAGGACGTGGAGTGCTATTGGAATGGTGCGCCGCACTCCGCTCATCGTATTTTGCGCCGAAATCATAGCACGATCCTCGGCGCGGCCGCGGGCGCGCCAGGGGTAGCGCGCCGGCGCGTGGGCAGCAACGCACCGGCCAGGATCAGCGCCATTCCCGGCAGCAATGGCCAGCGGAAGCGTTCGGTGGCGATGACGCGGTGGTGCTCCTCCCATGGCCGTTGCGCCACCGATCCGGCCAGGCGGGTGGCGAGCGCGCGCATGTCGGCATCGTCGTCGGTGGCGTTGACGCACGCGCCCCCGGTGACCTCGGCCAGGCGGTCGAGGGTGGTGCGGTCGGCGCTCATGACCTCGGTCCGGCCGTCGATCTCGAGCGTTGCCTTGCCCTCGGGATCGCCGAGGAACACGCCGAAGACCAGCACGCCCGCCGCCTTGGCCGCCGCCGCTGCGCGCTCGACGGCCTCGCGATCGTCATCGCTGCCGTCGCTCATCACCACGATCGCCTGCCCGCGCTCGGCCTCGCGATCGAGCACCTTCAGGCCCTCGGCTACCGACGCGCCGATCGCCGTGCCCTGGTAGCCGCTCTCGGCCGGGAACAGGTCGGGCGAGCAGTCCTGCAGCATCTGCTCGATGGCGTTGTGGTCGCCAGTGAGCGGGCAGCGCAGCACCGGCATGGCTGCGAACGGCATCAGCGCCAGGCGGGTCTCGGGGGCGATGCGCATCAGGTCGAGCGCCTTGCGCCGCGCGGCGTCGATGCGCGTCGGGTAGAGGTCCTGCGCCAGCATCGAGCGGCTGCAATCGAGGATCAGCAGCACGTCGGCGCCGGTCTGCCGGCGCACCTGCTCGGCGGAGCCCCAGCGCGGCCCCGCGAGCGCGACACACGAGGCCGCCACGCCGAGCCACAGGCAGATCGCGCGCAGTCTCTCGCGGCGTCGACCGACGCCGGGGGTGAGATGCGCGAGGCCGGCTCCGATCGAGCGCTGACGGCGGGCCACCGCGCGGCCGTAGACCCAGCGCGCGGCGGCGGCCGCCGCGACGGCAGCGAGCAGCCACAGCAAGTGTGGATGGCCCCAGCTCATGTCCCGCCCCGCAGCCGTGGTTCGATGAGCAGGATGAAGCCGATCAGCGCCGTGCCCAGCGCCAGGGGGATGGCGAAGCGGTCGGTGAAGTCATCGCGCGTGCGCACCTCGTGCGGCGTGGGCTCGAGTTTATCGATCTGCTTGAGCACCTGCTCGAGGCCGGGCCGGTCGTTCGCAGGGAAGGACATGCCGCTGGCGACGGCAACGATCGCTTGCAGGCGTTCCATGTCGGGGAGCAGGTTGCGCGGCGTCGGCATGCTCATGACGCGCCCGAACATGTCCTCCTGGGTGACGGTGCCGTGCGGATCGCCGACGCCGATTCCGTAGAGCTTGATGCCGGTCTCGGCCGCGTGCCTGGCCGCGATCAGCGGATCGATCCAGTTCGGCAGCTCGCGCGAATCGGCGCCGTCGGTAATGAGGATCACCGCGCGGCCGCGCTGGTTGGGGTTGGACAGGCCCTTGATCGCGTAGCCGAGCCCGAGCCCGAGGTTGGTGCCGTCGCCGACGAATCCGCTCTCGCGCACGCCGCCCTGCCGCATCGACCAGCGCTGGCGCTGCTGCTTCTCGGTGCGCTCGAGGAAATCGATCGCGGTCTGGTGGTCGTAGGTGAGGGGGCAGCTGGTCACCGCGGTGGACGCGAAGAATACCAGGCCGATGCGGTCGTCGGGGCGTTTGCCGATGAACTGCTTCGCCGCGTCGAAGACCGCGGCCATGCGGTCGTCACGGCCGCCGCGCTCGTCGGCGATGTCCTTCATGGTCATGCTCAGGCTGGTGTCGATCACCAGCATCAGGTCGCGGCCCTCCTGCTGGTGCTCGACGATCGAGCGGCCGTACTGTGGCCTGGCAGCCGCGATCGCCAGGCAACTCAGCCCGATCGCGAGCAGCCAGCGGAACACCATGGGCCCACGGCTCAGCGGCAGCGCCGAAGCGAGCGGGAAGGGGGCGAACAGCGCACCGCCGCGGCGGTCGCGCGTGAACGCGACCAGCAGCGCGAGCGCGATCAGGGCCAGCATCCACGGATCGGCGAAGCGGAAGGTCATGCGGCGCCCGTCCCCGTCCCCGGCGGGGCAGCGGCGGCGCCGGCGCGGCGACCCTGCTTGATCTGCTGGCGTGCGCGTTCCTCGTCGTCCAAGCGGTTCTGCACCGCGAGGCTCCAGCGCGAGCTCGCCTCCATCAGCGGCTTCAACGCACCGATCACCAGGTTGTCGGCGGCCCAGCGTAGCGCGTCGAGGTTCTCGAGCAGGCGGCCGAGTTCGCGCGCCTCCTCGCTGAAAGTGGCGGGCGCGAGCGCGCGCACCGCGGCCGCGGCTTCACGCGCGGTCGAGCCGGGGCCGTCGAAATTCCAGATCGAGCCTGCGTAGCGGCGCAGCGCCAGGCTGATGCGCGCGCCGGCCTCCTTGCCGTCCTCGGCGCGGGCGGCTTCGGAGAGTTCGCGCGCGAAGATCTCGCGCGGCCGCGGCGCAGCGGCTGCGCGCAGGCGGCGGCGCCGGGCGATCACCAGGCCCAGGAGACCTGCCAGCGCCAGGCATCCGCCCGCGATCCAGGCCCACAGCCGCGCCGGCCCCATGCCGGGCGGTGGGCGTTTCATCAGCGGACGGGCATCAGGCGGCCCGGGCGCGTCCTTGTTGGCGCCGACCTGCACGATCACGGTGTTCGCCACCGCGCGCACGCCCACACCGTGCTCGGGCGCGGCGCTGAACGCCGGCCGCGGCAGTTCCCACGCGCCGCTGGAGACCGGACAGACGGTGAGCGAGAATGAGCGCTCCTCACGGCCATCGCCAGCGAGCTTGCGCGGGGGCGGCGAGGCGATCACGAACTGGCCCTGGAAATCGCGCGATGGATTCGGCTCGTCGGCGCGCCAGCCGCGCGGCCAGCGGTAGGTTATCGTGACCACCACGTTGTCGCCCATGGTCAGCTCGGCCGGTGCCGCCGACATCTCGACCGTCACCCGCGGATCGGCCGGCGCCGTGGCGGCGGACTCGTTATCGGCGGCCGGCATCGCAGCGGCCGAGTACAGCAACGCCATGAGGCAGTGCGCGAGCCATTGTCCTTGAGGTCCTTGAGGTCCTTGAGGTCCACGAGAGCCGCGCTGGCCTTGCCGCGCGGGCCGCGTCGGGTTCGCGATGGTGGGCGTGCGCCGCGCAGCGGGATCACCCATGGATCCGCCTGCGGCGTTCCTTGAAGAAACGCGTGAGCGCCGACAGCGCGCTGCGGTCGGTGCGCAGATCGACGAGATCGCAACCCGCGCCCTGGAAGGCCTCCTGGGTGCGGCCGCGCGCCGCCCGCCAGGCATCCGCGTAGCGGGCGCGGGACCTGGAGCCCCCGCGCAACGCCAGCACCTGCGAGCCCTCGGGATCCTGGATCAGCAGCGGCGCCGATCCCGTGGGCAGCGCCTCTTCGCCCGGATCGGTGACGCGCAGGCCGACGACGTCGTGCCGACGCGCGGCGCGCGCGAGCGAACCGGCGAAACGCTGCACGCTGCCGTCGACCGGGAACAGGAAATCAGAGATCACGAAGCATACCGCGCGACGCTTGGCGACCCTGCCGAGCTCGTCGAGGGCCTCGGGCAGCCCGGTCGCCAGCGAGGTCCCGAGCAGGCGCGGCGCGGCGAGCACCTCGCGCACCAGGCGCATCGCGTGGCCGCGGCCCTTGCGCGCCGGCAGGTGCAGCTCGGTGCGGTCGCTGAAGAGCACCAGGCCGATGCGGTCGTGGTTACGCAATGCGGTGACGCCGACCACCGCCGCGGCTTCGGCGGCGAGCGCGATCTTCGCGCGCGGCGAGATGCCGGGGATCGCGCCGAAGCGCATCGACGCGCTGACATCCACCAGCAGCATGGTGGTGAGCTCGCGCTCCTCGCGGTACACCTTCACGTACGGCCGGCCGGCGCGCGCGGTGACATTCCAATCGATGGTGCGGATGTCGTCGCCGGGCGTGTACTCGCGCACCTCGTCGAATTCCATGCCCTGGCCGCGGAATGCCGACCTGTAGCGCCCCGCGGCGAGCGACGACACCATGCGATTGGTGCGCAGCTCGATGCGTTTCACCTGGCGCAGGATGTCCTTCAGATCCGTTGCGGCTTGGGTGTTGGATTGCTGTCGCGCTGGCAGGCTCATGGCACCTGCACGTGCTCCAGCAGCCGCGCGATCAGCGCGTCGCTGTCGAGGTTCTCGGCTTCGGCTTCGTAGCTCGGAATGACGCGGTGGCGGAGCACGTCGGGGGCTACGGCCTTGACGTCCTGCGGCGTGGCGAAGCCGCGGCCTTCGAGGAAGGCGTTGGCGCGCGCGGCCTGGGCGAGCGCGATCGAGGCACGCGGGCTCGCGCCGATGTCGATCATGCCCTTGAGGCTGGCAATGACGTTGTCCTTGTCGCCGGCGGCGGTCTGGCGCGTCGAGCGCGCGAGCGTGACGCAGTAGTCCTTGATGCGTTCATCCATGTGCACGCCGTCGAGCGCGGCCTGGGCGCGCGCGAGGCCATCGCTGGTGAGCACCGCGAACACCTCGGGCTTGGCCCGCGATAGCGCGCGGTCGAGGATCGATCGCTCCTCGCTCTGGCTCGGATAGGTGACCTTGATCTTCATCAGGAAGCGGTCGGTCTGCGCCTCAGGCAGCGGATACGTGCCTTCCTGCTCGATCGGGTTCTGGGTCGCGAGCACGATGAACGGCCGCGGTAGCTGGAAGGTCTCGTCGCCGATCGTCACCTGGCGCTCCTGCATGGCCTCGAGCAGCGCCGACTGGACCTTGGCCGGCGCGCGGTTGATCTCGTCGGCGAGCACCATCTGCGCGAAGATCGGCCCCTTGCGGGTGGTGAAGGTGCCGGCCTCGTAGATGCGCGTGCCGATGATGTCGGCCGGCAGCAGATCGGGCGTGAACTGGATGCGCCGGAACTGCGCCGCGCACGCCGCTGCCAAGGTCTTGACCACCGTGGTCTTGGCCAGGCCGGGCACGCCCTCAAGCAGCAGGTGCGAGTCGCAGAGCAATCCGATCAGCAGCTTGCGCATCAGGTCGCGCTGCCCGACCAGGATCTTGCCGACCTCGGCCTCGACCTGGCGCAAGGGCTGCGCGGCCTCGGCGAGGTACTGGCCGGATTGCGGGCCTGCCTGGCTGGCCTGGTTGGTGTGGGATCCGGGCTGCGGGGCGGGGGCGGCGGTCATGACGGCTCCAGGCGGGGGACCACGGACGGTCCGAGAACGGGCACACAGGTGACGTGCGCGTCATAGCGGTCTTTCTGCCTTCCGGAACCGGCCACGTCGCGCCAGGCCCTGGTCCGGGGACAACCTGGGTGACGGGCCAGCGGCACGCGGCGGTGGCCGGGGGCCGAGGCCGCCGCGGTGGATGACCGCGTCATGGACATTCGTCGCCACCGCGGGGCCGCACCACCGGCTCGTCCCATGGCCGGTCGGTCACGGTATCGTCGATGTCGGGGCTCGGCCGGCTCGCTCAGGGATACGGGCTGTCGGCCGCGTAGCTCAGGCCCTGCGGCACGCCGCCCTGGTCGTCGCGGATGCGCATCACGAAGCCCCAGCCGCCGCCGCCTTGGGTGATCAGCAGCAGCACGTCGTTCCAGCCCGCATGCAGCTTGACGCCTGGCACCTTGTCCTGATCCGCGGTGATGCCGCGCGCGCCGGCGAACGTGTGCACGCAGACGCCGTTGACGCTGACGCGCACACCGTCATCGCTGCCGAGCCACAGCTGCACCACGCGATCGGCGTCGGCGTGCACGTAGACGTGGGCGTGGGCGCCGACGTTGCTGCCGCCGATCAGGCTGCCGAGGTCGACGGGGCCGTCGGCGGACACGTACTGCCAGTCGCCGCCGCGCGCGGGATGCACGTTCTCATCGATGAGCGGCTTGTCGACCTTCATCGGATCGATGCCCTGCTTCACCGCGCCGACCAGGTATTCGCGGATGTAGCCGTCGCCCACCGGCAGGCCGGGCTGGGGCGTGAAGGCGAACACGCCGGCCGCCGCCGCGCCATCGCTGGCGCGCACGCCGCTGAAGGTCATGTGCTGTTCGGCGCCGAGCGGCCAGGCACGGTCGGCGGTCAGGCGCAGCAGGCGGCCGTCGGCTGCGAGCGCGACCGCGGTGATCGCGAGCCCGTCGACATGGAAAGAGGCGGCATTCTTGGCCGAGGTGGGATCGATGGGCTTGCTCGACTGCAACGTCAGCACGGTGCCGACCGCGGATACGCAGCGCCAGTGCGGCGGGCCGACGGTATCGGTATAGACCACCTCGCCGAATCCCTCGGGATCCATGACGGGCAGGCTGGCCGCTCCGCCAGCGGAGGCCCAGGCGACCTCGCCGCCGGCCGCGCCGCGCAGCACCAGCTGCAGGCGCGACACCGCGCCGAGCGCGGGATCCCCGCCTACCAGGCTCGCCGGCAGCTCGGCTTCGATGCGCCAGCCGCGCTGGGTCCGCGCGCCGAAGCAGGGCAGGATCTGCGCGCCGATGGCGGCATGCGCGCCGCCATCGGCGCCGCCATCGGTGAGGGTGAATTCGACGCGTTGCACCGGCTTGACCGGTTCATCGGCCGCGCGCGGCCTGGGCTCGGCGGCGGCGCCGACGATCATGATGATCGCGGCGGAAGAGGTCGGCGCGGCACCCACCTTGCCAACATGGTCCCAGGCGGCGCGACCGCCGAAGAGCGAGAAGGCGACGCCGGTGAGGGTCTTGCCCTCGAGGCCGAGACTGCTCGCCGGCACCTCGAGCCGCGCCCAGACTCCTGCCTTTGGCAATTCGCCAGCGTGGAAGCGGCTCGGCCCGGCCGCGCCCCAAGCCAGCTGATCCGCACCCCAGTACGCGCGATGCTCCCACGAGCCGTCGTTGAACTGCATCATCACCTCGGTGGGTGGATTCGCGGGATCGAGCCACACGTACGCGAGCAGGCGTTCGCCCGCGGCGATGGGCAGGCCGGGATTGGCGTTGGCGAAGTAATGTTGGTGCGGTCCGCCGGCGGCGTTCGAAACGCTCGCGGCAGCGCCGCTGAATGGCTTGGGATCGGCCGCCCAGGTCCAGGCGTCGCCGCCATCGGCGGTGGGCGCGGCTCCCGGCGGCAGCGCGTCCTCCACCCACACGGTCTCAGCCGGCTTGGCCGCCGTGGCGTCTTTGGCATCTTTGGCACTGCCGTCCGCGAAGGTCGGATCCACCGCCTCGAAGCCGACGTAGAGCTTGTGCTCCCCGTGCAGCAGGCGCGCTTCCAGCGACAGTCCCTGCGCCGAGACGGCGGTGGCGAGCGGCGTGGCGCCGGCGAATTCCTTGAAGTCGCCGTCGGCGGAGAAGCCTCCGTCGATGCGCGGTACGCTCGCGCTGCGCGCGGGGATGAAGGCGCTGACCTTGACCACCGCCTCGCCGTCGTCGTCGCGCGCGGTGAAGATAATGTCGCGGGTGCCGCGGCCGATGTGCTCGACTGGCAGGGTGGCGGCAAAGGAGCCGTCGCCGCTCGCGCCATCGCCGTGGCGGCCGTCGTCGAACAGCGGCACGTCCTCGGAGCCGTCGCCGCGCGGGATGCGCGCGACCACGCTCTTCAGCGGTGCCGCGTCTCCACCGCCAGACACCGACAACACCACGTCCTTGCCGTCGGGGCCCAGGCGCACCGCGGCGCCGGCGAGATGCGGCACTGGACGCGCGATCAGGGTGAGGTCGTCGAAGTCGTAGGTGCGCGGAGCGCCGTCCTCGACGGTGAGCTGCATCTGGCGCAGGCCGAAGGGCGAGGCCTTCGAGCCGAAGGTCAGGTCGGCGAGCGGGATCGAGACGAAGCGCCAGGCCGGCCCTACGTCGGGCGCGTAGCGAGCCAGGTCCACCAGGTGCGACTTCTGACCGTTCTGGATCCCGGATCCCGAGCCGTCGTCATCGAGTTCGATCTTCAGCCGCGGCGGCCCCGGCTGATCGGAGCGGATGTAGAAGCCGATCATCTTGTGGCGCGAGGTGTCGGTGCCGCCACCCCAGCCGTTCCAGCCCCAGCCGGCGCAGCCCGGCCCGGTGACGGTCAGGCGCAAGTGGGTCTTGCCGCTCAGCGGATGCTCGGACGAGCGGGCGATCGAGACGCCGCCGCCTCCACCATTCCACAGCGCGTCGTTGCCGGCGTTCTCGCCGTTCCACAGCACCGCGTCCACGGTGTTCGGCATCACCGTGAGCAGTGCCAAGCCGTGGGCGGACTCGCCGCCCTTGACGACGTTCACCGGCAGGGCGAACTGACCGGAACGCGGCGGTGCGACCTTCGCTACGCGCGCCGAGTACACGCCATCGCCGGCGGCTAGGTCTCCATCCTTGCCGTCGTCGTGCATTGGAACCGGTGGGACGACGGTGGGGGCGGGATTGGCGAGCGGCGAGAGATCGATCGAAACCTCGGCCCCGGCCGGAGCGCGACAGGTGAAGAGCACCGCGTCGACGCCGGCGACGGCGGCGGCGGGGCTCGCGCGCAAGGCGGTGGGCATCGGGCCGCGGCGCGCGGGCGCGCCGCGGTAGAGGTCGCCGTTGCGGCAGGCGTAGAGCATCGAGCCGCCGGCGTTCGCGGCGATGGATGAGCCCTCGCGCGCCCACGCGGTGGCGGCGAAGCCGTCGTCGAGCTTCTCCCAGGTGGCGAAGCCGTCGCGCGAGCGCATCACGCCCTGGCCGGCGGGATCGTACGCGTAGACCACCTCGTCCTTCGCCGAGCTCCAGCCGACCGCGACCGACACCGCGTCGGCCTCGGGCGGGCCCGGGTCGGGCTTGCGCATGGTGATGCCGAAATCGTCGCTCACGCTCAGGCCGGCGCCCTCGGTGCCGAACCACACGCGCTGCGGATCGAGCGGGCTCGCCACCAGCGCGCGCGGTGGCTCGGTGAGCACGCACAGCCAACCGCGGCTGGCATCATAGCGGAAGAAGCCATCGCCCTGCGCGGCGTTGCGTCCGGCGAAGAATACGGCGTTGGCCAGCACGATGCAGTCGTCGGCGCCGTAGTCCTCGGCGAACACCCGCCAGGTGCGTCCGCCATCGATGGTCATCGAGATGCCACGCTCGGCGAGCGAGTGGGTGGCGTAGATGGTGGTGAAGCTGGAGTCGCCGGCCGCGAACGCCAAGCAGCGGATGCGCGCGTGGGCCAGGCCGTGATCGGCGCCGCCGAGCGCGTTCCAGCCCGCACCGCCGTCGTCGCTGCGGAAGACGCCTGTGGCGGCAGTGCCGGCGTAGAGCGTCGCCGGACGGTTCGGAACCACCAGCAGGGCGGTGATCTCGCCGAGCTGGGGCGCGGCGGGGAGCGCCGTGAAGGTGTCGCCGCCGTCGCGGGTCGCGACCAGGCCGGACGCGGTCCACACGTAGGCGGTCTCCGGATCGATGGACGACGGGAAGACGCGCGTGGCCCCGGAAACACCATCGACGACGTGCCAGGCGAAGCCGTCATCGACGGCGGCAGCCTGGCCCGCGCAGACGAGCACCGCCGCCAGCGTGGTCGCGAGCCGGACGCCGATCATGGTCGCCCCAGCACCAGGGTGCGTGCGAGCGCGCCGTCGTTACCGGAGCCAGCTGGGTCGCCGGAGCCGCCGGAACCGACCGCCTTGGTCGCGCCCTTGCCCGCATCGAAGATCGTCGCCGGGACGCCGTCGCCATCGTCCTCGAGCCCGGCCACCTCGGCGAGCACGCGGCGACCGGTGAAACCCTTGTGGTCGTTGAGGTCGTTGATCGCGGCGCGCGGCTCGGCCTCGCCCTCGGCGAACGGCGCTCCGGCGTAGACCAGGCGGTAGATCTCCTGGTTCTCGCGCCCATGCACGATGGTGCCGCGGTCCTTGTCGGTGTTGGGATCCTTCTCCTCGCCATTGAGGAACTGGTTCTGGTACCAGGCCACGGTGGCGAACGCCGCGCCGTTGAAGGCGTCCAGGAGTGGCGTCTCCGGCTTCAATGCGCGCAGCAGGAACTCGCAGAAGTAGGGGGCGCTCTGCTTGACGTTCGCGCACAGGACCACCCGTCCGGGTTTGGCGAGCGCCTTCGCCCAGGCCGCTCCCTCGGGAGCCATGACCAGCACCGCTGCGTGCTTCGCACGCAGCGGCAGCAGCGCTTTCGCGACCTCGGCGTCGGCGAGATCGGGCCCCACCAGGCACAGCTTGCCGACGCCCTCCGATTGGTAGCCGTGGCCGATCAGCACCACCACCGCCTGATCGTCGGGCGCGCAGGCCTTGGCCAGGTCCTCGAGCGCGTGCACCACCTGTTCTCGTGAGGCCGATCCGTTGTCATGGGAGTTTGTGGCTCCGGTGGATGACGCCGCGCCGGCGAGCACGCGCACGTTCGCCGCCGGGACCTTCTCCTGCTCGAGCACGTGTTGCCAGCCGGCGGTCCAGCGGCTGAAGTTTCCCGCCCAGGCGGCGCCCTCGCCCGGGTCGCCGGCGATGATCACCGCGCGGCACTCGGCGGCGGTGGCCGAGCCGAGGCAGAGAGCGAGCACGCAGCATCGCATCCAGCAGCGCATCCTGCATCGCATCCAAAATGTCTTCATGGGCTCCATCCTCGAAGGCCTAGTGCGTCAGGCAGTAGACGACGGTGTTGACGCCCATCTTGATGGAATCCTTGCAGTACTCCTGGTTCAGGTTCTGGAACCCGACCCAGCCGCAGTGGATATCGCCCGAGGTGCACAATGCCATCAGGCGGCCGGTCTCGTGGTCGAACACGCCCATCGCCGGGTGCACCTCGCCCTGCACCCACGGCACGTGCTCGAGTTTGTAGAAGCAGGTGTAGATCTCGTGATCATCCGGAACCTCGCGCACCACCTGGTCGGGGAACAGGCGCTTCATCTCGCTGCAGAACGAGGCGTAGAACAGGCTCTCGTTGGTCTGGTTCCACACGCAGTCGTCGGCGAGCAGGAAGCCGCCGCGCAGCAGGTACTCGCGCAGATTCTTGCCGTCGACCTCGGAGAGCTTGAAGTGCGCCTCGGAGGTCATGAACACGAACGGATACTGCATCAGCTGATCGGGATGGGCGAGGTTCACCACGACCGGATCGACCAGCACGTTGATGTTGGTCATGGCCTTGAGCGAGTCGCGCAGCTTCTGGTCGCCGATCGGCCAGGCGTCCCACTTGTCCGGCAGGTTCTCGGTGCAGGTGAACTGCAGGCGCGGAAAGAAGAACTGACCGGTCTGTACCAGCTGCTGGGCGTTCCTCGGCGCCGGATCGGCCGCCGAGGCGTTGGCGAGGACGCAGGCGAGGAGCGCCAGCGCACGCAGGATGAGGCGTGGGTTCATGGGTGTCCCGTTCATGCGAGGCCGGTCTTGCGTCTGACGATCCATTCGAGGAACCAGCACAGCGCGATCGCGAGCAGCAGCAGGGGGGCGTCGCGCAGCTCGCGTTCGTCGATGGCCTCGGCGGCGACCTTGCGGTTCGAGGCGTGCGCGACGATCGCCTCGATGGCCTTGTCGAGCTTGCCCTGCAGGTCGACGGTGCCCTCGCCGGCCTCGGCGATGCGCGTGAGCGCGGCGCCGTCGAGATCGGGGTGCGAGAACTCGGGCGACGAGCGCACCGCGCTGAACGCGGCGGTGCGCGGCTCGAGCACACCCGCGCCGCCGCCCGCCGCGGGCAGCTCGGCGGTGGCGGCGATCTCATAATCGCCGACGTCGTTGGGACGATAGGTGGCGCGGTAGACGCCCTCCTCGCCGAGCACCCACGGCAGGGTCAGCTCGTCGATATGGCCGAACGGGTCCTTCACCTTCGCCGTCACCGTGGCACTGTTGGCTGGGCGGTGGGCCCGGTCGAGCACCTGCGCGGTGATCGTCACCTGCTGGCCGACGTCGGCGACGCCGACGTCGGGCTCGACGGTCAGCAGTTCCTTCGAGCCGGCCGCCAGCCAGCGGATCATCTGCGACCAGAAGCGGCGGAAGCTGTCGTCGGCGGCTGGCTTGAGCATCTTCCAGCGCCAGCTGTTGGCCGAGGCGAACGCGGCCACGCGGCCGGCGCCGACGTCCTGCACCGCGAGCAGCACCTGCGCCGGGCTGCCGCCGCTGGCCGGACGCTGCGCGAGGACGTGCGCGCCCGGCTTTGCCGAATACAGCGGATTGAGCCCCTTGAGCAGCGGCATCACGTGCCATTGGCTGGCGTTCTCGGCCGGATCGGACGCCAGCGCGAGGATCTCGTGCTCGGTGCCCTCCTTGGTCAGCTCGAACGGGAATTCGCCAGCATCGAAAGCTCCGGCGGATGCGCCTCCGAGGCGCACCGGCAGAAGCTCGGCCACCGGCGTGTCCGCCCAGCCGCCGAGATTGAACGAATTGGTGCCGCCAAGCATGAGCAGGCCGCCGCCGCGCACCGAGACGAAGTCCGAGATCAGCTTCTGCTGGTCGGCCGGAAACTGCGCCGCCTCGATGTCGCTGAGGATGATCGCCTTGAAGCGGCCGAGTGCCTCGGCGGTCTTGGGGAAGCCGTTCGCGAGCGCGGTGCCCTCGTCACCGCTGGTGTACCAGCGGTCGTGACCGAGGCGCAGCAGGGTGACGACCTTGAACACCTTGTCATCGGACATGCAGCGGCGGATGAAGGCGAATTCGTGGCGCGGCGAGCCCTCGACGAACAGCACCTCGACGCGCGATTCCTGGAGATCGATGCGGAAATCGCGGCGGTTGTTGTCGAGCAGCTTCTCGCCGCCCACCGCGGGGATCTCGATGCGGTAGGTGGAGCTGGCGCCCTCGGCCGAGTTCTGGTCGCCGCCGCCGCCGGCGATGAACGACAGCGTCGCCGTCTGCGGTCCGTCGCCCTGGGGCGGCAGCTCGACGTCCTTGATGAAGGTGTCGCCGCGGAAGAGCTTCACCTCGATCGGTCCGCTGATCGCGCGCCGCGCGACGCTGACCCCGACCTCGACCAGCGAGCCGGCCTGCGCGGCGCGCGGATGGCGCACCGCGGTGATCGCGGCGTCGGGTCCTGAGCCGACGCCGCCGAAGCCCACCGCGTGCACCGCGGTGCCGCGGCCGGCGGCGTAGCGCGCCATGGCCTCGGGATCGCCGCCGGTGGTATCCACGCCGTCGGTGAGCAGCAGCATCGCCTCGAGCGGTACGCCGCGCACCGACTGCGCGATATCCTTGATCCCGGCCGCGAGATGCGTGGCCTCGTCCCCCGCGGCGAGCGCCCCGAGCCGGGCAGCATCCAGCGGTCGCACCGCGTTGCCGAAGGCGAACAGGCGCACCTGCCCGGCTTTGGAAAGCCGTTCGAGCGCACTGGCCGAGAGCGCGTCGCGCGCGGCGTCGAGTCGGCTGGGTCCGCCGGCGGAGAGGCCCATGCTCTTTGACGCGTCGATCGCCACCGCGATGACGCCCGAGGCGTCGTCCTTCTGGCGCAGCCGCAGCACCGGGCCGAGCACTGCCGTGATCAGCAGCGCGACGCCGATGGTGCGGAATGCGACCAGGGCGAAGCGGCGCGCGCGCGTCAGACGCGGTGCCTCGCGGCGGTACAGCCACCACATCAGCAGGGCAACGCCCGCGAGAGCGAGGACCGCGAGTTCGGGGCGCAGCGGATGCGCCAGGCCCAGCTCTCCGGCTCGGTAGTCAGCGGGCGCGTACTTGATCAGCCAATCCAGCATGTCAGCGCGCCGCGGGCGGTTCGTCGGCGGCGAGCGCGCGCAGGTAGTCGGCGACCGCCTTCTGATAGGCGGCGGGGATCGGATCCTTGAGGAAGCCGCGCGCGGCGGCGCCATCGCGCTCCTTCTCGATCAGCCGGTCGATCATGCCCTCGAGCTTCTCGACCTGCCGCACCAACCGGTCGACGCGCTGCAGGCTACCATCGAGATCGTCTTCAAAGCCGGTGCCCTGCTTCACCTGCTCGCGCAGCCGCGCGACCTCGTCAGGCGCCACCGGCGCGAGGCGAGCGAGCGTCTGCTCGAGCTGTTCGCGCAGCTTGGTGGCCGAGGCATCGATGGCCTTGCCAAGGTTCGCCGAGAGTTTGCCGCCGTGACTGCGCTCGCTTCCCGCCCCCGAACCCTTGCCCGTGCCGTCGGCACCGGCGCCTGGCGCGCCGGTGGGTTCGGCGTCGCTCGCGGGACCGCCGGCGGTCTTGTTCGCGGGATCCGGCTTGTCGCCAGGCTGGGGAACTTTGCCGGTTTTGTCGTCCGGCTTCGCGGCTGGATCGGCGCCGCCCTTCGCCGCAGCATCCGGCTTGCCGGAGCCTGGTTTGCCGCCCGCGTCGGTTCCGGGTTTGTCGCCTGGCTTGTCGCCGCCCTTCACTACGGAGCCCGCGGCCGCCGTGGCATCCGGCTTGCCGGCCGCTTCGGTTCCAGGCTTGTCGCCAGTCTCGGTTCCCGGATCGCCCTGGGCCTGCGCGCCGGCTGCGGTCTCGGCGGCGCGTTCGAGTCCGCGCAGCTCGCTCGAGATGCGTTGCAGCGAGGCGAGATCCTTGCGCAGCATCGCTCCACCGCCGCCGGTGAGCGCCTGGTCGGCGGCCTCCACGCCGCCGCGCGCCTCGGCGAGCGCGGCCTTCACCTTCGCCATCGCCTCGGTGGCCGCGCCGAGATCGCCATCCTTCAGCGCCATCGCCGCATTCACCGCCTGTTGCGGCGCCTTGCTGTCCTTGAGGCCCTTGGCCGCACCGGCGAGCGCGTCGCGCGCCGCGGTCTGGTTGCTGCGCGCGCCGCCGTCGGCGGCGTCGCCCATGGCGCCGGCGAGCTCCTTCAATTCGGCTAGCGCGGCATCGACCTCGCCCTTCACCTTGCCCTGCTCGACCATCAGCTCGGTGGCCTTGTCGCGCCGCGAGGTCTGGTCTCCTCCGCCCTGGCCGAGGTCACGGGTGCGCGCCATCACCTTGTCCTGGCGCGCCTGCAGCTCGGTCAGGCGCTGGGCGAGGCTCGCCACCGCCTGCTGCGCGCCCGCGGCCCCGGCGGCGTCGGTGCCGGCGTTGGCGGCGGCGATCATGCGCTCGGTATTGCGCGCCGCGGCCTCGGCTCCGGCCGTGTCGCCAGCGCGCATCTTCTCGGCGGCCTGGGCGGCGGCATCGGCGGCGGCATCGAAAGCGGCGGCCATGGCTTCGTCGCCGCGCCCCTCGCGCATCTTCTGCGCCTGGGCGCGCAACCCTTTCGCAACCGCGTCCTGCTGCTCGGCGAGATCACCGCCGGCCGCTCCGGCCTTGGCTGCATCGGATGTGCTAGTCGGCTTGCCGACCGCGCCATTGGGAGCGATTGCGTCGGTCTTCGCGGCATCGGCCACTGCCTGGGCATCGGCGGTGGCGCCGCCGGGCTGGTTTCCAGCGGGCTTGTCGCCCGGCTTGCCGGGCTTGTCTCCCGCCGCGGCGCCGGCCGCGGTGGTGCCAGCGGGCTTGTCGCCTGGTTTGTCGCCAGTCTGGGCGCCCGCGGTCTGGGTGCCCGGCTTGTCCCCGGGCTTGTCGCCTGGCTGGCCAGCGGCCTGGACTCCGGCCGGCTGATCGCCTGGCTTCGCTCCCGCCGGCTTGTCACCAGGCTTGTCCCCTGGTTTCCCGGCGCCCGCGGGCTGCGCACCAGCCGCCTGGGCGCCCGCGGGCTTGTCACCAGCGGCCTGCGGCTGTCCGGCGGCTGCAGGCTTCTGCGCGCCAGCTGCGGCCTGCTGATCCTTCTTAGGATCTTGCTTCGGATCAGCCTGCTGCTGATCCGGGTCCTGCTGCTGATCGGGGTCGGGCTTGCCGCCACCACCGGCGGTGGCCTGGGCGTGAAGATCCTTCAGCTTCTTGGTGATGTCTTTCTGCTTGGTCTCCAATTCCTTGGTGACGTCCCGGCTCTCCTTCACCAGCTTGCGCAGGTGCAGGCCCTTGTAGTCGTACTCATCGGCGGCCAGCTGGCCGCCGCTCTTGGCGATCTCGAGCATGGTCTCGATGCCGCCGAGGGTCTCGAGCTTGTCCGCGGACGTGCCCTGCTCCTCGCGGAAATCCCCGGCGCCAACGGTGATCGTCTCGGGGACGATCAGGCCGAGCTTGCGCTGCAGGGCGAGCGCCTTGCGGAACTCCTCTGCCGCCGCGCCCGGCTGGTTCTTCTCGGTGAGCAGCGCATAGGCCGCATCGATGTGGGTATTCGCCTGGTCGAGGATGGCATGCTGTTCTGGGGTGAGCGTCACGTGCTTCGGGCCGGCGAGATGGCGGATCTTGGTACCGTCGGCGGCGGTGCCGGAGGTGGCGGCGGAGGCCGCGGGTGCGGCCATGGCGATGGCGAGCAGGGCGGTGGCGATCTTCATGCTATTTTCTCTCCACGAGGAAGTCGGCGATGCGTTTGCATTCGGCGCGCAGCTGTTCGTCGGTCATCTTGGCGCGTTTCGCATCGAGATCGTGCGAGGCGCCGATGAGGGTGATGAGCTCGGGGGCAGAGGGCGCGTGCTTGGCGCCGGTCTCGGGCCAGCCGCCGTAGTGGGCGGCGCTCTCGAGCGCGCCGACGGTGATCGAATACACGTCGCTGCTCGAGACCTGTCCCTTGAGGTCGACGGCCTCGACATGGAAGACGATCGAATCGCCGCGTTTCACCTCCTTGCGATCGCAGAGCGCGATCTGGAACTCGGCGACCTGGATCTTGCCCGCGCCCAGGGTCTCGCGGCGGACGACCACCGGGTCCTCGAGCCCATAGGCCATCACCAGGCGGACCTCCTTCAGTGCGATGTCGTCCTCGGCGCGCGCGGCGATGGCGATCTCGGCCATCGGGTGCACCTGGGTGTCCGCCAACGGATACAGCAGTTCGATGGTCGGTGGGCCGTCGCGGCGGGACACCACCGGCCACGGTCCTTCGATGCCTGAGACCGGGTTGCCGTCGGCGTCGATCGCCGAGAGGCGCCACTGGCCGTCCGCCGAGAGGGTGAAGGTGCCCGTGGCCTTGGCGTTCGTGATGGTCAGGGCGCCGGCCTTGCTCCCCGGTGCCTGGAGCGTCCCCGACGAGAGCGGACCGCTGGTCTCGAGATCCACATCCACCACCGTGCCTTCGACCGCATCGATCGCTCCGGCGGCGGCTTGGTGATCGGGCAGGTGCAGGTAGGCGGGATAGCGCAACACCATGGTGGCGTGCTTGAGGCTCGCCGAGTCGTAGACGGTGATGGGGAATTCCGACGATTTCGCCGGCCCCATGGTCACCGCGTAGGCGGTGTCGACGGTGAGGTCGGGCAACATCGCCTGGAAGGCCTCCGGATGAGCCGGGTCCTCGGTCATCGGCAAGGTGCGCCACTGGCCCGCGCTGTCGCGCCAGGTCAGGGTGGGCGGCTCGGTGACGCGGTTGGCGCTGGCGTGGACGCGCAGGCCGTCGCCGCGACGCACCCGTGCCGCTCCTGGCTGTACGTGCAGCTCGATCGGCGCAGGGATCTTGGCCTGCTGCTCGGCGAGGATCTCGTGGTTGCGGCGGTCGATGTCCGCCTTCTTCTTCGCCGCCACCAGCTCGGCCTGGTTCATCGGCACCGTCGTCCAGGGCGCGAGCACGCGCGCGAACTCGTGCGTCGCCAGTCCGGGACGGACGCCCGCAAAACCGAGCACCACGGCGCACGCCACACCTGCGGCGAGCGCGCGGCGCCCCAGTCGGCGCCGGTCGATCATCGACCACGGGCTCACCAGTGCCGCCTGCGCCAGGCAGTCGTCGATCAGGGCGAGGGCCAGCTCATCGCGCAGCGGATCGGCGCCCGGACGGATCTCGACCGCGGCGACCATCGCCCCGGCCAGCGCCGGCACGCGCGATTCGATGTGCAGCGCGACCTGCTCGTCGCTGATCCGGCGCCGCCAGGGCGCGGCGATCATCAGCGCCGCGCTGGCGACGAGGGCGGAGAGCGAAGCGCCGAGCAGCGCCCAGCGCCAGGGTGCTTCGAGATGGTACGCGCAATCGATCGCCACCAGCACCAGGACGAGCAGGCAGGCCTCGGCGAGCACCGTGGCGACACCCGCAAGGATGCTGGCGCGTCGCCAGGCGCGGCGCACCGCATCGATGCGCTGCGAGAGCGGGAGCGAGCGCATGCCCTCGGCCCCGATCTGGTCTCCATCCGGTCGGCTGTCGGGCAGGTTGTCGGAGACGGTGCCGTGCATCAGGTCCTCGACGCCGCTTGGGCCAGCCGCAACTCGATGGGGAGCAGCGCGGCGAGCGCGATCAGGAACCACCAGCCGAGATTCCAGCGGCGCTCGGCCGCCAGTTTTTCGTCAGGCATCAGCACGCGTTCCAGCCCACGCCCCACCGCGCGCACCTGCACCTGGGTGGGCGCGGTCACCAGCTTCTCGACTTCGGCGACCTCGAGCGCGGCGAGCTGCGATTCGCGCGCGTCGGCATTCACCGCATAGAGCGTGATCGCGCCATCACCCGGACCGGGGCCCGCCGCCGACCGCACCGTCCAGATGCCGGGCTGGCCGAGCGACACTGCGGTGGGCGCCGCCACCGCGCGCTCATGGCCGGCCGGGTCCACGACGGTCGCACCCGCCGGCACCGCCACCGTCTCGCCAGCGGCGAGCGAGCGCGAGCGCTGGGTGCGCGAGGCGAGCTGACGCAGCGATTCGCGGATGAAGGGCACGAACAACGGATGCAGCGGGAAGTAGCTGGCGCGGCGATCCAGGCACCCGGTGAACAGCAGCACCGTGCCGGCGCCGCGGCGGGCCTCGATGAGGGCAGGCCGTTCGTCGTCGAAGCGCATCACCACATGCGCATCCTGGCTGTCCATGACGTCGGCGGCGCCAGAGAAACGCGCCGCGCCGAGATCGGACTTGCCGTCGCCAATCAACGCCGCCACCAGCGGATGCGTGGCGTCGGCGGCGACCAGGTAGTGCGAGCCCTCGCTCCAGGCGCGCATGCGCGCGGGTAGCAGGCTGCCGAGCGCCGCGTTGAAGCGCGCCGGGTCGATGCCGGGCCCGAGGCCGATGAGCAGCCCGCCGCCGGCGCGTACGAACGCGTCGAGCCGCTTCGCATCGTCCGCGCCCAGGCTCTCGACCGCGGTGAGCACCGCCACGTCGCGGCCCTTGAGGTCCCCGAGCGAGCGCTCGATCTCGGCAGCGTACGGCGATTCGGCGCCGGAATTCAGCGCCATGCCCACGTAGTAGGCCGAGTCGGAAGCGCTGTCGTCGCTCGGATTGCCGTCGAGCACCGCCACCCGCACCTTGTCGACCACGCGCGCCACGAAGCTGAAGCTATCGTCGCCGGGAAGCGCGATGGGCGCGGCGAGCAGCGACACCGAGGCTGGATGGTCGCCAGCGGCGCGCACGGTGCCCACCAGCGACGCCACCGCCTCGCCATCCTGGGGCAGATGAACCGTGCGGCGGTCGAGCTCCTTGCCGTCGACGATGAGCTTCGCGTCGACGGTGCGTTCGGGGCCGCTGTTGGCGATGCGCGCGGTGACGGCGAGGTTGCGCTCGCTCGGCGTGATCTCGGCGGGGAACGAGCCTCCGCTGATCGCCACCGCGCCGTCGGTCTGCACGTCGCCCCCGCCAACCTTGTGCACGCGCACCGTCCAGCCGGTGGGCGGATGGCGGGGCTCGTGGGTGCGCGGGAAGCCGATCGCCTGGAGATCGGAGATGAGGTGGATCTCTCCGGTCGATCCGCGCACGCTGTCGATCGCGCGATCCAGTGCGGCCAGCGCGTCGGTGCCGGCGCCGGTGGGCGCGGCGCGCGCGATCATCGCCGCGGCGTCGTCGCGGTCCTTCGCGGCGCCCACCGCGGCGCTGCCGACGTCGGCGAAGGTGGCCACGGCGAGCAGCGCTCCGCCCGGAGACTTGGCGAGCACGGCCTCGGCCTCGCGTCGGGCATCCTCCATGCGCTTGCCGATGGTCATCGAGCGCGACACGTCGAGCAGGATGACCACCTCGTGCTGCGAGGTGCCGGTGGGGCCGGAGCCGCCGCCGACCAGCGGCCTGGCGAAGGCGGCGATCAGCAACAGCACGCAGGCGATGCGCAGCGCGAGCAGCAGGTTCTCGAGCCAGCGGCGGCGCGTCAGCAGCTGGCGGCCCTCGCCCTTGAGGAAGCGCAGCGACGGGAAGAGCACGCGCGTGAGCCGTTCGCGCAGGAGGATGTGCAGGATCAGCGGCACCGCCGCCAACGCCGCCAACCACAGCAGGCCCGGGTTCAGCCAGCTCATCCCGCCCTCCCGCGGCGATGCAGCCATTCGGCGAGCGCCAGGTCGAGCGGCTGGCTGGTGTCGAAGACCACGTGGTCGATGCCGAGATCGGCCATCATCGCCTTCACCGCGTCCTGATGACGGTTGAAGCCTTCGAGGTAGGCGGTGCGCGCCGAACGCGCCGAGGTGACGATGCGCTCGTTGGTCTCCAGGTCGGTGAACTCGGTGAGGCCGTCGAAGGGGAATTCGAGCTCATGGGGATCGAGCACCTGGAAGACCAGCACCTCGTGCCCGGCGAAGCGCAAGTGCTGCAGCGCGGGCGCGAGCGGTGCGAGATCGCCGAGCAGGTCGCTGATCAGCACCACCATGCCGCGGCGGCGGATGGCCTCGGCGGCACGGTGCAGCGGCTCGTGCAGCGAGGTCTCGCCGCCGGGTTCGGCATTGGCGAGCTCGGTGAGGATGCGCTGCAGGTGGCTCTGGCGCAGCTTGGCGGGCAGGAAGGTGCGCACTTCGTCGTCGAAGATGGCGAGCCCGGCGGCGTCGCGCTGGCCCATCATGAAGAAGGCCAGGCAGGCAGCCATGCGCGTCGCGTACTCGAGCTTGGTGCGCGTCTGCGGGCTTCCTTCCTTGCCGGAGCCGTAGCCCATCGAGGCGCTGGCGTCGACCAGCAGGTGGCAGGCGAGGTTGGTCTCCTCTTCATACAGTTTCAGGTAATGCCGGTCGGTCTTGGCGTAGGCCTTCCAGTCGATGCGCTTCACGTCGTCGCCCGGGACATACGGCCGGTACTCGGCGAACTCGACGCTGAAGCCGCGGTAGGGCGAACGGTGGAGGCCGAGGATGAAACCCTCGACCACGGTCTTGGCCAACAGCTCGAGGTTGCCCAGGCGCGCGAGCGCCGCCGCGTCGAGCAGGTCGATGCCCGCCGTGCGATCGTCGCCTTTCGCTCCTTTGCCGAGAGCCATGCCTACAGTCCCGAACGCGGCGGCTCGACCGCCTTCAGGAGTTTCTCGACCAGCTGCTCTGAACCGATCTTGGCCGCGTCGGCCTTGAAGTTCGGCACGATGCGGTGGCGCAGCACTGGCAGCGCCACCGCCTTGACGTCGTCGACCGAAGGCGCGAGGCGGCCCTCGAGCGCCGCGCGCGCACGCGCCGCCAGCACCAGGTACTGCGAACCGCGCAGGCTGGCGCCGATCGAGACGAACTGCCTGATGAAGTCGGGAGCGGTGGCGTGCTTCGGCCGCGACGCCGCGGCCAGGCGCACCGCGTAGCGCGCTACCGCCGAGGACACCGGAAGCGCGCGCACCACGCGCTGGGCTTCGAGCAGCTGCTCGGCGCTGAGCGCCGATTCGATCGCGGACTTGGTCTCGGAGGTGGTGCGATCGAGGATCGCCAGCTCTTCGTCCTTGGTCGGATAGCCGATCACCAGGCTGTACATGAAGCGGTCCTGCTGCGCGAGTGGCAGAGGGTAGGTGCCTTCCTGCTCGATCGGGTTCTGGGTCGCGAGCACGAAGAAGGGCTCGACCAGGGGCCGCGTCACGCCGCCGCTGGTGACCTGACGTTCCTGCATGGCTTCTAACAGCGCCGCCTGGGTCTTGGGCGGTGTGCGGTTGATCTCGTCGGCGAGGACGATGTTGCTGAAGATCGGCCCTTCGACGAACACCAGCTTGCGCTTGCCGCCTTCCTCTTTCAGCACCTCGTAGCCGACGATATCCGACGGCATCAGGTCGGGCGTGAACTGGATGCGCTTGAAGGACAGCGCCAGCGCCTGGCCGAGGCTGGCGATGAGCAGCGTCTTGGCGAGGCCCGGCACGCCGGTGATCAGGCAGTGGCCGCCGGCGAAGAAGCTGGTGAGCACGTCGTCGACCACGCGGTCTTGGCCGACGATGGCCTTGCGCACCTGTGCGAGCACCGCGGCGCGCGCCGCCTGCAGGCGCTGCACGTGCTGGGCTCCGAGCGGAGCGGAAGCGGGGGCTGACGCGGCGCTCATGTGGAGGCTCCCGCGGTGGCGACGGGCTTGGCCGAGGTCCCCGTCAGCGCATGCGCGATCAGGCGAGCGACCAGAGCGTCGATGTCGACGCCATCGCTCTCGGCGCGGAAGTTCAGCCCGATGCGGTGGCGCAGAGCGGACGGAGCGATCGAGGCGACGTCCTCGGCGGTGGCCGAGGCGCGCCCGCCGAGCGCGGCGCGCGCCTTCGCGCACAGCGCCAGGCACTGGGTCGCGCGCACGCCCGCGCCCCAGGCGACGTACTTGGTGACCTCGGCCGTGGCGTCGGGCGTGCCCGGACGGGTGGAGCAGGCGAGATCGACGATCATCCGGCGCACCGCAGGCGGCAAGGTGATGCGGCGCACCGCGGCCTGGAAGCGCAGCAGCGACTCGGCGTCGACAACCTGCTGGATGCCGGCCGCGCGCGCGGCCGGATCGGTCATCACCACCTCGACCTCCTTGTCCTCGTCGATCTCGATCATCTCGACGTTGAGCATGAAGCGGTCTTGCTGCGCTTCGGGCAGCGCATAGGTGCCGTCGGTCTCGACCGAGGTCTTGGTCGCCATCACCAGGAAAGGCTTCGGCAATGGCCGTGTCGAGCCGCCGGTGGTCACCTGCTTCTCTTGCATGGCTTCGAGCAGCGAGGCCTGGGTCTTGGGCGGCGTGCGGTTGATCTCGTCGGCCATCAGGATGTTGGTGAACACCGGCCCGGGCACGAAACGCTGCGCGCGTCGACCGGTGGCGGCGTCCTCCTCGAGGATGTCGGTGCCGGTGATGTCCGATGGCATGAGATCGGGAGTGAACTGCACGCGCTTGAAGTCGAGGCGCGCGGCGCGCGCGAGGCACAGCACCAGCAGCCCCTTCGCGGTGGCGGCGCCACCGGTGAGCAGCACGTGGCCGCCGGCAAGCACGGCGCAGAGCGTCTGCTCGAGCGCGCGGCCCTGGCTGATGAGCACGGGCGCGAGCTCGCGCTCCATGTCGGCGCGGAACCGCGCGATATCCTTCAGCGTCGCTTCATCACCCATGCGTCCTCCGAGGTTCGTCCATCGTCAGTATGCCGTCCATGACCGCCACAGCGCAAGCGCGCTCGGCCCGAGCCCTGTCAGTCTCTCTCCCGCTCCGTCCAGGTATCACCAGTGCGTCCGCCGCCGCCTGCGCGATCCACGTCAGCGCGCCAGCTTCGTCGGAACAGGCTTCCCGGCGGTTGTCGGCTTGGTCGACGCCGGCTTGGCGCCAGTCTGCGGTCTGCTCCCGGCCAAGGCGGGATTCTGGCCAGCGCCCATGGCGAGGGCAGAGGTGCCGGCGGTGGGGGAAGCCTCGGCGACCTCGCTCGCGTGCTGGAGCAGATCCAGCGTCTCCATGCCGTCCTTCTTTCCAACGTTCGCCGCGGCCAGGCGAGCCTTGGCGATCGTCTGCTTGGCCTGATCGATGGCCCCGATCGAGACTGACAGCGCGGCGTAGTCCGCGAGGGCCTGGATCGGCGCGCCATCCTTGGCTGCGTAGCAGCGGGCGATGGCGTGGAAGCTGGCGGGTTGGAGCGTGGTCCATGGCAGCTGCATGGAACCCTCCTGCAGCTTCACGGTGACATCCTCTTCGGTCGCGCTCTGCACGGTGCCTGTCACGCTCTTGTGGTTGAAGTCTATGATCGTGGTCGGCGCCTGGCCGCCGCCGGTGATCGCGCGCTGGATGGTGCGCGCGGTGGCGCCCTCGGTGGCGGCCTGCAGGGCCTTGCGCTCGGTCGGCGTGAGTGACGGCTTGGACGCGCCAGCGGGTGGCGCCGGCGCGCCGGCGAACACGATCACGGTGAGCGAGTAGGCGGGCAGCTGGCGCGCCAGCGCCTTGTCGATCTTCATCGCCTTCGGCGCCGGCAGATCCTCCTCGGCGGGTTTCGGCGCGGGCGTCTCGTTGTAGACGACATCGCTGTCGCCGATCTTGCCGGTGGCGCCGACCATGGTGTACACCTGCGCCAGCTTGCCCTCGGGCTTGAAAGCGGAGAACGACGCGCTGACGCCGATCTCGTGGTCGGACTTGTTGATGAGCATCAGCTGCAGCCCGCCGTTCCGGTCCTTGGTGGCGTAGGCGCTGAGCACGTTCGCCTCGTCCGCCGGATTGGTCAGAGGCAGCGCTAGCGAGCCCATGCGCGCGGCCATGGACAGCGCGTAGAATGTCGGGCTGGCTGTGTTCTCGCTCTTCGGCTCGCCTTTCATCGATAGCACGCCCCAGCCGTGATCGATGTGCTGCAGGCAGAAATGGGTGTGCCCGGCCACCCCGGTGCGCAGGAACATGCCGATGCAGTCCGCGCAGCCGAGTGCGTTGGCGAGCCCGTACGCCGAGGTGTTCTTGTCGCCGCCGCCCCAGTTCCATTCGGTGATGTACAAAGGCAGCGGGCGCGAGTCATAGTCGGTGAGGGTCTTGTGCAGGTAGTCCCAGCATCCCTGCCAGCCCTGGGCGGTGCCGCGGGTCTTCTCCCACGGCCCGTCACCGCCGCCTGGATACCAATGGATCGACACCGCGTCGGCGAGGCCGTCGCCCTTCTTGTCGCCGTGCGCGGCCATGAACTTCTCGATGGTCTTCTCGTGCCACCAGAACCAGGTGTTGGTGGCGGCCGGGCCCATCACCCGAGCCTTCGGATCGGCCTCGCGGATGGCCAGCACCTGTTCGGCGTACTTGGCGTTGTACCACGCGTAGTTCTGATCGAGGTTCTCCTTGTGCGGGCCGTCATTCTCGGGCTCGTTGCCGATCTCCCAGAAGGCGACCTTGATGCCCGCGGCGGCGGCGGCCTTGACCCAGGCGGCGGCGTGCGCGCCCGAGCTGTCGAATTTCGATTTCCCGCCCTTGACCTTGTCGTCGTACTCGCCGTCGTTGGCGATGTCGGTCTGGAAGATCATCTCCGCGCCGGCGTTGTGCGCGAACGACCAGGCCATGTCGGGCGTGATCGTCGACCAGCCGGTGTTCAGGGGCTGTTCCCAGTCGTACCACTGGCACGGGCATCCGCCGGGGAAGCGCAAGAGTCCGAGGCCCATCTGGGCGACGGCCTTGCGCGTGCCCGGGGTGTCGCCGGTGGAGTTCCACAGCGCGCACAGGTTGTTGCCGCTGAAACGTTCTGCGACCGCATGCAGGGTCGTCGCGTCATCGACCGCGAGCGCGATGTCCTCGGCGCGCACCTGGGTTCCTCCCATGGCCAAGGCGACGACCAGAGCGATGATGTCAGTGGACGACAGATGGACGCGGGGGTGCATGATTCCTCGGGATTCCGTGTTCATTCGACGCGTGGACAGGTATTGGGCAGGTATCTGGTCAGGGAGCGGAGTCGTGCACTTCGGCGGGCATGGCGACCGGAGAGGTGACGACCAGCGCGTCGATCGACAGCGGCACGGCGCGGTCGCGGGACGTGGCGCGCAGGCCGAGATGCAGCCTTCCACCGGTCGAGCCGCCGGCGGAGATCCCGTCGGCATAGCGGAACCGCGCCACCGGCTCGTCGTCCACCAGCGCGCGCCATTCGTGTTCGGCGAACAGGAAGCGCACGCGATGCGTTCCGGCGGCGAGGTCGACTCGCGCCGGATCGCGGGCCTCGACCTCCCAGGCCACCGCTTCGCGCGCGCCGGGTTCGAGCGAGTCGAGCGCGAGCACGTCGATGCGCCAGCTCTGCGCGGTGACCGGACCGGTGAAGCTGAAGCTGAGCTCGGCGCCGCGCGCCAGGTCGATCGCTTCGCTGGTCGCGAGCATCGCGTCGTGCGCAGCGGTGTCGTCGGCGTCGATCTCGGCGCGCGTCGGCAGCTGCCACACCGGCAGCATGCCGAAGCGGCGCCAGCCCGCCCAGGCGATCGGCGCCGAGGCGCTCTTGCCGGCGCCGTGGACAGCCGGGCTCGCGACCGACCCGGCGATCGCCGAGCGTCCGGCCGGGACCTCGACCGTCGCACCGTCGGCGAGGCGGAGCAGGCCGACCAGGCCGTGCTCGACCGCGAGGCGTGCGCCGGCGGGCTCGCGCGAGAACGTGAAGCGCGTGCCGATGACCGTCGCCTCGGCTTCCGACGCAACCACCTTCAGGGGTTTCCCGGGCGGCTGCTTGGCGACTTCGGCGGTGACCGCGCCCGAGCCGAGCTCGATGCGCTTGCCGCTGCCGCCTTCGCGCAGCGTGGCCAGGGAATCGGCGCCGAGTTCGATGGTGGTATCTTCGTGGTTCCAGCGCACGGCCAGTACGCCGCCACTGGAAGCCAGGGCGTCGCCGTCGCGCACCTCCATGCCAGGAGACGCGGGGATGTCGTCGCCGCCGCGGTGCACCAGCGCCCCGGGCGCGGCATCGGAAATCACCGCGATCGCCGGGGCGAGCGGCACGGAAGGCTTGGCGAGGACCATCGCGCCCACCGCGACCGCGAGGCTGGCGGCGATCGCCGCGCCGGCGGTCCACCACGGCCAGCGCGGTGCGTGGCTGGGGATGAGGCTGGCGATGGGGATAGCGGCGGCCGCTGCGGCGGTCGCCGTCGCCGCGGGCGCGCGGATGAGCGCGACGCTCAGCAGGGTGTGGTCGAGGAAGCGGCGGCGGTTGGCCGGATCATCGAGCGCCGCGGCGAAAGCGAGCTCCTCGGCTGGCGTCAGCTCGCCCGCCTGGTGCTTGACGATCAGCTCGGAGAGACTCTCAGCTTGGCCGCTGCCATCGACATCGCCTTTGCCATTGCCAAAGCTGGGCGCGCCGCGTGCGGGATCTTCGGCGCTCATGGCTGGGCCTCCGCGAGCCGCCGGCCAATGCAGTCGAGCAGCTGGTCGCGGATGCGCGCGAGCGCGGTGATGACACCGCGCGGCGTGCGCCGCGTGGCCGCCGAGATGTCGGCGATGGGCAGGTCGCGCTGGTAGCGCAGCTCGAGCAGCTCACGCGCCGGCGCCTGCAGCTGCGCGCGGCAGCCCGAGAGCGCGTCCTTCATCAGGCCGATGCGCTCCAGTCGTTCGTCACCTTCATCGAAGGCGCGGTCGATGAGGTCGAGCAGGCGGTCGCCGGGCACGGTCTTCGAGGTGCGCTGCTCGCGCCAGTGCTTGAGCGCCAAGTTGCGTCCGACTCCGCGACACCAGGCCTCGAGATCGGCGATCACCTCGCCGCGCTCGAGCGCGTCGGCCAGGGCGACGTAGACTTCCTGGAACAGGTCCTCGGCCAGCGAGCGATCCCGGACGACCGCCAGGAGGTAGGCGTAGAGCCGTTCGCGGATGTCGAGGAAGGCAGCGCCAGCGAGCTTGAGATTGGCGAGCATGGTCACTCAGAGGGTTCCCCGACGACTCTCGGGTAAGCCCACGGCCGCGTGCCGGCATCGGGCTATGTGTGACACCCCTCGGTGAAAATACGATTCAAACGAAGCTTACGAATCAGTCGATGCAGACGGAGGCACCGGCTGATTGATCATGGCGATGGCGGTCTTGCGCAGCTGCTCGAGGAAGCGTGGTCGGACCGGCTCGGGCATGCGGCTATGGGACACCGCCGCCTCCATGCAGGCCATCCAAGCCTGCGCCTCGGGCATGCCGATGGCGAAGGGCAGGTGCCGGGCGCGCAGGCGCGGATGCCCGCGCCACGGCGAGTAGCGCGCAGGTCCTCCCCAGAACTCGCTCTGGAAGGCGAACTGCTTGCGCACCGTCTCGACCAGGTCCGGGGGGAACAACGCGCGGATCGAGCTCGCCTCGACGCGCGCGTAGAATTCCGCGAGCAGGTCCGCCATCACCGCGTCGCCGCCGAGATCGTCCCAGGAGCAGGGCCGGCTCTGGGCTTCCGCGCTCACGCCTTGGCTGTCGAGGTCGCGGCGGCCGCCGCCAGGCGGACCTTGCGCTCGGCCTGGCGTTCACGCGCTGCCTCGGCGGCGAGCTCACCAGGCGCATGTCCGGCGCCCGCGGCGACCGCCACCGCGTGGACGGCCTCGTCCTTCGCCGCGGCGATCGATCCGGCCGCAGCGGCCTCGCCCTGGCCGCCGGTCTCGTCCATGTACTTCTTCCACGCCGCGGTCACGTCCTGGCTGTTCTTGTAGCTGCAGAACTTCGGGCCGCACATCGAGCAGAATTCGGCGGTCTTGAAGGCGTCGTGCGGCAGGGTCGCATCGTGCTTCTCGCGCGCCTTGTCGGGATCCAGGGCGAGCGCGAACTGCTTCTCCCAGTCGAAGCTCCAGCGCGCGTCCGACATCTGGTCGTCGCGGTCGCGCGCGCCCGGGCGGTGGCGCGCGACATCCGCCGCGTGGGCGGCGATCTTGTACGCGATCACGCCATCGCGCACGTCCTGGAGGTCGGGCAGGCCGAGGTGCTCGGCCGGCGTGACGTAGCACAGCATGGAGGCGCCGTGCCAGCCAGCGAGCGCTGCGCCGATCGCCGAGGTGATGTGGTCGTAGCCGGGGGCGATGTCGGTGGTGAGGGGACCGAGCACGTAGAACGGCGCCTCGTGGCAGACCTCGGCCTCTTTCTTCATGTTCATCTCGATCTGGTCCATCGGCACGTGTCCGGGACCCTCGATCATCACCTGCACGTCGTGCTTCCAGCAGATCTTGGTGAGGTCACCCAGCACCTGCAGCTCGGCGAATTGCGCTTCATCCGAAGCGTCGGCCAGGCAGCCCGGGCGCAGCCCGTCGCCCATCGAGACGGTGACGTCGTAGCGCTTGAGGATTTCGCACACGCGTTCCCAGTGGGTGTAGAGCGGGTTTTCCTGGTGGTGGTGCATCATCCATTCGGCCATCAGCGCGCCGCCACGCGAGACGATGCCCATCTTGCGCTTCGAGATGAAGGGCATGAAGCGCAGCAGCACGCCGGCGTGCAGGGTCATGTAGTCGACGCCCTGCTTGGCCTGGTGCTCGATCACCTCGAGGATGCTCTCGATGGTCAGGTCGGTGACCTTGTCCACCTGCTGCACGGCCTGGTAGATCGGCACGGTGCCGATCGGCACCGAGGCGTTGGCTATCAAGGTCTCGCGGATGTGATCGATGCCGCCGCCGGTGGAGAGGTCCATGACCGTGTCGGCGCCGTACTTGGTGGCGACGCGCAGCTTCTCGAGCTCGGTCTCGACGGTCGCGGTCACCGCCGAATTACCGATGTTGGCGTTGATCTTGCAGGTCGAGGCGATGCCGATCGCCATCGGGTCCAGAGTCGCGTGGTTGATGTTCGCTGGGATCACCATGCGCCCGCGCGCCACTTCGTCGCGCACCAGTTCGGGCGACAGCCGCTCGCGTTCGGCGACACGGCGCATCTCCTCGGTGACCACGCCGCGCCGGGCATAATGCATCTGCGAGACGTTGGGCTGACCGAGGCGGGAGGCGAGGTAGGGGCGCATGGGAGGATCCTCAGGAAAGGGGACGGGCAGAGAGGGCAATCCGGAAAGCGATGGAGCGGAACTACAAGCATGGGTCATGGAACCGCCCCAACGGGCGACCGGCTGTGAGCAGCATTTTGAGGCACGTCCAGCTTCCAGGGGGGCAGGCCGGACGGCCGATGTTGGGGGGCCGTAGCCCCTCAACCGAAAACTCCTTTCCCTACGCCGGTATCAACCGGATCAGGTTCGTAGGGTCACCATGCTGGAGCTCCGCGATGGCGGGCGTCCCGATGGTTTCTCAGGCTCCTGTCGAGCCTCCCCCAGGTGGACCCGTATCTTGCCCGACGAGCACCCCACACAAGCCGCTTTCTGTTTCGGGGGCTTCGCCGCCGAGCCCCCACGTCCTTTGTCGTCCTGCTATTTTTGCGGGGGCTTCGCCCCCGGGCCCCCACGCGCCTTTGTCGTCCTTCTTTTTGTCCGCCGGGCGGCCAAAAAGTTTGCGTGATGGGCTGCGCCCATTGTTCACGCAAACCAGGACTCGGCGGCCGGTGGCTTCGCCACAGGTTAGACGGGGGCTTGCCCCCGAACCCCCGCAAGGCCAACGATCCGCGCTGTGATGCCATAAGTCGGGGGCCCCATCGCTCCGCGATGGGGCGGGCGCCGAGGGGCGGTCGGCGGATACAATCGGCGTAGCCGATCCGCCGACGATTTCGCAGCGCAGCGGAGAAATCGAGCCGCGACAAAGCCCGTGGGGTAGGCCGCAGGCCGTAGGGGCGGAGCCCCTGACACAAACAGCGAGCCCCTGACTTAAGAATGCCTGCGCCAGAGCGGCTCGTGCGCGTAGCGCACGCGGTCGAGGCACAGGCCGTGGGCGGGGGCCTGCTGCTCGCCGGCGGGGGAGTCGTCGCCGCGCAGGGCGCGTTCGAGGTCGTCGCGCGAGCAGGTGCCGTTCGCGACCGCCACCATTGCGCCAACCAGGCTGCGTGCCAAGCGGTAGATGAAGCCGCTGCCATCGAGCGTGCAGATCAGCGCCTTGCCTTCGGTGTGCCACGCGACCGATTCGATGGTGCGGATGGTGTCCTCGCGCGCCTCGCCGCGGCGCGAGAAGGCGCGCCAGTCGCGGCGTCCGGGGATCGGCGCGGCGGCTGCGCGCAGCGCCTCGAGCGAGAGGCGGAAGGGCGGACGCCACGAGGTGCGGCGGACGAAGGGATCGGCGTTGGTGCCGTTGTCGATGCGATAGGTGTAGGTCTTGCCCACCGCCATGTGGGTCGCGTGCCAGTCGTCGTCGACGTCGGCGACGGCCAGGCAGGCGAGATCCGCGGGCAGCTGCGCCGCGAGAGCGTGGTGGAGCGCCTCTGGCGTCCACGGTCGCGCGAGCTTGGCGTGCGCCACCTGGCGGCGTGCGTGCACGCCGGCGTCGGTGCGTGAGGCGCCAACCGGCGCGGCGGCCGGCTCGCCAATGCGCGCGAAGGCCGCATCGAGCTCGCCAGCGACGCTGCGCCCGTCCTTCTGACGCCACCAGCCGAGGAAGTCGGTTCCATCGTACGCGAGGAGCAGGGCATGTTGCGGCATGGGAGCGAGGTGCTGTGGAGGTGTGGGCGTGGGTGTACGGCGTGCGGCGGGCCTGCCGACAATGCCGGCATGCTAGGTTGCCGCTTGGCCGACGCTAGATTGCCGTCATGGCTCAGGCGCACGATCCAGGTGACTCCGCGCCGCACGCCGCGCGCCGCACGCCGGACGCCCTGCCGATCGTCTACATCGCCGGAGACGTCCATCTGCACGGCGACGAAGGCGATGGGGCGCCCTTCCTGCGTTTCCTGGATCTGCTGGGACAGCGTCCGCCTGCGCGACTGGTGCTGCTCGGCGATCTCTTCGAGTACTGGCTCGAGACCGGCGCGGCGGCGAGCCGCTACGCGCTCGCACTCGAGCGCCTGCGCGGGCTCAAGGACGCAGGCTGGCGGCTCGACCTGGTGCGTGGCAACCGCGAGCTGGCCGGCGGTCGCCTGCTCGCGGCGCGCACCGGCTGCGCGATGCACTGGCCCAAGCTCGATGTCGAGCTCGGGCCAGCGCGCGTGCGCGTGGTGCACGGCGACCGCCTCTGTCACGATCCCGGCTATCACTTCTTCTCGGCCTGGATCCGCAGCTTCTGGCACCGCAGCTGGCAGGATCTGCATCCGGCGTTCGTCCAGGACGCGGTGGCGCGCGGACTGCGTCGCCGCAGTCGCTCGAAGCAGCTCGCGCGCCCGCGCTCGACGGTCGCGCCAGCGAAACGCCGGGTGTTCATCGATCGGCGCCGCGTGCAGGGCGCGGCGCGCGGTGTCGACACGGTGGTCGCCGGACACATCCATGAATCGTGGCGCCGCGAGATCGGCGGCGTCGACCTGATCCTGGTCGGCGATTGGCCAGGCACGATCGGCCATTGGCTCGAAGGCCACGCCGACGGTCGCATCGAGTGCGTCGAGCGGGATTTCGCCTAGCCGTCGGCGCCGACCACGGGTCGGGGCGCTGCAATGTCTACAACCGACACTATCGTGCTGTCCGAGGTACCCCCATGTCCAGCTTCCGCGCCTCCAACCAGATGGCGGCCTTCTTCGGCGTCATGACCTTCGTGACGCTCGGCACCGCGGTGGCGTACGCGCTGGTGCACTGGCTGGGGATCCCGACGGGATCGTTCAGCGTCTGGCTGGTCTCGCTGCTGATGTTGTGGTGGCTGGTGGTGGTGGTCACCCTGCCGTGGAACCTGCACTTCCAGGCGCGCGCGGTGATCGCCGATGCGTTGCGCTCGCAGGAACAGTCCATCCGCGTCGAGGCCCGTGACCTCAGCTACGTCAAACGCTGGGCGAAACTCTCGCTGATCGCGGCGATCGCCCTGCACCTGCTGTCCGCCGGCGGCTTCTATCTGCTGGCCGCGTATGACGTCACGCCGGTCGGGTATTACGGTGCGGTCGCCGCGCTGGCCCTGGTCGGATTGCGACCGGCGATCCGCGCCTACGAGTACGTCGCTGAGCGCATCGCCCAGATCGGCAAGGAGGTGCGCTTCCCGCGCGACGATGTGCTCGCGCTGCGCTCCGAGGTGGAGCAGCTGCAGCGGAGCGTGAAGGCGCACGCGGATCGCCTGGATCTCGAGGTTCCGGAATCATGGGCGGCGAAGAGCGAGGCCACCATTCGCGCGCTGCGCGCCGACATCGAGGCGTCACGCGCCGCGCTCGAGGATCTCCGCCGCGCCAACGAGGATGACCACCGCCAACTCGCGCGCGGCGCCGAGCAGGCGGCAGCGCGCATCGGCGAGGACGCGCAAGTGCTCGGCCACGTGCGCGAGCTGGTGCGGTTCTTCAAACAAGCGTGAGGTCGTACAGAGGCGGCGCCGTGACGGCGCGAGGACCGTCCGGGCGAAGCTGGCCGAGGATGCGCGGTCGCTGATTCAGGCGGCGACGGCGACGCCCTGGTGGTAGGCGGTGCGCGCAACCAGGCGGCCGTTCAGGTCCCAGGATTTCCAGGTGCCGGTCGGAACACCGTCGGCGTATTCGGATTGGCTGGCGAGCGCGCCATCGGCGTGCCACTGCGTCCAGCGGCCATCGGGGCGACCATTGCAGAAGCGGCCCGCCGCTTCCTTGGTGCCGTCCTCGCGGCGCGAAACGTACGCGCCGTGCGCGACGCCCATGTGGAACTCGACGTCGCGGCGCGTGCTGCCGCCGATGCCCCAGAACATCCAGCGGCCATGGCGCATGCCGTTGACGGTATGGCCCTCGCTGAGGATGCCGCCGTCCACGCACAGGGTGACGGTCGCCTCGCAGACCTCGCCGCCATCGGCATCGAGCACCAGCACCGTCTCGTCGCTGAGGAGTTCGTCGTTCATGCTAGAAGAACGGCGGCGCCCGGGGTTATGACAGCCTTTCTGGACGGCGCGGCGCGGTCTCCTGGAGCCCCTGGGAGCGCCGATGCAAGCGCTTGGGCGCGGAGGGTTTGGCCATACGCTGCCGGAGATGACCTTTGCCACCATCCCTGAAGTCCTGGCCGCGCTCAAACGCGGGGAGATCGTCATCCTCGTCGATGACGAGGAGCGCGAGAACGAAGGCGACGTGATCATGGCCGCCGAGTTCGCAGACGCGAAATCGATCGCCTTCATGGCCACCAAGGCCTGCGGCCTGATCTGCCTGCCGATGGAAGGGCGCATGCTCGACCGCCTCGGCCTGCCGCTGATGAGCCGCGACGAGCACTCGCGCTACGGCACCGCGTTCACGCTGTCGATCGAGGCGCGCCATGGCGTGACCACCGGCATCAGCGCGGCGGATCGCGCGCACACCATCCGCACCGCCATCACCGACGACGCCAAGCCGGAAGACATCGTGGTGCCGGGCCACGTATTCCCACTGCGCGCGCGCGATGGCGGCGTGCTGGTGCGCGCCGGGCACACCGAGGCGACCGTCGACCTGCCGCGCCTGGCCGGGCTCAAACCCGCGGGCGTGCTCTGCGAGATCATGAAGCCCGACGGCACCATGGCGCGCCTGCCCGACCTCATCGAGTTCGCGCGCACGCATAAATTGCTGCTCGCGACCATCGCCGACGTCATCGCTTACCGCGAGGCGCGCGAGAGCCTGGTCGAGCTCGCCGCCGAGGGCGCGGTCGACACCGACCACGGTTCGTTCCGCGCCTATTCGTACCGCAACGTCCTCAACGGCGAGCACCACCTGGCGTTCGTCGCCGGCGATCGCCTGCGCCCCGGAGCCGAATGCCACGAGCCGGTGCTGGTGCGGGTGCACAAGGAATCGGTGCTCAGCGACGTCTTCGTGCGCGCGCCCGGAGCCATCGATCCGCGCACCTGCATGGCGCAGATCGCCGCGGCCGGAGAGGGCGTGATGCTCTACGTCCACGACTCCGCGGGCCGCAGCGCGCCTGCGCAGCTGGTGGGCCTCGGCGGAATCGACCATCGCGGCACGCCGCAGTCGCAGATCTCGACCGATCCACGCGACTATGGCATCGGCGCGCAGATCCTGCATCACCTCGGCGTGCGCCGCATGCGTCTGATCACCGGCAGTGATCGGCACATCAGCGCGCTGTCAGGGCATGGGCTCGAACTGGTCGAGCGCGTGCGGCCCACCGGCAAGGCCTCCGGAGGGGCGGCCTGATGGCCGAGGACCTGATGGCGCGCGAGCTGCCGGCGGAGCTCGCCCTCCTCGTCGATTCCGAACTCGAGAACGGCGAACGCATCGCGTGGACGGGGCAGCCGCGTCTGCGGCCGTTCCCCCTCGGCTCAATTCCGCTGGTGCTGTTCGGCCTCCCCTGGACCGCGTTCTCGGTGTTCTGGATGTGGGCCGCATCCGGCGGCATGACCCGGCACGCTGCCACCGCCGAGGCGGTCCAGACCACGCCCATGGACGTGATGTCGATGGTGTTCCCATGGTTCGGCTTGCCGTTCGTGCTGATCGGGGTCGCGTTGCTGACCTCGCCACTGTGGATGCACGTCGCCGCGCGCCGGACCGCATACGTCATCACCGATCGCAGGGCCTTCATCCTGAAGCGGGGACGCACGGTGGGCGTGCGCAGCTTCACCGCGTCGGATCTGCGCGGGGTGGAACGCACCCAATACGCGGACGGATCCGGAAACGTCGTGCTCCAGGCGCCACTCATCGCCACCGGCAGCGACCGGCTGCCGGTGGTGGCATTCCTCGGCGTCCCCGACGTCAAGCACGTCGAGGAGTTGCTGAGGAACCTTCCCAAGCGGTAGAAGCTGCCTGCCCGTGGGTGGCCAGTCAGCGGTCGAATGGGCAGGGACGGGGCCGGGGACGGCACTTGCCCAGCGGGCGCGCGCGTAGAATGCGCGGACAGGGAGTCGCCATGCTCAGAGAGATGCTCCAGGCCAAGCTGCACCGCGGAGTCATCACCGAGTGCCGCCTCGAGTACGTCGGCAGCCTCACCGTCGACATCGATCTGATGGAGCGGGTCGGGATGATCGAGCACCAGAAGATCCAGCTGCTCAACTGCAACAACGGCTATCGGCTCGAGACCTACCTGATCGCGGGCGAGCGCGGCAAACGCGAGATGAAGGTCAACGGCGCGGCAGCGCGCCACGCCTACCCGGGTGATCGGGTGATCGTCGCGGCCTTCTGCATGTATTCGGAAACGGAGCTGAAAGGCTATCAGCCCAAGGTGCTGGTCCTGAACGAGCGCAATGAGGTCGTCGACGGCAAGTAGGCCGCCCGTCCCATCGACGGCTGTCTAACGTGCAAGCAGACGATGTGGCCGGATGAAGGCCGCATGTCTACACCTCGGTGCGCACGAGCCACCATGACGACGTCCGACCATCAGACTCCGACCCCGTTCGAGGATCCGCTGCGCGAAGCCGTCGAGCTCGCGAAGCGGATCAACCGCCGCCTCAGCGAGCGCGTCCTGCCTCCGGAGAACGGGATCCCCGCGCCGCCGAGAGCAGAACCCGCGGCTGACGCGGCTCCTGACGACGCGCCTCCGCCCGGCCGAACCCAGGCCTGACGGCGAGCTGCTGTCCAGTCGCGCCAGCTTGCCCCTGGCCCCGCCGCGCAGAACATCCGACATGGACCTGGATGCCACCGCCGCAGTCGTGCTGCTCTCGGGTGGCCAGGATTCCACCACCTGCCTGGCGTGGGCCCGCGCGCGCTTCACGCGTGTGCTGTCGCTCGCGATCGACTACGGCCAACGCCATCGCATCGAGCTCGACGCCGCCGCCACCATCGCGCGGCTGGCAGGCGTACCGCACGCGTTGGTCCCGTGCGACAGTTTCCGCACCTTGGGCGGCAATGCGCTCACCGGCAGCGAGGCGGTCGAGGACGGGGTGCGCGAACGCAACCACCTGCCCAATACCTTCGTGCCCGGCCGCAACCTGATCTTCCTCACCCTCGCTTCGGCGTTCGCGTACCAGCGCGGCGTGGCCAATCTGGTCACCGGCGTCTGCGAGACCGACTACAGCGGCTATCCGGACTGCCGCGAGCAGACCATGGCGGCCATGCAGGAGGCGCTGCGCCAGGGCATGGACGCGCCCTTCGTCATCCACACCCCGCTCATGCGCTTGACCAAGGCCGATACCGTGCGCCTGGCGCGCGAACTCGGCGCGCTGCCGTTGCTCGCACACAGCCACACCTGCTACAACGGTGCGGTGCCGCCGTGCGGGACGTGTCCGGCCTGTCAGCTGCGCGCCAAGGGTTTCGCCGAGGCCGGCGTCGCCGATCCACTGGTCGCCAGGCTCGCTGAGCGATGAGTGGCGCTATCACCAGCGCTATCACCAACGCTATGAGCGGCAGCCGCATCGCGCGCGCGCGAACAGGGAGCGCCATGCTCCGTTGCCTCCGCGCCGCCATCATCGTCATCCTGGCGCTCGCGTCGGACCGGTCGATCGGCGCCGCCGAATCGCCGCGGGGCGCACCCGCCGAGTCCAAGCCTGCTGATCCGCTCATAGGCTGCTGGAAGGCCGACGCCGCCGGAGGCGGCTTCATCCGCTTCGCTCCCGATGGCTCGTGCGGCTGGATCGAGGGCGACGGGCCGGCGACCTTCGCCCGCGCCGTGGTCACGCCCGGGATGGTGGCCATGTCCATGATGGGCACGCGCGTGCTCGTGCCGTACACGATGAACGGTGATCGCCTGACCCTGACCAATGAAGGCCATCCGCAGGACTATCACCGCAGCGCGACCGTGCCCGCAGAGCTGGAGCCGAAGCCGTTGACGCTAGGCGCGCGGAAGCCGGTGACCGCCCAACGCACCGCTACGATCACGGCCGAACTTGCGCAGCGCGAGAAGAACGATCAGGCGGTGCGCAAGGAAGCCGCGCAGGCCGCCAACGAAGGCGCGGTCGACACCGACAACACCGCGTACCTGACCGCACTGGTGACCGAGCTCGGCTGGATCGACGTCGAACGCTTCGGTCCCGACGCCGCGAACGCGGCCTTCCTGATCGTCCAGCACAGCGGAGATCTGTCGCTCATGCTCGCTGCCCTGCCCGGGATCGAACAGGACGTGCAGGCCAAGCGTCTCGACGCCCAGGCCTACGCCCTGCTCTACGACCGCCTGCAGCTGCGCCTCGGCGGCAAGCAGCGCTACGGCTCCCAGATCGGTACCGTCGGCCAGTCCGGCCTGTTGGTCCTCCCCCTCGAGGACCCCGACCACGTCGAAGCCCGCCGCCACGCCATCGGCCTCATGCCGCTCTCCGACTACCTGAAGTTCTTCAAGCCCCAGAACGGCGGCAAGGACGTCCCGTTCTCGGACGATTAGCCCCAGGCAACGCGCCACCCCCGAGCAGCGCGAAGCGCCTGCTCCCAACCTTCCCTGCTCCCTGCTTCCTGGGGGGCAGCGCGGCGTGAGGCCCCGGTCGGTAGGGGCAGCGCGATGTTGGGGGGCCGTAGCCCCCCAACCGACAGTCAGCGGTCCGACGTATCCGGCCCATCGATCAACGCGATGCGCCGCGCGTGACGCTCGCCCGCGAACGGGGTCTCGAGCCAGACCCGCACGATGTCGAGCGCGACCTCGATGGTCACCATGCGCTGGCCGATGGCGATGGCGTTGGCGTTGTTGTGTTCGCGACCGAGGCGCGCGGTCTCGACGTTGAAGCAGTAGGCGCAGCGCACGCCCTTCACGCGATTGGCGACGATGGCTTCGCCGTTGCCCGAGCCGCCGAGCACGATCGCGCGCTCGCAATCGCCGCGCGCCACCGCCTCGGCCGCGGGCCTGATGAAGAGCGGGTAATCGCAGGGTACGTCCGATGACGTGCCGAAGTCGCGCACCTTGTGGCCCGCGCCGCGCAGGTAGTCGCTGATGCGCTGCTTGTAGGCGAAGCCGGCGTGGTCGGACGCGATGGCGATGAGCATGGCTAGACCCCGGGGGACGTCACGGCTGGGTGCGGCTGTCGGCATTCTCACCCTGGTGGGCAGGGCGCAACTTTCTGTTGGGGGGCTACGGCCCCCCAACATCGCGCTCCGCGCTGCCCCCCAGGAAGCCGGGGGAATGGTAGTTCAGAAACAGAGTGTAGCTATTCCTGTAGCGCAGATCCCTACCAGACGTAGGCGTCGAGGAGTTGGTCGAGGGTCTGGCGGGGGCGGGCGAGGGCGACGCGGTCGCCGTCGACCACCACCTCGGCGGGGAGGGGGCGGGTGTTGTAGGTGCTGGCCATCGACATGCCGTAGGCGCCGGCGTCGCGCAGGGCGAGCAGGTCGCCGACCTGGGGCATGGGCAGGACGCGGTCACGGGCGAAGACGTCGCCGCTCTCGCAGATGTTGCCGACCACGTCGACGGTGGCAGTGGCGGCATCGGGGCGCGTGAGGTTGTCGATGCCGTGGTAGGCGCCGTACATGGTCGGCCGGACCAGGTGGTTGAAGCCGGTGTCGCAGCCGACGTAGGTGCGTCCGGGGATGGTACGCGCGCCGTCACGCGAGTCGGGATTGGCCTTCACGCTGGTGACGGTGGTCAAGAGCGAACCGGATTCGGCGACCAGGAAGCGCCCCGGTTCGAGGCGCAACTCGAGCCGGCGTTCGCGCCGGTGCAGTTGCGCGTAGCGACCGGCGAACTCGCTCATCAGCGCGCTCGCGGCGCGACCAAGCGACGCGAGATCCATCGCCTGCTCGTCCGGGCGGTACGGGATGCCGATGCCGCCGCCGAAATCCACCCACTCCAGATGGGGCAGCTCGCGAGCCACCGCCAGGATCACTTCCATCGCGCGCACGAACGCGCTGGCATCGAGGAATCCCGAACCGATGTGCATGTGGCAGCCGACCACGCGGATGCCGGTCTCGCGCTCGATGCGCGAGACCTCGCCCACCAGGCTGTGGTGGACGCCGAACTTGGTCATAGGGCCGCCGGTGCAGATCTTCTCGTTGGCGCCGTCGCCGATGTCGGGATTGAAACGCACCGCGCAGGTCTTGGCCCCCGCGCGCGCGAGCCTCGCCAGGCGATCGAGGCTGCCGCAGTTCACGATGACGCCCTGGCTCATGGCCAGCGCCATCTCCGGGTCGTCCATGTTGTTCTCGGTGTACACCACCAGCCGTGGGTCGACTCCGAGCTTGAGCGCGATGGCGACCTCGCCGGCCGACACCGCGTCGATGCCGAATCCCTCGGCGACGATGGCGCGCGCCACCGCCGGACAGGGGTTGGCCTTGATGGCGAAGAGCGGCTGGAACGGCTGATACGAGATGCAGCGCTTCAACGACCGCGCGCGCTCGCGCACGACCGCGAGATCGTACACGTAGAGCGGCGAGCCGAAGCGGGCGATCAGGTCGCGGGGGGTGGGGGGCATGGCGTCGATCGGGAGTGTGGGTGTGAGAGGCTAGAGGCTAGAGGCGCGAGGCCAGAGGCCAGAGGCGGGGAGGTCGGGCGGGAGGGGGCGGAGGCGGATAGCGGATGGCTGGAAGCGGACTACCGAGAGCTGGCCCGGTCTTCGGTCTTCGAGCTTCCCCCTTCTCCCTTCTCCATCCACCCCGCCGCGGACGATCATGCTCCTCGCCATGATCACCCTCGGCTTCGATGACGGCACCCTGGTGATCGACGGGCTGGGCGAGCACCTGGCGCTGGTCGAGGAGCTCTGCCGCTGGGACGCGCGCGTGTCGCGGCATCGCGCCAGCGCCATGCATTACGCCGAGATCCTGCGCCGGCTGCATGGCCGCGCCGCGTACGACGACCACGCCAAGGCCTACGCCGAGCTCGACCTGAGAGAGCTGGCGCCTCGGCCGCTGCGCGCCTATCAGCAGGTGGCCCTCGACGCGTGGCTCGCCGCCAAGAAGCGTGGCTACATCGTGCTGCCGACCGGCGCCGGCAAGAGCTACGTCGCGCTGCGGGCGATGATCGCCGCGGGCCGCTCGACCCTGGTGCTCGCGCCGACCATCGATCTGGTGCAGCAGTGGGCGCGCGATCTCGAAGAGCGGCTCGGTCGCCCGATCGGCCAGTACGGCGGCGGCGAGAAGCGCCTCGAGGACATCACCGTCGCGACCTACGATTCGGCCACGCTGTTCATGCCGCACCGCGGCGCGCGCTTCGGCCTACTCATCTGCGACGAATGCCACCATCTGCCGGCCGCGGTCAACGCCACCGCCGCCGAATGCAGCATCGCGCCATTCCGGCTCGGACTCTCGGCGACGCCCGAGCGCGTCGACGGTTCGCACGAGCGGCTCGATCTGCTGCTCGGGCCCGAGGTGCACCGCTCGCACATCACCGAGCTCGAGGGAAACTTCCTTGCCTCGTACCAGGTCGAGGTGGTGCACGTAGCCCTCGATCCCGACGAGCAGGAGGCGTACACCGAGAACCGGCGCGAGTACCTGGCCTTCGCGCGCCGCGCCGGCGTCGACTTCGGCGCCGCCGACGGCTGGGCGAAGTTCCTGGCCTCGGCGGCGCGCGATCCGCAGGGCCGCGCCGCGATGCGCGCCTACCGTGAGCAGAAGCGGCTGTCGCGCGCCAGCCGGGCGAAGTTGCGCACGCTGTGGGATCTGCTGCGCGAACACGCCGGCGAGCGCACGCTGGTGTTCACCGAGGACAACGACACCGCGTACGAGATCGGCCGGCAGGCGATCCTGCCGGTGCTCACCCACCACACCGCGTCCGCCGAGCGCAAGGCGATGCTCGGCGCCTTCCGCGATGGCCGGCTGCCGGTGCTGGTGACCAGCAAGGTGCTCAATGAAGGCATCGACGTGCCCGAGGCCTCGGTCGGTATCGTGGTCAGCGGCTCGGGCAGCGTGCGCGAGCACGTGCAGCGCCTCGGGCGCATCCTCCGCCCGGCGGCGGGAAAAGTGGCGATGCTCTACGAGATCCTGTCGGCCGGCACCGCCGAGGCGTACACCTCCGAACGCCGGCAACGGCACGCGGCGTTCGGGCAGGAGGAGTTGTGACATCCAGTGGGCGCTGGCGCGAGACGGGAATGTCCGTCGTCCGTCGTCCGTCGTCCGTCGTCGGGGCAACGGGCGGCGCGAGCGAGGCTCTCGTTCTACCACCAGTCGTCGTCGGACGACGGACCACGGACGGCGAACGTCCCAACGACGGCCGACGGACGGTCGCATGCTGACCCGCGACCTGCTGCGCTGCGCCGTCGCTGACGGCAAGGTGGTGCCGAAGCTGCTCAAGGCGACGCCCGCGAACCTGGCGCTGGCCGAGCGAGTCGTCGCCTATTGGCGCGCGGGCATCGGGCAACGGCGCGGCGAACTCGAGGACGGTCTGACCCCCGTCCTGCACCAGAGCCGCGCCTTGCAGGTGGCGCGCGGCATGAGCCGCCTGGTGCTCGACGGCTGCCGCTTCGCCGAGTCGGCCTCGGCCCATGCGCTGCGCGAGCGCGCGCTCGTGGCATCGGCGGGGCTGATGTCCGAGCCGGCCGCCACCAGCGACGCGCATCGCGCCGCGGTGGCCGCCGTGTTGGCGGTGGATCCCGAGGCCCTGCGCACCGGACTCTACGGGGATCTGCCCGATTTCGATCTGCTCGAGGATGCGCCCGAGATTCCGCCGCGTCGGCTGATCGAGATCTACAACCTCTCGCTCTGCCAGGGGCTGCTGCTGAGTGCGCGCGCGCTGCGCGTCGAGATCGGCGACACCGATACCGGCATGCGCAGGAAGCTGCTCAAATCGCTGCGCTTCCGCCGCCTGCTCGCCGAGGTTTCCCATGCCGGCGACAGCACGGCCGATGCCGCCGGCGGCGATGCCGATGCCGATGCCAATGCCGATAGGCGCGGGGTCCTGCGCTTGGAGATCTCAGGGCCGGCGAGCGTGCTCGATCAGGCGTCGCGCTACGGCATGCAGCTGGCGCAATTCCTGCCCGCGCTTGCGTGCGCGCGGCACTGGCGCGCCGAGGCCGAGGTGACGGTGAACGCGCGCATCGGCGGGCGCTCGAGCGGCACGCTCGAGCTGTCGGACGCGAGCGGGCTGGTCGGCGATACCGCCTTCCTGGGTCACGTCCCCGAGGAGCTCAAGACGTTCGGTGCCGCGTTGCGCGCACGCTTCCCCGAGTGGCGATTGCAGGAGGCGCAGCTGCTGCCGCTACCCAGCGGAGAGCTGGTGGTGCCGGACCTGCAGATCGTCGTCGCCGGGCGCACCGTCGCTGTGGAGTTCTTCCACCGCTGGCATGCGTCGGCGTTGGCCCGTCGCCTTGAGCAGCTCGCGCGCGGCCTGGCTCCGCTGCTGGCGATCGGTGTCGACCGCGCGCTGGCGAAGACCTCCGCGGTGGCTCCGCTGCTGGCGTCGCCCGCGTTCGCCCGTCACGGTTTCCTGTTCAGCGACATCCCGGTGCCGCGCGCGCTGGCCGAGGCGGTCGAACGTCTTGCTCCGACGGGCACTCCGCCCGCGGTGGGATGACCGACCGCCAACGGCGGGCGGGACTCAACCGCTGGCGGCGGCGGGCTTGGTCAGCACCTGCTGGGTCAGCTCGGAGAGATCGCGCGCGAGCTGCGGATCGGTCTTGAGGCGCTCCTCGGCCTGGCGTATGCCATACAGCACCGTCGAGTGGTCGCGGCCGCCGACCATGCCGCCGAGAGCGTCGAGGCTGTGGCCGGTGAGCCGGCGGCCGAGCAGCAGCGCCATCTGCCGCGCCTGCGCGATCTGGCGATGGCGGCGCTTGCCGGCGATGTCGCCGGGGCGCAGTCCGAAGCGATCGGCGACCACCTGCAGGATGCGATCGAAGCTCGCCACCTCGGGCGACGCGCCGGGCCGTTCGCCCTCGATCAGGCGTTCGGCGAGGCGCGACACGTGGTGCATGTCCGGCGCGAAGGTATCGACCATGCGCGCGAGCTCGGCGGCCTCGATGCCGTCGGCGGCCGGGCCGGCCAGGCGGCGCAGCAGGGCAAAGCGCGTCTCGCTGTGCGGCGCCTCGATCGCCACCGCCAACCCCCAGGACAGGCGCGTGACCAACCGGTCCTCGATGCCGCTCAACTTGCGCGGCGCGTGGTTTCCGGCGAAGACCAACTGCTGGCCGCGATCGAGGCAGCTGTTGATGAGGTGGAACAGCTCTTCCTGCGCGAGCTTGCGGTTGGCGAGCGCTTCGACCTGGTCGAAGACGATGACCACGGCCTCCTCGACGCGGGTGCGCAGTTCGCTGGCGCCGCGATCGGCGAGGCTCTGCGCGTCGCGCGCGACGAAGTCGGGGCCGGTGAACTCGAGCACGCCGGCATCGCCGACCGCCAGCCGGTATTCGCTCGCGATCGCCGACAGCAGGTGGGTCTTGCCGCTGCCCGCCGGCCCGTGCAGGTAGAGGGGATTGTGCTCGAGGCCGGGCGCCTCGACCGCGCGCTGGCAGGCGGCGAGCGCGAGCTGGTTGCCCGGATCCTGGAGGAAGGTGTCGAAGCGCTGCTCGCCGGCTCCGGCCGCTACCGTGGTCTCTTGGCGACAGACGAGGTTCAGCCCGAGGCCGCGCGCGCGCAGCACCCGCCGGGCGAGCTCCGCGGCGTGCTCGCGGAAGACGTCGCGCCACACCTGGTTGGGGAACACCGCCACCACCACCTTGCCCGCGGCCGGGCGCAGGCGCATGGTCGGCAGCAGCACCTCGGCCAGCTCCGGCGGCAGCGCCGCCGCCAGTTCATGCATCAGCTCGGCGCTCGCCGCGGCGAAGCTCTCGGTGCCGGTCATCAACGTGTTCCTGCCGGCGAGCCCATGGGGCCACCGATCCTAGGTACAGGGCGACGAAGCCAATGCGCAGAACCCGGTCGATGATTTGCGAAACGGGCATCGCCGCGACGATGTCCATCCGATGATGGAGCCCGGCGCGCCAGCGCTTCTCCAGCCCTCGCTTCCCGTTTCTACCCGGGGGGCAGCGCGGCGTGAGGCCCCGGTCGGTAGGGGCAGCGCGATGGTGGGGGGGGGGGGGCCGTAGCCCCCCAACTAAAAGTCTTTGATGGCGATCCGGTAGAGGAACGGCTGGTTGTCGACGTTGATCGGTTTGGGCACCTGGGTCAGGCCGGTGATTGGCGCGTAGCGCCGGCGGATGCCCTGCTCGAAGTTGTGCAGCACCGCGTCGGTACCCAGTTTGCCCGCGGACTTGGCATAGCCCTCGATCTCGACCTGCACCTGCTCGCTCTGGCGGGTGACGCGGTAGCTGGTCAGCACCACGGGGCAGGTCGCAGGATCCTGCTGCGCGCTGATCGCGGCCAGCAGTTCGATCGCGACGCGTCCCGGGCGCCGATGGGCGTCGAGCCACGTGAGCCTGGCCGCCGCCTGGGAGCGCGCATCCTGGAGCTGCTCGAGCTTCTTCTGCTGGCCCTCGGCGGTGGGCACCAGGCCGTCGTTGGCGTCGCCCTGCAGCACGTGCACCGCCGCCGACGCGCGGCCGATGTCGATTTCGCGGCGGACGATGGCGAGGACGAACAGGGCGACGATCAGCGCGGCGGCCACGCGCATCGCCCCCTGGGTGCGCCAGAACAGCGAGCTGGTGCTGCGTTCATCCGCGAGTGCGTCGAGCTCGAAGCTCGGGGCCTGCGACGCGCCGATCACCGCTGTCCATGGACTGGGCAGGGCGGCGAGACGGTCCATGTCCTCGGACGGCAGCGCGGAGAGCACGCCCGAGAACGGATTGAGCAGCTTGACCGGCAGGTTCGCGCGCTCGCGCAGGGTCTCGGCGAAGCCGATGACCTGGGCGCCGGCGCCGGCGAGATGGATGGTGGCGGGCTCGAACTTGTCGATCTTCATCTGCGTCTTGGCGAAGCGCACCGTGGCGGTGACGCTGGCGGCGAGCGCCCCTGCCTGCTTCGAGATCAGCTCGCGCAGATCCTCGGGCGCGCCCTTGCCGAGCTTGGTGATGAGCTTGGCCGCGTCGGCCTCGGACACGCCGCGCCGCTCGGCGACGTTCTTGATCAGTTCATCCATGCCCGGGGTCTGGGTGCGGATGAAGACGATTTCGCCGTTCTGCACCAGGATGAGATGGAGGCGCTTGCCGCCGACGTCGACGATGATCGACTGGCCGCTCTCCTCGGGTTCCTGGGCGCGATAGGCGCGGTAGACGCCCAGCGCCGGCGGCAGCAGCGCGGCGAGCTTGCCGCCGTGCGCGGCCAGGCTCTGCTTCAAACGGTCGATGAGCTTCTGCTTGGTCACCAGCGCGAGCAGGCGCAGTTCGCCTGCCGCGTCGTTGAAGCCGGCCTGGACCGAGTGCCACGAGACCGTGACCGGATCCTGGCCGTCCCCAGACATGCTCGCGACCTCGAAGCGCACCAGCTTGTCGAGCCGTTCGGGGTTGGTGGCGGGCTGCACCATGCTGCGCAGCAGCATGTCGTCGTGGTGGAGGAGCACCGCGACCCGCCCCAGGGGGCCGGTGATCGGGGCGGCGGCCAGGGCCAGCAGGGGGTCCGCGCCGGGAGGCACCGGCCAGCTCTCAAGGCCCACGATCCGGTGCTCGCGCTCGCGCGCGAGCCGGATCGCCGAGCCGGTGATTTCGATGATATTCATGCGCGGCTCCGATTGACCAGCAGGGCAGCACACCTTAGAGCGGGAGCGGGGGAGGCCAATAGCCCCTGGCTGGTGCCATTCCAGTGCGGGAGCCAGTGCGGGAGCCAGTGCGAGAGCGGGCTGCATGACCCAGGGGATTTTTCCCGGCCTGGGCGGCTGTTCTTGCGCCCCTCGGCGGACGGTTTAGGGTCACCGTGAAGCGGGAGTAGCGCATGCGCGTGCGTCTCTGGGGGGTGCGAGGTTCGCTGGCCACCCCCATGTCCTCCCTGCAGCTGCGCGACAAGGCCCGGGCCCTGCTCGCCGAGGCCACCCCCGCGGACATCGCCTCGGGTGAGGCCATCGAACGCTACCTGGATCGCTCGCCTCATAGTTGGACCTACGGTGGCAACACCAGTTGCGTTGAAGTGTCCTTCGATGACCAGCTCTTCGTCCTCGATTCCGGGACCGGGCTGCGCTCATTGGGGATGAAGCTCAAGGATGAAGGACGCGATCGCGGCGTCGGCATCAACATGTTCTTCACCCACTTCCATTGGGACCACATCTGCGGCTTCCCGTTCTTCCCGCCCATCTACATGCCGGGGCGGACGATCGACGTGTGGTCGGGCCGCAGCGACGCGGCCGAGCTCCTGGCCGTGCAGATGGGCAGCGCGCACTTCCCGGTGAAGTGGGACAAGCTGCCGAGCACCATCACCTGCCGCCAGTTGCCCGAGGACCAGGCGAGCATGATCGCCGGTGCCGAAGTGCGCATCCTGCCGCTGATCCATCCCGACCGCGCGTTCGGTTACCGCATCTCCCAAGGTGGCCACACGGTCTGCTATCTCACCGACACCGAGGTCTCCAAGAACCCGTTCCGCCTCGCCGAGACCTACTCCGCATTCGTCGCCGGAGCGGACGTGGTGATCGTCGATGCGATGTATGGATTCCTCGAATACCACGACAAGGTCAACTTCGGCCATTCGACGATCTACAACTTCATCGATTTCTTCAAGGACGCCGACATTGGCGAACTGGTGATCTTCCACCACGATCCCATGGCTGGCGACCCCGCCGTCACCCAGCTCTGGAACGATGCCATCCGCTACAAGGCAGTGATCGCGCCAAACGCCACCTGGAAGCTCAGCGCGGCTTTCGAGGGCCAGGATTGGAACTTCGAAGGCACGGTCGGCCAGAGCCAGCACCTGCACGAGAAGAAGGTGGCGAAGCCCAAGGTGGCAGCATCAGCCACCACGGCCGCGCGTCGCAAGCCCTCCGCTACCAAGCGCAAATAGCCTTCTCGGCCCCCGCGGGGAGTCGCGCCCGATTCCTGGAGAGCCTGTCGGGCGTGTCGTGGGCGCACCATCGGGAAGCGCGCTGGGGACGAAAGTTGCAAACAGGGTGCGGCCCCGAATACTGGGGGGCCCCATTCCGTCCAGCGACGCAGGTGCCATGCTGCAAGTCAAACCGCAATTGAAGGAACTGCTGCAACAGCATCTTTCCCAGAAGGGTGTCAGCATCCGCGTCTTCGCCGAGCGTACCGGCATGAGTTATCCGACGGTGCTCTCGCTGCTGCACAAAGGGAGCGTTCCGCGCAAGCCCGAGCACCGTGAATCGGTGCGGCGCGAATTGGGCCTCGACCAGGACGCCTGGGCCTCGGTCATCGCCGCCAGCCAGAAGGACGGCATCGACATCCCCGAGGACGGGCCGCTCACGCTCCAGCAGCTGGTGCTCAAATCGCTGCTTTCGCAAGGCTTCACCGAGCAGTCCTTCTCGAAGCTCTCGGACATACCGTACCCGACGCTGATGGGCATGACGCGCAAGGGCGCGATCCCGCGCGCGGACACCCTGGCCCTCTTGGGCGAGAAGCTCGGCCTGACCCAGGAACAGATCGACGAGGCGGTGGAGCTGAGCCGCGCGCTCAAGCGCGACGGCGACGACACGGCCGACGACGCGATCGCCGAGGTTCCCAGCTCAGAGGCGCTCTCCGACGCGCCGAACCTCGCGCAGCTGGTGGCAGATCACATTGCCGGCTCTGGCGCCAGCATCGCGCACTACGCGAGACAGCACGGCGTGCCGTACCTGAGCTTGACCAAGCTGTTGAACTCCGGCGTGCCGCCGCGGCGCAAGAGCATCCTCGAGCCGCTCTCGCGAGCGCTGGGATTGAGCGAGCAAGCTTTCGAGACCAGCCTGATCAAGAGCAAGCAGTCGCCGACCCCCGCCTCGGCCAAGCGCGACGACGTGGCGATGACGCCGCTGCAGGAAGCGCTGCATCGGCTGGTCCAGGCCAAGGGCTTGACCACCAAGGCGTTCTCGGAACTCGCCGATCTCAGCGTGCTCACCGCCACCAAGCTGCTCAAGCACGGCGATCTCCCCGGACGCACCACCACCCACGACAAGTTGCGCAACCTGCTGCAGGTCACGCCAGAGGAATACCACGACCTGCTCGAGCGCTCGCGCGAGACCGGTCGCGAATCCGAGGAGCGGCCGGCCGCGTCCACCGCGATGCCGTACATCGCCCCGGCGCCGGCAGCGTCGACCGGACCGTCGGTGTCCGAGCTCGCTGAGCTGATCGAGCGCCTGAATCCGCGTCAGCGCGAGGCGCTCAAGAGTTTCATCCTGACGATGGTCTGATCGCGATTCCTCCTGGGTCACTGACCTCGCCTTTGTCCGCGCTTCTATTCGCGCCTCCATCCGCGCCTCCATGTGTGCCTTCAATCGAGGAAGGAGCGGAGTGATCGGAGGCATTCGCGAGCCCCGCCGCGTGCAGGATCGGGCGCGCGTCGTCACCGCGCGGCGTGCGCGCCAGGCAGGCGAGCGTGATGCGCCTGGCTCCGCCGGCCCTCATCGCGCTCGCCGCCGCGGTTGCGGTGGCGCCGCTGGTCAGCAGGTCGTCGACCAGCACCACGTGCTCGGGCGCGGCGCCGCGGCAAGCGAACAGTCCATCGACATTGCGTTCGCGCTCGCGCGCCGCCAGGCGGTGCTGCTCCGCCGCTGCCCGCGTCGGCAGCAGCAGCTGGCGCGCGCGCAGGCCATGGACGCGGGCGATTCGCCACGCCAGCGCCGTCGCCAGGTGCGGACCGGATCGGCGCCCCGGTGAGGGTGGAAGCGGGACCACCACGGTGGCGGGATGTGGGTTCTCGAGCGCCGGAGTCAGGAGCGTCAGCACGCGCACCGCGGCCGGGCGGGCGCCGGCCTTGGCGGCGCGCACTAGGTCCTCGATCACGCCCTCGTACGAGCATGCGATGGCCACCTCCTGGATGTTCGGCAGCCCGCGGCCAGCGCAGTTGCGGCACGGCGCCGATTTGGACGGGCGGGGGGTAGCGCACCAGGGGCAGGGATGATGGAGCCTGACCACCGCATGAAGGCAGGCCGCGCACAGATCAGGGCCGGCGGAGACACGGCAGGCGGGGCAGACCGAGGGCAGCAGTAGGTCGAGGAGGGCGGTGAACATGGCATACGCCTAGCCCTTCCCCCATGAGAAGCCCATGAGAAGCGCAAGCGCGGGCGCGGGCAGGGGCTGGATAGGGGCGACAGCTATTCCCCCACGAGCGCTGTCGAGGCTATCCAGGCGCGGGCGATCCGTGGATGGCGGCCACGGGTAGAATCGTCGTTCGGCGAGACTGGCTCACGGAGCGCACCAAGGAGCACGTCATGGCAGTACGATCGATTTGGAGCGGCGCGATCAGTTTCGGGATCGTCAACATCCCGGTGAAGCTGGTGTCGGCGGTGAAGGAGAAGCAGCTGCGCTTTCATCAGATCAGCGAATCAAAAAAGGTGCGCGTGCGGCAGAAGCTGGTGCCCGAAGGTTCGGACCAGGAGATCTCGCGCGACGACATCGTGAAGGGCTACGAGATCGCCCCCGAGCAGTATGTGGTGATCGAGGAGCAGGAGCTCAAGGCGCTGGCGGCCGATAAGAGCCGCTCGATCGACATCGTGGACTTCGTGGGGCTCGAGCAGATCGATCCGATCTATTACGACACGCCGTACTACGTCGTCCCGGACGAGCGAGCCGGACGCGCCTATTGGCTGCTGTGCGAGGCGATGCGGCAGTCCGGGAGGGTGGCGATCGCGCGCTTCGTGATGCGCAACAAGGAGATCCTCGCGGCGATCAGGCCGGTCGAGGGCGGACTGTGCTTGGAGACCATGCACTTCCACGACGAGGTGCAGGCGCTTGAACAGGCGGCGGGGCACGCCAAGCCGGTGAAGCCCCAGGAGCGCGAGCTGAAAGTGGCGCAGCAGATCATCGATTCGCTGACCACGACCTTCGATGCCACACAGTATGAGGACGAGTACCGCAAGCGGGTCATGGCCTTCATAGAGAAGAAGGCCGAGGGCAAGGTCGAAACCATCGCCGAGGAGCCGGTGCGCAAACAGGGCAAGGTGCTTGATCTCATGGCCGCGCTCGAGGCGAGTCTGGGTCAGGTCAAGAACCGCAAAGGCGGTGGCCGCCAGTCGGACGATGCGGAGCACGGACGCCCTGGCGCGCACCGCGCGCGCAGCGGACGACCGCACCCGCATGCCCAAGCAAAGGCCGAGCACAAGCACCCGAAGCGCGCTGGCTGAACCGAGGCGGCCGGTGTTAGCTCAATGAATCCCGAGAGCACGAAAGACGCCATATGCCGAAGGCCATCACCGTCACCATCGCGGGCAAGCAGCTGAGCCTGTCGAATCTCGATAAGATCATGTATCCCGAGGCGGGTTTCACCAAGGCCCAGGTGATCGATTACTACACGCGAATTGCGCCGGCGATGCTTCCGCACCTCAAGGACCGGCCGATCTCGCTCAAGCGCTTCCCCGACGGTGTCGACGGCATGTTCTTCTACGAGAAACGCTGCCCTGCCCATCGCCCTGGGTGGGTCGGAACCTGTTCGATCCCGGTGAAGCACGGCGAGATCGCCTTCTGCACGGTCGACGGCGTCGAGACCCTGGCGTGGCTCGCCAACATCGCGTGCCTGGAGATCCACGCGTATCTCTATAAGCGCACCGCCCCCGACGTGCCGACCATGATGGTGTTCGACCTCGATCCCGGCGAGCCGGCCACCCTGCTCGACAGTTGCCAGGTCGGCCTGCACGTGCGCCGGCTGCTCGCCGCCGATGGGCTCGAATGCCTGGCGAAATCCTCGGGCTCCAAGGGCCTCCACCTCTACGTGCCGCTCAACACTCCGACCACCTTCAAGCGCACCAAGTCGTATGCGCGCGCGGTGGCGATCGCGCTCGAGAAACGCTTTCCCGAGCGGGTGGTGAGCGTGATGGCCAAATCCGAACGCGTGGGGAAGATTTTCATCGATTGGAGCCAGAACGATGCGGCGAAGACCACCTGCTGCGTGTACTCGCTGCGTGCGCGCGCCCGGCCCACGGTATCCGCGCCGCTGTCATGGCCGGAGATCGAGCGCGCGGCGCGCTCGGGCGACGTCTCGGGACTGGTGCGCGAAGCCGGCGCGGTGCTGGCCTCGGTCGAACGCGAGGGCGATGCGTTCGCCGCTCTCGAGAGCCTGAAGCAGAAGCTGCCGGCGGCGGATCCAGCCAGCGGCGAGGCCGGCGAAGCGCACCCCGCCACGACGTCGCGCTCGGGCGATTCAACGGCCACGCGCAAGCCCGCACGGGGATCGGGGAATTCGCTGGTCAAGCCGCGCGGCAAGCCAGCGACTGGTCCAGGGAAAAGACCGGCGAAACCGGCGGCGGGGCGCGCATCGCCCCGCCTAGCGCGCGCGACCAGGAGCCGCTGAGCGGCGGCGGAGCCGACTCAGTTCAGGTCGAGCTTGCCGAGCGCCGACTTCGCATCGGGATCGCGATCGGCGGCCTTGCGGTACCAGTCGCCGGCGCGATGGAGATCCTTCGCGACGCCGGTCCCGAGTTCGTAGCAGCGGCCGAGCCGGTACTGCGCGCGCGCATTGCCCTGCTCGGCGGCCTTGAGGTACCACGCCGCCGCGCTCGACGCATCCTTGTCGATGCCCTTGCCGGTTTCGAAGTAGAAGCCGACCATGTTCTGGGCGTCGGCATCGCCGCGATCGGCGGCCTCCTGGTACCAACCGAGCGCCTTCTCATAGCTCTGCGGAACCCCTTGGCCCTTCGCGTAGCAGACCGCCAGGTTGTAGGCCGCATCCACGTGACCCGCCCGCGCGGCCTGCTGGTACCACCAGGTGGCCTCGGCGAGATCGACCGCGCAGCCGATGCCGGCTTTGCAGTAATGCGCCAGGCTGTACTCGGCCTCGGCGTCGCCTTGGCGAGCAGCCACGGCGTACCACTGGAAGGCTTGGCGCGGATCCTTGGCGATTCCATCGCCGTTCGCGTAACACACAGCGAGATTGTACTGGGCCAGGACATGGCCTTCCTCGGCCGCGGCCCGGTACCAACGCACGGCTTCGGCCAGATCCACCGCCATGCCCCTGCCGAGCTGGTTGCAGAGGCCGAGCGAGAACGCGGCATTGGCGTGTCCCTGCTGAGCCGCCTTGAGATACCATGCCGCGGCCTTGGCCGGATCGGCACTGACGTAACGGCCGGTATCGTAGCACATCCCGAGCGTGTATTCGCCTTGGGGGTCGCCCTGTGACGCCGCAGAGGAGATGGTCGCGAAGGTGCCGTCCTGTTGGTTCGAGGTCTCGGCCTCGGCGCGCAGGGTCGTCGCCACCGCGGCAGTCAGCAGCAGTGGCATCAGCAACAGGCGACGTACGAGCATGGGTCTTCGCTCCATCGGGTCCGGCGCTGTCGCAGGGTGGGCGGAGATCTCCGTGGGCCCCTCGACGTGCACAGACGAACGGCGTCATCGTATAGGGACGCTGTCGATGGCTACAGCATTTTCGCTGGACGTGTCTAGCGTTGCAGAGTGTTCCTCTCCATCAACAAGACCGGCGACGGCGTCCAGAATTGGGCCCACATTGCCGAGTCGAAGGATGTGCCAGGGCTTGCGTCATGTGAAGGCTCTTGCGGCTATCCTCGTCGAGATGAAGACCAAGCCATCGACGTCGACGCATTCCGCAGGATCTTCGCCAGGTGCCTGCCCGCCCTGCAACCCGTTCAGCAAGGCGATCCAGCGGCTCTCCGCCGCGCTCACCCGTTGGACCGGCAGTTCGACCGCGTTCCTGCTCGCGGTACTGACCATCGTCTGCTGGGGAGCGAGCGGCCCGCTGCTCGGCTTCTCAGATAGCTGGCAGCTGGTGATGAATACCATCACCTCGATCATCACCTTCTTGATGGTGTTCCTGATCCAGCGGGCCCAGAACAAGGACTCGCTCGCGATCCAGCTCAAGCTCAACGAGATCGTCGCCGCGGTGAACGGAGCCAACAACCGCATGATCGATGTCGAGGACCTCAGCGAGGAGGAGCTGCGCGAGCTGCATGGACGCTACCAGAAGCTCGCCAAGCGCGTCGGCGACTCGGTTGAATCGATCCGCACCGACGGGAAGCGTCCCGCTGGCGACACCTCGGAGGTGACCAGCGAGGCGTCATCCGGGGGCGATCGATCTGAAGCCCCAAGGTTCCCGGATGCCGACGCGATCCGTGGTTCCCTGGCGGGCCCGTTGGAGCGGCGGCGAAGTCCTCCGGCCGTGCGCAGCGACGGCGTGAAGCCGGGGGGGCCTCGGCCGAAGCACGAGTCGCGCGAGATCCCCTGATCATCTGCTGGCCGGGTACAAACGTGCTTGCGCGGACCACCTGACAGCGTCACACCAAGGGCGATGCCCCCATCGCCTCAGCCATTGGCCTCGTCACTACGGTCATCGGTGGCGCCCTTCGTCCGCATGTTCCTCGGGAAGGCGCCATCATGGTACAAGTCACTGATCGCCGTCGCCTTGCTGGCAAATCCCCTGGCGTACGCCGGTATCGCCGCATGCGTCTCGCCAGCTGCGGCTTCGTGCGTTGTCGGTTGGCTGATGATGGGGGAATTCATCGCCACCTTGGCGATGGCCCTCGCATGCTATCCGTTGCTGCCCGGCGGACTGATCGCGCTCGAGGCCATCCTGCTCGGGCTGTGCCCGGTGGATGCGCTGTATGCCGAAGCGCACCGCAACTTTCCGGTCATCCTGCTGCTGGTGTTCCTGGTCGCGGGCGTGGGCTTCCTCAAGGAGTGGCTGTCGGCGGTGTTCACGCGGGTGCTGTTCTGCACGCGCTCCAAGATCGCGCTCTCGGCGATGTTCTGCGCCATGGGCGCGGTGCTGTCGGCGTTCCTCGACGCGCTCACCGTCATCGCCGTTCTGATCACGGTATGTCGTGGCTTCCATGACGTCTACCATGACTGGCGATCTCGCAGCAGGGACCGCGACGAGGCGGAACTCGACAGCTTCCGCGCCTTCCTGCGCTCGCTGGTCATGCACGCGGCCATCGGCACCGCCTTGGGCGGGGTCGCGACCATGATCGGCGAACCCCAGAACCTGCTCATCGCCCATGTTGTCGCCGAGCGGCTGCCTGCGCGCGCCGAGCACTGGGGTTTCATGGGGTTCCTGCTGCGCATGTCGGTGGTGACGGTGCCGACCCTGGCCGCTGGCCTGGCGGTCACCGTCGTCTGCGAGCGATTCCGGATCTTCGGCTACGGCGCGCGCATGCCTGACACGGTACGCGAGGCGCTATCCAAGCAGGAACGCGAGCGTTCGGCCGCGCGCACGCCGATCGAGCGCGGGCGCCTGTGGGTGCAGGGGGCGTGCGCATTGCTGCTGGTCGCGGGACTTGCATTCCACTGGGCCGAAGTCGGCATCCTCGGGTTGTTCCTGATCGTGGTGGCCACGTCATTCACCGGAGTGAGCGATGAGCACCGCATCGGCCTGGCCTTCACCGAGAGCCTGCCATTTGTGGCGCTGCTGGTCGTGTTCTTCGCCATCGTGGTCATGATCGATGTCCAGGGTCTATTCCGCCCGATGATCGCCGCCGCGCTCGCCCATGGTGAACGCGGCCAGCTCACCGGCTTCTTCTGGGGAACCGCGGTGCTCAGCACCATCTCGGACAACGTCTTCGTGGCCACCGTCTTCATCAATGAAGCCGCCGTGGCTCACGCTTCGGGTAGGGTCTCGGATGCCCAGTTCGAGCGGCTCGCCATAGCGATCAACGCCGGCACCAACATTCCGTCGGTGGCGACTCCGAACGGCCAGGCCGCGTTGTTGTTCCTGCTCACCAGCTCGCTCTCACCACTACTCCGCCTCGGCTACGCGCGCATGTGCGTGATGGCCCTGCCGTACGCGATCGTCACGACTGTCGTCGCATTCGCATGCGTGTTCCTGTTCGTGTAGCCGAGGCGGTCATCCAAGGTGGGACGGCGATCGGCCACGCCGCTCGATAACGCCTTCAAGCAGCCGGCTAGCCGCCAAGGCCTGCCCAACGCGACGGCGAGTGCAGCGACCACATCAGCTCCTCGCGCTCTTCCATCGAGGGGGCGGGGTGGATCGGCCGCGGCGGCGCATCCAGCAGCTCGGCGATGCGGTTGGCGATGGCATGGTAATCGTCGTACACCGTCGGCTTCCACAGGTAGAAGTCGGCTCCGAGCTTGAAGCAGCGTTCGACATGGCGCATGTCGTCCGATCCGGACATCACCAGCACCGGGACGGAGCTCAGGCGTTCCTTGCTCTGGATGTGCTGGAGGACGCGGAAGCCATCCTTGCGCGGTAGGAACAAGTCGAGCACGATCAGGTCGAGGGTGACGTTCTCGAGCGCGAGCCGGGTGAGGAACTGGATCGCGTCCTGGCCGTCGCCGGAAATGTGGAAGATGGCGCTGACGCCCGCGTCCGCGCAGGCCTCCTGGATCAGGTCGAGATCCTGGCGGTTGTCATCGACCAGGAGGATTTGCGGCAAGTCCTTCATGCGCTCCATTCCAGAGCGACCATTGTACCCAGCCAGCATGTATCGACACGGGACCTCGGGCAAACCTACCACGTGCTTGCGCCTGGCCTGCTCAGGCCATGTAGCGGATCAGCGACGTCGCCATGTCCAGGTAGTCCTCGACCGAGCTCGGCTTTACCAGGTAGTCGGTCGCGCCCAACGCTTTGGCCTGGGCGCGGTCTCCTGGCTGGGCGGACGAGCTCAGGACCACCACTGGGATCCCGGCGAGCGCCCGATGCTGGCGAAAATAGGACAGCAGCTCGAATCCGTTCATCCGCGGCATCTTGATGTCGACTAGGATCAGATCAGATCAGATCAGATCGGGCCGGGCAGCGCTCGCGTCCATGACCTTGGTCAAGTAGCGCACCGCGTCGAGACCATCGAACGCGGTCGCGACCGGGGGGGGGGCAGCTCCGCCTCCGTGAAGACCTCGACGGCCAAGCGGATGTCACCGGGATTGTCATCGACCACGAGGATGAGGCTGGTCTTGTCGTCAACGTGCATCGTCGGCAGTATATGTTCGCTGGAGCACAGGCGGATCCTTCACCGGCCCAAGCTCCGCAATCCACGTGTCCACGACATCACCATCACCATCACCATCACCATCACCATCACCATCGACCCTCGCCATAGCCGAGACGCCGCTACCGCGGCTGGTCCGACGGCCTTCGTCGTGGCACATCTGCTGGCAATGATCGGTCTTCTGCCGATAACCGCTCCGTGAGCGCTACCGGTTATCTGCAGACCTGCGAGGCCTGCGAGCATGAATTCCGCGCCGGCTCGCGGCTGGTGGGCAAGCGCGTGCTCTGCCCATTCTGCCTCAGGCCCATGACCATCGCCGCTCCGCCGATGATCGAGGATCCGCTCAGTGGGCAGGAGCTCGCTGGCTGCAAGCTGATCCGCAGGCTCGGCACCGGTTCCCTCGGCGTCGTCTATGAAGCCGAGCAGCACAAGGTCGAGCGGCGCGTGGCGATGAAGATGCTGTCGAGCAAGGCGGCGGCGGACGAGCGCATCGTCGAGCGTTTCCAGCGCGAGGCCAAGCTCTGCGCGCAGATCCAGCACGCGAATGTCGTCGGCATCTACGATTTCGGTTTCGATCGCAACGTCCACTACCTGACCATGGAGTACGTGAACGGCACCACCATGTCGGCGCTGATCGACGAGTCCGGGCGCATGCCCCTTCAGCATAGCGGCCGGCTCATGCTGCAGGTGGCGCGTGCGCTCGAGCACGTGCATTCGCTCGGCATCGTGCATCGCGATATCAAGCCGGCCAACATCCTGGTGAACTCGCAAGGCGTGGCCAAGCTCGCCGATCTCGGGTTGGCGAAGAAGGTCGACCTCGGACCAAACGACCAGCAGCGCCTGATCACCATGCAGGGGATGGTGCTCGGTTCGCCCGCCTACATGCCCCCGGAGCAGATCCAGAACGCCCGCGAGGTCACCAAAGCCGCGGACATCTACGCGCTCGGAGCGACGTTCTACCATGCGCTCACCGGCGCGCCGCCATTCGACGGCGTCAGCGGTCTCGAGGTGATGACCAAGGTGCTGCGCGACCAGACGCCCCCGGTCGAGAGGCTGGCGCCGGGATTGCCGAAGGGCGTCGCCGAGCTGATCACGCGCATGCTCGACAAGGACCCGGCCAAACGCCCGCAGGATGCCAGCACCGTGATCATCCAGCTCGAGGACATCCTCTACAATCTCAGCCGCTCCTCCGCTCCAGCCCCGGCCAAGCCCAAGCGAACGGGCTTCCGCCTGCTGGTGTGCGTCCTGCTGCTCGCGAACGTAGCGCTGTGGCTGTTCCTGCTCGCGCGCTGGGGCCAGCTGCCCGGCGTGGCCGCCATCCTGCGCTCGTGGGGCCTGCCCAGCTGATCGCCGGCCCGGCGCGACGTCCCTGGCATCTCCCAGGAAGATTCTCCAGGTAATACGTTTCAAATTCCATGGTTCCGGCGTGGCCGGCGCTATCGTCCCTGGTGAGTCCCTCCACCCCCGACCGCCGAGCCGCCCATGTCCAGCACCAGCAAGACCGCAGTATCTCCCGAGGCCTCTGGAGCCCGCGCTTTCCTGCCCGGCCAACCGTGGATGGATACCGAGGGCACGCCGATCGAGGCGCACGGCGGTGGCATCCTGTTCCACGACGGCGTGTATTACTGGTACGGCGAGGACCATCGCCACGGGATCTGGAACAAGACCGGCATCTCGTGCTACTCATCGACCGACCTGCTGCACTGGACGAACCAGGGCGTGGTGTTGCCGAAGCAGGCGCTCGAAGAGGCGTTCCAGGACACCGGAGTCATGGAGCGTCCGAAGGTCATCTATAATCCTCGGACCAAGCTGTTCGTGATGTGGGCGCACATGGACGACCGCCCGTACAAGGTCGCCTCCGCCGGCATCGCCACCTGTGCGATCGCGCACGGCATCTTCACCTATCATGGGTATTCGCGCCCCATCCCGCATCCCGCCGGTGGCATCGATGCGGATCCGCTCACGCGCCAGAAGGAGTTGGGTTCGACCTTCCGCGACATGAACCTCTTCGTCGACGACGATGGGGCTGCATACGTGTTCTACGCCGCCGAGGACAACGCCACCATGTACGTCAGCCGGCTGAACGAGGATTTCACCGGCGTGGCCACGCCGGCGGTCGAGGGCGTCACCTGGGCGCGCATCTTCATCAACCGCTCGCGCGAAGCGCCGGCGCCGTTCAAGCATCGCGGCCGCTACTACGTCGTCACCTCGGGCTGCACGGGCTGGGGCCCGAATCCGGCGGAATACGGCGTCGCCGAGCGCATCCTTGGGCCGTGGCGGGTGGACGCCAACCCGTGCCGCGGCGCCGGTGCCGAGACCACCTTCCGCTCCCAGAGCACCTGCGTCATCCCTGCTCCCGGCAAGCCCGCCGGATCGTTCATCTACATGGGCGACCGTTGGGATTCGGACCGTCTCGAGAAGTCCACCTATGTATGGTTGCCATTCGTCATCGGTGATGACCGCGCGATCTCGCTGGAGTGGTTCCCGCGCTGGGAGCTGTCAATCTTCGACGATCGGCCGACGAGCCTCGAGGCCCCGCGGACCCGAGCCGTGGGCGACACGCGTCTAGAGTGGGACGTGGTGCCGCGCGCGCACGGGTATCGCGTCTTCCGCAACGGCTTGCACATCGCCACCACCATCGACGCAGGATCGGATCTGCCGCCGGTGCTGGCCGGCCGGGCGTACGCCTACACCGTCGTCGCATTCGCGCTCGGCGCGGCCGATTCGCCGCCATCAGATGCGGTGATCATGCACCAGCAGCGCGCGCGGGACATCTTCCTCAGCGAACTCGAGGCGGATCACGCCACGCAAGGCTATGGCACGCTCAAGCGCGACCGCTCGGTGGTCGATGCGCCGCTGCGGATCGGCGAGCGCGCGTTCGCCCGGGGCCTGGGCACGCACGCCGTCAGCACCATCGCCTACGGCATCGGCGGACGTTACGCCTCGTTCGAGGCCTGGGCCGGCGTCGACGCCCAGTTCAAGCGCGGCACCATGTCGTTCGAGGTCTACGCCGACGCGCGCAAGGTCTTCGACAGCGGACTGATGCGCCACGAGACGCCGGCGGTGCACGTCGAGGTGTCGATGAACGGAGTACACGAGCTCAAGCTGGTGGTCACCGACGGCGGAGACGGCATCGATCAGGACCACGCGGTGTGGGGCGACGCCAGGCTTTCGGTTGGGGGGCTACTTCCTACGGACGGCTGATGCCCCTAAGGGCATCTGAGATCGCTTCGCGATCCCCCCAACATCGCGCTGCCCCTACCGACCGGGGCCTCACGCCGCGCTGCCCCCCGGGAAGAAACGGGCAGCTGAATGAAGAGCAGGCGCCGAGGGCGCTGCTCGATCACAGCGGCATACACGAGAAGCCTCAGTGCCCCCGTCATTCGCCTAGGTAGGCGGCCTTGACCTTGGGGTCGTCGAGCAGTGCGCTCGAGGGGCCGTCGAGCACGATGCGGCCGGTCTCGAGCACGTAGCCACGGCCGGCGCACGACAGGGCGAGTTTGGCGTTCTGCTCGACCACCAGGATCGCCAGGCCCTCACGGTTGAGCTCACGGATCGCGGCGAAGATGCGCTGGACCAGGATCGGCGCGACGCCCATCGACGGTTCGTCCATCAGCAGCAGCGCTGGTCGGCTCATCAGCGCGCGCGCGATCGCGAGCATCTGCTGTTCGCCGCCCGAGAGCGTACCGCCTGACTGGGCCTTGCGCTCGGCGAGGATGGGGAAGAGGGCGAAAGCGCGCTCGAGATCGCGCTGGATTCCGGCGGAATCGTCGCGGATGAACGCGCCGAGGCGCAGGTTCTCCATGACCGTCAGACGCGGGAAGATGCGGCGGCCCTCGGGAACCTGGGCGAGGCCGAGCCGCACGATCTCGTGCGCCGGCGTGCGCGCGATGCTCGCGCCCTTGAAGCGGATGTCGCCCGCGTTTGCGCGCACGATCCCCGAGCAGCACATCAGCGTGGTGGTCTTGCCGGCGCCGTTGCTGCCGATCAGGGTGACGATCTCGCCGGCACGCACGCTCAGCGACACGCCCTGCAGCACGCCGATCGCCCCGTAGCCGGCGTGGACGGAGTCCAGTTCGAGCAGGACATCCCTCGTCGAGGCCGGACCCTCGGCCGCGCTCATGCCTGCTCCGCGCCGAGATAGGCCTCGATGACCTTGGGATCGGCGCGCACCTCGGCGGGCGTGCCCTCGGCGATCTTGTGTCCGTAATGCAGGACCACCACCCGATCGCTGATGCCCATCACCACGCGCATGTGATGCTCGATCAGCAGGATCGTCACCCCGCTGTCGCGGATGCGGCGGATCAGCGCGACCAGCTGGTCGCCTTCCGTCGGATTCATCCCCGCCGCCGGTTCGTCGAGCAACAACAGCCGTGGTCGTGACGCCAGCGCGCGCGCGATCTCGAGACGGCGCTGGTGGCCGTAGGGGAGGCTGCCAGCCGCGACGTCGGCGACATCGCGGAGGCCGACGAATGCGAGGAGCTCCTCGGCGCGCGTGGCGGCCTCGCGCTCCTCGCGCCGGTGGCGCGGCAGGCGCAGAATGGCGTCCCAACCGCGCGCTCGCAGGTGGGCGTCCATGCCGACCAGCACGTTGTCGAGCGCGCTGAGCTCGCGGAATAGCCGGATGTTCTGGAAGGTGCGCGCCACGCCCGCGCGCGATACCCGCTCGGGCACGCGGCGCGCGCGGCTCCAGACGCTCCATGCCCCCGCCGCGCCGATGGCGAAGCCGAGGATCGCCGCGCCCAGCGGCCAGCCAGTCTCGCCGAGACGATGCATGAACGCTACGGCTGCCCGACCCCACGGCATGGCCTGCCTGTAGGTGTACGGCTCGTCGACACCGACGCGCCAGAGATCGAGCAGGTCGATGCCGATGGCGGCGATGGCCGCTGTGCCCAGTCCGATGGCGGCCCAGCCGAGCGCGGCGCGCCAGCCCAGTGGCGCGGCCACGTCGCGTCCATCGATGGCCACGGATCCCGAGGTCGGCGGATGGATGCCGGTGACGGCGTTGAACAGCGAGGTCTTGCCGGCGCCATTGGGGCCGATCACGGCCAGGATCTCGCCGGGCATCACGCGGAAGCCGACGTTGTCGACCGCGGTGAGCCCGCCGAAGCGCAGGGTCAGATCGCGCACCTCGAGCGCCGGCGCGATGCTCATGTCTTCGCTCCGCCGGTGGGCGCGCCCGCCGAGGCCGGGCGGCGCATCCTAGCGCGCACCTCGCGCGCCGGCAGCAAGCCCTCGGGCTTGAAGCGCATGGCCAGGATCAGCGCCAGGCCGAAGACCATGAACTTCCAATTGTTGGGCGAGGCGAGCACGCTGCCGCTGGAAGCCTGGTTGCCGAGCGCGTCGCTCAGGCGCACCAGCACGATGCTGTTGAAGCCGAACATCAGCAGCGAGCCGAGCAGCACGCCCGGGATGCTGCCCATGCCGCCGACGATCACCGCGCACAGCACCATGATCGACATCTGGAAGTCATAGTATCCAGGCTCGACGCTGGTGCCGACCAGGGCGGCGTTGAGGGCGCCGCCCGCCGCGCACAGCGCGGCGCCCCAGCTGAACGCCGACAGCTTGGCGCGCGCGGCGTTGACGCCCGAGGCGCGCGCCGCCAACTCATCCTCGCGCACCGCCACCCAGGCGCGTCCGACGCGCGAACGGCGCAGGTTGCGGCACAGCGCGACAGCAGCGATCGCGAAGGCGAGGTACAGGTAATAGAAGGGGAGATTGCGCTCGGTGGTGAACGCCAGGCCGGGCAGCACCGGATGCGGCACCGGATTGATACCGGTGGTGCCCTTGGTGATCGGCTCGAGATTTTTGAGCAGATCCTGGACGATCTCGCCGAAGCCGAGGGTGACGATGGCGAGGTAATCTCCGCGCAGGCGCATGGTCGGCAGGCCCAGCAGCGCGCCGACCGCGGCCCCGATCGCGGTCGATGCGCCCAGGCCCCACCAGAATCCGAGACGGAACGGATAGATGTCGCAGGTGAGGATGCTGTAGGCGTAGGCGCCGATCGCCACGAATGCGGCGGCGCCGAGATTCAGGAGGCCGGTGAAACCAGTGACGATGTTCAGGCCCAGGCCGATGACGGTGAAGGCGAAGATGGTCGGCATCAGCTGCGAGATCCGCCAGCCCTGCGGTGCCAGCAGTTCGAGTCCGGGCATGACCACCGCGAAGGCGATCAGCGCCGCCGCGAATGCCCAGCGGTAGCGGCTCATACCTTCTCCCGCACGTGCGCGCCGAGGATGCCCGACGGCCGGAACACCAGCACCAGGATCAGCACCGCGAACACCAGCACGTTGGTCCACTGCGTGGCGATCAGGCCGTCCGACGCCGCTCGCACCACGCCGATCACCAGCCCGCCGAGCACTGCCCCGGGGAGGTTACCGATGCCGCCCAGGACCGCAGCGGTGAAGGCGTCCATGCCGATGCGGTAGCCCATCTGGAAGCTGATGGTGTTGTTGTACAGCGAGTACACCACCGCAGCGACGCCCGCGAGCGCGCCGCCGATGATGAAGGTGGCGCCGATGACGCGGTCGACGTCGATGCCCATGAGGCGGGCCGCGGTGGGATTCTGCGCGGTGGCGCGCATCGCCGTTCCCAGGCGCGTGCCGCGCACGAATGCCGACAGCGCCAGCATCAGCGGCACCGTCACCACCGCGACCAGCACGTCCTTCAGGGTGAGCAGCACCGGACAGCCCTGCCAGAGCAGGTTGGTGGTCGAGACCAGATCGGGGACGCTCTTCGGCGCCGACGCGGCCTTGCCGCCGTCGAACACCGCCATTGGCGCGCCGCCCCAGAACAGCCCGATATTCACGAAGATGAACGACACGCCGATCGCCGACACCAGGGCGGTGAGCTTCGGCGCCTCGCGGATCGGCCGGTAGGCGAGCCGATCGACCGACCAGTTGATCGCCGCGCAGAACACCGGGGTGACCACCAGCAGCACGGCCAGGCCGATGAGCGGATGGTGCTCGAGCCCGCACGCGCCGACGATGGTGAGCGAGAAGAACGCTCCGAGCATGACCAGGTCGCCGTGGGCGAAATTGATCAGCTCGATGATGCCGTAGACCATGGTGTAGCCGAGCGCCACCAGAGCGATGATCAGGCCGTTGGTCAGGCCGATGATCAGCAGCTGGAGGAGGGTCGGCCAATCCATCGCGGGTAGGTTGCGGGGGGAATCGGGGAATTCCAGGGTGGCGGTGGGGGAGCGGGGTGTTGACTGGTTGGACAGGTTGGGGGATGCGTCGATCACGCAGGGGAGGGCTCGAAGGTGAGAAGGCTGGAAAGCTCGAAGGCTCGAAGGCTCGAGAGACGGCAGATGGTTGCGGGCCATGACGACGTTGTTTGGGCATTCTAGCCTTCTCACCTTCTCACCTTCTCACCTTCTCACCTTCTTGCCTTCTTGCCTTCTCCACTGCTTGTCGGATGTCGGTGGAACAGAGGCAGGTGAAGGCTCGAAGGCAAGAAGGCTCGAAAGCTCGAAGGCTCGAGGGCAGCCGACGGCACGTGTGTTGTGGGCGTTCTCCCCGGCGGCGCGATTGTCGCGATCGTCCTCGGCGTCAAGGCCAGGCCGCGGTGGCCGCGGTGGCCGGAGCGGCCAGCCTTGACCCCGAGGACGATCGCGCAGTGGGGCGCAAGGAGAACGGACATGGAGAGATTCGAAGATTTGAGCGTGTGGCAGCGGGCGGCGGGGTTGGCGGAGAAGATTCGGGAAGAGCGGGGACTGCAGCGCAGCGGCGATGGATTGCGCGGACAGATCCGTCGGGCGGCGGCTTCGATCGCCTACAACATCGCCGAAGGGCACGGACGCGCGAGCGAGGGCGACTTCCAGCGCTTCCTGGCGATTGCAGGTGGCTCGTGCGCTGAAGTGCAGGCGCAGCTGCGCATGGCATCGCGAAACGGTTTCATCGCGCGTGAGCGTTTCGTCACGATGCTCAACGAAGCGATCGCGATTGGATTCATGATCCGCAATCTGCGGCGGCGGCTACGGCCGCCGCCGTGAGACGTCACGTATTGACGACGTATCGGCGCAGGGCGCTGAGCATCCAGCCGATCTGTTGGGCGGTATCGATGAGAACGATGAACGAGTCGCGATCGAGATGGCCGCAGGCGTGAGCTCGGCGCAGCTGGCTCTGGGCTTCGGCGCACGATCCATTGGCGATCGCCAGGAAGTGCGCGAACTGTGGCGCGCTGCCGCGCTCGGATCCTTCGGCGATGTTGTCAGGGATTGATGCTGCCGAGCGCCGCAACTGCGACGCCGCTTCATGACGCATCCGCACCGCGGCCTTCTCGACCGCCACCGCGAGATCCTGCGCCTTTTGCCACACGATGAGCTTTTCGAACTGAGCCATGGTTGTGCTCTCCTTCGCACCCACCCAGCGGACGCGCGCAGCTGTCAAGGCTGGCCGCTTCGGCCACCGCGGTTCTTCCGCGGCATGGCCTTGACAGCGAGCACGTCCGCTACGATCGCGATTCCGAGGAGAGCCCGACACGAACCGTGCCTCTATCTCTTCCCTCTTCCCAACTTTCTACTTCTTCACCTACAAGTCGTCCGTCCGTCCGCTTATTCCCCCAACAACTTCACAAACTCGAAATCTCCGCCCTTCACCACATTCCCGCTGACCATCTTCTGGCTGGTATCCCCATTGGCGTCGAACGACCACTTCCCGAGCGCTCCATCGAAGTCCTTGGTCGCGGCCACCGCCGCGCAGATCGCGGCGCGATCCTTCTTGCCGGCGCGGGCGATGGCGTCGAGCACCACCTTGGCCGATTCGTAGCCGTACACCGCGTAGACCTCCGGATCGGAGCCGTACGTGGCCTTGTAGGCGTCGACGAAGGATTTGCCCTTGCCGGTGAGCTGGCTGGGCGGCGCGCCGCCGAACGTGACGTAGCAGCGTCCATCGACGTTCTGCGCGCCGGCGGCGGCGATGAAGGCCTTCTCGTAGCAACCGTCGGGCACCATCATCTTGCAGTCGAGTCCGCCCGAGATCATGTCCTTGGCGACCTGTCCGGCATTGTTCTGGGTGGTGCCCCCGAAATACACCAGATCGGGCTGGCCCTGCTTCATCTTGGTCACCAGCGAGCGGTAGTTCGACGCCTTGCCGTCGATGCCCTCGACGCCGAGGATCTGGATGCCGAGCTTCTCGGCGTTCTTGCGGAAGCTCTCGGCGATGCCTTTGCCGTAGACCTCGCGGTCATTGAGCACGAAGGCCTTCTTCACGCCCATCTCCTTCGCCCACTTGGCGGCGGCTTCGCCCTGGATGTCGTCAGCGGGCACGATGCGGAAGTAGGTGACCTTGCCGCTCGGGCGGTAGACGTCGGGTTCGTTCTTCTCGCCCTGGCCCGGCTTGGTCAGGCCGGTGGCGGTGTTGGCGGGGCTGACCATCACCAGGCCGGCCTGGTTGAGCTTGGGCATGGCGATCTTCGCCGCGCCGGAATTGTAGGTGCCGATGTAGGCCATCACGTCCGGATCGCGGATCGCCTTGTCGGCGTTCGCGCCCTCGACCGCGGGATCCCACTGGCCCTTCTCGGGCGAGGCGTCGTCCCAGTCCTGATAGACGATCGTGAACTCGCCTGCCTTGGCTCCGGCTTCCTTGACCGCCATCTTGATGCCGTTGACGATGGTCGTGGTCTGCGCATTGGCGCTGCCGGTGCGCGGCAGGCTGGAGACGATGGTGATGGTCTCGGCTGCTCCGACCGTGGGGCTCAAGGCGACGAGGACGGCCGAGGTGGAGATGATGGCGGCGAGGAGTGGGCGCATGGGGCCTCCGATGGGCGCGTACCCTAGCAGGTCGACGAAAGCCGGTCGACGATAAACGTCCCGTCCTCGCCCGACTTCCGTCCATGCCCGTGTAGGTCCAAGGCGGCCTCGGGGGGTTGCCGAGGTGCGAGGGTGTCCGGATCCCGGCCCGGGCGTCATCAGTGCCTAGAGCGGACGTGCTCACCTGGTGGAGAGGTCGCACGCCGTCCCTTCGTTCCGCCGGGCCGGGGCTTGTGCCCGTGGAGGTCCGAATCATGCTTCCGAACCCTGGAGAAACGATGCTACGCACATCCTCGCTGACCTGCCTGCTCGCCGCGATTGCGCTCACCGGATGCGCCGAGGATCAGGCCACGCCCCGGACCGATCCGCCGAAGCCGGCGACGGCGCCCGCCGCCAAGTCCGACCCAGCTAAGCCGGCTGGAGACGCGGTTGTCGGTGAAGCAAAGCCAGTCGTCGGTGAGACCAAGCCGGGCGCCGAGCAGGGTGCCGATCCTGCCGCCAAAGGCGATCCCAAGTCGGTGCGCATGCAGGCGAGCTTCCAAGTCGGACTCCAGATGGGCGACTCGGTGAAGAAGTACGAGCTCGATCCAGCCGAAGTGGTCAAGGGCATCCAGGCCGCCACCTCGGCGAACCCGCCGACGGTCGACATGCAGGCATTCCAGGCGCTGATGCAGCAGTACCAGGCCGAGATGCAGGCGGCGCTCGCAGAGCGCGGCAAGGGCAACATCGAGAAGAACAAGGTGTGGCTCGCCGAGAACGGCAAGAAGACCGGCATGACCACCACGCCGAGTGGCCTGCAGTACGAGGTCATCACCGCTGGCGCCGGCAAGCAGCCCCTCGAGACCGACACCGTGAGCGTGAACTACAAGGGCTACCTGCCCGATGGCACTGTCTTCGATGAGTCGTCGAAGCATGGCGGCCCCGCTACCTTCCCGCTGCACGGCGTCATCAAGGGCTGGACCGAAGCGCTGAAGATGATGAAGGAAGGCGACAAGTGGCGCATCTTCCTGCCGTCGGACCTCGCCTACGGACCGGCCGGCAGCCCTCCGACCATTCCCCCCAACCAGCTGCTGATCTTCGAGGTCGAGCTGATCAAGGTGCTCCCGCCGCAGCAGGGCGGACCGCAGGGGCCTTGACCTTCCAGGGGCTCCGCTGTTTAGTCAGGGGCTTCGCCCCTACGGCCTAGCGGCCCCCCCCCCGGGCTTTGTCGGGTCTCGATTTCTCCGCTGTTTAGTCCGAGCTTCCCCCCTTAAAAGCCGCAAGTCCCTGAAGCCACTCGATTACCTAGTCTATTCGTACCCATGTAAATACACATATTCATGTTGATATAATAGATGTGTCATCACATTATATTCCCATGTATATCGACACCGTCC
>JBBRLJ010000014.1:0-114009 GCA_038231435.1 Planctomycetota bacterium
CGACGGCAAACAGTCGTGTCGCGTCGTCTCCGATCTGCGAGAGATCGGAGAGTTCGGTCGTCACGCTCAAACTCGCGTGGCGGGATGCGTACGAAAGACCGGGAATTGGGACCTTCTTCGAGATCCCGGCGAGGATCTGGATTGGCATGCGTGAACTCCTGGTAAGCGGTCGAGTGGACTGACGCTCCCCTCCTCGACATCGACATCGGCATCAGCTTTGGCCGCGGTCGTGGAAGAGAGCGTCAGTGGATGAGGATTACCCGGGCTGCGTGGGTGACGATGGGTGCGGGTGGTGGCGGCTCGATTCGGGCCACACGTAGAGCACCGAGGCCTGGGCGATGCGTATCCGACACGATGCCGAGAGTCTGCGCGCCGATCGCATGCCTATTTCGACGACGAGGCCATCCTGGGCTTCTTCACGCGCGGTGAGCTTACGTCCGAGCTGGGAAAACGGGACAATGTCCATGGGAATGTGGGATGAATGCATGGTGTCTCCTTGGTCTGGGGTAACGGGTGGTAGTAGGCATGAGATACCTCAGCTACTCGAAGCTGAGCTACGAGATGGAACGATGATGGCGTGACTCCTCGCTATCGATGCGACGACGTTGCGCCGTCGCATCGCAGCAGGAATCGAGCCCGAGAGCGCCTCGAGGTATACGTGCCCCTCATCATCCTTATCACATGAATCCGGTGTTTTTTTAACCCCTACCGCACGCCCGTCAGCGACAAGCCGCGGATCTTGTCCCACCGCTGGCCTGCGTCGTTCCGCATGGCCTGCCCACCGATGCCACCGTGGCTGCGGTCCTGGTTGAGAAGTACGACTTCCATGTGCCCCTCTACCGGCAGGAAACCACGCTTGAGCACGCCCGTATCAACCTCAGCTGGGCGATACTGATGAACTGGGTCAAGCACGGCGCGACGTTCCTGGCGCCCATCCAACGGGCGATCGCGGACGCCATCCGCTCACGACCAGTGATCGGTGAGGACGATACCTGGATCGATGCGCGAGATCCGAGCGCGGGCGAGACGCACCAGTCAGACCGTAGATCAGCTCGACAGTAGCAGGTCGCTGCCTGTGGGACACCCGTTTGCTACGACCGAGTGCGAACTCGGGCCTCCGAAGGAATCAGATTGTCCGGTACCAAGCCAAGTGGTCGACCTCAGCAGGCGAAAGCACACCAAGGTGTCGACCGATCGGATCACAAACCGCAGTACGGTCGATGCTGAGAAGATCCTGAAGCTCTATGGCGCCGACATGTCGATCGGCGAGATCGCGCATGGCAGGCATCAGCCGCCATCGATCCGTACCAGTATCTGGTCGACGTTTTCGCCGAGCTTCATCAAGGACGGACGGATTATGACAAGATGCGGCCGAAGGCGTGGGCGCAGCGGTCTCGGGCAGCGGCGGCATGAATGTGCGATTCAGGGCAACGCCGATGTACGCTCACATCAATGACACCGGCCAGGTACAACAGATTCTGGTGCCACCGGAGGCGGACACCGTGAGCTTAAAGGAGCTCGAGCATCGACTGTGGACATGCCACGATTGGCACGAGTTGGAGAAGACATGGAATCGCCGTCTTTATGACATATGTTCAAACATTCTCTGACGTGCCCGTACTTTGGAGTCCCCAGCGATCCATGAGACCCGCAATATGAAAAGCCAAAGTCTCCGTCCCGCGGCCGAACCATCGGCATGGCACATGTTGATGTTCCTGATCCTTGGCTTGTGCATGGGGTTCCAATCGGTTGCCCATGGAGCCGATCCGGTCGGTGTCGACCAGGGATCCGGTTTCTGCCCATTGCATCATCTCACTTACTCCGGCCAATCCTGTCCGAAGTGCTCCGCCTCCCGTGCAGCTACGGGTGGAAGCTCTGGCGGGGCCTCAAGCGTCGCGGGAGTGGCCGCCGGCCCATCGCTCCAGAACCAGGTGCTGCTCGGCGCAGCGACCCAATTGGGAACGGCATTGGGCCAGATGCTCGCAGGCGATCCGCAGGAGACGGCGCGCCTCCAGGCCGCGGCGGCGGCGCGGTCGCTCGAGCTGCAGCGCCAGGCCGAGATCGATGCGGCTGCCGCGGAACAGAAGCGGCGCGAGACCTACTCGCGGCTACGCGCCTCGCTCAAGCTCCAGAATTTCGATGGCGATGACGGTAGCCTGCAGCTCAAGGGCGTCGGCGCCGGAACGACCGCAGGCAGCGGCGATGGGCCGCAGCTCATGTTCGGTGGGCCGGGCGGCGGGGATCACGCGGAATTGAAGCTCAAGGACGAGGACCTGAAGCCGCACGACCAGGCGTTCGGCCATGTCGATGCGCCGGGCGTGGCCTCGCCCGTTCCCAACGGGGATCCGATGGTCGTGGATCTGCGCGACTACCAACGCGCGGCGTACGTCGCCACGCTGCCGGACGCCAGCGACGACGCGATCGTCTCGTCCGCGCTCGGCGACACCTCGGTCATCGCCATGCCTCCGGCCGATGCGCAACATACCCTGTCAGGCGATGGCTTGCGGCGGTTCCAGGAGGCGAGCACTACCTACCGCCGTTCCCATGACGATGGCGCGCTGCAGATAGGCGCCCTCGCGCGCGCCCAGGCGCGGCGCGAGATCGCGGGGCGCGAGCTGGACGAGCGCAAGCAGGTGCTCGTACGCGAGCTCGAGCAGCAGACTGACCCCGCGTCGCGCGAGCGCACACAGAAGCTGATGGCCCAGGTGTTCGCGGTGGCGAAAGCCGAGCACGAGGCCTGGCTGTCCTCCAAGGCCGAGGCCGATCGCGTTCGCAGCCAAGAGGATTTCGATCGAGCCATGCTAGTGCGCACGGTCAAGCTCGCGGCGTCGCCGCACTCCCCCGCCTACCTGGACGCGGCGCGCGCCGAGTTCATCGCCATGGCTCCGTCGAAAGCAGAGCGCTCGATGCGCGCGATCTGCGCCGTCGACATCGACCGCATCGACGACGAGAAGTTCCAGGTGGCAAATGTCGATTGCGTGATCGCAGCCGACCATCCGCGCATGGCTGACATGCGCCGGATGCTCGATCGGCTGATCGCAGTGTCGTACTTCCCGGACGAGCCAATCCGCCTGGTGATCGTCGGCCCATACACCGTCGCAGGAGCGAACGATCCGCGCAGGCCGGAGCCGCCGTGCAGCGTCGGCCGCACCATCTACCTGTCGGCCGGCGATCTGGCGGCGAAGCCAAGTGACGACCAGATGCTGTTCATTCTCGGTCATGAATTGGCCCACCTGCAGCGCAGCGACTCGCTCAGGTACCAGGCGACCGTGGATGCGGTGGATCTGCAGTTCGACCAGGTTGATCGTCTGAACGGCAGGACGGCGACGAACCCCACCCCCGCTCAGGCGAAGGACACCGAGGCCGCGAAGGATCTCGCGCTGATCGGGTTTGCCCGCACGCAGGAGACCGAGGCGGATCGCGCCGGAGCCGCGTTCATGCTGGCGGCGGGCGGCAAGCCAGCGGGCATAACCGAAGCGTTCCGCTGGATCTCGTCGGTCGTAGGGCCCGAAGCGGGAAACGAGGCGACCCAGGATCATCCGAAGACCCGACGGCGCTACGATACGATGCGGCGCACGTACGGCGATGAACTCCCCTACGTCGATTTTCCCTGATCCATGCTGCCGGTCTCCCCCGCCCCGCTCTTTCTCCACCATCGCCTCAACCACTTGGAACCGACCACATGATCTCCAGCCACCGTCCTGTCGCTCTCGCGCTCGTGGCGACGTTGCTCGTGTCGACGAGCGGATGCAACGACACCCGCGCCGATGCGCCCACCACGCACATGAGTCCGTCTCAGGCGCAGCAGGCGTTGATCGATTCGCTGAACCACAGCATGATCGGGCCGGTATCGAACGTCGCCTTCGCCCATAATAAGGTCTCCTTCGTCGGGAAAGGCAAGAGCCACAACGAGCCCGCAAAGACCGATCTGTACTTCATCGCGAAGAACGACTGCCAGGAGGACGATGAAATGGGCTTCTGGGGCTTCTACGTCTGGGGGTACACGGTGACGTCGGAATATCCGAAAGCGCACACGACGAAGTTCAGATGGACGGTCGAGGAAAAAGCGTCCGTAACCAGGTTCTGCGATGCGATGCGCAGCCTCGAGGAAGCCGCATGCGCGCCCGACGCTAAGGAAACCGTGGATTTCGACGCTTTCCAAGCCGGCGCGAAGGCGTGGCAGGCGATGAATCCGAAGCCGGAGATGTCAGATGACGCGCGCACCTTCCGCGTGATGGCCGAAGACGCCTTCAAGCGCAAGGAATACACCACCGCGCTCGACAACTTCGGCTTCGCCCTCGACCGCTTCCCGATGTGGCCGGAAGGCCAGTACAATGCCGCGCTGCTCGCCGCCGAAGCCGAGGATTACGAGCTGGCAGCCAAGCACATGCGCCGCTACCTGGTGCTGTCCCCGGATGCGACGGATTCCGCGGCTGCCAAAGACAAGCTCCTGCTTTGGCAGCACAAGGCGAGCGAGGACGCCAAGAACGCCTGGGCGCTCTGCCAAGCGACGCTGCCGCCGCCTGCTGAGGAAGCCGCCCCGGAACCGATAGCGCCGGCGAGATCGACCATGAAAGGTTCCGGCTACAGATAGCAGGATGACAGGAAAATCTGACGGCAGCAGGGCGCTGGGAGCTGGCCGTCTCCTGCCTTCTTGGAGTGGACGCAGAATTCAGAGTAAATCGCACGCTAAGGGCTAAGGTTGATTGAGAATTGAGGTGTAGGCATACGCGACTACTGGTCGGGGCGGACGCCCGAAGCTCCGGGTCGTCGAGACTGTGACATCATGGAGCGGAGAACATCACTGAGGAAGCTTGTCGTTGAGCGCGCTCGTTGACAGCTTGGATGAGCGCACGAAGCCCCGTGTGGCTTCTCGCTGGAGAGCTCGGGGCACGGGTAACCTGATCGTGAACGTGGTGCCGCTACCCACCTTCGAGGTGACGCTAATCACGCCATGGTGTTCCGTGACGATCGACTGACAAATGGCGAGACCCTGCCCAGTACCGACGCCTGGATTTTTCCTGGTGAAGATGGGCTCGAAGAGGCGCTCCTTCACCGCGTCGGTCATCCCCATGCCGGTATCCACGATCGACATCACCACGACGTCTCCGTCACGCCTTCCTGAAATGGTGATGGTTCCCCGTCCTACGGTTGAACCGCACTCGTCGATCGCATCGCTGGCATTCAGGAGGAGATTGATGAAGACCTGCGAAAGACGGCCTGGAACGCAGGAAATCAACGGCATGTCATCGGGAATATCGATAATGACGTCGGCGACGTGCTTCATACGACGGTGCCTGCCGGGTGATGGTATGAGCTTGGTCGATGATCTTCCGAAGATCACAGGGCGTGATGGATTCCCCGGTGGTGTGGGCGTAGCCACGCATCGCCAGCGCTGAACATCTGCATGACCAAGCGCCGCTTGAAGACTATGTCCCGGCAACCGTGAAGCAGTTAGGCGCCGCAGCCCCGCAATGGCTGCTGGAAGCACTCAACACTCGCGACTCAGCGGCGTTCCTGGCGACGGCAGTGACCTGACCCCTGAAACTGGTCCATCGAAATCGAAATTGTTCCGGCTAACGTCTGCGTCAGGAAGGCACCATGCGCATCGAAATCGTCGAAGAAGGCCCCTCCCGCTATCCCATCCTGGGTGACTGCCCCTGTGGCAACGGCTACATCCGCACGGTATCGAAGGATGGGGACCTGCTATTCTTCGAATGTGGGCAGAAGACCGACCTGCCGCCCGCGTGCCAGAATCGGTTCCATGACCGCGGTGGGGAAGACGGGCAGATCCTCTGCGCCACCGACGACGATCCGACGCTGCATGACTTTGGGCGCATGATCGAAGACAAAGGGAAGCGCTACTTCGAATCGCACCTGCGTGGGCGAGACCTCTAATTGGCCGAAGCGGTCTCCAATACTCATGTGAGACTGCCATTTACGTGGACTCCGTCAGGCTACTATTTCTTTCCCGACCCAAGGTGCATACGCTAACCAGATATGAACGTCTGGTCACCCCACCGCGATCCTTCCCTCATCCCGCCACTGAGTGAACCTCCGCCAAAACCACTGATTGGTCAAGCCCATCAAATTCGGCGACTGACCAAGATCGTCCTGGGAGCCAAGAAACGCGGCGAGGCTATCGTCAACCAACTCCTGGTTGGGGCAGCAGGTACGGGGAAATCCACGCTCGCCCGATGGCTGGCTCATCTGTACGGTACCATGCTGCATGTCGTGCGCGGGGATCGCGCCATGACGCTCCTGAAATTCGCGGAGGGTGTTAAATCCGTTTCGGACACGGAGATCCTCTTCATCGACGAGGTCCATGCCTTGGGAAAAGACATCCAGGAGGCGCTGTTCGCCCTGGTTGACCGCGGTGAACTCCCAGCCATCAAGGAGTTCAAGGATGGTCGTAGGCCACGACTAAATGGCGTACGCAAGGTGTCCAGGGTGAGCATCCTGCTGGCGACGGATCAGCCGGGTCTCTTGGTGCCGGCACTGCTCAATCGCTTCAGAGTCATCGTTATGGCCCCATATGACCGCGAGGATCTGGTGGCGATCGGCAAGGACTATATGACGGAGCTGAAGATCACCGTCAGCACTCAGGCGCTCAATTTGTTGGTGTCCCAGTGCGAGTGGATTCCCAGAAGCCTGAAGCTCAATCTGCAGGCACTTGCCCAGCTCCACTCCGAGAGTGCTGAGAGCTTGGGCATCGAGCACGTGCGCGAGTTATTCGACGGTGAAGGTCCCGACCATGCGGGGTTGATGCGCTGGGAACGTCGATACCTCGAATTATTCAAGACGTCCTGGCACGAGCTCAGCATCTCGGTGATCGCCAAGAAACTGAGTTTCGACCAACGCTACGTCATAACGAAAATCGAACCCCGGCTCGTAGAGGAGGGGTACATCACCATCAAAGGCAACGCACGCCTGCGTGGACCATTGGGAAGCAGCGTGCTCGACCTGAAGCACCCCGACTACAAGGAACCCGAATCCATACCTGACGGGAACAAGCCGATTTGCTAGACTTGATGGAGGGGACATCGTCGTGGCTGGGTACACTGTCGCCCGAGTGATACCGCCCAGCAGCCCCAGAGCAGACGCCTGACGACACGGACAATGACCCCACCCAGCAAAAAATCCCGACGAACACGAGAAACAATCAGGTCATATTCGAAAGAAATTCTCCCCTATGGAGCAGAAATTCACCTCTGGCGAGGCGAAATAGCCGCCCCTGCCCCACCCCACATGCGTGCGCGACCTGGACAAAGCCCGCGGCTCAATAGCCATAAGGAGCCATTGGGTCGACGATTACGACACCTTCGCGCTCGCCCCACCCACCTCGGCACCCGCTATGCACGCGCCATCACCTGCGCGAGGAGAGCAGGAGCGGCAGGCGCCGATGGACCGGACGTTCGCACCTGCTGCGCCTGAACGCACGCGGCACTCGCCGGTGAGTCTGCACCTGCAGGATCGTGGTTGCGCTGGAGTACGGTGTAGCGGCGTAGGGCGCTCAGTAGGCTGGGGACGGTATGAGGATCCCCTCTCCATGATGCCCCTGCTCATCGCCGGTTCCGTCGCCGTGCTCGCCTGCGCGATCGCCTGGTTCGTGCGTGGGCTGCGGATGCGTCGGCACCACGACCGGCGCAAGCGTATGCACGATGCCGATCGCGCCCATGTCGCGCGCGCCTGGGACAAGGCGCGGGCGAAGCGGGACGGAGCGACCGGCGATCTCCTGGGCGCGTCGGATGCGGGGACCAGCGGTGGCGACCAGAGGCCAGGCCCGACGGCGAGGTGATCCGCGGAAAAACCGCCGAAAAACCGGAAGTGGTGCGCCCTGGGTTGCCGTGCGCGCGGCTGGCCGATCAGCGGGCCTTGTGCATGACCTCGCCTAGTTCCGGTTTTGCGGTCGATGTCCGTACATCGTTATACCATGCCGCCTCCGACCATCGCGGAGTGTCCCCGCCGACGCTCCAAGCAACTCGTCACCCACGACATGCCAGGCAACCGCACATCCGCCACCCCTCGATCTCGATCCCGACGGCATTTCGTCAGCATGGATCTGGTCCAGCTCGACCAGGCCATCATGCATGGCCGCCTCGACCACTGGTCGTACGAGCACCTCTCTGGCTTGCTCTGCCAACTCCCGCGCCCCCAGCTGATGCGCTTCGCCCGCTTGCTCAAGCGCGGGGTACCCGTGCGCTCGGCCGTGGTCGCGGCTCGCAACGATGGCTCGGACTGGCTGCGCGGCCGTCGGACGCGCTCGCGACGCGGCACTGCGACGAGCTCGTCACGCGCCGGTGCGGCATGACCGCCGACGGCGGCGATTTCCTTGAGACAGCACGTGGGCATCCCGTGAGCGGCGCGGAGAATCCGGTCAGTGACCTGCGACCCGGCATCGCTCCAGGAGACGTCGCCACGGCTTGGGACGCGGCCATCGGGAGTGGAAGAGCCCCCAGGACTTGCGAGCGGTCGATGGGTTGGCGTGGGACTATTCCTGACTAGGATCGCGCCATGGATCAGGGCCGGGCCAAGCAGTTGGAAATCTGGAAGGCCTGCGGGCCGGCGCGGCGCATAGCCATCGCGAGCGACCTCATCGCGATGACGCGATCGGTTCGGGATTCCCGTTTGCGCCGCCGTTATCCCGGAGCAACTGACCGCGAATTGGGCTGGGCCCGGGTCCGAGAGGCACTGCACCTGCCATCAGGCATAACCCCGCCGTGACCGGTCTCGATTCAGGCATCGTCAGGCTCTATCGCGCCATCGCGGACAGCGGATTGCAGGTGATGGTAGGCGGAGGCATCGCAGCGATCTTCTTCGGAGAACCGAGAACCACCCTGGATGTCGACATGATCATCGACGCCCAGGCGCCGGACGCCGAACGCATTATTGCCGCAATCGATACTGAGCAGTTCTATGTCCCCCCCCTCGATACTATCCGTTCGGAACTCGCTCGCGGTAGCCGAGGGCATTTCAACATCATCGAGTTCGCTACTGGTATGAAAGCAGACCTGTATCCTGCGGGAGATGATCCGCTCATCCGTTTTGGATTGTCCCACGCCTCGGTCAGGGATCTCGCTGGCGTACCGATCGTGGTCGCGCCAGCGACCTACGTTATCTCGATGAAACTGCGGTACTTCATGATCAGCCAGCAGGACAAACACTTGCGTGACATCCGTGGGATCCTCGCCCTCTCTCCAGACGAGGTCGACATGACCGCCGTGGATCGATGGGCGATGCTCTCAGGCGCGAGCGATGCCTGGCGACGCTGCCAATCTCAGCGCGGCGAGGAATAACTCCTTCGCCACGCTGCGGCACCCTGAGCCATAGGCCTCACCCAGCCACGTTCCAGCGCTCGATCACACGGTCGCAGCGCTGCATCACCTGCGCGGGAGATTCACCTCCCAGGCAACCGTGAATGCGTATCGCTCCGCCATGTCCAAACGTTCGGTGGGAATTCCATGCATCGGCGCTCGGACCTCAGTGTATGGTCAGTTCCATGGCCATCGTGAAATTCATCCAGATTCGCGACGGTAGGTGTTTGGGCTTCGGCCGTTCCCGCGATCTCGCGGGCGCCGTGACGATCACGGCCAACGCTGAGCACTGGATCGCATCGGGCATCGCCCTGTCGGTAGCCAACGCCATGGGCCGTATCGACAACGTCACGACCGCTGCGGCCGAGGCCACCGAGGTGATCCCCGAGCCGACACCGACCAGAAGGTCGGCGGTCTTGGGGCGCTGACGGTGTCACCGCTCTTGCCACGCGTGCTGCTCGTCGATGACGAGTCCCACATCATCTCCGCCTACAAGCGCTCGCTGCGAACCCTCCGCCCGCAATGGGACGTGCGTACGGCCAGCTCGGGTCACGACGCCATCAAGCAGCTCGAGAAACATGGCTTCGAAGCGATCGTGACCGACATCGCCATGAAGGGAATGGATGGCCTCGATCTGCTGACCACGGTCCAGTCGCTGTTTCCACGCATGCTCAGGCTCGTGGTCTCCGGCATCATCGACGGCGGGACGCTGATCGAGGTGCGCAAGATCGCGCACGCGCACTTCATCAAGCCGGTGCCCACCGCGAAACTGATCGAGGCCATCGAGGCGTTGATGCAACGCGAAGCGGGGACCGGCGGCGGTGGCGGTGGCGGAAGTATACAGGAGCGGTGACAGCCTTCCGGCGAACCGCGAGCAGCCACAGACATCCCAGTACGGCGGTGGCACCGATATGCTCGACCTTGTCTTGATGGGCAAAGTGGCTGTGCGGCACCATGGAGGAGGGCATCAGGATGACGAACCTGGCCCTCGGTGGCCACGACCGCCATTCCCATAACCACACGTCTCGGCATCAGTTTTCCATTTTGGCGCGGCGAGCATGGCGGATCCTGCCCTCGACTCGTCTATCCGATCACTGCGGAATCGTCAGTAGTCCAGGCGGTTCTGCCGCGTACTGACATGCCACCTGTTCAGAACCACCCGGCACTGCCGCTATCGATGTTGTGAAGCATTTCGGATCTTCGAGTCCCGATACGGTTGGCTACCAACGCTACGCCGCATCTCTTTCTTGGCTTCATGACGTTTCCACATGCGTTCGCCCATCCAGAAGAAGAGCAGATCGCGAATCGGATGTTTCAGGCCCATGGGATACTCCTGGTGTAGGCATGGCTCAGGCCATGCGCATTGAGGGGTATACCGTTGGGCACGCAGACACGGCGGGAGGGTTGCCGTGATCTTCGACACGCGGACCTGGCGCGATATCGCGGCCATCAACCACCGTCTCGTGTGCCACCAACGCCTCACTTCCGATTCATCCACGCTGAGCACCTACCGATGCCGCATCGCCAAACGAAAGTTCTGCGTATTCGGCCCATACCTAGGCCAACTGGGCATAGACAGTAGCATCTGTCGCCAATGATGCGGCCCTGGGAATCGTCTGTTCCCGAGACCTGGAGGTATCGTCGCTCATGGCAGACCACGCTGAATCCGTGACACGCTACGCCATTCTGCGTGGCCAGATCGAACACGAAGACGGCTTGATGACCCAGCGGTTGTCGTGGCTCGTAGCGTCGCAGTCGTTCCTGTTCACCGCGTATGCGATCGTCCTGAACGCACCCGAGCATGCGGCCTCTGCGATGCATGCGCGTCAACAAGCGTACGTGCTCACCTCGATCCCGACCGTAGCCATCCTATCCGACGCATTGATCTATATCAGCGTGCTTGCTGGCGTATCGGCGATGCGCGGGCTGCGCACAAGGTGGATAGCTGGTGGCGCGGACTCTCTCCTGCCTCCGCTCCAGGGCACATCGCTCAGCCGCCGCCTCGGACTTGTTCCCCCGCTGCTGATGCCGCTGGTCTTCCTGGTGGTGTGGATCTTCTTGTTCTGCCACGCGAGCGGACATGCCTCCGAAGTCGTAACGCCGTGACGCCTCTCCACTCCCCTTCCATCCACGTATACTGCGAGAGCTGCCCATGAAAGCCGTCTGCGTCACCCCTGCCACGCACGCGATTGGGATCATCGATCATCCCATGCCCACCCTGACCACGCCCACCGCGGTGAAGCTGCGCATGCTGGATGTGGGCATCTGCGGCACCGACAAGGAAATCTGCGCCTTCGATTACGGCACGCCGCCAATTGGGAGCGACCACCTGGTCATCGGGCACGAATCCCTCGGCGAGGTCGTGGAGCTCGGAGCGGGAGTCACGACGCTCAAGCGCGGCGATCTGGTGGTCCCGATGGTGCGGCGCCCGTGCACCGACGCTGCGTGCATCGCCTGCCGGGCGGGACGAGCGGACTTCTGTTTCACCGGAGGTTTCACCGAGCGCGGCATCAAGATGGCGCATGGCTTCATGACCGAATACGTGGTCGACGATGCCGCCTTCATGGTCCCGGTGCCGCGCGAACTGCGAGACGTGGGAGTGCTGGTCGAACCGTTGACGATCGCGATGAAGGCGATCGAGCAGGTCTGGCAGGTTCAAGCACGTCTGCCGTGGGCGTGTCCGGTCACACCGGGAAAATCCGCGGGATTCTGCCACCGCGCCCTGGTCCTCGGTGGCGGACCGGTCGGCCTGCTCGGCGCCATGGCGCTGGTCGCGAATGGCTTCGAGACCATCGTCTACTCGCGCGAGCCAGTCGGCAGCGACAAGGCACGCCTCGTCGGAGCGATCGGTGCCGCGTACGTCTCCGCCGAGACTGAATCGATCACCGACCTGGTGGGCCGTCATGGAGCGATCGATGTGGTCTATGAAGCTGCGGGCGCCTCGGCCATGGCCTTCGAGGTCATCCAGGGGCTCGGCACGAATGGCATCTTCATCTTCACCGGCGTGCCTGGTCGCAAAGGCCCGGTCGAGGTCGACACCGACCTCATGATGCGCAACCTGGTGCTGAAGAACCAGGTGGTCTTCGGTTCGGTGAACGCGGGTCGTTCGTGCTACGAAGACGCAGTGACGTCCCTGCAGGAGTTCATGCGGCGCTGGCCCGATCAGGTGAGATCCCTGATCACGGGCCGGTACCCGATGGATGGGGTCGTACCCTTGCTCCTAGGCAAGGTCGGTGGCATCAAGAACGTCATCACCATCGGCACCTGATCGGCTCCCGTGGCTTCATCGAACAAAGCGCAGCGAGCCGAGCGGCAACGCCTGGCGGCAGCGACCGCCGAGGGCGTGCGCCTCGCCGACAGTGCCGGGCGCACCGGCAACTGGAAGCGTTGGGGCCCGTACCTGTCGGAACGCCAATGGGGTACGGTCCGCGAGGACTATTCCGCCACCGGCGAGTGCTGGACCTACTTCCCGCACGACCACGCGCGCAGCCGTGCCTACCGGTGGGGCGAGGACGGGTTGCTCGGCATCTGCGATCGCCAAGGGCGCCTGTGCTTCGGGCTGGCGTTGTGGAATGGAACGGATCCCATCCTTAAGGAGCGTCTGTTCGGTCTCACCGGCCCCGAGGGTAACCACGGCGAGGACGCCAAGGAGTGCTGGTACTACCTCGACGCCACGCCGACCAGTTCGTACCTGCGCGCGCTCTATAAGTATCCGCAGGCCGAATTTCCGTATCGCGCCCTCGTGGACACCAATGCCCAGCGCGGCAAGCGCGATCCCGAATTCGAACTCACCGATACCGGTGTCTTTGATGGCAATCGGTACTTCGATATCACCGCCGAGTACGCCAAGGCCGATGCCAATGACATCCTAATCCGCATCACCATCGCGAACAGAAGTCCCGAGCCTGCATCGCTCCAGGTGTTGCCGACCCTGTGGTTCCGCAACACCTGGTCATGGGGCCGCGCTGAGGAAGGCTGTTCGACCAAACCCAGACTCGCCGCCGCGGGAGACACGATCATCGCCACCCACGAGTCGCTGGGAAATTTTGAGCTCGCATGCGCACCCGACCCCCGTGGCATCCAGCCGGAATTGCTGTTCACCGAGAACGAGACCAATGTCCAGCGTGTGTTCGGCGGACCGGCGGTCCAGCACGCGAAGGATGCCTTCCACGACTATGTGATCTCCGGACGCGTCGACGCGATCAATCCAGCGCGGATTGGCACCAAGGCTGCTGCCCGATACCGCCTCGACGTGCCCGCGGGCGGGGAGATCGTCCTCAGGCTGCGCTTGAGCGAACGCTCGGCAGATGCTCACCGATCGCCAGAGCCGAGCGACGAGGCCGCGTTCGACGCGCTGGTCGCGCAGCGACGCACGGAAGCGGACCAGTTCTACAATCTCGTCCTGCCACAGGCCGCTACCGCCCATGAGCAGGCCGTCTCGCGCCAGGCGTATGCTGGGCTGCTGTGGTCGAAGCAATTCTACCATTACGTGGTCAAGGAATGGTACAGCGGCGATCCCGCGCAACCGCCCCCTCCGCCTGGCTGCCACGCCGGACGCAATGGCGATTGGAGTCATCTCTATAGCCGCGACATCCTGTCCATGCCAGACGCCTGGGAATATCCCTGGTTCGCAGCCTGGGACCTTGCCTTCCACACGATTCCACTCGCCCAGGTCGACAGCGACTTCGCCAAGCAACAACTCATCCTGCTGTTGCGCGAATGGTACATGCATCCGAATGGGCAGATTCCCGCCTATGAGTTCGCCTTCTCGGACGTCAATCCACCGGTGCACGCGTGGGCGTGCTGGCGTGTCTACAAGATGTCGGCTCCTCGCGGCTCGCGCGACCGCCTGTTCCTCGAACGGGCATTTCAGAAACTCCTGCTGAACTTCACTTGGTGGGTCAACCGCAAAGACCCGGATGGACACCACGTGTTTTCGGGCGGATTCCTCGGACTCGACAACATCGGCGTCTTCGACCGCTCCAAGCCTTTACCTAACGGCGGCCATCTCGCCCAGGCCGATGGCACCGCCTGGATGGCATCCTATTGCGCGACGATGCTGGCGATCGCACTGGAATTGGCGAGCGGAGACGCCGCGTATGAGGACATCGCCTCGAAGTTCTTCGAGCACTTCGTCAGCATCATCGACGCGATCAATCGCCAGGGCGGTACCGGCCTGTGGGATGAAACCGACGGCTTCTACTACGATCAGATCCTCACCGATGGCGAGGTCATCCCGCTCAAGCTGCGCTCCATGGTGGGGCTGGTGCCGCTGATCGCCATCGAGGTCATCCGCGCCAACCTGCTCACCGCGCTACCCGGCTTCAAGAAGCGCGTCGACTGGTTCCTCGCACACCAACCGGATCTCGCGCGACACGTCAGCTTCTGCACGTCGTCCGACGGACATGACGTGATGCTGATCTCGATTGTCGATCGCACGCGCCTGCAGCGGATCCTGCGCGTCGTGCTCGATGAAGCCGAATTTCTGTCCTCGCACGGCATCCGTTCGCTGTCGAAAGCGTACGAGCGAGAGCCCTTCACCTTTTGCATGAAGGAGGACTGCCACTACGTGCGCTACGCCCCGGGAGAGTCCGATAGCGGCCTGTTCGGCGGAAATTCCAATTGGCGTGGACCGGTGTGGTTTCCGGTCAATTATCTGCTCATCGAAGCGCTCGAGCGCTACCACCATGTCTATGGGGACGGCTTCCGGGTCGAGCACCCGACCGGCAGCGGCCGCTACTCGACGCTCGGCGAGATCGCCAAGGATCTGCAGGCGCGCCTTGCGGGATTGTTCCTTCCGTCGGCCGATGGTTCACGTCCAGCGCACGGCACCGAGACGCGTTACGCCTCCGACCCGCACTGGCGCGAGCTCGTGCTGTTCTACGAGTATTTCCATGGCGACAGCGGGCGTGGACTCGGCGCCTCGCACCAGACCGGGTGGACCGCCCTCGTGGTCCGTAGCATCGAGGCGCTCGCTGCCAGGCGCAGCGAAGGCGCGCAGTGATCGGCTTCGCGCGATCCTCTCGTGAGCTCTTGGAGCATCGCCGGATGGTAGCTTTGCAGGACGAGGCATTGTAGGATTCGACACGCGACTACGCTCCTGACCATGCGCACCGACTTCGATCTCGTGGTCATCGGTAGTGGACCGGCCGGCGAACGCGGCGCCGAGGAAGCCGCTCGACTCGGCAAGTCGGTGGCGCTCATCGATAATCGCCATGACCTTGGCGGAAACTCCTGTCACACCGGGACCCTGCCATCGAAAACGCTGCGGGAAAGCAGCCTCGTCCTCTCACGCGCGGTCGATCATGCGTTTCTCCCCGCCGTGGACGAGCACGACGAGCACCCGGTGACCATGTCGGCCTTCATGTACCGCGCTCAGCAGGTGATGGCCAAAGAGTCCCTACGTATCCGCTCGGCGATGGAGCAGTCAGGAGTGACCGTCATCGCCGGCACCGCACGATTCTCTGGCCCCCATTCGCTGGTGGTCACCGGCAGCGAAGGCTCGACTCTCGCACTCACGGGGTCGTGCATCCTCATAGCTTGCGGGAGCCGGCCGCTACGCCCGAAGTCGATCCCCTTCGATGGTCAGCGGGTACTCGACAGCGATCAGGTCCTGCATCTCGAGAAGCTCCCGAAATCGATGATCGTGGTCGGCGGCGGGGTGATCGGCAGCGAGTACGCGACGATCTTCAGCAATCTCGGCCTCACCGTCCACCTGATCGAACCCAAAGCGGTGCATCTTCCCTTCATTGACGCGGAAATCGTCACGTATCTGCACAAAGAGATGGGCAAACGCTCCCTGACTCTCGAACTCGGCTGCAGCGTCACCGAAGTCTCGGTATCGGCAGACCAGGCGTTCGTGAAGCTCAGCGATGGGAGAACCCTATCCGCCGATTGCGTCCTCTACGCCCTCGGACGAGCGACCAATGCCGACACACTCGATCTCGACAAGGCAGGCCTGTCCGCCGACGAGCGCGGCAAGATCAGCGTCGACAAGGACTACCATACCAGCGTCAGCCACATCGCTGCGGCGGGTGATGTGATCGGTTTCCCAGCCTTGGCAGCCACCAGCGCCGACCAAGGTCGCGCCGCGGTGCGCGAGCTGTTCGGACTGACGGGCACCGATCCGCAGAAACTCCTCCCGTACGGGATCTACACCATCCCCGAGATCAGCACCATCGGCGTGAATGAAAGCGAAGCCAAAACCGCAGGCATCGATGCGGTGATCGGCCGGTGTCAAATCGGCGAGACCGCACGAGGGATCATCAGCGGCGACGATGGCCTACTCAAGCTCGTCTTCGATCGGGCCTCGCGGATGTTGATCGGAGCCCACTGCATCGGCGCCCGGGCAACCGACATCATCCATACGGCGCTCTTCTGCATTCGTCTTCGCGGCACCGTCGATGACCTCACCGAGGCAGTATTCAACTATCCGACGATCAGCGGAGCGATAAAAATCGCCGCTCTGGATGCGCTTTGGCAATTGGAACGGGCCTCAGCGCCCTCTGAAAAAGCGGAATCCCCAGACGGCGGATGAGCCGATGGACTGAACCTGAGATGACCGCGCCTCCTCGGAGACCGTCACCCCTTGTGGCGATCCCACTGCTTCGGTGATGTTGGGTTAATCAGTGACGACGTGAGGCAGGACCCTCTCACGGTCCTCGTGGCGGCTCTCGGTCATCTTGTTGTTTACGCCAGCCAAGTTCGGCTGCGCTTGGGGAGCGCTCTAATTCGAAGGGCTCTGCTTTGGATCTCATACCGGAGAATTTCGGAGAAGGAGACATTAGGAATCACCGATCCGGTTACGATCAGAGGACCGCCAGACCCGAATGTGTGACCGACCCGCTCCCATCTCCAAAGGATTAATACGATACACTCGCGTGTATTTACCTAGATTTGCCTCCATGAACCTGCTCACCCCTATCCTCCTCTCCAGCCTCGCCATCGCCGCCTGCGCCGCCGATCCAGTCAAGATCATGCCGCTCGGCGATTCCATAACCCAAGGCAACACGCAACAGGACAGCTACCGGCGCCCACTGTGGCACAAGCTGAAGGACGCCGGCTTCACTGTGGATTTCGTCGGCAGTGAGGCGACGAATTTCACCGGGCACGCGGCGCACCCTGACTTCGACGAGGACAACGAGGGCCATTATGGATGGAAGATCACCGGCGTCCTGCCGAAGCTCGACGAGTGGCTCGACAAGAACACGCCTGATATCGTGCTGCTGCATCTCGGCACCAACGATCAGGACAAGGCTCCGGTGATCCTCGCCAACCTCGAGCAGGTGATCGTGAAGCTGCGCACGCACAATCCCAAGGTCACCGTGCTGTTCGCCCAGCTGATCACCAATTGGGGTGAATTGGCCGAGGTCAACAAGGCCATCCCAGATCTCGCCAAGAAGCTGACCACCGATCAGTCGCGCATCATCGTCGTCGACCAGGCGTCTGGCTTCATCTACCCCGGCGATTCGGTCGACGGCTGCCATCCCAATGCGGTCGGTGAAGAGAAGATGGCGGTGAAATGGTTCGATGCCCTGAAGCCTCTCCTGAGCAAGCCTGGTGCACCCGGCGCGGGGGCGCCTGCGCCAGGCGACGCCACTGACATCCAGGAATTCGCGAAGCAGGTCAAGGCGCAGAAGACCGAGCCCCTGCGCCAGGCCTTCATCGACAAGGAACTCATCGGCAAGGACTGCTCCCTCACAGGAAAGATCGTCCGTTACAAGGAAGTCACCGTCCACCGCGAGAGCGGCAAGGGCAAGGAGAACGCGATGATCGTCAAAGTGGGCAGCGACGAATGCGGCGTTCTCATGGAAGACCTCGACCTCAAGAAACCGCCCTACCCGGTGGGTGGGGTCGTGTCCGTGACCGGCACCATCAATGCCCGAGACGACTCGGCCATGCTGCTGGTCAAGTCCTCTGGGAAGATCATGGGCCCAGCGCCGAAGAAGTGAGGCGGACCTTCGTCATCCCTCGGGGAACAGTCGTGGTCCGTCGGGGCCCATGACGATTGGTGATCCATCACCTTCTTCTTGGCTTATCCCGGGCCCCGCCACGCTGTGAGACGATGGCGATCACGCTCACACGCATCGCTTCGCGCCAGGCCACCGTCGGCATCATCGGGCTCGGCTACGTCGGCCTGCCGCTCTCGCTCACCGTGTCCGAGGCGGGCTTCGCGGTCATCGGCTTCGACACGGACGCGGCCAAGGTCGCGGCGCTCGATGCGGGCTCGTCCTACATCCGCCAGATCCCGGCCGAGCGCGTCGCCCGCGCCCGCACACGCGCGCCTGGATTCAGCGCGTCGACCGACCTGGCCCGCGCCAGCGTCTGCGACGCGGTGATCATCTGCGTGCCTACGCCGCTCGACGAGCACCTCGCCCCTGACCTGGGCTACATCGAACGCACCTGCGAGGCGCTCGCGCCTCGCCTGTCGCCAGGCACGCTGGTGGTGCTCGAGAGCACCACCTGGCCGGGTACCACCGTCGAGGTGGTGCGGCCGATCCTCGAACGGCTGTCGGCGGGACGCGGCGAGTCGGGCGAAGGCCTGCGCCTCGGGCGCGACCTGTACCTGGCCTTCAGCCCCGAGCGCGAGGATCCAGGCAATGCGCGCTTCGACACCCGCAGCATCCCCAAGCTGGTGGGTGGCGCGGATGCGGCGAGCCTGGAGCTGGCGGTGGCCCTGTACAAGGCGGTGGTGGCGACCGTGGTTCCGGTCGACGGCACGCAGGTGGCCGAGGCCGCCAAGCTGCTCGAGAACATCTTCCGCTCGGTGAACATCGCCCTGGTGAACGAGCTGAAGATGATCTTCGACCGGATGGGTATCGACATCTGGCAGGTGATCGCCGCGGCAAGCACCAAGCCGTTCGGATTCATGCCCTTCCATCCCGGGCCGGGAATGGGCGGGCACTGCATCCCCATCGATCCCTACTACCTGACCTGGCGGGCGAAGCAGTTCGGCATCGACACGCGCTTCATCGAGCTCGCGGGCGAGATCAACCGCGCGATGCCAGCGTGGGTGGTGGGCAAGGTGGCGCTGTGCCTGAACGACGTGGGCAAGGCCATCCGCGGCAGCCGCATCCTGGTGCTGGGCCTGGCCTACAAGGCCGACGTCGACGACATCCGCGAGAGCCCGAGCTTCTCGCTGATCGCCCTGCTCGAAGCCCAGGGCGCGACCGTCGACTACCACGATCCCTACGTGCCGGTGATCCCGCCCACGCGCGAGCACGCCGCCCTGGCCGGCCGCGCGAGCAAGCCGTTGTCCAAGGACTACGACTGCTTCCTGCTCGCGACCGGTCACCGCCTCTTCGACCCGTCAGCGATCCTCGCCCACGGCGTGCCGGTGGTCGACACCCGGAACAAGCTGCCGCGCGGCCCGGGCGTGTATCCGGCGTAGGGCGTAGGGCGTAGCGACTGATCCGACCCGTTCGGGACACACTGGGATCGCGGTTGCCTGGCGTCAGCGCTTTCCGGTGATGCGATAGCCTTCTCGTGTCGGGTCGAAGAGATCAGGGTTCAGGCGCGTCCCGAGTCCCGGACCGCGCGGTAATTCGGCATGCCCATCGACGATCACCGGCAAGGTATCGATGAGGTCCTTGTAGACCGTGCGGATCTGCGCTCTGACGGTCTCTTGGAAGCAGCACCCGGGGACGGCGGCATTCACGTGCAATCCAGCGAACAGGGTCAGCGGACCGGTGCAATCATGCATCGTGACCGGGACATTGTACGCCTGGGCCATGTGCGCCAGACGAGCCGACTCGGAGATGCCACCGACCCATGTCGGATCGATCATGATGTAGTCGGCAGCGCAGACGTTCAGCGCCTTCGCGAAGTCGGCGCGGCTGAGCAGCATCTCGCTCACCGAGATGGGCATGCGGCTCTGCCGCCTGAAATCGGCGATCGTATCGATGTTGTCGGTCTTCAGCACGTCTTCGAGCCACAGGGGACGCAGCTCACGCAGCGCGTCGGCGATGCGCAGCGCCGCTGGCAGCATGAAGAATCCGTGCCCATCCACCATGAACTCAACGCGATCGCCGAAACGGTCGCGGATGGCCCGCAGGGGCGCGATCGCGGTATCCAGCTCCTGCAAGGAGATGCGCATGCCCCCGTGCATGTGGGCCGCACGGTCGAATGGCCAGACCTTGATGGCGTTGATGCCTTCCGAGAGGAGATCCTCGATGAGTTCGATCGGATGATGGAAGAGATTGTATGAATCGCCCAAGGGACCCGGCTGGCCGATGCCGCCGTATCCCGGCCACACCGGTTGGCGATCCGGATTGGGGCCGTACGTGGGATTTCCGCACGAATTGTAGACTGGGATCCGAGACCTGACGGGCCCACCCAACAGGCGGTAGATCGGCTGCCGGCAGACCTGCCCCATGATATCCCACAACGCGAGATCGATCGCCGAGATCGCTCTGAGCTCGGTCCCCCTCACCCCGAAATTAGCCGACCTCTCGTACAGGAAACGCCAGTGGCTCTCGATCGCCAACGCGTCTTGGCCGATCAGCCGCCGCGCCATCTGGTCGTGGACCATCGCTGACATGGCCGAGGCGCAGTAATACGACTCGCCATGACCGATGATGCCGGCCTCGGTGTGGATCCGCATGAGCATCAAGCCGGGAAAAAGCTCTACCGGTTCACTGGTCTCGATGGCGGTGATGCGGATCGCGCCTTCGGATATCGGCGTTGGGGGCAGGTACATCTCGGGCAAGGGTGGGATCCCGGGCATGAACACCCGTTCCGCCCGACGTGCATCCACGCCATCACCGGGATCCTGGATGTCGGCCATGAATCGCCCTTTCTGGTGCAACGCCTGCGCACTCTATCGAAACGCTTGCGCACAGTCGTTCCGCTGTATGAAATGCATTCTGTACCATGAAACGAGCGACACAAGCCACCTCTGCCCCCGAAGCCGCCTCGATGCTCGAGCGCGCATTCGCGATCCTGGCGATCCTCCCTACCGACGATGGCATCCCGCTCGCTGAGGTAGCCAGCCGGGCTTCGCTCCCGAAGCCGACGACGCACCGCATCCTGCGCGCCTTGATCAACCTCGGGCAGGTGATCCAGGACGAGCGCACCCGCAGCTACCGATCTTCGGGTCGGCTGACCGTCCCGTCGACGCCATCCTGGAACGCCATACGCGAGGCTGCCCTCCCGCGCATGAAACGCCTGCATAAGGCCCTCGACGAGACCGTGAACCTGGGCGTCCGGGACGGAGCCGCCGTCCGCTATCTGCACGTGATCGAGTCGACGCGTCCGTTACGGCTGACCACCATTCCCGATGCCGTCGATCCGCTGCACAGCACGGCGCTCGGGCGGATGCTGCTCGCAGGCATGGATCCACGACAGGCGGCTGTCGTGCTCGCTGGTTCGGCGCCGACAGCGTCGACAGCGAAGACGATCGTCGATCCGATCGTGCTCGAGCGGATCGTGCATGCCGCGCGCAGACGCGGATACGCGGAAGAATGCGAAGAGAACGATATCGGCGTGGCGTGCATCGCCGTGCCGCTGCGGGCGACCCCGTGGGTCCACGACGCCGCGATCAGCATCACCGTTCCCACGCCCCGTTTCACCGTCGCAAGGCGGCGAGAGATCATCGCGACCCTGAACGAGGTGGTCCCATGAAGACGTACAGCGCTTCCGCCGCTCTCAACGCGCGGGCACGCTCGGTGCTGGCCGGTGGTGTGTCCAGCGAGTTCCGGAAGTTCTCGTATCCGCATCCCCTGTTCTTCAGCCGGGCATCCGGGGCCACGATCACCGATGTCGATGGCAACGAATATCTCGATTTCGCGTTGAGCCAGGGGCCGATGATCCTGGGACATTCGCACCCCGAGGTGCTCGAGGCCGTGGCGAGGGCGACCGCGGATGGACAGCTGTTCGCGGGTCAGCATATCGCCGAACTGCAACTCGCCGAAACCCTGCAGCGTCTGATTCCGTGCGCTGAACGCATGCGCTTCAGCCTATCTGGGTCGGAAGCCGATCATTGCGCATGGCGTTTGGCGCGGGCGATCACGGGTAGGCCGCGCATCCTGCGTTTCGAGGGGCATTACCACGGCTGGTTCGACCCGGTGGCCCAAGGCATCCACCATCCGGATGGGATGGACGCCGGCCCGCGATCCGCTCCGAACATCATCCCTTGGACCGCTGGCCTACCACCGCACATCGCCGATGAGATCGTCCTCGTTCCCTGGAACGATCTCGATCTCGTCGAGGCCGCCCTCGAAGCCCACGGCCATGAGATCGCGGCGATCATCACCGAACCGGTGATGTGCAACAACAGCTGCATCGCCCCTCGGCCTGGATACCTGGCGGGCCTCAGGCGCCTGTGCGACCGGTTTGGATGCCTGCTGATCTTCGATGAGGTCATCACCGGATTCCGCATGGGATTGGGCGGGGCTCAAGCCGCCTACGGCGTCACCCCCGATCTCGCGGTCTTCGGCAAGGCGATGGCGAGCGGATGGCCGATCAGCGTGCTCGCCGGGAAGAGCGCCTGCATGGATCCGATCTCGACCGGTCAGGTGATCCACGCGGGAACGATGAATTCCGGGAATTCATCCATCGCCGCCGCGGCAGCGACCATCCGGGTGATGGAGCGCGATCGCGTCACGGACAGGCTCATGACGCTCGGGCTCCGCCTGATGGCCGGGCTGCGCTCCGCGGCTCGCGACGCCGGCGTGGATGTCCTCGTGCAGGGTATCGGGCCGATGTTCCACCTGGGCTTCACGAGCATCGCTGAGGTCTCCGATCTCAGGGGATGCCAGGCCTACGATCGGAAGCGCTACGCGGCATTCTTGGCCGGGATGCAGGAACGGGGGATACGCCTGATCGGTCGTGGTCTGTGGTATGTATCGCATGCCCATTCCGACGAGCACATCGATCGCGCGATCGCCGCCGCACGCGGCGTGTTCGCCGAGCTGTAGGCATGCCTGCCCTGGTGCTGGTTGCTGGCCTATCGCATGAGAGCAATGGGTTTGTCGATTCCGTCACGCCCATGGGCGCCTTCACGGTACACCGGGGTGCCGAGATGCTGGCGTTCCACGGCGACGGCTCGGCGTTGGGAGGCGTGCTCGACGCCGGTGCGGCCATGGGTTGGACCATCGAGCCTGCCATCGTGATGAACGCCTGGCCATCGGCACCGGCCGAGGATGCGGTCGTCCAGACGTTTCTCGATGGCGTCTCCTCGAGCGTGTCGCGTCAGACCGCGCACATCGATGGGGTGATGCTGGTCATGCACGGCGCGATGTGCACGTCAGCGTGCTCGGACGTCGAGGGCTTGGTCGTGTCGGCGCTGCGACGCATTCCGGCTCTGCGCTCGATTCCGATCGTCGCCGTGCTGGATCTGCACGGCAACATCTCGACGGAGATGGCGAGTGGACTCGACGCCATCGTCGCCTTCCGCCATAATCCGCACGACGATATGCCGGAATCAGGAATGCGTGGAGCGCGCATCCTGGCACGGCTGATGGAGAATGGCGTACGCGGACGGTGCGTGCGCGCGGTTCCTGGCGTGTTGCTGTCCCCGATCGCGAGCGCGACCGACGATCTGCCCATGCGCGCGCTGGAGGGCGAGGCTCGCGCCATCGAGGCGCAGGATCCGCGCATCCTCGAGATCGCCATCTTCGCCGGTTTCCCCTACGCCGATCATGCCGACATCGGCATGTCGATCTGCGTGAGCAGCATCGGCGACCCGGACACGGCCCAGGGGCACGCCGACTCGCTCGCTGGAGTGGCGCGCGAGCATCGCGGGTCGGCGAGACGCGAGGATCTTCCGCCACGGCAATTGATCGAACGGATGCGCTCCTTTCGCTCCGGCACGGTGGTGGTGTCCGAGCCCGCCGACAATATCGGTGGTGGCGCGCTCGGCGACGGTACGGGACTCCTGCGACTGCTCCTGGATGTGGATCTGGGTGGACCATCCCTGATCGCCATCTGCGACCCGCACGCGGTCGAGGCGATGGCCCGCGTGGCGGTCGACGACCAGATCCGATGCGCCATCGGTGGCCGGAGTCATCGCGGCGACGAAGGCCCCGTCGAACGCGATTGGATACTGCTACATCGCAGCGACGGGACCTTCATGCTGGAAGATCCCGCGAGTCCGCTCGCAGCGTTCCACGGCAAGCTGGTGCGCATGGGCGCCTGTGTGGTCTTGGGACACGGTCAGGTTCGCGTCCTCGTGACCAGCCGGCCGACGGCACCGTGGGATCTGGGTCAATGGAGAAGCCAGGGACTCTCGCCCGAGCAGGCACGCGTAATCGGCGTCAAATCAGCAGCGGCGCATCGCGCGGCATATCGGGGCATCGCCTGCGAATTCCTGAGCGTGCACACCCCAGGCCCGTGCCCGACGGATCTGACGTCGATCGGGTACGCGAAATACCGGAGCCCGAAGATCCCGTAGCTCTGGAGATCCAGCCCCAGAAATCCCGTCATTGAATGCGCAGAAGACGAGCCCATCGGATCCCTGGGCGCGCGTGACGTGGGTGCGCCCCACGCTCAGGACTGGGTCACTCGCCGGTGAGGCGCGCGAGACTGGCGCGTCCACTGTGACGGTAGGCGCTCGGACTGGTACCGCAGTGTCGCCTGAACTGGCGGCTGAAGTGGAACTGGTCACCGAACCCGCAACGCGCCGCAACCTCGGAGATAGGCGCGTCTTCGGCGATCAGCAGGCGCTGGGCCGCCCGCACGCGCAGGTCTTGGAGGTAGGCCGAGGGCGATCGTCCGAATGTGGCGGCGAACACCGCGTGGAAGCGCGATGGAGAAAGCCCCGCCGCACGGGCCAGGCCGGGTATCCCCAGCCGCTGGCTGAAGCGTTCGGACATCAGACGCAGAACCGGCGCGAGGCGGCTGCCACCACGCACCAGCTCGGTGGCCTCGGCGGGCGGCACGGCGCATTCCAGCAGGGCGGAAAATAGCCCGAAGCACAAGCGTTTCTCCTCGGCGACCATCCGCAGGGAATCGCCGCGGCGTGACGTGCCCCTCATGGCGTCGCCCAGCAGCGCGACGAGCTCGCGATTGATGGCACCGATCCGCTCGCCGAGCACACCGGCATCGACGATGCCCATGAAGGCGAACGCGTCGATGCCACCGAGCAGGTGCGCATCGATGTGTGCCCACGCGAAAGTCCCGACCTTGCCGCGGGTCGAGAAACGATGGCGCAATCCCGCCCGCGACACGTATCCGGACCCTGCCGGAAGGCGTACCGCCGTACCACCCTCGAGCTCGTGCCATACCGCGGTACCGAGCACCTGGCCGACAACGGTGAACGGGTACTGCTCGACCTGGCCCGGGAGCACGGTGTCGGTAACGCCGCACCTCAGGCACGACACCGACAGCGAGTCGGCGAAGGTCCAGGCCGAATGCCGGGGTTCATCCATGCGAGCCCTCCTGCGAACGGCCAGGCGAAGGCTCCGGACTTCCGGCCCAGGCTGTCCAATCGCCTATCACAGCAGGCCCTTCACAGGATGAACGTCACAGGTTGCCCGCCACAGGTTGCCCGCCACAGGAGTTTCCGACATGGAAGCGGTCGGCGACGCCATGGAACTCTTCGGCATCTGTTCATCCTACACCAAGAGAAAGCAAGTAAATCGTCATCGTTGTCGATGGCCCCACCAGCTACGCAGGAGGAATCCCCATGTCCGATACCGTTGAAGCATCCCCCAGCCACGACGAACGCTACCTGTTCGATGTCCACGGGTGCCTCTTGCTGCGCGGCGTGCTGTCTCCCTCTCACTGCGAAGCGCTTTCGACCACGCTGAGCGCGCTGGCCGAGACATCCGTCGACGACAGCGTGTGGCAACGGCGCGCACGCGCCGACCAGGCAGTGCTTCCCACCGTCGAGCGCCAACCCGGAGATACCACCCGCCTGAACGGCATCATGCGGCTGAGCCCCGAGTTTCACGGACTCATCGATCACGCACGCATCCTGCCGTATCTGCACGCGTTCATGGGCGTACCGCAGCTCGGCAACGCCTGGTCGATCGCCAAAGGTCGCGGGAATCCCGCCGGCCAATGGCACCGTGGCATCCCCGCCAGCAGCTTTTCGAACGCCAACGGCACGATCGTCAGCCGTATGCTCAATGTGGTATTCTTCCTTACCGACAACGGACCCGATGACGGCTGCATGATCGCCATCCCGGGTTCGCACAAGCATGCATCCCAGCCGCACTTCGATCGCTACGCCGATCCGCGCGACGTCCCAGGAGCCCAGGTGATCACAGGCAAGGCCGGCGACGTCTTCCTGTTCTCGGAGGCGGTCCTGCACAACGGCCTGACCAAGACCAGCGGCGGCGTGCGCGCCAACCTCTATTACAACTACGTGACCCTCGACTACAATGTCCTGACTCACGGATCGGTCAGCACCCGTCACCTGGTCTACGGACCGGCGGTGCGCGACCGCTTCAACCCGAGCCAGCGCGAACTGACACGCTGGATGGAACTCGTGACGTGCGAGGACGATCCGCTGGAGCGAGCGACCGAGCTTGCGGATCCGGTGGCCAGGCAGCTGGAGCTCAGCGCCGCGCGCGGGTGAGCGGCTGCATCACACGCGTGCCTCGAGGGCTGATCCCAGGGCGATTACGCGGGACGATCTCCGGAACTCAGGAGTGGGTCGCCTCTCCTGCATCTCGAGAGCTTGTCGGAGTTCCCCATGTCCAAGCGCGCAGTCCGATGAAACTGACGCAGCAGCTCACGCCAGCGAGCCGGTTCGTGATCACCCTGCTCTGCGCGTTCCTGGGATCGATCCCTGTCTCGCGAGCGTACGCAGCCGCCGCGACACCGGCCGTGGCGACACCGGTCGAGTGGGTCGATGTGTCGGCCCACCTCCCCTTCAAGTCCAATGCGATCGCCATCGATCGCACCACCGGTGACGTCTACGCGCTCCCGTGGGAATCCGGGCTATGGAAGAGCACCGACCACGCCGCGACCTTCACGCGCATCGACGGCGGCTTCATGTCGAAGGGCGGAGCCGAATCGAGCGATTGCATGGACATGAACCCGGCCGGACACGGACTGGCCTGCTTCATCATCTACGGCTCCAGCGGCATCACGCTTGATGCCGGGAAGACCTGGGAGGCGTTCAGCCAGTCGCACATGGATTTCGGCGTCGTCGACTGGTCGGATCCGCAGGCCCGCTCGATCATGGCCTCGAACCACGAGAGCGGCTTCACCACCGTCCTGAGCCGGGATCGCGGCAAGACCTGGCGGACGATCGGCAAGGGCTATCAGACCTTGGGCATCCCCGACTCGACAACCTTGCTGATCGGAGACGGAGCCTCGATCAAGCGAAGCGTCGATGACGGCGCGACCTGGACGACGGTGTCGAACTTCGCTCCTACTGGCAACCTGATGCGCACTTTCAAGGGCCGGACCTACTGCCTGACCTCCGCGGGCCTGGCCATCAGCGCCGACGCGGGCTTGACCTGGACGATCCCCGGCTCGCCTGTGCATGGCAACTGCGCATTGATGATCGGCCGCGACGAGCATCAACTCGTGGCGGCGTCGCGACCGTTCGATGGTTTCTGGCAGAGCGAGGACGGCGGCGTGACCTGGCAACGATTGGTGGATCATCCTCCGCCCGGTTTCAACACCCTGAACCCCCCGAATGCCTGGTTCCGCGGTTACGGATTCGATCCCAATGCCGGCATCTATTACGCGAACGGTCGCGGCCAGTCGATCTTCACGCTGAGGCTCAAACCCAGCAAGGCGGATGAGAATCTCGCCGAGCGCCTGCTCGGCGAGATAGCCAAGACGCCAGACGACGCCTCGCCCGAGTCGTTCAAGGCTAGGATCAAGGTGTATGTCGGCACTGCCGGCCTGTTCCTGAATGCCGAACAACGCGCCCACATCGACGCCTGGGTGGCTCCGGTTCGCGAAGACGTCGTAGCCCACCAGGGCGCGGTGAGATTGGCACTCGCCCAGCAGCCCATACGCAAGGATTTCTCAAAAATCCTCGCCGAGCACGCCAAGCCCTACCGCGGCACCGCGCTCGACAGCTGGTTCCACGACGCTGGCACGGTCGTGGCCATCACGTCGGCAGTCGCGACGTTCGAAGCCGCGCCCATCGCTGGCTCGACCCGCGATCAACGAAAGAATTTCGTCGAACAGGTCGAGTCGGTGCGCAGGCAGGTGTCAACCAGGGAATTCCTCGCCCTCATCGACGCCCTCGCAGCACGGGCGCGGACCAAGGCGGCGCTGTGATGCGGTGATGCGGTGATGCGGTGATGCGGTGATGCGGTGTCTCCGTAGCCCCACTCCGCCACGGCGTTGCATTCTGCCTTCTCGCTCCCCGCTCTTCCCCCCGCCACTCCTTGCCCTCCCTCCGTAAGATCCGTCCCGAGCTTCGCTAGTCCGCTCGATCCGCTGCCTATGCTCCCCCGCATGCGCGAGATCCTTGTCGTCCCGACCACCCACTGGGACCGCGACTGGTATTGGCCATTCGAGCGCTTCCGCGTCAAGCTGATCGAGCTGTTCGCCGCCGCAAAGGTGGCGTGGGCGGCGGATCCGACCTGGCGCTTCTCGATCGATGGCCAGGCGATCCCGGTCGAGGACTACCTCGAGGCGATACCCGAGGACGCGGACATGCTCATGCGGCTCGGCGCCGAGAAGCGCTTCGCCATGGGCCCGGTGTACGTGCAGAGCGACACCTACTGCACCGGCGGCGAGGCCTTCATCCGCAATCTGCTGATCGGCCGCGAGATCTCGCTGCGCTTCGGCGCCCTGCAGGGGCCGCTGTACCTGCCCGACAGCTTCGGTCACGTGCCCGAGCTGCCGATGCTCGCCGCGGGCTTCGGCATCCGCACCATCCTGCTGATGCGCGGCAACGATGGCGTGCCGGGCTTCCCCCACGACGCGCGATTCGCTCGCTGGAGCCACGCCGACGGTAGCGAGGTGCGGCTGGTGCGCCTGCGCGACGGCTACGGCAATGCCGCCAATCTCGGCCTGGCGCGCGGCGAGGACACGCCCGAGCGCAAGGCCTCGGGGCTGGTCCAGGTCTACGATCCGGCCCGCGCCTGCGCTCAGCTGACCGCGGCCGCGAATCGCCAGCTCGAAGACGGCCAGGGCGGCCCGTTCCTGATGCTCGCCGGCAGCGATCACGTCATCCCGCGCGCCGAGCTCGGCGAGGTGCTGCGCGCGGCGACCGATGGCAATACCATCTACCGCTTCGCGGATCTCAACGACGTCGACCGTGCCCTGTGGGCGCGCGATCCATCGGGCTGGCACCACCACCGCGGCGAACTCCATGCGGTAGGCGCTGGCGCGGTGCTCGGCGGCACGGTCAGCGCGCGCATCTACCTCAAGCTCGACAACGCCCGCGCAGAACGCGCGCTGGTCGACGTCGCCGAGCCGGCCGACGCCATGGCCCTGCTCGTGGGCATCGACGATCCCGCCGCAGCGGTGCTGCGCACCGCGTGGCGCCGCCTGCTGAAGGCGCACCCGCACGATGACATCACCGGCTGCAGCGTCGATGCCGTGCATCGCGAGAACGAGCAGCACATCGCCTGCGCGTTGCAGGCCGCCGACGCGCTGCGCCGGCGCATGATCGTCAGGCTCATCGCCCATTACGGCGGCCAGCTGCCCGGCGACGATCGTCAGGCGTTCATCGCCTTCGATACCAGCGGCCACGCCGGAATGCGGCGGTTCACCGTCGAGCTCGATCTCGAGGGGCGGCGCGAATGGGGCGATTACCACCTGCCCAGACTCTACGCGATCCGCGACGAGCAGGGGCAGGCGGTGCCGTTCCGCGAGCTCGCCCGCGAAAGCTCGAGCGAGCATCCCCACACCGTGCTGCGCCTCGAGGTGCGGGGCGACCTCGCACCGTTCGCCCCGCGCCGCTTCGTCATCGATCCCATCGAACCGCTCCCCCGGCCCGAAGCCGAGGCCGAGGCCCGAAGCATGATCCTGGAGAACGAGCGCCTGTCGGCGACGGTGCGCGCCGACGGTAGCGTCGACCTGGTCGACCTGCGCTCGGGAGCCGCCTGGAACGGGCTCGGGCGTTGGTCGGATCAGGGTGATGTCGGCAACGAATACGACTTCGTGCCGCTGCCCGACGAGGCCGAGCGCATCCACGCGGACCTGGCATTCGCGCACGCGCCCACAGCGATGCTGTGCGGCGGTGGCATGCGGGTGGTGCGCATGACGGGAGAACTGCGCCTGCCGGCCGACGCTTCGTCGCGCCGCATCGGTGGCGCGCTCGTCGCCATCCCAGTGATCGTCGATTATAGCCTCGCTCCGGGCGAGGCGTGGCTCACCTGCCGGATCCGCCTGCGCAACCGCGCGAAGGAAATGCGCCTGCGTTGGAACGCCACCCTGCCCGCGAAGCCGGCGACCACGCGCGCCGGGCTGAAATTCACCGAGGTCACGCGCCCGGCCGGCGCGCAGCCGAACCATGACGGGAAGCTGATCCCGCCAGAGCATCCCGCCGACGCCTTTGTCGCCGTTCCCCTCGGCTACGGGATCAGCTCAGGGATCGGGACCTCGGTAGTTGCCGGAGCCGGCGATGCCGCCACGGGTGGCCTTGCGGTGTTCGCGCGCGCGCCCGTCAACTACGAGATCGTCGACGACAACGGAGGAGCGCGCCTGGCGATCACCCTGGTGCGCGCGGTCGGCTGGCTCGGTTCCGGACTGGGCACGCTGACCCCCGAGGCCCAGTGCCTCGAGCGCGATCTCGAGCACGTGTTCGCGCTCAGACCCTACGCGGCCGAGGAATCCGCGGATCTGCTCGCCGAGGCGCTCGCCTGGCGTCACGAGGCGCTGACCGGATTGATCTGGGGCTACAACCCACCGGTGCAGCCGGTCGACCACGAGCCCGTGATCGCGCTCGCGCCCGGAGCGGTGCGGGTCTCGGCGTGCAAGCGCAGCCACGATCGCGAGCGCGTGATCGTGCGGCTGCACAACGCCTCGGCGCTGCCGGCCATCGCCGAACTGCGGGTGCGCGCCGATCGCGTCTGCTTGCTCGGCCTCGACGAGGAGCCCCGAGGCGATCCGCTCGTCGTCGCAGCCGATGGCGCCTGGCGCGTGCCGGTGCCGCCGCAGGGGCTGGTGACGCTGGGGCTCGAGACGGCGCGCGGGTGATTGGAGCCCCGCTGTCGACGGCTGGTCGGCGGCTGGTCAGAACAGCTGCCCAGCGGCGAGATCGCGGAACTTCCCCTGGGCCTGCATCAGCTCGTCGAAGCGGCCGCTCTCGACGATGCGGCCGCGGTCGAGCACCACGATGCGATCGGCGTTGCGCACCGTCGACAGGCGATGCGCGATGATCACCGTGGTCCGCCCGCGCATCAGCACGTCGAGCGCCTGCTGCACCACGCGTTCGCTCTCGGGATCCAAGGCGCTGGTGGCTTCGTCCAGGACCAGCAGCTTGGGATCGCGGTAGAGAGCGCGCGCGATGGCCAGGCGTTGGCGCTGGCCACCGGACAGGCCGGCACCGCGGTCGCCGAGCACGTGCAGGTAATCGCCGGGCAGGGCGGCGATGAATTCGTGGGCGTTGGCCTGGACCGCCGCCGCCTTCGCGCGCTCCAATTCGGGACGCGGATCGCCCCAGGCGATGTTGCCGAGCACGGTGTCGTTGAAGAGCACCACGTCCTGACTGACCACGCCGACATGGCGCCTGATGCTGCGGCGGTCGACCTCGCGCAGGTCGCGGCCGTCGATGGTCACGGCGCCTGAGGTCGGCTCGTAGAAACCGAGGATCAGGCCGGCGAGCGTGCTCTTGCCGGAACCGGATGCGCCCACCAGGGCGATGCTGGTGCCCTGTGCCACATGCAGATCGAGGTGGTCGATGGTGTCGGTGGTGCCGCCCGGATAGCGGAAGCAGAGGCCGCGCAGGTCGAGCTCGCCCTCGACCGAGGCCACCGCCGGCTTGCCATCGTTGTCCTCGTGGTCGTCGGTCTCGTAGAGCTCGGCCAGCGAATTCATCGCCTCATGCGCGGCGGCGATCGCTGGCATGCCGCCGAAGAGGCTGTCGATGGCATGGCTGATCATGCCGAAGTAGGCCATGATGATCAGCAGGTCGCCGACCTTCACCCAGCCCTGGGTGCAGAAGTACACCCCCGTCCCCAGCACCGCCATGTTCAGCACCTGGTTCGAGGCGAAAGCCATCGATCCGAACAAGGCGAGGATCTTGTCGAGGCGGTAGCCACGTTCAGCGACCACCGAGGCGGCCGTGCCGATGCGTTCCTCGGTGAACGATTCGACGGCGTGCGCGCGGGTCACGCGCACGCCCGCCAGCGCCTCGAACAGCGAGGCGGCGAATCCGGACTCGGCCTTGCGCATCTGCTCGTTCTGCGCCTTGATCGGGCGCCAGAACCAGCGGTAGAGGAAGAGGTTCAGGGGCACGGCGACCAGCATCAGGGCCAGCATCCGCCAGTCCTTGTGCGCCATGATCGCGACCATCGCCACCAGCGAGACGCTCTGCAAGAGGACGGTCTCGAAGAGGTAGGTCTGCAGGCCCTCGAGCTTGCCCAGATCGGCGATGAACTTGCTCTGCAACTCGCCGACGCGGTTGCGATCGTGGAAGGCGAAGGTCAGGCGATGGACGCGGCGCATGATTGCGCGCCGCAGGCTCGCCGTCATCGAGCGCTTCTGGCGCGCCAGCAGCAGCTGCTGCGGGAGCGTGGCCGCCACGTTGACCAGGCCCATGCCCACCGTCGCCGCCAGGACCAGCGGCAGCTTGGCGAGGGCCTCGTGCGGATCGCGCACCAGCAGGTTGACCAGGTAGCCGCTGAGCAGCGGCTGCAGGTAGTTCGGCGCGTGGCGGATGTTGATCAGCACCGTGACCAGCGGGATGACCCGCCGTTTCTGCGGCAGCAGCTTGAAGTACGCCCCGAGCGTCGAGCGCTCGCGGTGCTTCTCGGGCACCAGCGCGGTGAGCTTCTCGCTGCTCATGTCGACGCGCGGCAGCACCGCCGGCTCGTCATCGGACATACGCGGCGCCGGTCGCTGCACCGGTCGAGGAGTGGAGGTCGCGTCGGGCATCGTGCTCAATCAGGCTTGCCAGCTGGAACAGGGCCGCTGAAGCATGCGCGGCCCGCGCGCCGGAAATCGTCAGCCCCGCAAAGGCTGTACATGGACTTTCGACTCGCGGGGTGCGGGAGGCGACGACAAGAGACCGGCCGCAACTTCGAGCTTTACCGCTTCCCTGTTTGCCCTGTCACTCCACGCCCCTATCCAGTCCCACTTTTCCGCCGCCGGGCTGCCTTCAGCTCCCACATTCTGCTCTCCGCCTTCTGCCTTCTGCCTTCCGCTTTCCGCTTCTCCTAACTTCTAACTTCCGTCTTCCCTCTATCTCCATCCCCTATCCCTCCCGACCCCTCCCCCCATCAATCAACGCGAAATACACCTCATCGACGTACGTCCCATCCTTGTACCCGACATCCCTGAGCGTCGCCTCGAGCTCCAGTCCGGCCTTCTCGAGCACCCGCATCGACGCGACGTTGCTCGCGAAGGTCTTGGCGAAGACCCGGTGAAAGCGCCCGGCGTCGAAGGCCAACGCGATCAGTCCCTTGGCGATGCACGTACCATAGCCGCGCCGCTGCTGGTCGCGGTGGACCCAGAATCCGATCTCGACGGCGTGCGGATGCTTCTGGACAGTCAGCTGACCTCCTCCGACGAGGACGCCATCGACCACCAACTTGCGCCCGGTGGCTTTCTCGGAATTCAGGTGCTTGATGAAACCGAGGGCGTCCTGCGGATCGGGCCTGGCGTTCATGCCGATGGAGTGCAACAACTCGCCCAGTTGCCGCGCGTCGCTCTCGTCGATGGGCTGGAGAACCATGAGCGCGATCACAGCGCATCGATCGGTGAAGGGAAGCGCGGTCCGCGATACCGGCACATCGGAGACCGCCGAAAACACCAAGCATCGGCACGGCGCGACCGCTAAACCCGGGACGAACGGCTGAACTGGCATGGCGCACCGCACAAAGTACCAAGCAGGCCATGTATTGGTGAGTTCCGGGCCTCGTGATAGATTCGCCATGGTTCGGATGTCCGCGGGCCATGTCCTGCGCATTCCCAAGGGAGCAACCATCATGTCCACTTCTCCAGGCAACATCTCCAGCAACCGCAACCGAGATGCGCAACGCCCGGGCATCATGTCGATTATGGCGGTGGCTCTCGGCGCGCTGATGCCGATGACGATGGCGAGCCCATCGAACGCCGCCGACGCGGCTCCTCCTGCCGGAGACGCCGCGTCAACCCATCACGCGCCCACCGCTGTCGCCTCCAGTTTCCAGGCCGGCAACGAGCCCGCGAAAGCCGTCGATGGCGACGCCAGCAGCATCTGGCACAGCCAATGGGATCCGAAGGTGGCGCTGCCGCAGTCGATCACTCTCGACCAGGGCGCGGCCGACACCGTCGCCTGCGTGACCTACCTGCCGCGCCAGGGCGGCGGCAACGGCACGATGACCGCCTACGCCATCTCGGTCAGCGTCGATGGCACCACCTTCACCACGGTGGTCGACAACGGGCGGTGGCCGGCCAACGGCAAGCGCAAATTCGCGAACTTCCCTCCCGTCAGCGCCCGCTTCGTGCGCCTCGAGGCGCTCGCCGGGGTCGGCGACTTCGCGAGCGCCGCCGAGATCGCCCTGTCGCGCACGCCGATCGACGCGATGGCCGAGCCGAACATGGTGTCGGTGCTGTCGCCGGCCTACGGCGCCGACATCACGGGCGATACCACCATCGGCATCGTGGCCCCTGGGCTGGCCACCGCCGTGGTCAGCTGCTGGAAACAGGGCGCGGCTCCCGGCAAGGGAGATGCCAAGGGCACTATCGACGTCGGCGCGGACTCCATCATCGGCACCATCACCCTCGACACCCAGGGCAAGGGCTCGATCGTCTTCCCGGCCAACGCGTATCCGCACGGCCCGATCTGCGTGTTCATCACCGCCAGCGGCGCCGGAACCGGAGGCGCCCACGACACCTGCTGCCTGCAGCTCTACAACCTGGGCGGCGTGTCCTGGAATGAAGGCCTGCCCAAGGATCCGCCGGCGGCGAGCGGCATGACCCTGATCTTCGCCGATGATTTCACCACCAAGCCGTCGATCTCGAGCAAGGATCCGAAAGCCACCTATTACGACCACAAACCGCCGGATGGTTCCCAGGATTTCAGCAGCCTGCGCTTCACCGGTTTCGACGAGAAGGGCAATCCCTTCGCGCAGAAGGACACCTACCTGCGCATCCGCGCCGACGAGGCCAAGAACAGCTCAGGGCTGATCTCGTCGATGAAGAACGATGCCAGCGGAGTCACCGCCACCAACCCCTGCTACTTCGAATGTCGCCTGATCGGCGCCAACGCCATCGGCGCCTGGCCAGCCTTCTGGCTGCTCAGCGACTACATGACCGAACACGTCAAGAGCAACAAGGACGTGCCGTGCGATGAGCTGGACATCATCGAGGCCTACGGCGGCGAAGGCAAAGCCTCGCCGAACGCCTTCGACAAGTACTGCGTCACCCCGCACGCCTGGAACCAGGGCAAGCCCGGCCAGGAAGCCGAGCAGGCGGCTCTGCGCCAGTTCAATGGCCCGGTCGTATCGATGAAGAAGATCGGCATCGCCTCGAACTGGTATCAGGCCTTCCACGTCTACGGCTGCAAGATCACCGACACCGATACCATCTACTACTGCGATGACATCGAGATCTGCCGTCACAAGACCCTAGACATTTCGAGGAAGGCCCCGTTCTTCTTCCTCATCAACCTGGCCACCGGCGGCGGCTGGCCGGTCGACCTGTCGCGCTACAACGGACTTGCCGACATGTACATCGACTACGTCAGGGTCTATAGCGCGAATCCTGGGGATATCGAAAGGGCGAAGAAGAAGTGAGGGCAGGCGGGGAGCGCGGCACCAAATCGAAGAACCAGGGAGCGCCATCGCGACGGCGGCCAAGGACTGTCCTTCCCAATTCCCACTCCCGTAGGTAGCACCCCTCCAGGGCGTTCCTTGTAGGATGGAAACACTCAACTCTCGTCGGGCCAGAACTTTTCTGTGTTCGAGTGGGCGAAGCTGGACGCTACTTCCCATCCACCAGCTCAGCGAGCCGCCAGCGCAGGTAATCCTGCTCGAAGGCCGACAGCGTCGGCGGCAGGCGCGGGTCGGCAGCGATCGCCCGGTACGCGGCCAATGCGTCGGCGCGGGAACCTCGGTGATCGGCGCGCAAGGCGCGAGCCCAGGTGAGCCGCAGCTCCAGCGCGCGCTTGCAGGGCTGAGCCAAGAAGCCGGCCTCGTCGATGGTACCGGCGATGAAGGCGCACAGGTGGTAGATGCGTTGGCCGTAGAGCCAGCGCGTGCGCTCGAGCGGCGATGCCAACGCCGACGCCAGCCTTGACGTATCGATGGCCGCGCGGGTGCTCGCGCCGACCACGGGATCGCGATGCGCGGCATCGTTCTCCTCCGCGATGGGCAGCAGGGCAGGAAACACGTACTTGGCGAATCCCAGCTCATCCGCGTCGCACGGCACCTGGGCACGATCGAGGTCGGCGAGCAGGGCATGGGCCTGGTCGCGCTGGCCGAGTTCGAGCAGACGCACCACCGCCCGATAAAGTACCTCGTAGGCCCGCGGATTCGCCACGATCAGTTCACCGATGCGATCCTGCGCCAGCAGCCCGCGGGCAACGGCGACGGGGAAATCGAGACCGGCGAGCTCGTCATAGCGCTTCAGTCCGATCAGGGCTTCGGTCATCAGTGGTTTGTCGTTCGGCGCGGCGCGCATGACCTCCTCGTAACGCCCGAGCATCAGCAGTGCCTGGCAGCGCACCGTGCCGTCGCATGCGGGGTCGTCGGCGACGGCGGCAGCCCCTCCGCGCTCCATCCGGCATTGCCAATAGAACCAGCCGTATTCGGGCTTGTCGCCGACCAGGCCCATCTGGAACTGGGCCTGGATGCGCTGGTACGGTTCGGTGGTCAGACGCAGGACGTCGTCGTACAGGCCCATGTTCAGGCGCGCTTGGTTCGCGGGAGTCGATTCGGCCGGATAGGAGTCGGCCAGATCGCGGAAACGACCGAACTGGCTGAGGACGCGCCAGGAATTGGATCCATAGATGTTCGACCACCACGAAACCCCATACCGTTCACCCCAAGCCCGCAGCTCGGCGTAGGTCGTGACGATGCGGTCGCCCGTATCGGCGCGGAAGACCGGATCGGAGACCGCGCCCACCGGCAATGGCTCGAGCTCGACCATGTGCTCCTGGGCTATCTGGGTCATGACCATGCGCAGCAGCGGATGCGAGCGGTACGCGGCGAGCGCGGTGCGCAGGCGCAGGGCCTCGTCGACCTCGCCATGCCTGCGCGCGACCTGGAGACGCTCGTAGAGGGCATAGGGGATCAGTTCGTGTCCGGGATTGTCCTGTTCGAATCGCGCCAGCAGCGCGAGTCCGCGCGCATCGTCCTCGGCGGTATGCGCGCGTAGCGCGCATACCGCCTGGCGGAACAACGCTGCGCGCGCGATGGCGGTGCCAGGGTAGGAGCGTTCGAGATCGATGTACTGCGCTTCGGCCTGGACATAGTCGCCAAGTTGCAGCAGCTTGTCGCCGACGATCAGCGGCGAGACGCGCTGGGGCAGCGGTCGATGGTAGATCGAGACATTGCTGAACACGCGGGGCGCCGGACCGGGGCAATCGAAGCCGAAGACATTGGGCGTGTCACCGTAGATCTCGGTCGGATCAAGGTAATCGAACACCGTACGCCCATCCATGATCAGGCGCAATCTGCCGCCCTCCTTCTCGAGCGAAAAATGGTAGGTGCGCGCCTTCGCCAAGGGCTCGGGGAGATAGCTGTTGTCGAGGACCTCGTAATCCTTCCCGCGGGTGAGCGCGACATACGAGGGATTGCCCCACGAGCCGACGTGGAAGGTGTAGCCCGACATGCGATCGGCGCCGCCGATGAAGCAATTGAAGTCGGCATTGAGGTCGGGGCTCGCGAAATCCCACTCGTACTTGATCGCGCCCAAGGGCGACGGCAGGTAGGCGATATCGAGCCAGCCATTGGCGGGTCCGCGCGCTCGCAGCACGTGGTCGCGCAGGGCGTCCTGATCGATGTGCGCGGCATCCGAGAACGCGACCGCCTCGCGCTTCGGCTCCCACCAATTCTCTTTCTGCGCCGACCAGTCCTTGGCCAAGGCACTGACTTCGGCCGGGAAACCCGGCCCATAGATGAGGTGCCAGCTGGCCTGGTCCTTGGCCTTCTCGGCTGCGAACATGCCGAGGATGACCGCCAGCAGGGCCACCGCCACCGCACCGGTCCACACCGCGCGGCGATTGCGCCGGTACCATCGAGCGACCGCCGCGCGCACGCCATCGCGGTAGGCGCTGACGGCTTGGCCGGCCTGGTAGGCGCGCAGGTCGGCGAGCATGTCGTCGGCCCGCTGATAGCGGCGGCCCGGGTCGGCCGCCATGGCCTTGAGGGCGATCGCGGTCAGTGGCGCCGGGGACATGCCGTCCTCTGCGAGCGTGGGCGCATCGACATCGCCGCGCCGCTTCTTGTTCCAGAACTCGTCCGGATCATCCGACCAGGTCGGCGGCCGCAGGAAGAGCGCATGGAACAGCGTGGCGCCCAGGCCGTAGATGTCGCTGCGGCGGTCGACGTTCTCGCGCCGCGCCTGTTCGGGGCTCATGTACAGCGGAGTCCCGTAGAGGCGCTGCGGGCCCGCCGCGTCGAGGCGGATGGCGCTGCCCCAGTCGACCAGCAGGATCTCGCCATAATCGCCGAGCACGATGTTCTCGGGCTTGATGTCCTGGTGGACGATGCCGCGGTGATGGGCGTAACCGAGCGCCTGGCAGACGCCGATCGCCATGTTCACCACCGCATTCAGGTCCGACAGCGGGGGCTCGCGGCGTTCGCGCGTCGACAGTTGCAGCACCGAGGCGAGCGCGTGACCGCCAATGCGCGGCATGGTGAAGTAGGGGCGCCCGCGATGGTCGACGTCGATGTCGTGGACCGGCAGCACGTTCGGGTGGGTCAGCGACGCCGCGATGCGGGCTTCGTCGATGAAGCGCGCCTTGGCCTCGGAATCGCCGGACGCCACCAGCACCTTCAGCGCCACTTCACGGTCGAGATCGCGATCGACCACCGCGTAGACGCGCCCGCTGGCGCCGACGCCGAGCAGGCTGTCGAGACCGTACCTCGCCGCGGTGGCCTGTGCGGCCTCCGGGAACTGATCGGCCGACATCGCTTTCCGGGCGAGCAGCGGAGCTTCCGCGTCGGCGCCTGCCGGCGCATCGGCGCTGGCGGCCACCGTCCAACCTCCGTCACCGTGGGGCCGATCTCCATCCCGCCCGGGGCCGGCCGCAGCTGGGGTCGCGGTCTCGGTGCGTCCGAACAGCGCACTGCGCGCATCCGCCGTGGCGCGAGCCGCGGCGGAAGCTGGCTGGGGTGGAAGCTCGGACATGCACGCGCAGTCTAACCAGGGCGCGAGGCGACCCAATGCGACTTCGGGGTCGATGACCAGCTTCCTACGAGCAGCGTCGCTCATTCTGACGCGTGTTGGTCGCGCCGTCGCCAGATACCGTGCATCCCCGCATGATCAGTCCCCTTCCAACGAGGGATCCTCATCGTCTATCGGGGCCAGGAAATAGAGCCTGCTGTCCGCGTCGAAGCGGTGGATGCTCCAACCGATGCGCGAGAGCAGGGACACCAGCTGTGACTTGGGGGCGGGTGGATCGTCAGCGCCCAGGATGCGGTCGGTGTCGTCGAAGTCCTCGTCCTCGGGCTCGACATGGATGAGGTAGCCCTCGTTCCAGCCGCCTTCCTCGCTCAAGCCCCAATGATGGTCCGGGAAGGCCGCCTTCAATGCCTCGAAGACCTGCTTGCGCGTGCTCGGCTGGGTGGTCATGGGCGATCCGGGACTGTCCTGATGGCGCCGGGAATTTCAACGGCGAGCGCGCGTACCCAAGAGGGAGCCGTCATACCGACGGGGCCGGCGCCGATGGTCGCTCGGGATCCGTCGTGCGCACCGCCCGCGACAGCCACACCGCGGCGAGGACGGCCACGCACGACATCAGGCCGACCAGATCGTAGTGGCGGATCGGGCCAGCGGCCTCGCTCACGATGATCATCGAGCTGACGGTGGTGGCGATGCCGCTGACCAGAGACTGCGTCGCCGAATTGATGCTCATGAATGCGCCGCGCTGGTGCGCGGCAACGCTCGCCGTGACCATCGCCGAAGCCGGTATGTAGCGGCCGCTCATCAGGATCATGAAGATGGTCGAGACCGTCAGCGCCGCAGCGAGCGGCAGGCGCGGCAGATTGGTGAGAGCGATCAGCGGGATCAGCGACAGCAGTGCCACCCACACGAAAACACGGTGCTTGCCGTGACGGTCGGCGAGCCGGCCGATCACGCGCGCGGTGACGATGGTGGCGACGCCGCCGCAAATATAGATGTAGGCGAGCTGGCCATCCGCCAGGCCGACATTGGTCACCATGTACGTCGCCATGAAGGGGATGATGGTGAATCCGGCGAAGGTCAATGCCATCATCATGGTCAGGGCGGCGGCGTGGCCGCGATCGGCGAGCAGCGCGCGATAGAAGCCGAACAGGCTCGCTTGCGAAGGCGGATGGACCAGATGCGCGCGCATCCGCGGCAGGCCGAGCATGGCGAGCGCGAGCGCTGGAATGCTGGCCAGCGCGACCAGCGCGAACGCCGCATGCCAATCCCAGCGCGTGGCCGCCCACAGGCCGAGCGGCACGCCTATCACCGAAGCCAGCGAGAACGCGGTCATGATCGCGCCCATGGCCGCGCCGCGACGTTCGTAGGGGATCTGATCGCCGATGATCGCGAACACGAGCGCGCCGAGCACGCCGCCGAAGGCGCCGGCGAGGATGCGGCCCACCATCAGCAGCGCATAGCTCTGCGCACAGGCGCACGCCACCGTGCCGAGGATGAAGCCGGCATAGAGCAGGATGAGCGCGCGCTTTCGGTCGAAGCGGTCGAGCAGGCGCGAGGCGACCAGCGCCGAGAGCCCCGCGCTGAGGTTGTAAGCCGATACCAGCGCGCCGAAGCCGTGCGGCCCGATGTCGAATGCGCGCATCAGCTGCGGGCCCAGGGGCATCATCACTACGAAATCCGTGATGTTGGTGAACTGCACCGTGGTCAGCAGCGCGACCAATAGGCGCTCCTGGCGGGTGACCATGGCCCGAGGATATCAGCGAGCTCGGAATCCGTAGCCCGCTACCCGCGCCGGAGCAGGCGGTTTAACCAACGTGATGGGAGCTTTCCTCGGTGTGATGCAATTACCTCATGCCGTAATATTCGACACGTCCGCCGCAACCTCCTGTCCATCCCCGGCGCACACTGTCGCCTGGAGGCACCAATGGCCACCAGGGCGAATGGCGAGAATCTGCGCTGGTACCGATCACCGGTGAGCAAGGCCGACATGGCTCTGCTCAACCAGCGCAGCGATCTCAAGGGATGGCTGTGGACGCTCGGATATCTCGGGCTGCTGGCCACGACCGGCACGGCGGCGTACCTTGCGGTCGGGCGGCTGCACTGGGCGGCGGTGCTCGGCCTGTTGTACGTCCATGGCACCTGCTGGAGCTTCCTGATCAACGGCTTCCACGAACTGATCCACGATTCGGTGTTCAAGACCAGGAAGCTGAACGAGTGGTTCCTCTGGATCTTCGGCTTCCTCGGCATGCACAGCCATGTGTGGTTCTGGGCGAGCCACACCGAACACCACAAGTTCACGCTGCATCCGCCCGACGACCAGGAAGTTGTCTTGCCAGCGCAGCTGAAGCTCAAGGACTTCCTCTTCAGCGCCGTGGTGAATCCGCTCGGCCTGAAGTGGAACCTCAAGACCAATCTGCGCCACGCCCGCGGCCGCCTCGAGGGTGATTGGGAACACCGGCTGTTCGCCACGGATGCCGAGAACCTTCGCCGGCTGGTGCGCTGGGCGAGATTCCTGCTCATCGGGCACGGGGCGATCATCATTGGCTCGCTGTGCGTCGACCGCTGGGTACTGCCGGGCCACCACCTGTGGATGGTTCCGATCCTCACCACCTGCGCCAGCTTCTACGGCAATGCGCTGCACTGGCTCTGCAACAATACCCAGCACGTCGGATTGCGCGCCAACGTGCCGGACTTCCGGCTCTGCTGCCGGACCATCCGACTCAATCCGCTGATCCGATTCCTGTACTGGAACATGAACTACCACACCGAACACCACATGTTCGCCGCGGTACCCTGCTACAATCTGGGCAAGCTCCACCGCCTGATCAGTGCTGACCTGCCCCCCTGCCCCAATGGCCTGTACCAGTCCTGGATGGAGATCGCGCGGATCATGAGGCGTCAGCGCGCCGAGCCGGGCTACGTCTTCACCGCCCCGGTCCCGACCAATCCCCCTGTCGAGACCCTGGCCACCGCCTCCTCCGCAACGAATCCCAGCAGCGATCCCGCATCGCCACGGTCAAACGATACCCGCCCGACGCTCGAACCGGAGAAGCACATTGTCGCTTCCTGACCGCCGTTAGCGCGACCGACATCACATCCTCGTACCTGCCTAGGCTCTCTACTTTCTGCCTCATGCTTCTGGCTCTTCCATATCCACCTTCCCCTCCTTCCCTTCCCCCCTCCCCCGTGGACGCTCGCGCTCACGGAGACGTCATGAAGGCCACCGAGCTCATCCAGGAATATTACCGGCGGTTCAACGCCGGCGACCGCACGGCTTTCCTCGAACTGCTCGCCGACGACGTGGCCCATGACATCAACCAGAGCCATCGCGAAGTCGGCAAGGACGCCTTCCGGGTGTTCATGGAGCGTATGGATCGCAGCTACCGCGAGCGCATCGCCGACATCGTGGTCATGGTCGACCCCAGCGGCATTCGCGCCGCGGTCGAATACGTGGTGCATGGCACGTACCTTGCCACCGACCAGGGCCTGCCGCCCGCGCGCGGACAGACCTACACGCTACCCGGCGGCGCCTTCTTCGAGATCCGATCCGGCAAGGTCCTCCGGGTCACGAATTACTACAATCTCGAGGACTGGCTGCGCCAAGTGCGGGCGTGAAACATCGGTGACCCGTCTGCCGTCGCGCGCGCTCCACGACCCGTCACCGGATGCGATAGGCTCCCGGCGCGCGCGCATCTGCGAGCGGCCTGACCGTGCCCTGCTCGCGTGTTCGCCGCAAGAGCTCCAGATCGAGTTCGGCCAGCACGGTCACCGGCTGATCCCAGCCACCTTCAGCGGCGAGGCCATCGCGTGCGAAGCCGGCATCGCTCGGTGTCAGCACGCCGGCCGATCCGCAGGCCTGCTCGAAGTCGGGCACCGACGGCATGGCGCCGACCAAGGGGGCATGGACGACGTAGACGGTGTTCTCGATGCAGCGCGCGTGCGCACACCAGCGCACGCGCTGGAACCCCGCGCGGTCGTCCGTCCAAGACGGCACCGCCAGCACCTCGGCCCCGGCGCGTGCCGACGCGCGCGCGAGCTCCGGGAACTCGATGTCGTAGCACACCAGGATAGCGAGACGTGCACCAGCCACCTCCACGATGCGCAGGGCGTCGGTCTCGGGCAGCCCCCAGTGGCGCTCCCAGGGCGTCGGATGCAGTTTGTCCTGGGTGATCTCGCTGCCATCTGGCTGGACGAGCAGCGCGCGGTTGAACGAGATCTCTCCCTCGCGCACGATGTGGGTCCCGCCGAGCACGGCGATGCGATGCTCGCGCGCGCTGGCGATGATCGTCGCGCGCCACAGCGGCGTCCATCGCGACCAGTCGCGGTCGAGCGCCAACAGTGGAGACGTCAGGTACTCGGGTAGGACGATCAGCGCGGCGCCACCATCCGCCGTAACGCGTACGCGCGCGCGTACGTCCTCAGCCCAGGCCTCGGGACTGGCGGCCGGAGCCAACGGAAATGCCGAAGCGGCCACGGTCAGGGTCAGCGTCATCGCCACATGGTCAGCGAAAATCTGGATTGCGCCACTCCATCAGCAATGCGCAGCCCGCGGATTCGACGTCGTCGAGGTAGGCGCGCACCACCCTGATCGGCTCGAGGCCGGCGCTCAGCTGGGGCGTGATCACCGGATCGAGCACCCGGCCGGCGAGGACCTCGCGCGCATAGTCCTCTGGAGTGGTACCCGGGTGCGCATCCCGGTAGGCCGCGTAGCCGGCGAGCCTGCTGCCGGCGAGGAAGCGGCGCAGACGCAGGCGTCTGACCAGCGCGTAACGTGCCTGGTACAAGGCTCTGGCGATACCCTGGCCGCGCCACGCCGGGCGCACCGCGACATCGACTCCGTAGAGCGTGTCGCCTGCGGGATCGTGGTTGCGCAGATAGCCGCCGTCGGAGGCCTGGGCCCAGGTATGATCGCCGTCGTCCGGGCTCCAGCGCTGCACGTGCGCGGTGGCGGATGCGACCAGGGTGCCATCTCCGCTCTCGGCACAGAGCGCTCCCTCGGGAAATACCCGCGCATGGGTCGCGATCTGCTCGGCGTTCCACCACAGCTCCTGGGGAAACGGCGGCGGGAAGCATTCGCGCTGGATGGCGATCAGCGCAGCGAGATCGGCGGGGCCGTAGGAACGGATGCGCGGCGGCATGCGCGGCACGGTACCGGGCGCAGGCGGGGCGCACGCGAATCCGCCCACGTCCGTATGGCATGACGACGCCTGAGGCGCCGAAACGGATGACTGGTGATTCGTTTGGTCCATGATGACGCCAGTCACTGCGCAGAGACGGACGAAACCGATACGAAGGAACAACCCATGAGCATCCGACTGGAACGGCTCATTCCGGTGCTGATGGTGCGCGATGTCCAGGCCTCCATCCGCTTCTACGCCGACTGCCTGGGATTCACGCTGACATTCACGGATGCGTCGACCGTGCCTCGCTATGTCGGCATGGAGCGCGACGGCATCCTCATCCACATGCAGTGGCATGACGCCCGCGAATGGGATTTCCCGAACGATCGGCCGACCTACCGCATCGTGGTCCAGGACGTCGATGGGCTGCACCGCGACCTCGCCGGCCGGATTGCGCGCTGCACCGCGGTGTGGGATACGGATTGGGGGACGCGCGAATTCCACGTCCAGGATCCGGACATGAACGGCCTGCAGTTCTACCGCATGCGCTGAGCTGCCGTCCTCGGCGCTAGGAGCGCCGACGCAGCCACAGGGCGGATCCGAGCATCGACAGACCCATGATCAGCACGGCCAGTCCCGAACCCGTTCCACAGCCCTTGCCGCCCAGGAACTGCGGCACGAGGTTCTGCGCGAAGCCGGCGCCATGGCTCTTCAGATAGGTGCGATCATCACCAGGCGCCGGACCACCGATGCGCCACAGCGCATCGCCACGAGCATCACTAGCCGCGACCACGTACAGGGAGTTTTGATGGATCGCGTACCCTGAAGGGGCGGAGGAGCCGGGTCCGGAATAGATGTCGACCGCGAGCTGGGTGCCGGCGGCGGTCCCGTCGGTCTTCCATATCTCGGTGCCGGTCTCCTGCGTGGTCGCATTGAAATAGAGGATCCCGTCCACGACCCCGAGCGGGAAGATATTGGCTGGACCGGGGCCGGGATAGATCTCGGTGAGCATGGAGGTGCCAGCGGCGGTGCCGTCGCTGAGCCACAATTCCTCCCCGTGGATTGCATCGGTCGCGAGGAACGCCACGCCGGGTCCGAAGGGGACGATCCTCTGGATGTTGGGCGAGCCCGAGCCTGGGATGATATCCTTCACCATCGATGTTCCGGCCAAGGTCCCGTCGCTCGTCCAGAGCTCGGCGCCACGCGTGCCGTCATCCGCCGTGAAATACAGCCTGGAGCCTACCGCGGTGAGATGCTGTGGATTGGAGGACAGCACGAACGGCGCGATATCCTCGACCAGGACCGTTCCGACATCGGTGCCATCGCTCTTGTAGAGTTCGCTGCCGATCGAACCGTCGTCGACGGACAGGAAGAGCGTGTTCCCGACCACGGCGGTCTCGCCGATCACGCTGGAGGCGCCCCCACCGGTGAATTGGTGCACCATGACGGTGCCGGCCGAAGTCCCGTCGCTCATCCACAGCTCGGTCCCGTTCACGCCGTCATCCGCCGTGAAATAGAGCTTTCCGGCGAAAGCCGTGAGCAGGCTGGGATTCGAGGAAGCTGCGCCGGAATTGATATCCTTCACCAGCGAGGTGCCGGTCGCGTCGTGGCGGTACAATTCGATGCCGCTCCCAGGCACGAAGGCGGTGAAGAACAGCGTCGAACCGACCACGGTCAGGTTGTCGGGGAATGACGAAGGCGTGCCGGGGCGCAGGTCCACCACCAACGCCGCGCTGTTGCCGTCGGTCGACCACAGCTCGCGGCCATGGATCGGATCCGCGGCGACGAAGCAGACCTCTGATCCGACCTGGCTGAATTGCGTCGGATTGCTGCCGGAAACGCCAGGAGACACGTCGGCGATCATGCGCGAGGTACGCGGCGATCCCCCGCTGATCCACGGCTCTGGACCGTGCACGCCATCGTCGGCGGAATACAGCAGGCCGAGGCTGGTCGAGGCGAGGTTGCTGATCATCGAGCTGCGGGGAACGGGATCGATGTCGACCAGCCGCATGGTGCCTGCCGTGGTTCCATCGGTGATCCAGGGCTCGCTCCCGTGCGTGTCGTAGCCGCGGAAGACTACCGTCTGCGACGTGAGCTGCGTGAATTTCGAGGTCGAGCTGTCGACGCCATCGCCACTGCCAGGCACGAGATCGGTGATGCGCGCGGTGGAGGTGATACTGGTGGCTCCGTAGAGCTCGCGTCCGTGAATGCCGTCGTCGGCCGAGAAGATCAGCGGATTGGTTCCACCCATCCACACCGGGAATGAGGATCCGGAGAGATTGATGTCCGCAAGCAATGCGATGGTGGGGCCGGCGCCGACGAACGGCTCGATTCCGTGTACGCCATCATCAGCGGCGAAGCCGATGGCTCCACCTCCCGCAAGACTGGTGAATCCCGACGGATTCGACGAGGCTACACCGGTCCGGAGATCGCTGTACAAGAGCGTGCCCGCGCTGGTCAGGTTGCTCACCCACAGCTCGCGGCCCGCGACACTGTCATCGGCGGAGAACACCAGCGAGCTGCCGAAGGAGAGCAGGCTCATGGGCGTGGCATCCGCTGGTCCTGGGTTGATATCCTTGACCAGGACCGTCCCGCCCGAGGTGCCGTCGCTGGTCCACAGCTCGCGCCCCGTCCCGGTGCCGGTGGCGACGAACGCCAAGACGCCACTCTGGGAAGTCAGATCGCTCGGATCGCTCGAGCCGATGCCGGCCACGATGTCCTTCACCATGACGGTGCCCGCCAGGGTGCCGTCGCTCTTCCACAGCTCGAAGCCCTCGCTGGGAGTGAAGGCGCGGAAGAACAGGGTGCTTCCAACGATGCACGGCCATTGGATCTGGCTATCCGACGACCCCGGATCGATGTCCTTGACCATCACGGTGCCGGCGGCGGTGCCGTCGCTCTTCCACAGTTCGAACCCAGCCGCCGAGGTCTCGGCGACCAGGAACATGATCGAACCGGTGCCGCCGACCACGATTGGGCTCTGCTTGTCCATGTCCGAGAAGTATGGAAATGTCTTCACCAGGGCGGTGCCCGCCGCGGTGCCATCGCTGCGGTACAGGCCGGACACCCCGCTCACCGAGGCCGCGAAATACAACGTGCCGCCCAGCTGATGCAGGTAGCGCGGGAACGAACCGATGCTTCCGGGCTCGAGATCGACGACCATCGTCGTGCCGGCCGGGGTCCCGTCGGTGCGCCACAGCTCGGTCCCATGCGCGGGGTCCTCGGCGGTGAAGTAGGCGACCCCGCTGCCGGCATAGGTGAATTGATCGGGCGACGAGCCCTCGCTGGTATCGGCGAGATCGTTCGGATCTGAGACCAGGTATGCGGTCTCCGCCTGCAGGACGGAGCTGGTCGCGATGACGGCCAAGATCGCCAGCACGCCACGCAATCCGCCAAAACGATTCGCATCCATGGGAACCTCCGAGCAAGGCACAATTGGTGCATGAGAGCAGGATGCAACGCTTTAGTTCGGCAACCTTTGCAACAATCGTAGCATATTTGCTCCACTAGCCGTCGTTCACTCGGCAACTCGGAGCGGGGACCTGGCCAAACAGATCCGCGAGTGTTTTCCGATGCAAGATCCGTGAGTGCTGCTTCGAGACTAAATTCGAAACAAAAGAAGTTGAGCTGGAAGGAAGGCGTATCGCACAGATTCATCCTGGTTGACACATGCACCAAGCACGCGATTCGACGTCCGCTCCTGCCTGCCAATGACGGGTACTGTGGCGACTTGGAGCACCCCTCAGATGCCACGAGCCCACCTCTCCATCAACATCCTGTGCTCCTCCATCCTGCTGGCGTCCGCCTCGATATGCATGACGGCGATGGCCGCGGTCCCAGCGGACTACGCCGTCGGGGTAACCGTGACCACGGTGAGCGCTCCGCCGTCGATCACCCTGGCCTGGCCAGCCTTCGCGGGCGCCACCGGGTATTCGCTCTACCGTCGCGAGTACAACGCCACGTCGACGTGGGGATCCTCGATCGCGACCCTCGCGGCCGGAGCGACCTCGTTCACCGACGCCTCCGTGGTCGTGGGCCACCGCTACGAGTACCAGGTCAGCCGCGCCGGCACGCCCTACGGCTACGGCTATCAGCTCGCCGGCATCGACATGCCAGCGGTCGATGATCGCGGCACGGTGGTGCTGGTCGTCGACGACTCCATGTCCGCGCCGCTCGCGAGCGAACTGCAACGACTCCACGACGACCTGGTCGGAGATGGCTGGACGGTGGTGCGCTTCGACGTGTCGCGGAGCGCCCCGGTCACATCGGTCAAAGCCCTGATACGGCCCGAGTGCCTCGCGGATCCGCTGCGCACCCAGGTCTTCCTCTTCGGGCACGTGCCCGTCCCGTATTCGGGGTTGATCAATCCCGACGGACATCCCGATCACTACGGCGCCTGGCCAGCCGACGGTTATTACGCCGATCTCGACGGGGCCTATACCGATACCAGCGCCGACAACACGAGCTCGAACCCGTCGCCCGCCAGACCGGAAAACCGGAACATCCCTGGCGATGGCAAGTTCGACCAGTCTGCCCTCACCGGCACTTCGTTCGTCGGTCTCGGCCGCGTCGACCTGTCCAACATGCCGTCATTCGGCCTGAGCGAGACCGAGCTCCTGCGCCGCTACCTGGGCAAGGATCATGCCTTCAGGACCAAGGCAGTGACGGCCCAAGCTCGCGGCCTGATCGACGACAATTTCGGCGATTTCGGCGGCGAGGCGTTTGCCCAGAGCGGCTGGCGCAACTTCGGAGAGCTGGTTGGACCTGCGAACGTCGCCTCCCTGGATTGGTTCACCACGCTCCCGACCAACGATTACCTGCTCGCCTATGGCTGCGGCGGCGGCTGGTTCCAGGGTGCCGGAGGAGTGGGCCAGACCAGCGATTTCGCGGGCACCTCCTCGAAGGCTGTGTTCACCATGCTCTTCGGCAGCTACTTCGGCGATTGGGATGTCAGCGACAATTTCCTGCGCGCGCCGCTTGCGGGCGCAGGCATGGGCCTCACCTGCTTCTGGGCAGGCCGACCCAATTGGATCATGCACCCGATGGGGCTCGGCGAGCCCATCGGCAGTTCGGCGCGACTGCAGATGGTCTCCCCGTACGGATATCCGCCGAGCGGCTACGGAGCGGGCCAGGTGCATGTGGCGCTCATGGGGGATCCCACCCTCCGCCTGCATGTGGCGCAGCCACCCAGCGTGGTGAGCTCCTCAGTCGACGGCGCCGTGGTGCATCTCAGCTGGACCACGTCTTCCGATGCCACGCTCGGCTACCTGGTCTTCCGCTCGCCAGCCGCGAACGGACCCTTCGTCCGCGTCACCGCTACGCCGGTGTCGGGGACCAGCTTCGATGACACACCTGGCACCGGCGCCTGGTACTACCTGATCAAGGCGGTCCATCGCGAAGTCTCGACAAGCGGCAGCTACATCGACACCAGCGTCGGTTCCGCGGCCTCTGTCACCGTGGTTCCAGCCGACGGTGGTTCGCAACAGACCAAGTGCGGAGTCGGCTCGATCGGATTCGTGCTCGCTTATCTGGGGCTGCGCGTCCTGCGTCGCCGCCGCGGCTGAGCCTCGATGGAGCGCCGAGGCTGGCGCCGGGGCACTCGACCCAACTGTTCAGCTCGATGCAACCCGCAGGTGGCGCTCGAGGAACGCCATCGCCGCCGAGCGCATCACTGGAAGCTCGAGATGTCCGACGGGGTGCCGATCCAGGCTCCAGCACTCCGGATGGCCGAGCTCGGCGTAGTAGCGTAGGAGATCGGCGTCGACGATGTCGAGGCCAGCGACCGGCGTGAGGTCGTCATGGATTCCCGCGAGCGCCAGATGCGGGCGCGGCGCGATCAGACGGTTGATATCGGCCGTGCTGGCGTGCTTCAACAGGCCTGGCACATAATAGTACGGTCCATGGAGGGACTTGGTCGCGGCGAAAGTGTGGATATCGGTGAGGCAGCAGATGTCGACGCACGCCGCGATGCGCGGGTCGAGAGCGGCCATCCACCACGCCATGGTGCTGCCCATCGACATGCCGAGCGTGGCTAGGCGTGCGCCGTCGACATCGTCGCGGCCGAGCAGGTAGTCGACCGCGCGCAGGCTGTCGTGGCACATCATTCCCCACATGACCTGGCCGCGCCAGAGCATGTTCATGGCGATGTGCATCTCGGAGTCGGTGTGCCGTTCGCCGAAACCCCAATGATCTATCGCGAGCGCCGCCATGCCTCGACGCGTGAACTCGGCAGCGTAGGGAAGCCGCTCCTGGTAGGGAGCCGACGCGATCAGTTCGTGCTTGCCGACATCGTAGAAGCCGCCGTGGCTGTGGTTGTAGAGCACGGTCGGCCATGGCCCCGAGCCGCCCAACGGGCGCACGAACAGCGCCGGCACCAGCTCGATGCCGTTGAGATCGAGACGCAGGCGCTCGAGACGATATCCATCCTGGACGCTCGTCGATAGCACCTCGCAACGCGGAATGCCGCGCTCGGTGGGGCGATCGCCGAGCAGCGACCACAAGCGCGCGCGCTGCTCGACGTGGCTGACGGGTTCGATCATCGTGATGACATCGCTCGCGGGCCGTATCCACGCCGCGAATGCACGACTCCGCCGGTTCGCGGCGGGTCGAGAGTTCCGATCTCGCGCCCACGGATCTGCAGCCCAGTGGCAATCGCCGTCATCGCATGTTCCCCGCCCGATCCGGGCTCGAGTCGACCGTATGGGACGGACGTAGACGAACCAGCTCGGATCAGCCGGACGACACCTGGCAGCGGCTCGCGGCCCGGTTACGAATCACCAGGCACCGATGTCGATCACGACCATCAAAAGCACCCTCGCACGCTGGTTCCCCCGCCCGTACCGCGCGTTGGCCGCGCTGCGCGCTCGCTTCATCACCAGGCGCAGCCGGTTCTCGCGCATGTATCACGAGAATGCTTGGAACGATTCCGAGTCGCGTTCCGGGCGTGGATCCCGCCTCGACGAGACGCGCTCCTTGCGCGCGGCCCTACCCGGACTGCTCGTTGAACTGCGGGTGCGATCGATGCTCGACGCGCCATGTGGTGATTTGAACTGGATGAGTCAGGTCGACCTCGGCGGCATCGAGTACATCGGGGCCGACATCGTCCCTGAACTGATAACCGACAATAGACTCCGCTTCGCGAGCCCGACTCGCGGCTTCCGCGTGCTCGACCTGGTCGCCTCGACCCTGCCACGCGTCGACCTGGTGTTGTGCCGGGACTGCCTCGTTCATCTGTCACATGCCGAGATCTCGCGAGTGCTGCGCAACATCATAGCGAGCGGGGCGCGATACCTGCTGACCACAACCTTCATCGAGGTGCGCACGAACGAGGACATCGCCACCGGCGGGTGGCGCCGCATCGATCTCCGGCTGCCCCCCTTCTCGTGGCCCGAGCCCAGACTCCTCATCGCGGAAGGCTCGAGCGAACAAGCCGACAAACGTCTCGGACTCTGGGATCTGGATAACCTGCGCTGACACCGCCCCTCTGTACGAGGCGAGACATCCGCACGGAACGTCTACCCATGACCCACGCACAGGCTCCTTGCCCATTCCCTACTCGCATCCCCCTCTATCCTGTCGCGATGCATATCGTCACCGGCGGGGCCGGCTTCATCGGCAGCAACATCGTCAAGGGTCTCAACGCACGCGGAGTCACCGACATCCTGGTGGTCGATGATCTCACGCAGGGTGACAAGCACCGCAATCTCGATGGCCTGTCGTTCTCGGACGTCCTGGATTTCCGTGATTTCCGCACCCGCTTGCCCGCTTTCGGCGGGGTCGAGGCGATCCTGCACCAGGGCGCCTGCTCCGATACCATGCAAGGCGATGGGCGCTACATGCTCGACGTCAATTACGAGTACAGCAAGGAACTGCTCGCCTACGCCCTCGCCAAGCGCGTGCCGTTCCTCTACGCATCCTCGGCCAGCGTCTATGGCGACGGTACCGCCGGCTTCCGCGAGGATCCGGCCTGCGAGCGCCCGCTGAACGTCTACGCCTTCTCCAAGCTGCTCTTCGACCGCTGGGTGCGCAAGCACGCCTCGCGACCGTCCTCGCCGGTGATCGGGCTGCGCTACTTCAACGTCTTCGGACCGCGCGAATGGCACAAGGGGCGCATGGCCTCGGTGGTGTTCCATTTCCACAACCAGGTGGCGGCCGGTGGCGCGCTGAAATTGTTCGCGGGCAGCGAGGGCTTCCGCCGCGACTTCATCTTCGTCGACGACGTGGTCGACGTGAACCTGCACTTCCTGGCGACTCCGCCCTTGCCGACGAAGAACGGCCGCGCGGACATCCTCAATTGCGGGACCGGCGCGGCGCGCTCCTTCCAGGATCTCGCCGCCATCGTCGCGCGCGAACGCGCCGGCGCGCGCATCGAGTCGGTGCCGTTCCCGGCCGCCCTGCACGGCAAGTACCAGGCGTTCACCCAGGCGGATCTGGCGCGCCTGCGTGACGCCGGCTACACCAAGCCCTTCACCTCGCTTGAGGACGGCGTGAGCTCGTATCTGCGCGCGCTCGCCTTCGGCGGCCTGGGAGTCGCCGCGCCGTGAGCCGCCGCATCAGCAGCCTTCTCCACGACCGGCGTGGGCCCGGATCGGCGCCCGCATGACCCAGGTCATCATCCTCGATCGCGACGGCACCATCAACGTCGATCGCCCCGACTATGTGAAGGAGCTCTCCGAGCTGGTGATCATCCCGGGCGCCGGCGAAGCCATCGCGCGCCTCTGCCGCGTTGGCTACAGCGTGCTGGTGTGCACCAACCAGTCCTGCGTCGGCAAGGGCCTGATCACCAGCGAACGCCTCGCCGAGATCAACAACGAGCTCGAGCGCCGGCTCGCCGCGGTCGGCGCGCGCATCGCGCGCTTCTACGTCTGCCCCCATGTCGACTCTGACCTGTGCACCTGCCGCAAACCGCTCCCCGGGCTCGCCGAAACCGCGCGCCGCGATTGGGGTTTCGATCCTGCCATCACCTGGGCGATCGGCGATGCCACGCGCGACGCGCGGATGGCGCGCGGCGCCGGCTGCAAACCGGCCTTGGTGTTGACCGGGAAGGGCGAGACATCCCGCCTCGAGATCCCGGAGGTCCCGGCCTTCAAGGATCTGGGAGCGTTCGTGGACATGGTGGTGGCTCAACCCGGGATCGGCTGAGTGTTAACGGGCGTGCGGCGTACGACGTGCGGTGTGCGGCGATGGATACCCGGGTGAATGTGCGTCTTTTCTCGAGTACATCCCTCACCGTCCCGCCTCGCGCCACCCGCACGTCTCATCTTTCCCTACCCGCTCAGAGAGGCATACTGTCGCCATGTTCGCCGCACCCGATCTGATCCTGCGGCTGCTCGACTCGCGCTTCGAGCGGCGGACCTGCCTGGTGATCGGCGACGTGATGCTCGACCGCTACCTGTGGGGCGAGGTCAGCCGCATCTCACCCGAGGCCCCGGTGCCGGTGCTGCGGGTGAAACGGCATAGCGTGAACCTGGGCGGCGCGGGCAACGTCGCGCGCAACCTCGCCGAGCTTGGGCTGTTCGCCACCCTCATCGGCGTGGTCGGCGACGATGTCGAGGCATCGCTGCTGCGCCAGACCTGCGCTGGCGGCGGCATGGATCTGTCATCGCTGCATGTCATATCCGGTCGCCCGACCATCACCAAGACGCGCATCGTCGGCGCGCACCAGCAGATGCTGCGCCTGGATGTCGAGGATACCTCGCCCCTGCCCGGCTCGGCCGAGGAGGCGATCATCGTGGCGGCCGAGGCGCGCATCGCCGGCGGCGCGGCAGCGGTGTTCCTCTCGGATTACGGCAAGGGCGTGGTCAGCGAGCGCGTCGCGCGCGCGGTGATCATGGCCGCCCAGGCGCGCCACGTGCCGGTGCTGGTGGACCCCAAGGGGGTCGACTACGCGAAGTACGCCGGCGCCACCACCGTGACCCCCAACCTGAGCGAGCTCGCCGCCGCCACCGCGGTCGATCGCGAGGATCTCGACAAGCTGATCGCCGCCGGCGGGGAGATGCGCAAGCGGCTCGGGCTCGATTTCCTCACCTTCACCCGCGGCGAGCACGGCATCACCGTGATCGAGGCTGACCACGTCACCCACATCCCGGCGCAGGCGCAGGACGTGTTCGACGTCTCAGGCGCCGGCGACAGTTGCATCGCGGTCCTAGGTGCCTGCCTGGCGTGCGGCGTGCATCCGGTCGACGCCACGCGCCTGGCGAATCTCGCCGGCGGCATCGTCGTCGGCAAGGTCGGCACCGTGCCGGTCACCCTGGCCGAGCTGCGCGACCGCACCATGGCCGCGCCCGAGATCGGCTATGCCGGCAAGGTGCGGACGCGCGAGCAGGCCGCGATCGCCTGCGAGGCCTGGCGCCGACGCGGCCAGAAGGTCGTGTTCACCAATGGCTGCTTCGACATCCTGCACGCCGGCCACGTGCACATGCTCGAGGAGGCCCGCCGTGCCGGCGATCGCCTGGTGGTGGGCCTGAACGCCGACGATTCGGTGCGCCGGCTCAAAGGCGAGAATCGTCCGGTGAACAATCAGGCAGACCGCGCGAGTCTGCTCGCCGCGCTGGCCTCGGTGGATGCGGTGGTGGTGTTCGGCGAGGATACGCCGCTCGAGTTGATCAAGACGCTCAAGCCCGATGCCCTGGTGAAGGGCGCTGACTACAGCGAAGACCAGATCGTCGGGGCCGCCGAGGTCCGGTCGTGGGGCGGCACGATCGTGCGGGCGCAGCTGCTCGAGGGACGGTCGACGACGGGGACGATCGGGAAGATGAAGGGATAGGATGAAGGGATAGGGCGCGACGTGGCCTTCCCGTCGTGAGGCTGGCGCGCGCGTCACGGACATCCGGCGGATGCGGCGCAAGAGCCGAGACGCGCGCACTGGCGAAAGCCTTAGAAGCACCCCGGGCCTGGACGCCATCCATCCACCGCGACAATCCGCCTCATTATGACCACCCTCTCGCTCGACGGCCTCTGGCACTTCCGCATCCATGGCGCTCCGCGCGGCGCCGAGGCTAAGACCGCGGGTCTCACCCGCTGGATGCCAGCATCGATGCCGGGCACCGTGCACTACGCCTTGCAGAAGCTCGGCAAGATCGAGGACCCGTTCGACGACCGCAACGAGTTGGCCGTCCAGTGGCTCGACGAGCAGGACTGGGAGCTGCGTCGCATCGTCACGGCGAGCGCCGCCGATTGCGCGCGCTCGCGCCAGGAGCTGGTGTTCGAGGGCATCGACACGGCCGCGACCATCACCCTCAACGGCAAGCGCGTGGGGGCCTCGGCCAACATGTTCAGGCGCGTGGTCTGCGACGTGCGCGGAGCGCTCAAGCCCGGCCGCAATGAACTGATGGTGGTGATCGAAAGCCCCACCGCGTACGCGAAGGCGCAGTGGCAGGCCGGCAAGGATCGCGTCGCCGCCGGCGACTTCCGCTGGCAGACCGGCGAGGTGCGCTCCACCTGGCGCGGCTGGATCCGCAAGGTGCAGTGCCACTTCGGCTGGGACTGGGGCACCTACCTAGCCACCAGCGGCGTCTGGCAGCCGGCACGCCTCGAATGCGCCGACACCCCGCGCATCGCCTACGTGCAGGCCGCGCAGACCCACATCGGTCCCGCCGGTGCGCCCCGCGCGGTGGAAGTACGCGTGGATGTGCACCTGGAGTCTGCCGCCGCGTCGAGCGGCAGCGTGGTGGCCATCCTGATGGGCGGCGAGATGCCGAGGGACGACCGCCGCGAACGCGCGGTGATCTCGTCGGCGACCGAGGTCAAGGTGCGCGCGGGCGAGAGCGTCGCGACCATCACCTTGATGGTCGACAAGCCGATCCTGTGGTGGCCAGCGGGCGAGGGTCCGCAGTACCTCTATTACCTGTCGGTCCATTTCATGGACGATCGCGGCAACCGCAGCCCCGATGTGCTGAAGAAGATCGGCCTGCGCACCTGCGAAGTGGTGACCGAGAAGGACCAAGCCCCCGACGGTAAACCCGCCGAAAGCTTCCTCTTCCGCGTCAATGGGCGCCCGGTGTACGCCAAGGGCGCGAACTGGATCCCCGCCGACCAGTTCGTCGACCGTTGTTCAATCGAGGTCTACCGTCACCTGCTGGGTTCGATGGTCGAGGCCAACATGAACATGGTGCGGGTATGGGGCGGCGGGTGGTACGAGCAGGAGTCGTTCTACGACATCTGCGACGAACTCGGCCTATTGGTGTGGCAGGATTTCATGATGGCCTGCGCGCTCTACCCCGACACCAAGGACTTCATCCGCGAACTCACAGCCGAGGCGCGCCATCAGGTTCGGCGGCTGTCCTCGCGTCCGTCCATCGCTCTGTGGTGCGGCGACAATGAGAACCAGACCGGCGTCGCGCACTGGTGGAAGAAGCAGCCAGAAAACCAGGGCAAGGACATCGAGGGCATCTACCGCAAGGTGATGGAAGCGCTGTGGAAGACCTGCGAGTTCGAGGATCCGACGCGCCGCTTCTGGCCGTCGAGCCCGTGCAACGGCGTCATCGACGCGGATCCAGATTCGCCGAATCGCGGCGACGTCCACTACTGGGCGGTGTGGCACGGCAAACAGCCGTTCAGCAACTACCACACGGTGAAGCCGCGCTTCGCCTCGGAATTCGGTTTCCAATCATTTCCCGAGCCTCGCACGCTCACCGCGGTGGTGCCGCGCGTCGAGCTGAATCCGTCGAGTCGCGTCATGGAACACCACCAGCGTTCGCCCGATGGCAACCTGATGATCACCAACACCATGGCGCGCGAGATGCGCATCCCGAATGATTTCGACGCCTTTTGCTGGGTGTCGCAGATCAACCAGGCGATGGCGATCCGCACCGCCGTCGAGCATTGGCGACGCTTGAAGCCGTGGTGCATGGGCACCATCTATTGGCAGGTGAACGACCTGTGGCCGGTTGCCTCGTGGTCGTCGATCGATTATCACGGTCGCTGGAAGGTGCTGCACCACGAGGCCAAGCGCTTCTATGCGCCGCTATTGGCGAGCATCGTCCACGAAAAAACCCATGGCAAGGAGCGCCTGGCGGTGTGGGCAACTTCCGACCTGCCGCGCGCGCTCGCGCTCGAGGGCTGGCTGGAGGTCTTCACCTGGTCGGGCAAGCGCATCGCCAGAGTGAGCGTGCGCGGTGCGCTCGCGGCTGGCGCCAGCAAGAGCCTCGCCTCGTTCGACGTGGCCAAGCTGCTCGCCGGCAAGGCCGAGCCACACCAGGTCTGCTGCTTCGTCACCCTCGACGAACGCGCCTCCAAGCGCGGGGTCGCGACCGAGGATCGCGCCCATGCCGAGAACCACGCCACCCTGGTGCCATGGAAGTGGGCCTCGATCGAAGCCCCGCGCCTGTCACAGCGGCTCTCGGCGCGCGCCGATGGCATCGAGCTGACGGTCCGCGCCAAGAACGTGGTTCCGTTCTTCCACGCCGAATTCTCAGGCCTCGAAGGGCATTTCGACGCGGATTGGCAGGTGCTCCGTCCGGGTACCAGCCACGCCATGACCTACGTTCCCCACTACGACCGTGGCGCCACCATGCCCAGACCGCTCGAGGCGAAGGCGAAGCTCACGACCATGTCGCTGTGGGATACGTTCGCCCATTAGGAAGCGCACACGGTTCTCGGCCCGCGGATGAGCCGATCCGCGGGCCATGGAGATAGCGGAATGGCAGGCCCTTGCGGGCTAGTCCACTCCCGTCAGACCGCCGCTTCCTTCGCCAGCATCTCCGCGACGCGATCGGCGAAGACATCGATGGCGAAGGGCTTCTGCATATAGCTGGTGTCGGGTTCGCCGAGGATTTGGGCCAAACCGGTGTCGCCGCCATAGCCCGAGATGAACAAGGTGCGCAGGCCCGGCTGGGCTCCGACCAGGCGGTCGCGCAGCTCTCGGCCGGTCATGCCTGGCATCAACATGTCGGTGATCAGCAGCGATAGCCCTCCGTCGATCGAGGCCGCGACGACGAGTGCCTCGTTGCCGCTGGCCGCGCCCACCACCCGATACCCGCGACCGCGCAGCACCTGGACGCCGAGTTCGCGCAGATCACGCTCGTCGTCGACCAACAGGATCATCCGGTCATCCGGGCGCGCGGGCGCGATGGTCGGCGAGCCCACGCGGGTCGTCTCCGGCGCTTGGACCGGCAGGCGCCGCAGATGGATGGTGAAACGGCTGCCCTGGCCAGGCGTACTCGCGACGGCGACGAATCCCCCGCTCTGGGTAACGATGCCGTAGACCGTCGACAGCCCCATGCCGGTGCCCTTGCCTTGGGGCTTGGTGGTGAAGAACGGCTCGAACAGCCGTGACATCACCTCGGGCGTCATGCCACAGCCGGTGTCGGCGACCTCGAGCACGCACCATTCACCCGCCGGGATGATGCCTTCGGGTGAAGCCTCGGGGCGAGCCAGCGAGCGCTGGCGGGTACTGATCGTCACCGTCCCGCCGTCGGGCATCGCATCGCGGCTGTTGAGACAGAGGTTCATGATCACCTGCTGGATCTGCCTGCTGTCCGCGCGCAGGGTGCCGAGTTCTGGCGAGAGCGAGAGCTCGATGAGCACGTGTGAGCCGAGCACATGGTTCAGCATCTCGGCCGTGTCCTCGACGACCCGATTCAGGTGGACCACCTCGGGCGCGAGCACCTGCCGCCGGCCGAACGCCAGCAACTGCGCGGTGAGCTTGGCGGAGCTCTCGGCCGCGCGCAGCGCGAGATCGACGTGGCGATGGCTGGGGTGCCCCGGCGGCAGTTCGCGCTTGAGCAGCTGGGCATGGCCCATGATCACCGACAGCATGTTGTTGAAATCGTGCGCGATACCGCCGGCGAGCTGGCCGATGGCTTCCATCTTCTGCGCTTGGCGGAGCTGGTCCTCGAGCCGCTTGCGCTCGGTGACGTCCATCGCAACGCCGGTCGCGCGCAGCGGCCGGCCGTCGCTCGCTCGCATGAGATCGCCGCTGGCCGCGATCCATCGGACATCTCCGGACGGCTGGACTACCCGGTACTCGATGGTGTACGGCTCCCCCTTCTGCATCGCCTCGGCGACGGCCAGTACCAGCGACTCGCGATCGTCGGGATGGACGCAGCGCAGGTAGGCCTGGAAGTTGCCCTCGAATGAACCGGGGGCCTGGCCTAGGAGGCGTTCCATGTTCTCCGACCAGGTGACGGCGTCGGTCGTGAGATCGCGCTCCCACGTGCCCATCCGTGCCGCAGTCATCGCCTGGCGCAGATGCAGCTCGCTCGAGCGCAGCGCCTCCTCGCCGCGCTTGCGGTCGGTGACATCGTGGATGATCGAGTACAGGTGCTCGCGCCCGTCGATGTCCATCGGGCTCGAATGGATCTCGACGTCGCGGGTCTCTCCGCTGGCGAGGCGGTGACGGAATTGCAGCACGTACTTCAGCCGCTTGCGCACCAGCTCCATCTCGGCGCTGATCTCCTCGGGGGTCAGCGTGTTGATCTGCTCGAGGCGCATGCCGCGGAGCTTCTCGATCGGATAGCCATAGAACGTGCTGGCTGCGGGATTGGCGTCGACGATGACGCGGGTAGTCGGGTCTAGCACCCACTGCACGGCGTGATTGCGCTCGAACATCTGCCGGTATCTGCTCTCGCTCGCGCGCAGCGCATCGATGCCGTGTAGGCGCGCCACCACCAAGTTGGTCACCAGCATGCCCACGCCGAGGAATACGCTCAGACGCAGGACGCGCGCCACCATGGGGAGATCACTCGACGGCGAGACTGACAGCTGGTCGCCAGCTAACGCGGCCAACACCGTCACCAACAGGCCCGGGCCCATGCCGCAGAAACGCGCGCTGATGATCACCGGCAGGAAGTAGAGCACCACGAATGGCGTGCGGTCGCCGATCAGAGGATCGAGGGCCTCGCGCACGGCCAGGGTCGCCGCGACCGAGCCCAGGGCGAGCGCGTAGCGGTAGCGGACGGCGCGGAATGGCATGGCCGCAGCGTAGCGCGCACCGTGTCTCCGGATACGGGAAGGAGCGTCATCGGCCACCGCCGCGCCTCCGCCCTTGGCGCGGCTTGTCGCTCCTTGCTCGCCTTGCCCTTTCGTGCCTTCTGATGCCCTGTCGTCGCTAAGACTCGGAAAAGCCGCAGAAACACGTTGCCGACCTCGACGGAAGCGCTTTCATCGCGCGCTCACCGCCAACCCGGAGCACCCATGGGCACCCAGCGCCTGCTCGCCATCCTCGCCGCCGTCCTGTTCGCCTCGCTGACCAACGCGGTCGAAGCCGCGGAAGGCAAGGCCATCACCATCTGGTGGGCGCAATGGTCCCCCGCGGATGGACTGCAGCAGCTCGGAGATGAGTTCACCAAGAAGACCGGTACCAAGGTGACGGTGCACCAGATCCCGTGGGGATCCTACCAGGACCAGGTGTTCCTGAACTTCGGCAACAAGCAGACGGATTTCGACATCGTCGTGGGCGATAGCCAGTGGCTCGGGCGCGGCGCGACCGACAAGCTCTATCTCGACCTCAGCGATTGGCTGCCCAAGGCAGTCGATCTCACCACCATCCATCCCGCGGCCTTGAAGTACCTGTGCGAATATCCTGGCGGCAGCGGACACTATTTCGCCGCACCGTGCGAGACCGACGCCATGGGCTTCGCATACCGCAAGGACTGGTTCGAGGACGCCACGGAAAAGAGTGTCTTCAAGGCGAAATACGGGCGAGAGCTCGCAGTGCCGCAAAGCTGGGACGAATTCCAGCAGGTCGCCGAGTTCTTCCAGCGTCCAGAGCGGAAGCGCTTTGGCTGCGCGATCGCGACCGGCCGTGGCTACGACTGCCTGGTGATGGGCTACCAGAACCTGATGTGGGCGTTCGGCGGATCGTGGGGCGATCCGGCCACCTTCACCGCCAAAGGCCAGGTCGACGGCGCGCCTGCGGTTGCTGCGCTGACATTCTTCAAGCAACTGCTCGCCAGCGGGCCGAAAGGCGCGCCGAATCTCGACTACGGCGATCTGCTCGAGGCATTCACCAACGGCTCCACGGCCATGGCGATGAACTTCTTCGCCTTCTCGCCGACCATCGCCAAGCAGATGGGGGACAAAGCCGGGTTCTTCGTGATGCCGGCCAAGGATGGCAAGCGCGTCGTCAGCCTTGGGGGCCAGGGATTCAGCATCTCCACCAAGGTTGCGCCCGCGCAGCAGGAGCTCGCCAAGGAATTCATCGCCTGGTTCAACACCCGCGCGGTTCAGGAACGCTGGATCACCAAGGATGCGGGCTTCACCGCCAACACCGAGATCCTCAAGAGCGACGCCTTCCGCAAAGCGACCCCCTACAACGCGGCGTTCGCCGAATCGCTCGACCATGTCCAGGATTTCTGGAACGTGCCGGTGTACAACGAACTGCTGGCCAAGGCCGTCCAGCACCTCGCGGACGCGCTCGATGGCAAGGCGGAGCCAAAGGCCGCGCTCGAGGCGCTGGCGGCGGATCACGATGAGATCTTCCAGGATGCCGGTCTGAGAAAATGATGGTTCTCCCATCCGCGACCGACGACGGACGCCCCCTCGACGTCCCTCCACCATGAGCGGTTCCCGCGGCCTCGGCTATGCCTTCGTCCTGCCGACGCTGGCCTTCCTGGTGCTCTTCAACGTCTTCCCGCTGGTCTACAACCTGGTGCTGGGTTTCACCAACTACCGGCTTTCCGGCAGCACCTGGGAATGGGTAGGTGGCCTGAATTACAGTCGGGTCTTCGCCAAGCCCGAATACGCGGCGGCGCTGCGCACCACGGGGTTGTTCGTGGTCTGCGCGGTGGCTGCGGAGCTAACCCTCGGCTTCGTCCTCGCCCTGGCGCTGACGCGACCATTCCGAGGCAAGTCCGCGGTGCTGACCCTGCTGCTGGTGCCGATGATGCTATCGCCAGCGGTGATGGGCCTCTATTGGACCCTGATCCTCAATGGCGACTACGGCATCCTCGACCAGATGCTCGGCGCCCTCGGCATCGACCAGCCACGCTGGCTGACCGACGGTTCGCTCAAGCTGCTGTCGGTGCTGATCGTCGATGTGTGGATGTGGACGCCGTTCATGATGCTGATCGCGCTCGCCGGGCTGAATGCCATCCCCGCGTACATCTATGAGGCGGCGGAGATCGACCGCGCCTCTCGCTACACGGTGTTCCGGCGCATCACCCTGCCGATGTGCGCGCCTCTTCTGATCCTCGCGGTCCTGCTGCGCGCCACCGACGCGCTCAAGCAGTTCGACCTGGTGATGGCGATGACCGGGCCGAATGAAGGCGCGACCCAGACGGTGAGCGCCCTCCTCTACCAGACCCTGATCAAGGAGGGCAAGGTGGGCCTGAGCTCGGCCTATGCGTGCGTGGTGCTGGTCGGGGTGATCGCGCTCGCCTCGCTATTCACGCGCTACCTGGATCGCCTTGCCAGGCAGCAAGGACGCACGGGATGAACATCGTACGCGTCCTGGTGATCGTGGGCTACCTGGCGATCGCGTGCCTGCCCTTGGCCTGGATGGCGCTGACCTCGATCAAGCAGCCGGCAGCGACCATCAGTACCACCGCGAAGATTCTGCCACTCCTTGGTGCGGACTCGTTGGCGGATGTGGGGGATGCGGCAGATGCGGGAAATGCCCACTCCTTCGCCCCCACCACCTCGGCCTACGCCGAACTCGCGCGCAAGCCGGCTGCAGAGACCCCAGAGGAGGCCGCGCGCGGGCGCAGCTTCCTCGACTACCTGTGGACCAGCGCGGTGATCGGAGTGCTCTCGACCGCCGCGACCGTCGCCCTGGGCACCGCATGCGCATACGGCTTCAGCCGCTTCCGCATCGCCGGATCGAAGGACTGGCTGTTCTTCATCCTCTCCACGCGCTTCATGCCGCCGCTCGCGGTGGTGGCGCCGGTACTGATGATGTACCGACAATTCGGCCTGCCCAACACCTACGCGGGACTCGTCATCCTCTATACCGCGTTCAACCTGTCGCTCGCCGTGTGGCTGATGAAAGGCTTCATCGACGACATCCCCCGCGCCTATGAAGAGGCCGCCCTGGTCGACGGCTATACGCGCATGCAGGCGTTCTGGCGCATCATCGTGCCGCAAGCCCGCACCGGCATGGCCGTGACGGCAGTCTTCTGCCTGATCTCGGCGTGGAACGAATTCGGCTTCGCGATGACGCTCAACAACGCGCACGCGGTGACCGTGCCGGTCTATTTCGCGGGATTGCAGGGTAACGTCAAGGGCATGCCCTGGCCGCAGATCGCCGCCGGCGTGCTGGTGTTCGTCGCACCGATCGTGGTCTTCACGGTGCTGGTGCGTCACCACCTATTGCGCGGCGTCACCTTCGGCACGGTGAAGCAATGAGGGAAGAACGTCCGTCGTCCGTGGCCCGCCGTCCGTCGTCGGCGACAGGAGCTGGGGAGGTCACCGGGGCGCGCGATGCCATCCGATCACGGACGACGGATAATAGACCGCGGTCCGGCTCCATCCTGCGTCTCCTCGACCGGCTCGCGCTCGCGGGCATGGCTCTCGGCACCTGCCTGATGCTCCAGCCTTGGCTGCCCTCGTGCTTCCGCGCCGGCTTCGCCTGCCTGCTCGCCAGCACCCTGCTGCAGATCGTCACCTCCCACCTCGTCTCCCCGCGCCCATCCGCGCCCGATCCTTCCTGATCATCCACGGCACTGCCCTCTGTCCGTCCATCGTCACCTCTCCGCTCTCCACTCTCCGCTCACCTCATTCTGCTTTCTGCTTTCCGCTTCCCCCCTTCTCCCCCGTGAATCGCCCCATGTCCTTTCTCACCCTCTCCCACCTCGAGAAGACCTATCCCGACGGCACCAAGGCGGTGCACGCCCTGGACCTGTTGGTCGCCGAAGGCGAGTTCATCGTGCTGCTCGGTCCCTCGGGCTGCGGCAAGACCACCACCCTGCGCATGATCGCCGGACTCGAGATCCCCACCGCCGGCAGCATCTCGATCGCGGGCGCCGACGTCACGAACCTGCGTCCGTCCGAACGGGACGTCGGATTCGTCTTCCAGTTCTACGCCCTCTACCCGCACCTGAGCGTGCGCGACAACATCGCATTCCCCCTCGCCGCCACCGGGATGGCCAAGAAGGACCGCACGCTCGCGGTGGACGAGGTCGCGCGCCGCCTGGGCATCGAACGCCTGCTGGCGAGCTTCCCCAGGCAGTTGAGCGGCGGAGACCAGCAGCGCGTATCGCTCGGCCGCGCGATGGTGCGTCGCCCACGACTGTGGTTGATGGACGAGCCGTTGGGAACGCTCGACGCCGACCAGCGCCTGGCGATGCGCGAGTTCATCCGCGAGCAGCAGCGCGCGCTCGGCGTCACCACCATCTACGTCACCCATGACCAGGAGGAGGCTATGAGCCTCGCCGACCGCGTGGTGGTGATGGAGGGAGGACGCATCCGCCAGGCCGGCGCGCCCGCCGCGGTCTACGATGATCCAGCGTCGCTGTTCGTGGCGGAATTCGTCGGCAGCCCGGGCATGAACTTCATCCCCGGCGAGATCGATGCCGATGGCGCCTTCCACCCGCGTGGTGCCGGCGGAGCGGCTCGTGGATCCGAACGCAGAACCGCTGATGGAGGCGCGATCACGCTCGGCCGCCACCTGCGCGCCGGACCCGCGACCCTCGGCGTGCGCCCTGAATTCGTGCGCCCCCGCGCGACAGGAGCCGGGATCCAGGGCCGCGTGCTGATGGAGGAATACCTGGGGTCCACCCGCATCGTGCATCTCGATTGCGCCTTCGGGCGCATCGCCATGCGCGCCGGGGCTGACCGCGCGGCGATCGCGGGCGAGACGCTCTCGGTGGGTTTCGATCCCGAGCACGCGCGCGTGTTCGATCACACCAGCGGAGAGCGGTTGTGAACACCCTCGGTGCCGTGCCTGCCAAACCGACCGAGGACTCGCCTTCCCAGCCGTCCCCCTTCCTTGAGGTACGCGGACTGCGCAAGGCGTTCAGCGGACGTGAGGTGCTGCACGGCATCGATCTGGAGGTCGGCCCAGACGAACTGCTGGTGGTGCTCGGCCCCACCGGCGCCGGCAAGACCACGCTGCTGCGCCTGCTCGCGGGATTGGATGAAGCGGATGGCGGAGCCATCGTCATGGCGGGGTCAGACGTCACCTCCATGGCTCCCGCGCGGCGCGACGTGTCGCTGGTATTCCAGAACTTCTCGCTGTATCCCGGTTGGACGGTGCGGCGGAACATGGAGTTCCCGCTGCGCGCACCTGGCAGGGCCATGTCCGAAGCCGCGATCGCCGAGCGCATCGCCTGGGCGGCGCGCCTGCTGCGCATCGAGCCGCTGCTCGAGCGTCCAGCGCAGCGGCTGTCCGGCGGGCAGATGCAACGCGTCGCCATCGGACGCGCGATCGTGCGCCGGCCGAGGCTGTTCCTCATGGACGAGCCGCTGACCAATCTCGACGCCAAGCTGCGCGAGGCGCTGCGCGTCGAGCTGGTGGTGCTGCGCCGCGAGCTGCGCACGCCAATGGTGTACGTGACCCACGATCAGGCCGAGGCGCTGTCCATGGCGGACCGCATCGTGGTCATCGACGGTGGCCGCGTGCTGCAGACCGGGACGCCCGAAGCGATCTACCGCCACCCCGCTTCGCCGACGGTGGCCAGGCAATTGGGCCAGCCCGCCATCAATCTGCTGCGCGCGACGCTGCGCGACGGGAACTGGTGCGCAGCCGATGGGACTCCACTCATGACGGCAGGCGCCGTCGGCAATGCCGCTGCCACGCCGATGGGCGATGTGTCGGGCGGAGCCGTCATCGGCGTCCGGCCCGAGGACCTGTCGTTGACAGGAGGCGCTCATCCCGGCAGCGTGCGCCTGGTCGAGGATCTCGGCCCCACGCGCTTGGCCGTGATCCAGTGGGCGGGAGGCGAGCAGCGCGCGGTGCTCGACAAGTCCTCGACCGTCGCGGTCGGCGACCAGGTGTTGCCGAGCATAGCTCCCGACCGCGCCATGCTGTGGGCTGCGGACGCCTGAGGGGCCGGAGCATCCTCGAAACCAGCATACCTAGCACGTTTCAGCCCTCCCGGAGGTGTGGGGAAATCCGCCAACGCCGCTGCCGAACCCTGGCATATCATGATCATGCGGCGACTCCGCCGTCACGCTGTCGTCATCTGCGGTCGACAGGCTGCTGCGCTCTGAAGCTTCTCAACCCTCATCGCCCACAACACCGCCACACCACCGGCATCATCAACCAGGAGTCACCATGATCCGTATTCCCATCCTCTCCGCCGCCCTGCTGCTCATCGCCATGCCGATCGGCGGCGCCTGGGCCGCCAGCGAAGGCGACGCCCCCGCGGATGCGCCCACGGGCGAGGCCGCCGACACCAAGGCCGGCGACAAGTCTGCGGACAAGTCCACGGACAAGGGCGACGACAAGCCCAATCGCGCCGCCCAGCAGATCGATCAATATCTCGAGCACGTCGATTCCAAGGACGACGACAAGGAGCACGCAGCGAAGTGGGAGAAGTTCGAGAAGATGCTCAAGGACAAGCGTCCTGACGAGTTCGCGAAGCTCGACGCCGACAGCGACGGCCACATCAGCCGCGACGAAGCCAAGGCCGCTGCCGAGAAGGCCCAGGCGTCGCTGAAGGAGAAGCACGCCGACGTGTTCGACGCCATCGATACCGATAAGGATGGCAAGCTCAGCCGCGACGAGCTGCGCGCCGCGCGCGACAAGCGCAAGGGCGAGGGCAAGAAGAAGAAGGACAAGACCGGCCTCTGAGCCGTCTGTCCCCGTATCGACCGCCGTCCATGGTCAACGACCATGGACGGCGTTTTTTTTTGCGCGCGGCTCTACTGCGCCAGCTCGTCCTTCAGCGCCTGCACGATCTTCTGCTGCGCGGGGCCATTGGGGTAGCGGGTGAACAGGCCTTCGCGGACCTTGTTGGCCGACTCGGCAGAGCCCACCAGGCGCTCGATGTCGAGCACCGCCCAGCCCTGGGTGTTGGCGGAACGGATGAGCAGATCGCGCCGCGTGGCCGACTGCTCCTTGAGCACCTCGTCCATCGGGATCGGCGGCGCGACCAGCACCAGGCGCGGCTGGATCGAGAGCGCCTCGCAGCGCGAACGCACCACGCCGAGCACGCGCTCCTCCTCCTCCGTCCAGGCCGCGCCGAAGAGCGCCTGGTTGCCCGGCGACCAGATGATGGTGCGCGGCTTGTCGAGTTTCGCGAGCGCCACCAGCACCGCATGGTGCGGAAAGCGTTCATCCAGCGCGGGGCGGAGCTCGGCGTCGAGCGTTGACCAGGTGTCCGCGCCCAGCGCCTCCAACGGATCGCCGACCACCACCGCCTTGCCGGTCGGCCGCGGCATCGAGGTACGCAGCGCGCCCCACTTGCGTTCCTCGTCCGCCTTGCGGCGGCGGTCTATGAGCACCACCGGGATGCCCTTGTCGTCGACCGGGAATCCATCCTTGAGCGCGGCAAGCGGCCATGGCTCACGGGCATCGGCCAAGCGGATGCCCAGCTCGAAGGCGCCCGACGGCAAGGTCAGCACTGCGGTGCGCACCCCGGGCGCGAGCGGTAGCGGCAGCAGACCGCTGACCCGATCGGTGTCGGCGGGCGTGGTGAATGGCAGCGCCTCTTCGCCCTTCCAGCCGATCGAGCCCTTCTGCCCGGGGATCTTGTTCGGCAACGCGAACGCCACGTTGCGGGTCTCGTCGTTGTAGGCCACCGCCGGCCAGTGCGTGAAGGCCGGATCGGGCCAGATGCGCTCGCCCGAGACCGAGGACGGGCTGGGCGGCATCGCCGGCACGGCGTTCGGCTGGGTCGAGGGCGCGTCGGCAGCGGGCGCATGACCGGCGGCTCCCAGAGCCAGCACCGACACCAGGATCGCAAACCGGTAGCTCATCCGCATATGCATCCGTGACATCTACCTGGTACCGGTGGGCGCCGCCAGCGTTGGCGCCGCCGAGGCCGCTCCGGCATGACCCACGCCGGCGGTGGCTTTCGCGGTGATCTTGAAGGCCAGGTGCCGAGAAAACGCCGGCAACGACAGGGACAGGTCGTCGCCGAGCGTGGCCTCGACGCCTCCCTGGGGTTCTCCGGCATCCGGATCCCACCAGGCGACCCTGATCGGGCCAGCGGCCATGCCTTCGAGCCGGACCGTCGCTCCTTGGACGAGCGGCGAGGATCCGCCCGCCGTCCCCCAGCGCGCGTCGACCACGTAACCGAGCGCGTGGCCCGGCCTGCTCCACGCCCCCGACCACAATGGCAGAGGGCCCCGCGCCTGGAGATCAACGGCCCTGGCGTCGGCGCCGCGCGCGTCCTCGCCGGCGAGGAAGCGGCCGATCGCGCCGTAGGGCTGCCAGCGCGCGCCCTGGTCGATCCATTCGAACCACCACAGCATCGGCGCGCCCGCGTGGCCGGTCACGAGCGCGGCCCACGGCGCGATGGTGTGCTGCGAGAGCACCGAACCGCCATGCGGATAGCAGCCGAATTCGGTCGCGAGGATCGGCTTGTGGAATCGTCCAAGGCCGTTCCCGGCATGCTCCATGCTGTCGCGCAGCAGCTGGCCGAGAAACGGCGGCAGTCCGCCGAGCGCATCGGTGTAGGCGTCGATGGTCAGGTAGTCGAGGCCCGGCAGCGCGGCCACCGCCTGGTCGACGCGGCGGTAGTCGCCGCACCAGTGGCTGCACACCGGATGCCCGTACGCATCATTGGCGTGCCACGCCGCCGCCGCGCGTCGGTGCCAGTCGACCTGGACGGCCTGGTTCTCGCCCGCGGCGGTGAGGTCCACCTCGGACCACAGCTTCCAGCCCAGGATCGCGGGATGATCCGCCCAGCGCGCCTGGACGTAGCGCCGCAGGCGCTCCTGCGCGGCAAGCGCGCGCGGATCGGTGAACAGTTGCGCGGCCTCGGCGATCGGACCGCCATTGGCGACGTTGTAGGGATTGTCCACCCACTCGGTGTCGTGTCCGATCGACGCTTGGCCATGGTTCCACACCACCAGGTTGACGCGCATGCGGTTCGCCCACGCATCGTCGAGGACGCGGTCCAGCCGCCACGCCGAGTCCTCGTCGTAGCGACCGATGCCGTGGTAGCCTGGCCAGTCCTCGCGCCATTCGAGCGCCAGGTTGCGCGGGCTCATCCACACTTCGCACGCGGTGGCGCCGGCGGCGTGGAAGCGCGCGAAGTAGGCGTGGTAGGCCTGGGTGATGCGCTCCGGCGTCAGCCGCGTGGCGTAGTTCTCGTGGTCGCGCATATCCCACACCGCGTGCAGGCTCGGGCCCACCGGCCAGAACCACGCGCCATCGACGGCGAAATAGCGCGGATCAGCGGCGTCGACGCGCACGTAGCCATCGCTCGCCGGCCCCGCGACCTCGACCGGCGCTAGCTGCGTCACCACCGCGGCCCCGCCTCGCCAGCGCGCCTCGAGACGCACGCGGTGGCTGCCGGCGACGCGCGGTCGCCAACGCAGCGTGAAGCGCCCACGTCCGCGGGGCGACACGATCTCGCGATCGCCGCGATCCGCCGATTCCATGGGCTGGTCGTAGAATCCAGCGACGCGCAGCTCGGGTCCGCTCGGAGGGGTGATCACCGCTTCGAGGGTGAACTGCCCCGGGTCGTAGGGATTCGCCGGCATCGGTTCGGGGACGAGCGACGTTTCCCAACGCTCGCCGGTGCGTATCTCCCCCATTGGCGAGATCAGATCGAGCAGCCGGGGTCCGCCTTCGATCGATGGATGCTCCGATCGCGCGTCGCCAACCCCACCCTCGACCCGAAGCTCGACGCGCAGATGGGCGTGACTGCGCGTGGCGGACCAGAACACCAGTCCAGCGCTGCGCGTGTTCGCCGCCTCGACCGCCGACCACGAGCCAAGATGCGGCATCCCGGACAGCGTGGCGCGCGGCGAGACGTCGATGTCCAGCCGATGGATGCCGGGTCGCAGGAAACCAGGCCTGAGCACCTGGTACCAGCGTCCGTGCGCTCCGGCGACGAAGGCCCCGACACCGAGATCATCCGGCGCGTCCTGGGGCACCTCGACGGTGGCGACGATGCGGTCGGCGCCGGCGAGCCTGCCCGGCACGCGTGCCACGGTCGACAGCGGAGCCGCGAGCTCGACATCCATCGCCGATGCCTGCGCCATGGTGGCTGCGATGGTGGCTGCGATGGAGACAGCGGCCGAGAGGACGGGCGCAAACGCCCAACGCACCAGTCTCATCTGCCGCGCCCGCCAATGGCTCGGCCCAGCTTGAATGCGACGTGGCTGCTGAAAGCCGGTGATTCGATCTCGACATCGCCCAGGCCGGCTGCGAGCCTACGCGTCTCGAGCACGCGGCCGGTGTCCGGATCCCACCATTCCACCTGGGCTTCGCCGCCGCCCTTGGGCCGTGGGCACGACACCGTCACATGCTGGTTGGATGCGGATCGCCGCCCACCGGTGCCCCAGCGCCGTTCGAGCACGTAGCCGAGCACGGTGCCGCCGCGTTCGCGCCAACCGCCCGACCACCACCTGGAAGCCTCTCCTGCGACCCCGACGTCGCACGGATCGCCGCCGCGCGGGTCCTCGCCGACCAGAAACCGCGACATCGCCGTGTACGGCTGCCAGCGCGCACCCTGGTCTATCCATTCGAACCACCACAGCATCGGCGCGCCGCCATGCCCGGACACCAGCGCCGCCCACGGACCGGTGAGGTGCTCGGTGAGCATCGCGTCGTCGCTGGGCGTGCCGCTCCAATCGCCGCCAAATTCGGTGACCAGGAAGGGCTTGCGGTAGCGTGCGAGGCCCTGCTGGGGATCGAGCGCGCTGGCGCGCAGCAGATCTGCCAGCAGCTCGCAGTGCCCTTGCTGATCGTAGCCATGATACGCGTCGATGCAGGCGAAGGCGAAGCCCGGCATGGCCACGATCGCCGGATCGGCGTGGTGGTAGTCGCCGCACCAGTGGCTGGTCACCGGATGGGCGTAGACATCGAGCGCATGCCAGCGTTCGATGGCGCGCGCGTGCCACGCGGGCAACTGCCCGCTCTGCTGCCCAGCGGTGAGATCCATCTCCGACCACAGCTTCCAGCCCATCAGCGCCGGATGGTCGGCGTAGCGCGCTACCAGGTAGCGTCGCATGCGTTCCTGGCCATCGAGCGCCCAGGGATCGATGAACACCTGCGCCGCCGATTGCAGGCGGCCGCCGTTGGCGCGGTTGTACGGGCTGTTCGGCCATTCCGCGTCGCAACCGTCTGAGCCCTGGCCGTGGTTGTTGATCACCAGATTCACGCGCATGTGATGCGCCCAGGCGTCGTCGAGCACGCGCTCCAGCCGCCAGGCGTTGTCCTCGTTGTAGCGGCCCTGGCCATGGAAGGTCGGCCAGTCCGCGCGCCATTCGAGGCCGAGATTCCAGGGCGCGAGCCAAACCTCGACGGCGTTGGCGCCATTGAGCGCGAAGCGTTCGAGATAGGCGTGGTAGGCGAGCGTTCCGCGGTCGGGGGTGACGCGGGTGCGCATGCGCTCCTGCGAACGCAGATCCCACACCGAGCGCAGATTGGGGCCGAGCGGCCAGAAGCAGGCGCCTGAGGCGCTACCATCGCCGACCCGGAAGAAACGCGGGTCGATGGCGTCGACGCGCACCATCCCGTCCCACGGCTTTCCCGATACCACCAGCGGATCGAGTTCGCACGAGACCCTGCCACCGCCCCGCCAGGCCGCCTCGAGGCGCAGGCGGTGGCTGCCCGGCTGGCTCGGGCGGTAGCGCACGGCGAATCGCCCGGCGCCCGATGGCGCCAGCTCCTCGCGGTCGCCGCGATCGCGCGAGCGCATCGGCTGAAAGTAGTATCCGGGGATGCGCAGCTCGGTGCCGTCGGGCGTCGCCACTACCAGATCGAGCGAGAACTGCTTCGCATCGTAGGGATTCTCGGGCATCGTGGCGGGAGACACCGACAGCGACCAGCGTTCGCCGGCGGCCACGCCCAGCGCGCCTTCATCCACGCGCAGATCGTACAGCTCCGGCCGCTGCGCGTGCCCCTCCGGTGGAATCGCCGCCACCGGGCCGGACACCAGCACGCGCGCGCGATGCGGATCCGCCGTCCACAGCATCAGGCCCGCCTTGGCGGTCTTGGCCGCCTCGGCCGCGGACCAGCGACCCTGGTGGGCGACTCCTGCCAGCTGGCCGGTGGCGCCGAGATCGATGCGCAGTCGATGGATCCCGGGCTCGAGCACGCCGGGCAGCAGGTGCTGGTACCAACGGCCATGGCGATCGCAGGCGTAGACGCCCACACCCAGATCGGCAGGGGCGTCGTCGGGCACCAAGATCGTGGCGCTGACGATCAATGGCCCCTGGATTCCGCGCAAGGGCAGCAGCGTTGGCAGCGGACCGCCGACGGTGATCGCCTCGGCGCGGTCGGCATCGGCACCGGCGACCACGTCGACACTCGGCAGGACGCAATCGAGGACCGCGCCATCCGACCAGGCCATGCGCGCGCGCAGCTCCCACGCACCCGCCTCGAAGGGATGGAAGCTCACCGAGCGGCGCTCCCGATCTCTTGGAATGCCGCGGCGCAGCGTCGTTGGCGTCGTCTGCGCTGCTCCGCGCTCCAATGCGGTGGCATCGAGCGCACCCGCCGATGCACTCGGAACCGGACGCGCCGAGAACGTCACGCACGCGCCAACCGCTGGCGCAGCCGGCTTGCCTGCATCCACATCCAGGCGCGCATCGAGGAGCGCCCGCCGTGACGGCTTCCGCAGCGGCGACATCAGCACGCGCGGCGGCGAGAGCTTGAGCACCGCGCCACCGTCTGACGCCGACCAGAACACCAAGCGCGCGGATGCCGCTGCGCACGGCTCGACCGCGATGCGCACGCGGTCGACCCCCTGCGCGAGCGCAAGCGCGCGTGGTGCATGCAACGCCGAACCGTCGGCGGCCAGCATCACCAGCCCCACCGAGAGATCGGCCGGGGCGTCGTCCGGCACCGCGACGCGCAGCTCGACCCCCGCGAACCCGAGCGCACCGCCCGCCGTGCTGTCGGCTGCATCCCGGCTGGGCAACACCAGGGCGATGGTCGTATCGAGCGGCGCTGCCAGCTCGAGCGCGCGCGCATCGGGAAACGGATCACGGCGAGGACCGGACACCTCGAGCGGAGGGAGCGGGTGGCGTACCACCACTCCGTCATCCGTCCAGCGCGCCAGCAACTCGGCCTTCCAGCTCCCGCCACGCAGCGGATGGAAGCGGGCTCTCCAGCGGCCGTCCGCCTGGCGGAGCGCCGGGATCTCGATCGCGACGGACTGCTCGTCGATGATGTACAGCGCCATGGCGAATCCGCTCGTCACCGATGCGGGTTTCGCCGACACCCCCCAGACGCCGTCGGCTTCCACGCGCGCGCACGAGCGGTCGCCCTCCACGCCCTCGACGCGCAGATCCAGCAGCCGCTGTCGATCGGCAAGGTGGCCTGCCTGGCGAACTGCCTGGCTATCTACCTGGCTATCTACCTGAGATGCCAGGCTGACGTCGTCGACCACGATCCGCGCGTGGCTCGCGCTGCTCGACCAGAAGAAGATGCCTGCGCGCGCACCGGGAAAGAAGCCCGCATCCTTGCCGTGACGCTCGCCCAGGAATCCGCCCCATGCCGCCGCGCCATCCGCATCGACACGCACGCTGATGCGCTGCTTCCCCGGGACGAGCGGCCCGGCGCACAGGTGCTGGTGCCACCGGCCAGAACGATCGACGATGAAGGCTCCCACGCCCAGGTCGCCAGGCGCGTCGTCGGGTACGGTCAGCTCGGCCGCGACGCTCACGGGCCCGTAGCCGCAGTCCGTGGAAACGGGAATGTCGATCATGGTCGACAGCGGCGCCAGCAGCTCGACCGTCGCCGCCCGCACCGGCAGCGCCATCCCCAGCGGAAGCAGCAGCGCGGACAGGATGACGGAGCGCAACCGCATGAGGCCTTTCATAGCTGGCGCATGGTCACCGACCACGCCCATGGCGACCTTGGCACCCGAGGGTCTCACTGGCCGCAGATCGTACCGGCGCCCTCTTAGCGCGTTGGCACGTCCGTGTGTTGGGTCCCCTCGGGGAGGCAGATCTGTGGAGGAGGTGCGTGCTGTTCTGATGAACGCATGGACACGAGCGCCGCTGCTGATCTCTGCTGGCCGTCCGCTATCAGCTTCCCCTACCCTCCCCTCACGGAAATGGCCGCTCCTCCCTGCACCCTTCCAATTTCGCCGCGTATTCCGGATCGGTGATCTCGAGCGCGCCAAAGCGCGCCATGTGCGGAGTCTGCTGCTGGCAATCCAGCATGCGGAAACCGTTCACACGCAGGCGCTCCACCAGGTGCACGACGCAGATCTTCGCCGCATCGTCGGCGCGGTGGAACATGCTCTCGCCGCAAAAGCACGCGCCTAGGCACAGGCCATAGATGCCGCCCACCAGCGCGCCGTCGGCATTCCAGGCCTCGACCGAATGGGTGACGCCACGACGGTGGAGTTCAACGTAGAGCTTCTCGATGTCGCCGCAGATCCAGGTGCTGGTGCGTTCGGCGCAGGCTGCGATGACCTGCGGAAAGGCCTCGTCGATGGTGATGCGGTATGGCTGCTTCCGCATCACCTTGACCAGGCTCTCGGGCACCTTCCAGGTGTCCCAGGTGATGATCGCGCGGGTATGCGGCCGGTACCAGCGCAACCGGCCGCGACGATGGTCGGACATCGGGAAGCAGCGCTGCCAGTAGGCCTCGAGCACCAGCTCCGGGGTGACCGGATAGCCGTCCGCGTCCACGACGCGGGGGTCGCCCGCCGGGTTCACGCCCGGGCCGCCGGATTGCCTCGCCTGTGGGCGGCGATCGCGAGCGGGATCTCGCCCGGCATGGCGAATTCGGCATCGACGATCAGGCCCTCGCGCCGACCGATGCCCCAGGCGCACCAGCCAACGCGCATGCTGGCCGCGCGTCCGGCGAGGATGTCCGTATGATGGTCGCCAATCATCCACGAGCTCTCGGACTTGTCGCCGGTAGCGGTGAGGATGTCCACCAGCTCGGCCGGATCGGGCTTGCGCGCGCGGTCACCGCCCCGGACTTCGGTGATCATCCCGGCCAGCCCGCAGGCTTCCAGTATCCGGCCGGTGAAGGCCAACGGCTTGTTGGTCGCGACCGCGAGCGACCAGCCAGCCGCGGAGAGCGCGGAGAGCGCCTCGGCAATGCCGGCGTAGGCCCGAGTCGCGTCACAGCAGCAGGCGGCATACCGCGCGATGAAGGCTGCCTTCGCCTCGTCGCGCGCCTGCACATCGCAGTTGGGCGTCAGCCGATCGATCAGTTTATCGACACCGTCGCCGACGAAGGCCGCGATCTGGTGCAACGCGAGCGGTGGCAAGCCGATGCTGGCGCGCGCCGCGTTACCCGCCTCGGCCAGATCCGCGCGGCTGTCTACCAGCGTACCATCGAGATCGAAGATCACCGTGCCGGACATGCCCAGCAGCATGCGGCGCTGGATGGATCCGGCCAGGGGTTTGGAGACGGGGAACTGGGGGAAGGAGATGGGCGGATAGCGGATAGCTCCGAGTTGAGAGCTGAGAGCTACCGGGCGGAACGGCGGTGAGCGAATGGGACCGCCGCGCCGGGGCTACGACAGCGGCGCTTCCTCGTGAAATTCGATTTCGCCGGTCTCATGCGGCGACGGCTCGGCTTCGACGTCGCGCTCTTCGGCCTGATCCTGCGACGTCACGTCGATGACCTCGCCGATCGGCTCGGCGGCGCGCGGCGCGAGGGCGATGAGGGCGAGGATGGTGATGTCGTCCCCGACCGGGCCATTGGCGAAGCGGGAAACGTCCTCGGCGATGCCATCGACCAGCGCCTGCGGCGATTCCTCGATGTGCGCGAGGACGCTGCCGTACAGGCGCGCTTCGCCGTACGGGCGCTCGTCCGGGCTCATCGCCTCGGTCAGGCCGTCGGTGTACTGCACCAGCACGTCCCCGGGCATCAGGTCGAGGGTGTCCTCGCGCAGCGTGGCGGAGAACACCCGGCCGGGCGCGAGACCGATGGCCATGCCGGGGCGCCCGAGACGGCGCAGGATCGATTCCTGGCCGAGATTCACGATCAGGCCTGGATGGTGGCCGGCGCGGACGCAAGCGAGCGCACCGGTACGCGGGTCGAGCGCGCCCGCGAACATGGTGATGAACTGCCCGGGGATCAGATCCACCTTGATCTCGTCGTTGAATCTGGTCAGCAGCGTCATCACATCGCTGCTGTCGCGGGCGATGAAACGCAGGGTCTTCAGCGCGGTCGCGACGACCAGCGCCGCCTGCATGCCGTGGCCGCTGACGTCGCCGATGACCAGCAGGATGCGGCCGTCGGGCAGGGTGAGCGCCTCATAGAAATCGCCGCTGACGCCGTGGTGGGCCTTGTAATGCACCGCCAGCTCGAAGCCGTCGAGCTTGGGCAGGTTCGACAGCATGTTCTGCTGAACGCTGCGCGCCTTCTCCATGGCTTCATCGAGGACCTGCGGCTTCGCGAATATGGCGGTGGTCGAGCGCTGGCTGCCCTCCTTCGCCTTATGCACGAGCAGATGCGTCTCGAGCATCCGTCCCGAACGCGCGGCCGGAGTCAGGCACAGGTGCTCGGCGATCTCGGACACCGTGCGCAGGCTGATCTTGCCTTCGTCGCGCGTGATGCCGTTGGCGAAATCGCCGGTGTACGGATTCAGCCAATGGCCATCGCGGCTGAAGATGCGCAGGCGCGGCTCGAGCGGCAGCATGCGGATGAGGTCGAGACGCCAGCGTTCGTACTCGAGGCGCGCGAGCGGCAGCGGCTGCTGCTGCTTCCAGATCTCATTGCCGAGCAGGAATTCACGTGCGGCCTGGGCGCGCCCGAGCGAGGCGGGGATGGCCTTGCCCCCGTAGGGCTCGATCCAGTGCTGCTGGTCGGACGTCATCACCTGGAAGACCGGATCGTTGTCGATGCGCCGGACCAGCTCGGGAGCGAGGATGCGCTCGGCGGGGACCGACGCGACGCGCATGGAGGTCGATCGGCGCGCTGATCGGTTCGGTCGTCTCGAGAACATGGCGCCTCCGTCCGTCCCCACAGCATCCCTGGGCGGACGGCGGTGGATGGAGGTCGAAACCTACCCCCTGACCAGGGGGTGCAACCGTTCGCTGTGTATCATGGTGCAACGCACGGAGGAGCCTGCAACGTTTGCATCAAAATCATTCGAGCAGCCGCCCGAGATGGGCACAGGCTTCCTCGGGCAGATTCGAGCTGCGCGTCAGGTGGAGACCTCCCCTCAGCCCTTCCTGCACGACCTGGCGCTCGAGGTAGTCGTTCGAGGTCGAATGCAGGGTGAGTCCGAAGATCGCGAAACGCAGGTCGGCGTCCGTTGGATCCCCGAGCTGGGAGAGCCGTACGCGCGCGGCCGCGACCAGGCCCATGGCCAGCGAATCCATCTGTGAGAATTCGCCCTCGAGGCCCTGGGCATTCAACGCCAGCTCGACCGCGACGCGCGCGCGGTAACCGCCGCGCATCAGGTGCGAGCCCGAGAGCATCTGCAAGTGCATCTCCTGGAGCTGGCGCAGCAGCAGGAAATCGTCGTTGTAGGTGGCGATGCTGACGCGCAGGCCCGCGAACGGCCAATTGGCCAAGAGTGGCGTGCGCCCATCGCAATAGAGGTAGACGTCCGCGAGCGAGGCCAGCGCGGCCACCGGCTGCACCAGGGCCGCGGCCCCGCGCTCGAGGTGACCGAGGATGCTCGGCGGCAGCACCACGCGCACGCGGCGCCAGCGGCGGGTGGCCTCGGCGGCGATGCTGTAGGCGTTGGTGAGCACCTGCCAGGGATTCGAGCTGCCGTCGATGGTGGCGGTGAACTGACTGCCGCGCTTCGGGTCGTCGAGGCCATCGATCCACAGCCGGCCACGGCAGTACATCCGCACCACCGGCAGCGGGTAGCACTCGGCGAGCGACAGCTGCTCGAAGGTGCGCCGGCCGCAGCGCGTCAGGGCCTGCTGACCATCCGCAGCGCCGGCGAGGGCGGCGCGGGCCTCGGTACGATCGATGCGCAAAGGCGCGCGTTCGGCGGCCAGCGAGTGCATGCCGCAACGCACCAGGGCGGCATCGACCAGGCTGAGCACCAGCGGCGTGCCGACCTCGGTGATCGAGGTGTCGGACAGGAATGCCTCTACCTGCACCAGCGCATCGGTCGCGGCCTTGCGATCGAGCTGGTAGCGCTCGACCAGCAGGTCGCCCATCCACGAACGATCCCACTGGCGGCGGCGGCCATCGAGATCGATCACCGAGAGGTTGAGCGCGGCGCAGCCGTCGCCATTGACCCGGCGCTCGCGGCGGAAGCGCTCGCGGTCGTCGCGGTAGCGGATGTAGGATTTGGCCGCGTCGTAGTAGCCACTCTCCTGCAGCACGTGCACGACCGCGTCCTGCACCTCCTCGATGCCGAGGCTGGCCTGGTCGCAGGTGCGTTCGAGGTGCTCGAGCACCACGCGGGCCAGTTCGGCCGACAGAGCACGGTCATCGATGGAGACGGCGTGGAGCGCCTTCGAGATAGCCGAGCCGATGCGGGCCAGGTCGAACGCGACCTCGCGCCCATCGCGTTTGACGATGGCGGATGGCCTCACGGCGGACTCCCGAGACCATGGCGCTCGAGCGGCGGGCGGATTGACGGGATGGCCATCGCGATGGGGATCCCTCTTAAAACGACGAGCGCGGGGGACCAGCTTTTTCCGGCTGGCGCCATAGGACGGTGGCACTGAGTGGCGATGCGCTGGCGCATCACTCGATGCTCTTTTCCGGGCTCTTGTCCGGACTCTTGTCCAGACTCGTGTCCAGACTCGTGTCCAGAGCATGGCTTCCCGGGCTGCCGTGATCAGGCTCGCGGGACTGCGGACGCGCGGCGGGCAGGCCTGCGAGCGGCCCGCCCTTCTGTTGCGGACCGCCGCCGCCGATGACGCGGCGCAGTTCGCCCATGAACTCGTCGAGATCCTTGAACTGGCGGTAGACCGAAGCGAAACGGACGTAGGCCACCTGATCGAGCTTGTGCAGCTCGCCCATCACCAGCTGGCCGATGTCGTTCGACGAGACCTCGCGGTCGCCTTGGCTGAGCAGGTGGTGGTGCACGCGGTTCGCGGCGGCCTCGAGATCCTCGGAAGCCACCGGGCGCTTCTCGCACGCGGTGATCATGCCCGCGAGCACCTTGCGGCGATCGAAGCTCTGGATGCGGCCATCCTTCTTCACCACCCGCAAGGCCTCTTCGCCTTCGACACGCTCGTAGGTCGTGTAGCGCTTGCCGCAAGGGTTGCAGACGCGCCGGCGCCGGATCGCGGTGCCGTCATCGGTGGCGCGCGAATCGATCACGCGATCGTCGTCTTGATTGCAGAAGGGGCAGCGCACGGCGGTGGACCGGGGATCATGGAACGACCGCACCGAGCGCAAGGCGTGGCGTTCGACAAGCTTTCAACAGCTGCCGGACGAACGACCCACGGCAAGAACAGGCTTGGCGATCAGGGATCCGCGCGTAACGACGAGGGCGTCCGGCCCATGATCCGCTTGAACGCCACGCTGAACGCGAAGGGATTCTCGTACCCGACGCTGCGGGCCACATCCTCGACGGTGGACCCGGTGGACGACAGCAATGCCGCGGCCCGGCGCATGCGCAGCAGGGCCACCTGGCGGAGCGGGCTGCGACCCAGATGCCGTTGGCATAGCCGCCTCAGGCGCTCCTCGCCCACGCCGACGCTGGCCGCGAGATCAGCGAGGGCCCACGGGCGCGCGAGATCGTTTTCGACCTCGCGCCACAGCGGCCACAGACGGGATCCATCCCCGGCCGCGGCCGTGGCGATGCGCATGGCCTGGGCGTGGACCAGGGCCGACCACTGAGTCAGGATCGATGGCTCGCCCGGGCCGACCGCTTCCTGCCACAGGCCATGGACCGCCGCGCGCAGCGGCTCGGCATCGGCCTCGACCACAGTGGCGGCGGTGAGTAGCGCGAACGCCTCTTGCGCCGAAGCCTTCGCCGAGGCGGACGTCGGTGGAACGTAGCTGGCCCAACAGATACCCCAGCGCCGCGTGCCGATGGTGCGGAAACCGTGCGCCATTCCCGGAGGGGCCAGGTAAGCGCGCCCGGGGCCGAGCCGGACCCATGCACCGGCGACGAGGACCTCGCCGGAACCGGAAACGCAGGCGATGACATGGCCGAGCGGCGATGCGCGCTTGGAGAAGCCATAGCCCTTGCCGGCATCGCTGATGCCGGCGCGGCCGATGCCGAAGGCGGACAGCGCCGGCGCCGCCTCGGGGCCGACACGCCACTCGGGAGTGTCATCTCCCACCTGGTGGATCTCACGAATGCCGTGGTGGGTTGTAACCATGGTAATTCCCATGCCGTGGTACCTATGATCGAGGATACCACGAATCCATCGGGAGCCCACTCATGAACGCACCAGACTTGCTCGCCACGGCGCCTGCGCGGCATTCCCGTCCTGCGTTCCAGACTACAGAAGCGGCCCTGAGTCCCGACCAGGTGGCGGCCTACCGACGCGACGGACTGCTCTTCCCCCTTCCGGTGTACGACCGATCCGCCATCGCTGCCAACCGCGCCGGATTCGAGCGGCTGCTGACCCGGCTGCCGCGCGGCGCCGACGCGTTCTCGATCAACGCCTGGCACCTCACCGACCGCTTCGTCTACGACCTCTGCACCAGTCCCCGGCTCCTGGACTACGTCGAGGCGCTGATCGGCCCGGACATCCTGCTGTGGGGCAGCCACTTCTTCTGCAAAGAGCCTGGAGACGGCAAGACCGTCGGCTGGCACCAGGACGCCCGCTATTGGCCGCTCGCCCCCCATCGCTCGGTTACGGCGTGGCTGGCGATCGACGACAGCGACGTGGGCAACGCCGCGATGCGCATCCTGCCCGGCACCCATGGCAACGGCCTGCTGCCGCACCAGCAGGGCGGCCAGCCGGACAGCCTCCTCGACCTGGCCCTCGACAGCGACGTGGTGCGCGGCCTCGCTCTCGATGACGCGCAGGCCACCGCGGTCGAACTGAAGGCGGGAGAGATCTCGCTGCACGATGACAATGTGATCCACGGCTCGCCAACGAACGCCTCACAGCGCCGGAGATGTGGTCTGACCATGCGCTTCATGCCACCCGAGGTGCGCTGCGACACGAGCGTGTGGCCTCATTTCAGCGCGATCGTGGTGAGGGGCGAGGACCGGGTGGGAGCGAATCGGCTGGCTCAGGCACCGAGAGAGGGGATGGAGTCGAGGGCGATCTTGGAGGGGCATCCGTATTAGCGGATGGCGGATGGCGGATGGCTCTGAGCACCCTGTGCCATCCCCGATCAGCCATGTGCTATCCGCCTTGGTCCTTTCTCGCTTCACTCGATTGTCGCGATCGGCCAGGCAGTAAAGGTCTGCGGCCGGAGCGGCCTTGCCGCGGAAGAACCGCGGTGCCTCCGCGGCGAGCCGGCGCTCCGCCGGCCGTCCTTGACTCCGAGCACGTCCGCGACAATCGCGCCACTCAGGAGAAATCGCAATCCACTCCGCGAGCTTCAAAGCCTCACAGCTTCTTCGAACTGACGCAGCTTCGAGGCTTCTTCGTGCCGCGCGCAAGGCCACGCCAGCCAGCCGGGTGCGGCGTGCACTAGCGATGCTAGCCTCCAGACCACATAGCCTCAAAGCCTCTCCGGTAGTCCCGCCCCCGTCCTCCCCGCCACCACCACCAACCCCCTCTCCATCAACATCTGCAGATACATCGTCATCAGCACTCTCGCCTCATGGAACGACAGCCGGTGCTCCTGAGCCAGCCAATCGACCAGCGACTCCACCGTCGCCACGCCATCCACCTTCCGCCAGACCTCGAGTCCGAGTCCGTCCAGGCGGTAGGACTTGGTGCGCCGCAGCTTCAGCAGCGAGGCCAGCGGCCTGAGGACCGGGCCGTAGCTCAGCGGCACGGTGAGTGTCGCGGCATCCTGCAGTTCGACTGCCTCGACGCGCTGGTTGCGCACCGGGATGGCTGCGAGGCGCTCGGCGTATGAGAGATCAGCGGCCTTCGGCGCGCCACGCTTCCTCGCCAGGATCGGGGGCGAGGGGTCAGCCGACGACATCGTCGGGCTCCAGGCGTGGATGCTTGGGTGGTCCCACCTGCTCGATCGCGTAGATACGGCCCTCTGTCGGATCGTGCCACATCCAGGCGTCGCCGGGCCACCAGGCGCCGGTGAGCATTTCCATCCGGCGTTCGCCACGGCGTTCGAAAGCCGTACGCACGCCGCGCAGGCCACGGAACTCGACCGGTTGCGACGACATCACCCGCGAGCGCGCGCGGGAGAGCAGGCGACGATGCAGGCCCGCCAGGTCGAGCCCAGCGAGCACCGCGCGATCGAGGCCGATGCGGCGGGCAGTGAGATGCAGATCCTTAGCGGTCTCGAAGGTGATCGCCACGTTCGCCGGTTCGGGCGAGATCGCCTCGAATGCGAAGGGCTCTGGCAGCTGGAGCGATACTCCGAACAGCTCGTGGCGCCTCGGCCAGGCGTGATTGGGGCGGAACGATTCCAGGAGCGGCAACAGGGTCGAGGCGGCGAACGCCTCGTCATGCTCGGGAAAGATCCACTGCAGCAGCGTGCGCGTAGAGTGCTGGTAGAGCGAGGCGTAGGCGGGCAGCCCGGGCCGGTGCCAGGCGAAGAGGAACTGCCCGACGACGCTGGTGCTCAACGCGGCGAAGACCGAGGCGTCCGCGGGCGCGGCCTTCGCCAGGAAGCGGCGATGCACCTCGTCGAGGATGCGTGGCTGGTCCGGGGTCTGGGGCACGGTCCGCCACACCAGCTGGCCGCGCGGACGCACGCGCTCGTAGAACTGGAACTGGCCCTCATCGTTCGCGAAGTGATGGCCGGTGATCTCCCACCAGAGGGGCAGCGTGAACGAGAATCCCCGCCACGACAGCCTGCGGATGCGCTCGATGTACGGCGGCACGAGCGTCGCGCCTGCCGGCGGATCAGCCGCCACCGGATCGCCCGCCGCCAGAACCGGCCGCTGTCGGCGGCGACGGCGGCGTGTCGACCACGATCTTGCCGGTCTTGATGCGCATGTCCTTGACGGCGCGGATGCGTGCGACGCGCCCGGCATCGATGTCGACGATGCGGTCGGAGACTGCGAGCATCTTGTGGTCGTGGGTGGCGGTGATGATGGTCACGCCATGCTCGACGGACAGCTTCTTGAAGATGTCGATCACCATCTCGCCGGTCTTCAGGTCGAGGTTGGCGGTAGGCTCGTCTGCCAGTAGGATCGCCGGTTTGTTGGCGAGCGCGCGCGCGATCGCCACGCGCTGCTGCTGCCCGCCCGACAACTGCCCGGGCGTATGCGTCATGCGATCGCCCAGCCCGACGAAGTCCAAGACCTCGGCCGCGCGCGCCTGGGCCTCGGCGTCGGGGGTGCCGAGGAAGGTCAGCGGCAGCAGCACGTTCTCGAGCGCGGTCAGAGATTGGATGAGATTGTAGCTCTGGAACACATAGCCGATGTGACGGCAACGGAAATACGACAACTCGCGCGAAGCCAGCTTCGGCAGCGATACGGCGCCGACGGTGATCTCGCCGTTGGATGGCTTGTCGAGGGCGCCGATCATGTTGAACAACGTCGATTTCCCCGATCCCGATGGCCCCATGATCGAGAGGTATTCGCTCTGGAAGATGTCGAGATCGATGCCCTTGAGCGCGTAGACCAGTTCGTGCCCCGAGCGGTAGATCTTGTCGACGCCCCGTACCTTGACGACGACGGGCTTGCCGTCCCGATCGGGGCTGGTCGCGCTGGCGCTGCTGGTGTCGGTCTGGCTCATGTTGGTCAGTAGGGCAGCGAGGTGGTGGCCTTGGTCAGGAAGACGATGCCGATGCAGAACATGGTGACCAGGCCGACGCCGCAGAAGTATCCGGCGCTGAGCACCGGCACGTATTCGCGCCAGCGCAGACCCAGTTTCCTCTCGAAGTAGTAGCGGCCGACCAGCGCGCCGATGAACTGCGGTATCACCGAATGCGGATAGGTCTGGCCGATGCCGCGGATCAGGCCGTACAGCAACGTCACCGGGGCATTGAAGAACGACAGCACGCCGAACACCACCATGCCGACGATCAGCCCTGCCGTGACCTTCATGCCCGAGAGCGCTTCCTGGAACACCGAGTATTCGCCGGTGGTCGACGACATCATCACCAACTGGTTCTTGGCGTTGAGTTCCCACATCTTCTGCGCGAACGGGTAGACTCCCGACGGGATCTCGGCGAGGCTCCAGATGAAGTTCGCAAACACCAGGTTGGCGATGATGATAACCGGGAAGAGCATCACCTCGGCCTTCCAGATCGAAGTGAACTTGGTGCCGGTCAGCTCAGCCTGACGATAGAAGACCGTCTGCACGCCGTAGTTGCTCATCGGCACTGGCAGGAACCACACCAGGATGCCGCCCTTGTAGCCCGAGAGGATGAACGCCAGCTCGCGGATGAACGGGATCTCTATCACCTGGCCGGCGATGCCCTCGAGGCGTGCGGTGACGTAGCTGATGATCGGCGTGTAGAGGAAGCCGAAGAAGAACAGCACCACCATCACACCGGGATGCCAATCGATGAGGTAGCCGCATACGCCGATATAGATCAGGGTAGAGACCAAGTAGCACGCCATGACCCACGTATTGGGGATGTCGCCGCGGCCTGGCGGGGTCGAGATCTCGGCGCCGTGCGGAGCGGCCTCCATCGCGGCCTTGTCCTCCTTCGAGCGGCGCAGCTTGAGCACCGCCATGAAGCCGATGATCGCCACCGCCAGCGACAGCCCGATGCCGAAGCTGAAGTAGAAGTCGATCGAGTTCTTTAAGATGGTGTCGTTGGTGCCATCGCCCGGGGTCCACGAGGACAGGATGCCCGCGTGATAGAGCAGTGGATTCATGACCATGGTCGCGATCAGGCCGATGAACGATCCGACCATGGCGTAATACGGCATGACCATGCCCACGATGATCAGGCCGAGATCGAAGACCATGCCGGTCGCGACCGCCGGGAGGATGTCCTTGGTGTAGGTCGTCCAGTCCACGAACGGAATCGGGAAGATGGTATACGGATTGCCGTGGAAGAAGGCACCGGTGAGCGTCGGCAGCCCCATATAGAGGATACCGAAGGCCATGCCCAAGGCCCCACCGATCGAGAATATGCGCCAGCGCCACGAACTCTCGGCCTTCTCCTTGCCCTCGAGGTCGTCGGACAGCGCGAGGATGCCCTGCGCGCCGATCGGGGCGAGCGGGAACGGCAGCTTCTCTATGTCGCTGGTCAACCGGAAGAGCCCGTAGCCCAGCACCGCGTTGTCGATCTTGCTGAAGAACTGTCGGAACAGCCACAGGCCGAGCGCCGGCATCCAGGCCAGCTGGAAGAACGAGCGATGGTCGTAGACGGACGGATCCGTGGGGGCGAACCATTTCGGGAACAACGAGGTCATGCCCTGCGAGGTGGCGGCGTCACTGCGGACCAGGAACTGGTTCCAGAGCAGGTTCCCATATACCGCCTGGCCCATGATCGAACCGGACATGTAGAAGAGCACGAACAACTGCGGGCGCGAGAGCTTGGCGTTGGCGCGCTTGGCGATCTCGATGAAGAGGATGACCGTCACCCACTGCGCGGCCGAGCCCACGCCCATGCCAGCGAGCAGCTCCATGTACAGCGCGCCCGGCACCATCACCAGCGCGATGAACAGTACGCCGATGAACGACGACGTCGAGAAACCTTCGCCGAAGGTCGACGGCACCGTCATCAGGTTGCGGTACTGCTCGAGCTCCTTGTCGATCTTGTGCTCAGCCATGGGCGGAGCCCCCTGTCTTAGCCAGGGCGAGGTCGCGGTCCGCCGAGACGGCGCGCTGCGCCAGCGCATGGTAATGCTCGACCGTGTCGAGCGGCAGCGAACGCCAGCGCAGGAACTGCTCGCGCAGATCGTCGATGAACCCGCGATTACCGCGCATCCAGGTTCCGGGCGCTCCGTTGAGGCGCTTGAGTTCGACCACCACCTCGTCGATGCCCGGGATGTCCGAGGGCTGCGTGGTCATGGTGAAGCGCTGGAAAACTCCGAGGTCGAACGGCGCGAGCGCCACCTCGGCGGTGATGCCCATGTTGCGGCCGCCGCCTGGACGGGCCTCGGAGACGATGCTGATGTCGCGGGCGGAGAAGGCACCCAGCGAGGCGTCGCCATGGTTCTCGAAATGCTCGCGGATGAAGGCGAGGATGCCGGTGATGCTGTCGGCCGAGACCGTGAACGGGAAGGTGAAGCGCAGCACATCGCCCTCGGGCTTTGGCATCTTCCACTTCCGCGCCACGCCCGGATTGGCCGAGCGACCGGCCATCAGCGCGGGATAGATGGTCGAGAGCATCACCGTGGCCATGACGATCAGGATGGTCGCGATCGACGAGAACGAGGAGAAGTTGATGTCGGGGACGTCCGCGAGGCCGAATGCGGACAGGACCGACAGCAGCTTGACCACCACCTGGCTGATCAGATAGCCACCCATGCCTCCGATCACGGCGAACACCGCGGATTCGGCGAAGAACAGCGCGCCGACGTCGGGCGGGGCGAGGCCGAGCGCGCTGAAGGTGAAGATCTCCTTCTGGCGGTCGACGATCGAGCCCAGCAACGAGCTGAAGATGATCAGGCCACCGAGCAGCAGCGGCACCAGGACCTCCATGAAACCCGAACCCTCGATCGCCTGGGTGAAGAAGAAGCGCCTGGAACCCGAAGCGCTGGTCGCCACCACCGGCCCGTCGATGTACTCGGCGAGTTCGCGGGCGTCGGCATCGACGTCGGCCCCCTCCTTCGGATAGAGCGTCACCAGGTTGGTGTATGACCCGAGCTTGCCCATTCCGGGAAATGTGGCGACCGCGACCAGGTCCGCGGAGCTGAAGATGAAATTATTCACATCGAGGCCGCGGAAGGTGTTCGCGAGGTTGTTGAAGCCGTCGGAGCGCGCGCCGTTGGCGGCGAAGGTGGCATCGAAGTTGGGCGGTACGATGCGCGTGCCGTCGATGTTCTCGATGTGCTTGAGCTTGACGCCCTCGAAGATCCCGGCCACGCGGAAGCGCTGGCCGCGGATGACGATGACATCCCCGACCGCGGCCGTGAGCTTGTCGGCGACGGTTCGCGGCAGCAGTAGCGGCGGGTCGCCGACGGTCGAAGCCACCGAATTCCCATCAGGCTGGGCGGCTGCCTGAGCCGCCAACGGCGCGAACATCGGATCCAGGCGCGGGACCTCGGCCGGATCGACCACCAGCACCGCCTCGAGCGCCTGCATCTGCTGGTTGCGCGGATTGCGTGCGATGTTCACCACGTCGTCGTGGAATTCGGACATGGTCGGATCGCGGAACGACGCTCCACGCTCGCGCATCTCGTAGCGGTCCTGGAACAGCACGGCGATGGTGTCGCGCAGGCGATATGGGATCGAGAGGAACGACGGCGTATGGAATTCTATGCGCGCGTCGCCGTGAGCCGCGCCGAGATAGGTCTCCACCACCGCGAGCGACGAGCTGAACGATGCGAACACCAGGATGGTGAAGGTGAGCAGCGCCACGGTGGTCGCGGTGAGGAAGGTCTTCAGGGGCCGGTTGCGCATCCCCGAGATGCCGATGGCGACGGCGGCGAACGCGGTGCCGCCCTCGGCGGAACCGCCGTGCACCTTCGACGACAGCCCCTGCATCGCCCGCAGCTCGTGCTTGAACTTCGCCATGACCACGTGGATCACGAACGCGCTGAGTAGGATGATGATGAACGCGAGGAAGATGATGATCGGCGCCTCGGCCAGCGCGAAGGCCGGATGGGTCTCGTAGAGGATGCCGAAGGTGGCGAGGAAGACGCCCAGGAAGCCGGCGATCTGCCGGTAAATCGAGGTGAAGCCGAACACCAGCCGCTCGACGGCGAAGGCGAAGGGCAGGCACAGGAGCAGCAGGATGATCACCGCCTGGACGAGGTCGTTGGCGTTGTCGCGTAGCGGCTGGTGCACCCGATGCCCGAGCATGTCGGCGATGGTCTCGTGGGCGGTGGCGAGCCGACTGTGGTTCTTGGCGCGGGCCTCGGCTGCCAGGTCGAGATGGTCCTCGGCGTCGGCCTGCAACTTCTCGAGCGGCTTGTTGATGATGTTGCGCGAACGCAGGGTCTTCAGGCGCTGCAGGTTGAGGTTCGCCAAGTCGTGGGACGCGACGCTGCTGGGATCGATCGACAGCATCGATCGGGGATCGAGCGGCAAGCCGATCCCCGCGGGGCTCTCGGGCGTGGTGCCGAACATGTCGATGCCGTTACCGAGATATTTGAAAGGCGCGCGCTGATCCTGGTAGAAGACCTCGAGATGGTTGAATCCTGCCGAGAACCGGTTCTTGGACTCGGTATCGCTGCGCGCGATGAGCAGGTGGCCGATGTTCGCGATGTTGTAATCCAGCGGCAGCAGGGGCGTGAAGAACCCGCCGCCGTATCCGTAGTGGAGCGAGGCGCGCGAGCCGCCCGACGAGCCGATGACGGTGAAGCGGTCGATGCCGCCGCTCGCGTCGAAGCCGAAGGCCCCCACCCTGCCGTTGGTTCCGCCCCACGACATCTGCACGACGTTCGGGGCGAAGACGTGGCCCGTCGGGTCGACGGCAGACATCGCGAAATCGCATCCTCCGACGATATAGCGCGGCTCGGCGCCGATCATCGCATTCGGGAAGCTACCCACATACATGATGGCATCGCTCGACGGTCCCTGGACGTCATCGCTGCCCTTGGCGGTATCCACCACCTCGAGTCCGGTGAGCTTGCCGTCGGCACCGGTGAGCACCAGCTGGGTAGTCATGTCCGCCGTCGGTATGTCGGTCGACGGCAGGTTGGGAGACGCCGCCAGCGCGGTGATGAAAGCCGTCAGCTGGGGCGAGAGCGCGAGCAGGTCGGCGTCGCGCCGCACCGGCATCTCGTCGGCATCCAGCGGATCGCCAACGGTCTGCAGCTGGAAGCCCGACACACCGAGCGAGAACGCTGCGGTCGATGGCACGCTGCGCTGATGTGGCGTGCACAGCGCGTCGAACCGGAAGGTGACGCTCTGGTCAGGTGTGTAGAGCTGCGCACGCTGCTGCTTGGGCAAGGACGCATACACTTCTTGATAGGCGCGCAGCTGCTTCGAGAAGGTTCCGGGCGTGACGTCTTTATGCCTCGAACAGCTGTCGGCGCCGAATGGAGAGAACATCCAGGTCTCGTCGCTCGAGGCGAAGTCGAAGGCGAAGTGCGCGGCGATGACTTCCGGGATACCCGGATTGTCGACGGTGCCCGCCGGCTTGATCGCTGCCTCGAGTTCAAGGAACGAGCGGGTATGCCGCAGCAACGATTCGAAATACGCCTTCGACGCCCGTGAGGTCTGGGAGAGGTCGGCCAGGATCGAGGAGAAACCCTCGGCATCGGTGATGTTCTTGGCGGCGAGTTGGCCGCGCAGCTGGTTCCACAGCGTCTTCTTGTCGTTCAACTCCGCTTGACGCTGGAGCACAGACGTCAGCGTGGCGCGAACCTCGGCCAACCTGGCGGTGGCCGCGGCGGCCGCCTCGCCCGCCGCAGCGAGCTCGGTCTTTTCGAGATCCTTGATCTCGCGCTGGTATCCGAGCTCGTCGAGGGTGCACTGGCGCAGCTCGAAATTGATGTTGTTCACCAGACCCACGAGGTGGCGCTTCGCCTGCAGGTACAGCTCGACGGAATCCGCGTCGGTGCCGCTCACGAATCCAGGGCTCTCGAGCAGCGCGAGCCGGCGACCGAGGCGCGTCACCTGGTCCTGGCACAGGTCCTTCTCGCGGATGGCGAGACTGTCGGTGTCCTTGGCGTGCTCTGCCTTGTTGACCACGTAATAGAAATGGCGCGCGCCGTCCTGGGCCGCGTGGTGGCTGCCTAGGAAGAGCACGTAGACCGAACGGTCGAGGGGCGTACGCGCAAGCCGTCCAGCCACCTCGGCGAGCAGCGCGGCGTTGGCCGCCCAGCGCAGCTGCGGATCGAGATCGGGGATCGCGCCGAAGGTGTCGACGTTGGCAGAGAGCACCAGCGCCTTGGGATTGGCGACCGCGGCCCCGGCCTCCTGCTCCACTGGCTCGACGGCCTTGCCCTGGATCTTCGCCCACAGGTTCGTGGCGACGACCCGCTCCCAGCGCACCGACAGGTCGAGCGATGCCTGGATGCTGCCATCCGCGGTGAGCAGGCCCGCCGCCTGCGCGGCCGGACGATCTATCCACACTCGGGGGAGCGAGACTGGCAGCGTGGTGAAGTGCGATTCGATGTTCCACTGATTCGCCTGGTCATTGCCGACGAACACCACCGCGCGCGCGCCTTGGCTGAACACCTCGGCGAGATGCGTGCTGCCGAACTCCATCACCGCGATGGCGCCGGCGATGGGCTTGCCGTCGAGAGCCTCGAGCGAGCCGTCACCGACATAGAGCAGCGGGCCGGTCGCCGGGGAGCCCCAGGTGGTCGCCGGCGCGACGCCGTTGGGCGCCAACGGCAACACCGGACCCACCTCATGGCCATCGATGGTCAGGCGGCAGACCTTGGTCACCGGCACCAGGGTATCGTAGGTCTGGCGGTGGACGGCGAGGCCGGCCCCCGCCAGGGCCTTCTCGATCGCATCGAGCGAAGCCGTGTACCCAGCGCTCCCGGGCAGGCGCTGGTCATGGCTCGAGAGCTCGCGCATCACCGCCGCGTACGCCGCGCCTTCGGCGGCGGAATCTGCGGCGGAGAGCCGCGCCGCGCCGATCAGCAGCGCGAGCGCAAAGCAGGCGAACGCCTTACGCATGGTCGTCCCCCAGGCTCGCGCGCTCGAGGGTGACGTCGCGGCTCAAGGCGATGCGCTCGATCTGCCCATTGGCGATCCAGATCATGCGGTTGCTGACCTCGAGCATGTTGTGGTCGTGGGTGGCGCAGATGATGGTGACGCCCTCGTCGCGGTTGAGGTCGCGCAGGATGCGGTGGACCTCCTTGCCCGAGACCAGGTCGAGATTCGCGGTCGGCTCGTCGCACAGCAGCAACGATGGCCGGTTGGCGAGCGCGCGGGCGATGGCCACGCGCTGCTGCTGGCCGCCCGACATCTGCTTCGGCCGATGCGACCAGCGGTCGCCCAGGCCGACGCGCTCGAGCAGCTGCATGCCGCGCTGACGCGCCTCGTCGGAGTGGACTCCGGCGAAGGTCATGGGCAGAGTCACGTTCTCGAGCGCGGTCATGACGGTGTTGAGGTTGTATGCCTGGAAGATGTAGCCGATCTTGCGGCAGCGCAGGAACGCCAATTCATGCGCGTTCAGCTGCGCCATGTCCACCTCGTCGATGAACACCCGTCCATCGCTGGGCGAATCCAGGCCCCCGACCATGTTGAAGAACGTGGACTTGCCAGATCCCGACGGGCCCATCACGCAGATGTATTCGCCGCGGTAGATCTCGAGATCGATGCCCTTGAGCGCATGGGTGATCTCGGCGCCGCGGATGTAGGTCTTCTTCACCCCGTGGGCCCGTACCAGGATGGATTTTCCCGCGCCATAGGCGGCGGCGTCGAAGGTGGGGGCGGCTTCGTTCATTCGACCCTCATCGCATCCATCGGCGCCATCCGCGAAGCCGACCACGACGGATAGATCGAGGCCAGGGTTGAGAGCGCCACGCCGGTGCCGACGCAGATCAACCCGCACTGCATAACCGAGACAACCGGGAAGTACGAGAATAGGTAGACACCGTAGATCAGTGAGCACTTGATCAGTGCCAGGACCAGCCCGATGGCGGTCCCGACCAGCCCGCCCGAGAACCCCTGTACCGACGCTTCCATGAGGAATTGTTGGAGGATGAAGCCATCGGTCGCGCCCAGGCACTTCATCGTCGCGATCTCGCGGAAACGCTCGGTGATGGCCATGAGCATGGCGTTGGTGATGCCGACCATGCAGACCACGAACGATATCGCCATGAGGAACGCCTGCCGGCCGCTGATGAGTCCCTGGCCCGACTGGCCCGGCGGCTGGCGCTCGACCACCGCCTTCTCGACCAGGAGCAAACGGTTCTCCTCAGCGACGTCCCGTGAGATCTCACTCAGCTGCTGCGGTGTCCACGTTCCTCCGAGGATGGTGGCGACCCGCTGGTCGTCGAGCACGAGCATCTTCTTGTCGATCAGGGGATCCTCGAGGAACGCCTTGTGCCAGGCGGCATGGCACTCGTCGGTCGACAACCGGTCGCGAACCTCGTTTCGCCGCTTCGCCCTGGCCAGCCCATCATGCACCAGTCGCACCTGGTCCGGAGTGTCGGCGAAGCCATGGGCGGCCAAGCATGCCTGGAACGATATGAGGAAGGCCGCCTCGCCCTGCGCGAGCGCGTCGGCCATGCGCCGCCTGAACGCCTCGACCGAGGCATCGGCCGAGGCTTGGGCGAGGACCGGCGGGGAATGTCCGGCACCGCCAGCATCGGCGTCCGGCGCCGCCGCACGGTCGATGGGAGCGAGATCGTCTCGCAGGCGTGCTACCGCCGTCCGCCACGACTGCGTGAGTCCGGCGAGCCGTTCGACATAGCCCAGGTGCCCATCTGCCGAGGCCTTCAGTTCATTCAGCGGCATGGGCGGCTTGAGCGCGTGCAGCTGCGCCAGTTCGGCGTCGAATCCCGTCCATCGGCTGGCATCGGCGAGATACGCGAAGATCTCGGCGCCCTTCGATTTGCGCACCAGGATGGCGCGGCTGCCGGCGTCCATGCCATCGAAGAACGCCATGACCCGGGACTCGCGACGGCTCTCGGCAGCGAGCGCGCGCACCTGCTCGAGCTGGGCTCCGCTGACGGCGGCGATCTCGCCCAGCGCGAGCGGGCGACCGTCCGCGGCGACGAGGCGCGCGGCCATGCCGATCTGGTCGACGTCCGAGACCCACACGGCGAGGCGCTGCGAGGCGAACCGGCGCGCGGCGTTCTCGACGGCGACGCCGCCTCCGACGGATTTGGTGAATGCGCTCTCGCAGAGCAGCACCATGAAGAACGCCACGGCCAGGACGATCACTGTCAGGGTGAGCAGCGAGCGGAACAGGCGGTGCGCGATGCCCTTGAGGCACAACGCGAACGCCTTCCCGAGCGGGATCTTGTGTTGCTGGCGGACATCGATGATGGGAGCGTTCATGATGTCAGCCGGGAAAGATGCCGGTGTTCTTCGGGATGAGGCCGGTGTTCATGTAATAGCAGAAGCCGACCAGCAGGATCATCGCCACGGCGATGATCTCACCCATGATCAGGCCGATGAACAGGGGCTTGAGCGACTGGTAGGTCTTCCCGCCGCCGAAGCGCACGATCAGCTCCTTGGTGACCCAGCCGAGAAAGAACGAGAACCACACCAGGCTCGACGTCCACGTGCCCCACATCAGGAAGATGACGGGGTGCAGCGGCCACCACCCGAAACGGAATCGCATCACGGACATCATGATGGTCCCGAGAATGCCGAATCCGATCCATCCGAGCTTGGGGCCATGGCCCACGTTGTTCGCCAATTGACCGAGCTTGGCGAGTCCGTGCGTCGACTCCGAGCTCGCGAACTGGCCAGTCTCGTGCAGCACCGCGAGCCCGGCGGTGGCGATGCTCAGCTTGTTCTCGGGCAGATGCAGCGCGTAATCGTCATTGTGCGCGCCCTTGTTGTACACGCTGTAGGTCTGGGAGACGAAGCCGATCGCGAAGGCGACCAGGGTCGCGAGCGCTCCGACCATGATGATGCGCGGCAGGCGAATACCCACGTTCTCGGAGATCTTCAGTGTGTTGGCCACGTATGGCGTGACGCACTCGCGGGCATCGGGGTTGAGCACCAGGCCCATGTACATCACCATGACCCAAGATGTCGGGCCAAGCGCCGGCACCCCGAGCGTCAGGCTCAGCATGTAGCCGATATCGAAGTTCGCCTGAAGGAACGGGATGCCGGTCTCTGCTACGATGCGAGCGAACACCAAGAAGTAGATCATCAGCGACATCGCGAAGATAAGCGCGATGAACCAATCCATGTCGAAGACCAGCACCAGCATGCTCACGAGACCCGCGAAGGCGCCGAGGAATATGCGCGCCGCCCAGATCGGCTGGCGATCCACCGAAGTGGAACCACGTAGTCCCAGGGCCTTGGCGAGGACGTTCAGGTAATAGTGCCTGCCGGTATACAGCAGGATCAGGAAGTACGCGCCATACGCGCCTGCGAGGACGCATGACTTGTCGTCGTCTGACACCGTGGTTCCGGTAGCGAGGAAGAATTGCGCGCCCACGATGGTCACAGCGATGGTCGACAGACTCATGCTCAGGCTGATCTCGGATGCGATGAAGTACGAGAAGCCGATGATCATGAAGGTGATCCGCTGGTCGCATACCACCCACGCGCCCACATTGTTGAGCACCGGAAATACACCGACGATATCCCAGGCTCCCCACTGCAGCGGGATGCGCGGCAGGTAGTTGGGGAACCAGGCTTGCAGGTAGTTGATCAGGTGGATCGCGAACACCGGAGCGAATCCAGCCCAGAACAGGCGCGAGTAGAAGAGGTCCGACGTCAGCCGCGACCCCGTCCGCTCGATCAGCGCGGTCGACACCGACGCCATCGGGTAGCTCAGCTGCTCGTGGTGCGCCCACTGGCGATGCACCAGGAAGATCATGGCGATCAGCGCGGTCGCCATCAGCAGCGCGAGCGGAGTCCAATATACCATCGTCGGCAGCCATTCGCGCAGCGGCGCCTGGGACAACTTGAGGCTCTCGTCGCCTTCCGGAATCCCACGCGTGAAGCTGCCGTACACCCGTTCGTACGCCTTTCGCACCGCGAGCGTCTCGGCCGTCCCCGGCGCGTGCTTCGTCGGATCCGTTCCCGGATCGTGCCTGAGCGGGTACACCTGGTCGGGCAGGAAGGACAGGGTCTTGTTGGCCTGCCACTCCGGATGACTGGCCTCGTTCGTCCATGGCATGATCACCGAGTAGTGGAAATAGCGGTAGAAACTCGAGCCCGGCAACCAGCTGCAGATCAGCATCATGCCGAGCACCACCGCGAGCTCACGGGTGCCGAAGCGCAGGCGGGACCACAGACGTCCGATGAGAGGATTCCACACCGTGGCCAGGAGCAGGATCAGCGTGAAGGCGCCGATCGGCATGTGGTTGCCGACCAGCGGCGAGAGCTTCAGGACGCGGTCGTTGGTGTTCGAGTAGAGGCTGATGATCGCCACGCCGATCAGCCCAAAGAGAACCGCCTTGAGGGTGATGCCCGGGCCACCCGGAGCCGCTACGGCCGGGGAACCTGGTGCAGGCGCCATGGGCGAGTCCGGTGGGACCGTCGCGGGAACGGGCGCCGGCTCGGCGGGGGATGATTCGGATCCGGCCATGCCTATGCGAACAGGATCGCGAACAGGATCACGAACTCGATCGGGCCGCCGCCGGGCCGCCTCGGTACACCGATCTCCGTCCCGACCCCATCGGCGCTCGTGGTCGCACCCTGATCATCGATCCGTGACACCGCGACCTCCGCAAGGGCTTGGGGCTGCTGACGCTGAGTTGAACGACGGGCCGTCGAAGGCGTGACATGGTGGGTGGTTGCGCCAGGGCACAACAGGTTTGGACGGCCGTGGAGCGACGCTTGGACACCGCGTCCATCTCACCCGTTGCGCGCGGTCATCCATCAACCACCGGTGAAGCCGGTGTAGCCGGGGGCGCCGGTTATCAGCCAATGGAGGAATGCCCCCACCGTGAGCAGGGCGCCGCACATGATCTCTCCCAGGATCAGGCCGAGGAACAGCGGCTTACAGGTCCGGTAGCCGCTGGCGCCCCCGAAGCGCACGATCGACTCCTTCAGGCACCACCCGAGCAGGAAGGAAAACCACAGGAACTTGCACGGCCAGGTATCCCAGATCAGGAAGATGATCGGGTGCAGCCAGAAGCCGGGGTAGCGGAAGCGCACCAGCACCAGGGCCAGCACCCCGGCCATGCCGAATCCCATCCACGACAGCTGCTTCCCGTGACCGACGTTCTCGCCGAGCAGGCCGAGCTTCGCCAAGCCGTGGGCCGCCGACGAGGAATCGAAGCGGCCCGTGTCCGCCAGGGTACCCAATCCGCGCGTCGCCTGGTCGATGGTCGAGGGCAATGTCGATTCCAGGACGTGGAAATTGTCGCGCTTGCCCCCGTAGGCGTAGGTGGTGTAGGTCTGGGCCGCGAAACCGAGCACCGCCGCGAGCGCCATAGCGCCGAGCCCGGCGGCGACCAGGCCGCCGACCCGCGTGCCGGTGTTCTCAGCGACCTTGAGCCCATTGGCGACGAACGGCATCATGCACACACGGGTGTCGAAGTTGATCACGCTGCCGAGCCAGTAGATCATCACCAGGCACGACGGGCCGAGCGCGGGGAAACCCATGATGTTCGCCAGCACCATGCCCGAGTCGAACTCGGCCTGCATGAACGGCACGCCGGTCTCGCAGATGATGCGCGTGACGACCAGGAAGAACATCTGTACCGCCAGCACGTACACCACCGCGATCATCCAATCGAGTCCGAACCCCCACCACAACACCAGGGTCAGGCCCGCGGACGCGGCCAAGAAAACTCGCGCCGCCCATACACCCTGGTTGTCGCCCTCATCGCTCGCGCGCCGCGCGCGCAAGGCCCGCGCCATCATCGAACGGTAATAGGTTCGTCCGGTATAGACCAGGATGAGCGCGTACGCGACATAGGCTCCGGCCACGATGCTCTTGCAGTCGACGTTGCTCATCGGCTTGCCGGTAGCCGCGTAGACCTGGACCGAGACCAGCGCGAACCACAGCAGGTTGGTGCCGAAACTGAAACTGATCTCGGACGGGATGAAATAGGCGATGCCGATGATCATGAACTGCGTCCAGCCACGCAGGTTCAGGTCGACGTTCTTCAGCACCGGGAATAGCTGACTGAAATCGTCGCCGACGTAGAACGCCGACGAGATCCACGGGAACTTGCCGTGCGTGAGGATGGCCAGGTAGTTGATCAGGTAGAATATGAACGGCGGCGCCGCGCCCATCCAGAACAGCCGCGATCGGAACACCTCCGGGATGCGGCCATCCGCCTTCGGGATCATGGCGCTGAACACCGTCGCCAACGGATAGGCCAGCTGCTCGTGGCGCGACCACTGGCGATGCACGAGCAGTGCCAGCGCGGACATCGACAGCGCAAGGCAGCCGATCAGCGGTCCCCAGTACGCCATGATCGGCAGCCAGGCGCGCCATGGCGCCTGGGCCACGCTCAGCACGCCGTCGCCGACCGGGATGCCGGTCTCGAAATCACCGTACACCTTCTGGTAGGACGGGTCTGCCTGATCGTGGGCGAGCGGGAACAGCCGGGATGGCAGATATTCGAGGGTCTGGCGCGCGATCCAATCGGCATGGGCGGGCTCGGCGAGCCACGGCCGGATCAGGTAGACATGGAAGGTGCGGTAGAAGCCGTAGCCCGGGAGCCAGGCCGCGCACAGCATCATCACCAGCACCACGGTCAACTCGCCCGGTTCCAACCGCAGCCGCGACCACAGCCGACCGGCGAGCGGATTCCAGACCAGAGCGAGCACGATGATGGCCGCCATCGGGAAGATCGGCAGATGATTGCCGACCATTGGTGGCGCCTGCACCGTGTTGTTGGTGAAGTCCGCGAGCAGCGAGATGGTGGCCACGCCCAGCGCGCCTAGAGCCACCGATCGCCAGGTCACCGAACGGGCGCGCGCGGACGCGGCCGGTGGCGGCTGGTCCGGGATGCCGTCGGGGATCTGCGTGGTCGCCATGCCGCGGACAGCAGATGTCGCCGCGCCGCCGCGCAATCTCCGAACCGGGCCGTACCTGATCCCCGGCTCATCTCACCTGGAGCTCATGTGATCCCGGATGAGCAGATGTGATCCTGCACGCGGTGTCCGCGGCCATCTCCGGCGTTGCGGCCACTCATCGCTGCACTGGCACCGACGACCGTGGGCTGACCGCTATTGGCGATGCTCAGAACAGCTTGTCGGATCCGCCCTCGGGCTCGGCGGACGGAGCCTGCGAGCCGGCGAAATGGTCCTCGTCGCCCGAAGGCTTGTCCTGCATGCGGCGGCGCTGCTGCTTCTGGTAGGCCTTCTGCGGTGCGGCCGCGAAATCCCCGTCCACGTCCTCCTCGACGCGCGACGGCACGAAGCGCATCTTCGCGGGATAGAAATCCATCGCCGAGCCGCCAGTCTGGCCGAAGCGATTCTTTGCCACGATGATCTTGATCTTGCGGACCTCGTCCTCCTTTGAGCCCTCCCCGCCATCGGTCCGGTGCATGAAGATCACCGCGTCGGCATCCTGCTCGATGGAGCCCGAACCGCGCAGGTCGGATAGGCGTGGCTCGCGCGGCTGGGTGGAGACCCCCTTCTCGCTGTCACGCGACATCTGCGACAACGCCAGCACGGGAATCTTCAGGTTCATCGCCATGACCTTGAGGATGCGGCTGATCTCGGAGACTTTTTCATACTCGCTGGCGTCGGACTTGTTCGAGCTGAGCAGCTGGAGGTAATCGAGCACCACCAGCTTGAGCTTGCCCTGGTTCTCGAGCATCTGCCGTTTCACCACCGAGCGCAGCGCGTGCACGGTCAGATCGGACACGTCCATGAGGTTGAGATTCCAGAGCTTGAGCTCGTCGCCCTTCTTGGCGATGGCTTCCATCTGCACCGAATCGACCATGCCGGTGTCCAAGGCCTTGAAATCCACTCCGGACTCCGCCGCGAGCAGCTTCTTGAGCAGATCGATGCGGTCGATCTCCAAGCTGAAGAATAGCACGCCCTGCTGGGCCTCGGCATTGCCGGCGATGTTGGCGACGATCTTGAGCGCCAGCGAGGTCTTGCCCACGCCAGGTCGCGCGGCGAGCACGTAGAGTCCGCCTGGGCGCAGGGACATCAGCATGTTGTCGACATCCTCGAGCCCGGTCTTCACCGCCTGCTCGGGATTCTCGTTCTGGTGCACGATGCGGTGGATGGTCTCGTCGACGACTCCGGCGATGCCGTGCACGGTCGCGAGCCGATTCATGCGGTTGAGGTCGAGCACCGCCTGGTTGCCCTCGTCGAGCAGCTTCGGGAATTCGTCGGTGGTGCGGTAGGCCTTGTCGCACAGGCCCTGCAGGCGCTGGATGAGGCGACGCTTGAGATAATAGTCCCACAACAGCTCGACGTTGCGCTTCAGACCGGCGGCCGAGCCGAACGCCTGCTGCATCAGATCGAACACCGCGTTGGCCCCGCCGAGCGCCGCGAGCGCGCTCTCAGCGAACTGGGCTGCCGATTCGTCAGGCCCCCGGCGGTACAACTCGCGCAGCCGCCTGCGGTCGAGGCCGTCGATCTGCTCGCTGTCGAAGAGGATCTGCTGCTGGCGCAGGCGCTCGATCATCGCCTGGAAGGGATACCGGCTGAGCAGTTCGGTCACCGAGCCGGCATCAACGCGCTGGCCGTCGTCGTCCAATTCGAGGCAAGCCAGGTAGACCATGCGGTGGTTGCGATGGAAGAATCCCATCGTGTGTTCAACCACCGCCCTGGCCGACTGCATCGCGACTGCGTGGCGGCCATCGAGCAAGACCGACAGCACCGCGCGCTCGAGCTCGAGGTTGTGCGGCAGTTCGCGCATCGCCGGCGCCTGGGCCACCTCGTTCTTCTGCTGGCTCATGGCCTGGTCACGAAGCCGCTCGCAGGGCCTGGCGAGTCGAAACGACCGGCCTCGACCGGGATGGACGAGATGGATCGGGGATGGCTATCCAGGGAGGCGGGCAGGGAGGCGTTCATGGAGTCGTTGCGGCGGGGCCGATGCAGGGAATGTGCGAGCACGGGGCCCCCGGCAAGAGCCCGTTTTAGGGATTTCACGACAAGTTTTCCACATCGCCACGCCTACATCGCCCTCAGGGGGCGGAATCGGGGGATTTCGCCAGCCTTTCCCGGATAGTTTCGATCCGGGAACGGTTCACGCCAAAGTCGGAATAGCCGATCCTGGCGCAGGAGCGGGCCTGGATGCGTCCCGGCTCGGCGAAGAGGAATTCCACATCGTCGGTGAAGCGCATCACCAGCGAGGTCGAGGTGGCGTGCAGATAGGTTCCGCGATCCTCGACCACGAGCGTCCGCGGTAACGCGGCGAGCACCGCCAGCAGGTGCTTTCGCGCGTCGTTCTGGTCTCCGCTGTACAGGATGGCATCGACGTGGTGCTGTGCGTCTGGCGACTCGCTGCTCACCCCGTTGGGATTGCCGGTGCACGGGGCGAGCGCGCCTCCGACCACCCCGCGAGCGGCGGTCGCGCAACCCCCGACAGCCATGACCAGCGCCAGGAGCGTCAGGCACGAAGCGACGGCGATGATGACACGGTGGCGCATGGGCGTGGTGGCCATCGTGGTCAATTGGCGGACGGCTTCCACCGCTCCACCGGTGGTCGCGGCACGCTGCCGAGCGCACCCAGGGCGCGCCGTACGAGCTCCATCCGCACCGATGGAATCCGGCATTCCAGCAGTTCCTGGCGTTCATCCGGAACGCTCAGGAGCAACGCTCCGAGCCGATACACCAGCTGTGCATGCCCGGTCGACGCCGCGAGCAGATGAGCGAGTTCCGGGGGACGCAGCTCGATGCGGTCGCCGAGACTCGCCAGCTGATCGAGCAGCACCTGCATGCCCGAATCCAGGCTTTCCCGAGGCTCGGGCAGGTCGTCGAGCACCCGCGCACGCGCCAGGCGATAGGCGTCGGGGCTCGGGACCTCGGCCAACTCGCAGGGGACGATCCCTTCGACCAGGATGTGGTATTCGCCGTTGTCCTGGGGCTCGATGCGGCGCGCCAACGCGGCGGCGGCGATGGGCTGGATGGCGGGCGAGCCTTCGTACGAACCCTCCCAGCCCGGCTTCAGGCGCGGGATGGCGAGCCAGCGCTCGCCATCGGCGGACTTCAGCAGATCCCCGGCCAGGGCCCGATAGCGCGGTTCGAAGATGCGGAATCGCGCCGGCAGGCCTGGAAGCAGCACCTGATCGGGTAGTGGAAACAACGGCAGCAGCTCAGGGACTCGCATGAGGCTCCAGCTTGGCTGAAAACGGCCTTATGCCGATAGTTATTCGTGACTTTTCCACAAGCGTCGGATTGCCTGTCGATTTCGACGTCCAGATCAGAACAGGCGGTTCAGCCCGTTCAGGGCCGCCACCCGGTAGGCCTCGGCCATGGTCGGATAATTGAAGGTGGTGTTGATGAAATACATCAGGGTGTTGGCTGGGCCACGCTGCGAGAAGATCGCCTGCCCGATGTGGATGATCTCTGAGGCCTGGGCACCGAAGCAGTGGATGCCGAGGATCTCGAGAGTCTCGCGGTGGAAGAGCAGCTTGAGCATGCCGACGGTCTGGCCGGTGATCTGGGCCCGGGCCAGGCTCCGGAATAGCGAATGCCCGAGTTCGTACGGGATCTTGGCCTCGGTGAGCTCGCGTTCGGTCTTGCCCAGCGAACTGATCTCAGGGCTGGTGTAGATCCCGGTCGGGATGTCCTGGACCAGGCGGGCGTCGCACGAGCCCTCGATCAGATGGGTCGCGGCGAAGCGCCCCTGGTCGTAGGCGGCGCTGGCCAGGCTCGGGGCGCCGATGACATCGCCGACCGCGTAGATGTGCTTCTTCTCGGTCTGGTAGTTATCAGTGATCGGGATGTGGCCACGCTCGTTGGGCTGGATGCCCAGCGCCTCGAGACCCATGTCCTGCGAGTTACCGGTACGCCCATTGGCCCACAGCAATGCGTCGGTCTTGAGCTTCTTGCCCGATTTCAGGTGCAGGACCACGCCATCGTCGTGGGGCTCGACGCGTTCGGCGGTCTCCTGGTGGCGGATCAGCACACCCTGGTCGCGCAGGTGGTACGCCAGCGCGTCGACGATCTCATCATCGAGGAACTCGAGCAGCTTCGCGCGCGTGTTGACCAGGTTGACCTTCATGCCGAGGTTGCGAAACATCGAAGCGTACTCGCATCCGACCACGCCCGCACCGTAGATGGTGATCGACTGGGGCGTGTCCTTCATGCGCAGCACGGTGTCGCTGTCGAGGACCCGGGGGTGGTTGAAATCGATGTCGGCCGGGCGGTACGGTCGCGAACCGGTGGCGATGACGAAGCCGGCGCCACGCACGCTCTCACGCTTGCCGTCGACGTTCGTCGAGCCGATCTCGATGGTGTTGGTGTCGGTGAAGGCGGCGTGGCCGTGGATCACCTTGATGCGGTTGCGGTCGTAGAAGCCGCTGCGCAGCGAGACCTGCTTGCGGATCACCGTCTCGGCGGCGCGCAGCAGCTGGGGGAAGGTCACGTCGACGGTCTCGGCCGCGGCGGTGAACAGGGGATTGGTGCGGAATTCGAGCAAGCGGCCGATGGTGTGGCGCAGCGACTTGCTGGGGATGGTCGCCCAATGGGTGCAGCCACCGCCGACCTCGGAGAACTGCTCGATCATCGCGACCGACCTGCCCTCCTTGGCAGCCTTCATCGCCGCGCCCTCGCCGCCGGGGCCGCTGCCGATGACGATGACGTCGAACTCCTGCATGCTCGGCTCCTGGGCCGACGTTAGGCGCGGCGCGCCGAGGCGCCAGATGGCAGCGGCTGTGCAGTCGGCGACCCAACGCGGCGAGCTCCGGGTGCTACCGGCTCCAATTCAGGTCCGGCATCGCGTCGTCGATCCCGATCCCATCCAGGCTTCGGACCCCGGATCGCCTTCTTCGACGACGGGCCACCGACGGCAGGTCGGGGAGATGCTCAGATCTTTCCGCACATCGCGAGCAGCGTCGCGAGCGAGCGCCACGCGACCGGCTTGAGCGTGCGCGGGTGTTCGTCCGGCTTCCAACCGTGCTCGGAGGCCTGGCGCCTGATCTGCACGCCGGTGGCGACGCCGCGCAGCGCCTCGGCCACGGAGTGCGGCCCGGCGAAGGCGATCCCCACCAGCCGGTCGATGCGCTGCAGCTCATCCGGTTTCGGGATGCTGGGCACCTGGCGCAGCGACCACACGCACAGGTCGACGCGGCTGGGCGGGGATACCTGCTCGCGGCTGAGCTTCTGCGAGATCCACGGCTTTCCAGCGAGGCGCGTGATCACGCTCGAACGCGTATGGTGGCCATCGTGGCCGCAGAGCTTGCGCGCCGCCTCGTACTGGAGCACCAGATCGAGCGCCTCGGGCTGGTCGCCGAGGGGATCGAGCAGCCAGCGCCGCACCAGATCGGCAGTGAGATTGAAAGGCGGGTTGGCGATCACGCGCCAGCGGCCGGTCAGGCGCGGGCCGACGCGCAGGGCGTCGCCGGCGTGCAGCACGAGCATGCGCGAGGCGATCTCGCGCGAGAACCGCTTGGCGAGCACCGCGCAACGGTCCTGATCGCGCTCGATGGCGTGCACCAGCGCGCCGGCCTGCAGCAGTTCGGCAGTCAAGGCACCGCGGCCGGCGCCGATCTCGAGCACCACGTCGCCCTGGCGCAGGTGGGCGCCGGTGACGATCGCGCGCGCCGCTGCGGGCTCGAGATCGTGCTGCTGCAGATCGTTCGAGATGCGTGGCGAAAGGATCCGTGGCGGGCGCGGGCGCTCTAGCGCCGGACGCGGCGACTCTGGGCGGGCGGGTGCTCCGGCCAGGGACGCGGCATCGGGGTCCTGACGCGCGGGGCGGGTAGCGTCACGCGCGCGCTCGCGGTGGTCCCGCCGGCCAGCGCGCTGGTCCGGGCGTGGTGGGCGCGGGCCTCCGCGCGGCGGGCGGTTCCCCGGCGACGCCGGCTTCGCATCGCCTTGGGGATTTCTGCCTGGGCGGCGCGGAGCGTGCTCACCATGCGCATCCGCATCGACATCGCCGGGGTCGCTGGCGCCGGGACCGTGCGGGGTCAAGCGAGCCGTCCGCGCGCCCAGTCGGCGATGAAGCCGATGGTGTCGTCGAACGAGGCGCTGCGCGCCGCGCGGATGAAGAATCCACTGGTGGCGGCGGCGAGCGCCAGGCGCTGGCGGGCGTCGAGGCCGAGCATCAGGCCCAGGCAATAGCCCGCGTTGAAGCGGTCGCCGGCGCCGGTGGTCTTGCGGGGCGAGGCGCAGAACGGTCCGGGCGCGACGGCGGTCGCGCCGCTCTCATCGGCAACGGCGTTGATGCGTGCGTTGTGCACCACCACCTGGCTGATGCCCAGCTCCGTTCGCAGCTGGTCGGCCCGCGCCGTCACCGCCGCCGGCAGGCGCTCGAGCACCCCCAGGCCGAGCACCCGCGACAGCGCATCCGCCTCGGTGAGGTTGACGCCCAGGACGACCTTGCAGCTGCGCTCGAATCCGCTCATGGCCGCGAGCATATCGCGGACCTCGGCTTCCGCACGGCTCGACGGATCCACGAGATCGATGAACAGCCAGGGCCGGTGGCTGATGCGCGCGAACACCGTCTCCTGAAGCACCCGCCAGCAGGCGGTCATGTGCGGGTACAGCGTCCAGTTGGTGATCGCGATCAGCCCGGCGGCGGCGCACACCGCGGGAAAGGCCCCCTGCGAGGCCACCTGGCGCATCAGCTCGGGCGTCAGCTCGGCGAGCTGCTCGACCGCGCTGAACATGAACTTGCCGTCCGCGAACTCGAAGGCGAGGGTGCGTCCATAGGATCTCCCGAGGGCGGTGGCCGACCGGCAGCCCCCCGCGAACGCATCGAAGGCCGGGTGGCGCGGCGTGCCGATGGTGCCGAAGAAGTCGAGCCCCACGCCGAGCGCGCGCAGCCCGTCGCCGAGATTCACCGCACAGCCGCCCGCGTCCTGGCTGCGCACCACGATCTCGCGCAGGCTGTTGCGGCCCGCCGCCGCCGTGATCACCGAGCCCAGCTCCGCCATCGAGTCCAGCCGCGTCCAGTCGCCAGGGCCACGCCGTTCACCGACCACCGAGATCATCTCATCGACGAAGCCGTCGAAGCCGGCGACCGCCGACAGGCGACCGACCTCGGCGGCGCGGTGACGCAGCAGCACCGCGAGGTCGTCGAGCTCCGCTGGCGAGAGCTCGGGTGCCTGGGGACCGCCGCCGCTCATGCCGGATCGGGGACGCGCGTGATCGCCTGATCGGTGAAGATGTCCGCCTCGTCCCGCGAGCGGGTCGAGAACTCGCTGACGATCGCCCCGGCCGGTCCGGCGACGAACCAGTGCGGGGTGTTGGGCTTCAGGGTGTACTGCTCTCCTGGCCCGAGGTGCACGTGCTTGAAGACCGTCATCGCCGCATGCTTGTCCGCGGGCACCATCCGCAATGCGAACTCGCGTTCGGCGCCATCGCGCTTGCTGCCCGGCAGAAACAGGTGCACCTCGCCGCTGCGCACGCGGAAGGTCTCCTCCTTGCCGGGCTCGGACGCTCCCGCGGCCTCGGCGGGGATCGGCGGATGGCGATGTTCTGGACAGATCTGCCCAGGCAGCATCACCAGCTCCTTGGCGCAGCAGCGCTCGGTGTTGACGTACACCTGGATGGCGAGGCCGAACTGCTCGAAGCGACCGAGTCCGAAATCGGCGATCTCGATCACGGAAGCTTCGGCAGCGGTTAGGACGATCCCGGCGGTGCGCATGGCGGCGGCGGCGGCGGCGCGTCGGTCGGCGATGCTCTTGGCAGATGGCACAGCAGAGGGCGAAGCGGATGGCGCGGCTGCGCCACTGGAACCGCCAGCGCGGGGTTTCGAGGCGTTCTCGGCGGCGGTCATGAAGGGATCCTCCAGGGGAAGCGCGGTGGCGGCGGCGAGCTGCGCGGCGACGCCCTGCGAACGCAGGCGCAGCCAGCGTTCGGCTCCCGGCTCGTCGGCGTCGGGCGTGTAGGCGCAGGCGAGCAGCACGTGGGCGATGATCGCGGTCGGTGCGACCCCCTGCGCCAGGCACAGGCGCGCGGCGCCGACCAGGCGATCGTCGGCAGCCAGCTTGCGCAGCGGATCGCGGGCGACCCGCGCCACCGGATCGCGCAGGGCTGGATTCGCATACCGCAGGAAGAGGTCCTCGAGCAGGCGCGCGCATTCCGTACGGATCGCCGCGCGCGCCGGCTCCTCGGCTGAGCAGGCTCCGTGGGCGCGCGCCAGCGCCTCGATCGCTTCGGCTCCAGCGGCCCGCGCCGCGGCGGCGATGGGCTCATCGAGCACGCAGTCGCGGATGGTGGCGAGTCCGCGCGCATGGCCCGCATACGCCAGGCAGGCGTGGGTGAGATTATGCAGGTAGAGCTTCTGGCGCAGGACCAGCTCGAAGTCGTCGCGCGCGTCCAGGTGCGGCACCACCGGCACCTGGCCGATGAAGGCGGCGCGTTCCACCGGCAGGCAGGCATACGGCTCGACGGCGATGTCGAGCGGATCGCCACCGGTCGCGGCCGGGATCATCCGCCCGATCGAAGTGCGGACCAAACCGAGACGCGCGTCGACAGCCGGTCGTTCAGCGGCTGGGAGCCCGGCGAGCACCGCGCGCCGCAGCAATCCGGTGGCGTCGGCGCCGTTCTCGCACACCAGCACGTCGAGCGCGCCGCGGTGGGCGGCGATGCGCGCCGACACTCCGCGCGCGAGCGGCGCGCCCAGGCGCTCGAGCACGTTCAGGCCGACGGCGGTGGCGACGAGATCGCAGCCGGACAGGGCGGCGGTGACCGCGGCCTCGTCGCGCGCGTGGATGCCACCCACTGGCGAGACGCGCAGCGCGCGCTCGCCCGCGGCGTCGACCTCGCGCACGGTGTAGGCGCCGCGGGCGTTCAGCGCGTCGATGCGCACGGCGTCGACGTCGACGAACACCACCCGCCAGCCGGCCGCCGTGAAGGTCGGGGCGATGAAGCCGCGGCCGATATTGCCGGCGCCGAACTGGACCAGGGTGGGCACGCCGTCCATCTTGGCGGGCCCCTCCTCGGTCAAGTCCGCTCCGGCACGTCCACGTGGTCCGCTTACGCTAGGACGATGCCGGATGGCGATCCTCTGCGTGTACGCCCTGCCGTCTGGCCGATTGAGCGCCAGGCCCGGCAACGACACTGCGGCCATGCCGGCCATGGACCCCGAGTACGCGTGCGCCTTGGCCCAGGATGCTCGTGGCTGGTGGCTCCTGCAGCTGCGCCCCGCCGATGCGCCGGTCGCGCCAGCGCAGCTGACCTGCTTCGGTGGGCGCCGCGAGCTCGGCGAGGATTCGGAGTGGTGCCTGCGCCGCGAACTGCTCGAGGAGACCGACTGGACGCCGCGCCAACTCGGAGCGGCAGTCGAGCTGTGGCAGGGCGCGCGCTTCGTCGCGCGTTTCTATCGCGTCGCGCTCGACGTCCCGCTCGCGCGCATCCATCCCGAGGCCGGATCGGTCGCCATCCTCACGCCCACGCCGGCCCTGCCCGGACTGCCCGTGAGCCCATGGCACCGCCAGGTCCTCGAGGCCGCGCTGCGTGGCGAGACCCGCGTGGAACTCGCGACCTGATCGCCCAGCCGATCGGGTGGAGTCAGCCGGCGCGGATATCGACGACCATGAACCCGCCGCCGCCACGTTCGCGCCAGGACCTCCATGATTGCAGCACGCGTCCGCGCGCGACCTTCATCGACGCGGTGATGTGCCCGTTCTCGATCGTCCACGGCTCGGCGACGAGGTGGACGCGGGCGATACGCAAGAAGGGCTCGGCCTGTACCGCGTTGTAGGCGCGCACCGCGTCCACCGCCTCGACACCCGCATGGCCGTGCCGTGGCTCGATCAGTGCGATCAGCTCGCCGTCCACGGCCACCACCGCATGGTGGACGGCGAGGTGCGCGTGGAGGATCGCCTCGATCTCGGCGGCCGAGGCCTTCTCGCCATTGGCGAGCTTGAGCACGTGATCGGCGCGCCCCGACAGCTTCAGCCCCGCGTCGGTCCAGGCGCCGAGATCGCCGCTGTCGAGCACGCTGCGCACGCCGTCGCGCGCCAGGCATGGCGACTCGCGCTTGAAGTAGCCGAGCATGACATTCGGGCCGCGCACCAGGATGCGGCCGGTGCCGCGCTCCACCCCTACATCCACGCCGGGGATCGGTTGCCCGACCACGCCGGGCTCATGGCGCGAGCCGGGCGGCGTGATCACGGCGCTGGGGCTGCATTCGGTGAGCCCCCAGCCTTCGTACACCGGCACGTGCGCCGCGGCGTACCACGAGAACAGGGCTTCCGGCAGCGGCGCGGCGGCGGTGAACGCCCACTTCAGGCACGAGCGGTCGAGCACCTCTTCGGCGATCACCAGCGCATGGATCTTCGGCACGCTCATGAACACCGTCGGGCGTACCGCGCGCATGGTGTCGATGAAGCGCTGGCGGTCGCGTCCGCCGCCAGGCACCAAGGTCACCGTCGCTCCGCGGCACAGCGCCCACAGGCGTTCGGCCAACGAGCCGAAGCTGTGGTGCCAGGGCAGATACGAGGCCAGACGGTCGCCAACGCCGACCTCGGGCCAGAGCATGGCGAACGCCGCCTGCTGGCTCGCCACGTTATCGTGCGACAGCACCACCCCGCGCGGCGTGCCGCTCGAGCCGCTGGTCCCGCTGGTATAGAGGATCAGGCACGCGGTATCCGCGGCTACCGGGCGGTCGGCCGCGGTGGCTGACTGTGTGGCTGGCCGCGTGGCGAGCTCCCATAGCCTCTCGGGCGCGAACGCTAGGCAGCCGGCTGGCAGGAGCCGGACATGCGCCGCGTCCGCGACCAGCGCCGCGCGCGGCGCGAGTTCTGACATCAGCTCGCGCAGGCGCGCATCGCCGAAGCCAGTGAACACCGGCGCGGCGATCGCGCCCAGGCGCCAGGCGGCGAGCTCGACGACCAGGTGCGCGGCTCCGTTCGGCGCCAGGATGGCCAGGCGCTCACCGGCGGGAAGGTGCTCGGCCAGCGCGCTCGCCAGCCGCGACGACCAGGCATCCAGATCGCGCCACGAGCAACGCCTCCCTTCGTCGAGGAGTACCGTCGCATCTCCGTGCGCCGCGACGCAGCGCGCGACCAGTTCGGGGATGGTGGTGGCACGATCCGCTGGCAGCGGCGCGCCAGCGCGCCAGTCGACAACGCCGGCAGCCGGTCCGCAGGAGCGGGAGTCGTCATCCGAGGAGTTCGTGGCCGCCATCGGCGTCGGTGGATACGGTTCCGCGCCCTCAAGGACATCGAAAAACGCCATCGCCCACCGGCTCCGACGCTTGCTCCGGAGCTCGTCCGCTCGACCCTGGGCTGATGCCGCGGATCGTCGCCACCGCCGTAGCCACGCCGCTCGGCGATCTCCGCGCGACCATCGCCTCGCTCGATGCCGGACGCGGTGGTCCCGGACGCCTGCCCCAGCCGTTGCTGCCGACCCTGCTGGCCCTCGCACGTCAGGCGCTGGGCGCGGCGAAACCCGACCTGGTGCTGTTCGCCACCACCAAGGCGGATCTGGATGTCTGGTGCGAGAGCCTGCTGCGCGCGCCCGGCGATTACGCGGGCGGGCCCGCCCACGTGGCCGCCGCGCTTGGCGCCGCGCTCGGCGCTCCCGCATTCGCCGTGAGCGCTGCGTGCGCCAGTTCGCCGGTCGCGTGCGGGGTGGCGGCGCGCGCGCTCGCCGCTGGCGGCGCCACGCGCGTGCTGGTGCTGGCCGGAGATCGGCTCGGCCCCTTCGTGCTCGATGGTTTCGCCGCGCTCAAGGCCCTCGATCCACTCGGTTGCCGACCCTTCGATGCGGCGCGCGCCGGCCTAGCGCTCGGCGAGTCTGCAACCGCCGTGGTATTCGAAGCGGATGCCGATGCGGCTGCCGGTTCGGATGCAGATGCCGGGCCCGAGGCGGGCGTGCATCTGCAAGGCTGGGGCGCGAGTCTCGACGCCAACCACCTCACCGGTCCGACGCGCGACGGTTCGGGGCTCGCGCGCGCCTGCGCCGCCGCGCTCGCGCGCGCGGCGGTCACCGCGCCGGTCCTGGTCATCGGCCACGGCACCGGCACGCGCTACAACGACGACAGTGAGAGTCTCGCCTACGCATCGGTCTGCCCAGCGGCTCCGGTGGCGGGCTACAAGGGCGCGCTCGGGCACAGTCTCGGCGCCTGCGGGCTGGTGGAACTCGCCATCGCCACCGAGAGCGTGCGGCGCGGCGCGGCGCCCGGCACCGTCGGGCTCGCTACCCAAGGGTGCGCGGGCGCGATCCGCGTGCTCTCGCCCGGCAGGCACGCGCTCGCCCACGGATCGGTGCTCGCCGCCAACGCCGGTTTCGGCGGCATCAATGGCGCGGTGGTGCTCGGCATCGCGCCCAGCCCGACCCGCGCGATCGCCCACGCCAAGCTGTCTACATCGATCGTGCTCGACCATGCCGGCTGGAAGCGCCGCGGTGCCGATGGTGGAGAGAGCTCAGGTGCTTGGACCGAGCGCGACGAAGCCGGCGCGCCGCGGCTCACGGCCAAGGACGTGATCGGACGCATCGAACCGAACTGGGGACGCATGGATCTCGCCTGCCGCGCCCTGGTGGCGCTCGGCGCTTGTTCCGCGACCGGCGGGGCTGGTAGGATCGGGCCTGCGGGAACGGCAGCTGGCATGCTGGGCGAGGACACGGCCGTGGTGCTGCTGAGCGATGTGGGCTGCGCCGCCAGCGACCGCGCCTTCGAGCGCGAGCGGCGAGCGAGCGCCGCCGACCCGCAGCGATTCCCCTACACCCTGCCCACCGCGCCGGTGGGCGAGGCGAGCATCCGCCTGCGCTTGCGCGGCCCCGGGTTCACGCTCCTAGGCGCCAGTGACGACCAGGGGCGCCAGGTGGCGCGCGAGCTCATCGCGGATGGCTGCCCACGCGTGCTGCTGGCCCGGGTCGAGGCCGACGGCGCGCTCGCCACCGCCTGGGCCGAGGTCTGGAGCTCCGCCTGACCATCGGCCTGACCATCCTCTAGACCTCAGGTGACCCGGCTTGCGCCGCACGCGTGCGGATTACCCTGGTGCGGACATGACGCCGTCCCAGCTCACGCTCGCCCAGCACCTGATCACGGGACTGAACCTCGAGGGCATCGGCCCGGCCGACATCCAGCCCGACGCGCCGCTGTTCGGCGAGGGGCTGAAGCTCGACTCGATCGACGCCCTCGAACTCGCCGTGATCATCGAACGCTCCTATGGCGTGCGCATCGCCGACATGGATGCGGGAAAGAAAGCCTTCGCGAGCCTGGCCGCGCTCGACGCCTTCATCGCGTCGCAGCCGCCGGCGGCCGGCGGCGGTCCGGCCACGAGCCCAGCTGCCAAGAGTCCCTCTGCCAAGAGTCCATGAGCATGAGCCCATGAGTACGCGACCATGAGAAAGCCTCGGACATGATCCAGGACGCGCTCGCCAATGCCGGCCGCTACCACGCGCTGCATCCGTTGTTCGCACCCGCCTTCGCGTGGTGCGCCGATCCCACGAACCTGGCCAGCGTCGACGGCAGGATCCCTATCCGCGGTGAGGACCTCTTCGTGATCGTGGATTCAGGCGCCACCGCGCCCGCCGCGGACAAGCGGCTCGAATCGCACCGCCGCTACATCGACATCCAGGTCAACCTCACCGGCCCCGAGGTGATGGAATGGTGCCCGGTCGCCGACCTGCGCCCGGCCGACGACTTCGCTCCAGATGGCGACATCCGCTTCTACCATCAGCCCGCGTTCACCCCGACCCGTCTGCTGGTACGACCACGGGAGTTCGCCGTGTTCTGGCCCGAGGACGCGCATAAACCCTGCTGTAACCCGGACGGCGGATCGGCCCGGTTCCGGAAACTGGTGTTCAAGGTCGCGGCCTCGGCGCGCTGAATCCGTAGCGCCTCCCCCGGTTTGCCGTGACTCTCACCGGCTTGTCTTGCCTGGAGGCGGGCATACCGTGCTCCGCTCAGTCCCCGGCCCCCAGGCCCGAGTAGCTCAGCGGTAGAGCAGCGCTTTCGTAAAGCGAAGGTCGGAGGTTCGATTCCTCTCTTGGGCAGTTTTTTGGAGTGGGGACTGCGGGCTGCTGATCGCCGCGAGGCCGGATCTCTCACCTGCTTTCCTGCTCGAGTAGCAGAAAGTGTCTGTCCTAGAATTCGCTAGTAGGACCCACGGGGAGCGACGCAGAGCCATTTTATCGCAGTTGAGTTTTCCATGCATGGAGAACGCTACGCGGGTCATTCGAAATCTATGGACAGATCATCGATAGGAAACGTGGATCAAAAATGAGAGCCTCATCTTCTTACCCCTTGTCCTGCCTCTAGGGTCCGGATCCATGACCTGTCCATGACCTGCTCGCCTCTATTCACCATGTGTCCGTCCTGAATGGAAGAACCGGATAACCGTCTCCATCGACGAGGTTCACCCTCGGGTTACCGGACCATGCGTAGCGGACGTGCCGCGGAACCGCTACCCCTTCGACACGCAGTTCGATGGCATCGCGGCCAGCGATAGTCGCCTCTGCGCTCCGGAACACCCCATCAGCTCCGGCGATGGCGAAGGATCTTGGCGACTCGCCATCACGAGTCTTCAGACTGGCACGCACGCCGATCACTACCACACGGACCATATTTCCACTGAACGCGCACGACTCTATTCGTGGACTGCCCGACCGTCCACCCGACCGATAGACCTGGGCCAAGGCCCAGTCAGCGAGACGGTGGGCAGGCCGCTGCTTGTCACGCGGATGGACATCGTCTGGTTCCCCGGAGTCGACAGCGGTAGCGACTCCTGCATCTCCCACCGTATCGGCCACAAGCTGCTGGGCCTCTCGGAGGCGGGCCAGGTCGCTATCCATCGGCACCGAGCAAACAGGCCCCAGATCGGAAAGCTGCACGATGCCGAAATGGAGGTGCTCCTGACGCCACCGGGCGCGCCAATCCCGGATGAGCGCGGACAGAAGCAGGCGGTAATCGGCATGGTGGGGTACGTCCGTCTCTCCTTGGTACCAGAGTACGCCTCTCATGGCGAATCCCGCCAAGGGGGCAATCATGCCATTGAAGATGCGTGCTGGGTGCCGCATGTCCCAGGGTGCGCCGAGTGGCCACGGAGGGCTGCCGACCAGACGTTCACGATCCGGTTGTCGAAACGAACATGCCATCCGACTCGTCCACCCGGCTCCCAGCGACCTCCAGGAATCCGGGACCCCGACAGAGGACCAACGAATGGTATCATCCGCGCCATAGCGGGCACCGGCGCAGAACTGCAAGACCATCCGCACCACCAGCCCATGGAGTCCCTGCCTGGCCAATCCCGACGGCAGGATGAATGAGCATGGCTTCAACCAGTGGAAGGGATCCCGGTCAGTCTTCGTCCACACCTGGTCACCATCGAAGAAGACCTGCACCTGCCCATCAATGATTCCCAGGTCGCAACACAGATCGCTGCCCACCCAGTCAGGCGGGATATCGATCTCGCGACGGAACTGTGCCGCCTAAGCTGAATTCGGACTTTAACTGTGAGTATATCTCACGAGGATCCGACCATGCCTACCCCCGACTCCAAGCCCCGCCGTCACTGGACCGCCGCCGACAAGGCGAAGTTGGTCCGCCGACACTTCCGAGA
>JBBRLJ010000015.1:0-112797 GCA_038231435.1 Planctomycetota bacterium
CCCATCGCTGAGCGATGGGGCCCCCAAGCACGTAGGTCGGGCCGGGGGCTTGAGCCCCCGTCTAAACCGCGGCGTGAGCCGCCGGCCGCCGAGTCCTGGTTTGCGTGAATAATGGGCGCAGCCCATCACGCAAACTTTCTGGCCGCCCGGCGGACAGAAAGAAGGACGACAAAGGCCGTGGGGGCTCGGGGGCGGAGCCCCCGTACTTAAGGCACCAGGACGGCCTGATCGCCTTCCTTGACATCATCGTTCGGATCGACGAGCGAGCCTTTGACGATCTCGCCGTACGAGAGCGCGTCGGAGACGCGGATGATCTTGCAGGTCGCGATCGAGAGGTTGCCGCGGTTGATGGCGAAGCGCTGGTTGACGATGACGCCTTGCTTGGCGCCGGCGCCGATGGCGGCGACGTTGGCCTTGCCCGAGCTGCCGATGTCGACCGCGTAGACCTTGGTCGCGATGCGTTTCGGCTGGGCCGGCTGGTTAGGTAGAGTAGTGGGAGTCGGGGTTGGCCCGGTCGCCACGGCGGGCGCCTCGCTGGGCGCGGACGCCACGGCGGTGGGCCCGGCTGGCGTGGGCGCGGCGGAGCTGTCGCCATCGAGCAGCGAGGTCGCGCGGCGCACGCTCGCCTTGCCTTCCTGCGAGAGCGGCGCCGCCATCGTCGACGCGCTTGGCTTGGGCGCGGCCGCGATCTGCATCACCAGCGACGCGTCATAGAGGGTGACGCGGCTGTCGACCAGGCCCTTGGCGAGTGCGTCGAGCTGGGTCGCCAGCGCCGCCTGTCCGCCGGCCTCGGCGTCGCGCGCGCGCGCGCGGATGATCTCGACGGCGATGCGCGTGGCCTCGTCGCCCGGGATACCCGGGGCGTTGGCCGTGGGCGCAACGGTGGCCGGGGGGATCGGGGTGGTCGGGTTGGTGTCCTGGGCGCAACACGCGGAGGCGGCGAGAATGATCAGGAGGAGCGATCTCATCGGCGATCCTTGCGTGCTTTTGCGGGGGCGGTGCTTGCTGACGGGTCGGGATCGGCGGTATGCGTGGACAGTACCGCCGGCAGGCGCGAGCTCGCGGGGCGGCGACGATGCCACTCGAGGCTCTCGCGGACGATCGCGTCGAGATCCAGGCGCTGTTTCCAGCCGGTGAGGCCGACCAGCTTGGAGACGTCGGGGAGCCGGCGACGCATGTCCTCGAAGCCGCCGTCGGGGAAGGCGCGGTCGTAGGGGATGAGATCGATGCGCGAGCGGCTGCCCGAGGCGGCGAGCACCTTGCGCGCGAGCTCCGCGATCGAGACCTCCTCGGTGGCGCCGACGTTCACCACCTGTCCAACCGCGGCCGGACAGTCGAGCAGCGCCAGCACCGCGGAGACCGCGTCCGCGACGTGCAGGAAGCAGCGCGACTGGCCGCCGTCGCCGTGCACCTCGAGCGCGCGGCCCGCGAGCGCGGCCTCGCAGAAGCGCGGCAGCACCATGCCGTAGTGCGCGCTCTGGCGCGGACCGGTGATGTTGAAGAAGCGCGCGATCGTCACCGGCAAGCCGCGCTCGCGGACATAGGCGAGGGCGAGGAACTCGTCCATCAGCTTCGAGCAGGCGTAGCTCCAGCGGTGCAGCGAGCTCGAGCCGAGCACGCTGTCGTCGTCCTCGCGGAACGGCGCGTGCGCCTGCTTGCCGTAGACCTCGCTGGTCGAGGCGTACAGCACCGGCTGCTTGCCGTGGGCGTGCGCGGCACGCAGCACCGTGGCCGTGCCGTGCAGGTTGGTGACGATGCTGTTGACCTGGCGCTCGAGGATGCGGCGTACGCCCACCGCGGCGGCCAGATGCACGATGCGCTCGACCTGCTGGCAGGCCTCGTCGACCACCAGTTCGTCGCACACCGAACCATGGATCATCGCCAGGCGGGCGTGACCCTTGAGGTGCGAGAGGTTGGCTTCCGTGCCAGTCGAATGGTCGTCGAGCACCAACACGTCGTCGCCGCGTCCGATCAGAGCCTCGACGAGGTGGCTGCCGATGAAGCCGCAGCCGCCGGTGACCAGGTAACGCATGGGCACAGCATTGGCGCGGCTGGGGTCGTTCAACTTTTTGATGGGGGGCTGCGGCCCCCCATCATCGCGCTCCGCGCTGCCCCCTGGGAAGGAATGGGAAGGGAGGGTTGGGAGCGGGCGTGCTTGCGCACTGCGCTCACTTCGCGGGGTCCTTGGGTGCGTCCTTCGGCGGCTCGGTTGCCGGGGTGGCGTCCTTCGGGGGGTCGGGCTTTTCGGCTTGGGGGATCTCGCCGGTGGCGGAGCAGCGGACGGTGTGGGATTTGCCGCCGGAGCGGAACTCGGCTTTGAAGAAGGTGTCCTTGGCTTCGGGCGCGGTGCGGAAGTAGGCGAAATCCTTGACGTCATCCTTGCCGGCGAGGCGGTCGCGCTCGGCCATCAGGGTCTTCTTCGCCTCGGGCGGTACCTCGGAGCCGTCGATCTCGCGCCACTCGCCGGGCCAGGCCTGGTCGATCAGGCGGCTCCACCACCAGTGGCGATGATGCAGGCGGTCGTAAGCCGACCACGCGGCCAGCGCCGCGAGCAGCATCAGGATGGTGAACGACTTCCACGGGCGCTTCTTCTCTGCGTAGGGATCGGCCAGCGAGCGGATCGCATGCGCGGGCAGATGCGGGAGCTCGGTGAGCGAGCCGCCGAACGGGATGTTGATCTTCACCCGCCCGTTCACGGCCCAGCCGTTGGCGTCGAGGATGGGGCCCAGGTTGCGCTGCCGCAGCTTGAGCGCGGCGATCACCATCGACGGCAGCGAGATGCCGAGCAGCAGTGCCGCGAAGCCCGCCGGCATCCACGGCCCGAGCCCGAAGATCGCGGCGAGGAAGCCGCTGACCGCGGTGGCGATGCCGCCGATCGCGACGCCGATACCGGTGATCAGCGTGAGGTCGAGCTTGGGCTTGGGCGGCGCCGTCTTGCCGGCCTCGGCCGCAGCGGCGGTGGTAGAGATGCCAGCTGAAAGCTTCTGGTCGGCGGCCTGGTCGGCACTGGCGGCGCGCTTGGCGACCAGCTCCTCGACGAAGCGGATCGCGCGCTTGTACGGCGCCCAGAACGCCTGGCGGATGCTGATCGGGTTCTCGATCACCTTGACGATGGTGGCGTCCCAGTCGCGGCCCTTGCGGTCGTAGAACAGCCCATTGCGGCCGACCAGCAGGTTATCCGAATCGCCAGCGGTGAAGGCCGCGGCGATGGTCATCTTCTCGCCTGTCGCCACGCGCGTGCAGTCGCAGTAGGCCAGGTAGATCTTGGCCAGGCCGGCGAGCGCGCCGTGCTTGTCGGGGTCGTGCACGCGCACGCACAGGTCGCACGAGCGGCCGTCGAGATAGAGCGTGCCCGACTGGAACACCGCCAGGCGTCCGCGCGAGTAGAAGTCGGAAAAATTGACGAAGTTATGCAGCAGGCGGTAGAGATCGCGGTGCAGGCGCACCAGCTTCTCGACCGGCGTGATCGAGTCGTACTCGGTGGCGAACGACAGGTCCTTCGCCAGCAGCTCCTCGATGTGCTTGCGCACGTCCGATCCGAGCAGCGCACGCACGCGCGCGAGGCCGAGCTTCTCGACCGAGGCTCCGGCTTTGGTCGCCACCCACGCCCGTGTCGCCGCGAAACGTGCCTGCAGTGCGAGCCAGGCGTCTTCCGAGAGCGAGGTGGTGCCCTCGCCGAGCAGGGGGGCGATCACCCGCGCGTGCAGCGCGTCGAGCGCCGGAGCCCACGCTGGATTGATCGCGCCATCGAGCTCGAGCTCGGACGCGCCCTGCACGTGCGCGAGCGGAAACGAGCGGATCTCGTCGGAAGTGATCGCCAGATCGCGGCTGGCGATTGCCAGGTAATCCTTCTCGGTGCGGTTGAGCGCCTGCTGCGCGCGCGCGTCGTACGCGGCGAGGCGCACGCGCGCGAACCAGTCGTCGACCTTGGCCTTCACGGCATCGAGGTCGGCCAGCGCCGCGAGCGTCGCCGGGCCCAACGGCAGCGCCTCGGCGTGATTCTCGGCGACGGAGTACCAGGCGTCGTAGGCGGAGGCATCCTTGAAGAACGCCTCGACGATCTTCTTGTCGATGCCCGGCTGGCCGTCGCGGTCGATGAGCGAGCCATGCGTCGCCATGATGTCGATGATTGCCTGCGTCGTTCCGGCGTCATCCCCGGCGGCTGCCGCGGTGATTACGCCGTCGCCGTTGAACGGCGTCTTGGCGAAGGCCTCGAGCGCCTTCTCGAGATCCGGCAGGGCGATGTGGGTGTCGTCGGCGCGCCCCTGGGTGCGCAGGATGTGGCGCGCGCACGACAGCAGCGCCTTGCCGGTGGGCAGCGAGTCATCGATCTCGGCGAGCGGCACGCGATCGGTGCCGGGGATGATCGCAGCGATGTCCTTGAGATGGTCGTCGGCGAAGGCGATGGCGGCGAGGATCTCGGGCGCGCGTACGCGACCGTCCTTGTCGATGTCGATCAGCGCCAGCGTACGCTCGTCGAATTCGAGACCTTTGACTGGGCAGGCCAGCGCGGCCCACAGCTTCTGGTCGAGCTCGTCGATGTGCGCGATGTCGGCACCGCTGGTGATCGAGACCTGGTCGAAGCCGCCAATGCGGAAAAATGTCCAGCGGTGGCGCGGGCCGTGCGGCGGGTGGGCGAGATGGGACAACTGGGACATGGCTTGGCTCTCGGGACGACACGGTGACATCGTCGACCTGAGGTCAAGGGAGATGCGGACTTTCAGTTATCACAGGGGCTTCGCCCCTACGGCCCGGTCGGGCCTACCCCACGGGCTTTGTCGGGGCTCGATGTCTTCGCTTCGCTACGACATCGTCGGCGGATGGCTTCGCCATGATATCCGCCGACCGCGCCTGGGCGCCCGGTTGCTGCGCAACGGATGGAGGACGCGGCGTCGTAGATCGAGGCCTGCGCTGCTGTCGCGCGCGCGCGCGAGGGGACGTGGCTGGATGATTCAGCGCGCGGGTACGGCGGCGTCGCGCAGGGCCGCGAGGACCTCGTCGGCGCTCTGGCGGGAGAACGGCAGCACCGTTTTGCGCCAGCGCTCGATGCCCTGCCGATCCACGACCACGATCATGCGCCGCGTGCCGTACCAGGCCTTGGCCAGGTAGGCGGCGCAGCACGCTCCGCCCGGGTCCGACAGCAGCGGGTAGGGGAATCCGTTGGCGGCCGTGAACGCGGCGTGGCGGTCGTAGTTGGCGGGATTGATGCCGACGACGTTCGCGCCGGCGCGCGCGAAATCCGCCCAGCGGTTACGGTAATCACAGAGTTGGGCAGTGCACACGCGGGTGAAGTCGCCGGGATAGAACACCAGTGCGGCCGGCCCCGCGGCCCAGGCCTTGGACAGGCGGTAGGGCTTTCCTGCCGGATCGATCAGCTCGGCATCGTGCGCCTGCTCGCCGATCATGAGTAAACCATCCAGCGAGCGATATGTCCAATGTGGTCGAGGCGTCCGAGGTATCCGAAGCGTCCGAGGCCACCGCGGAGTCGCCCGTGAGAACTCGCGCTCGCTCGCATCGCTGGCGCCAGCACGAGAATCAGCGTTTCGAGCAGGTGAAGATGTTCTTGTCGGTGAACGTGATCTCGGCGCCGGTGGCGAGTTCGGCGTAGGGATTCTTCTTGGTGTTCGCGCCCATGACCTTGCCGGTGAAACGGCCCTCGCCGAGGTCGCGGATCACCGTGACGAAGACCTCGAAGCCGTCGACGAAGAGCTTGACGTTGTCGCCGCTCTCGACCTTGTTTGACGGCGGCGCCGCCGACGGCTTGATGGTCGCCACGTAGACGATCGATTTCGCGGGACGATCCTTGAAGGGGACGGGCATGGGTCGGTACTCCCGGTGAGGTCGGTCAGGTCAGGCCAGGCCGACGGCGCGGCGAGCGCGATCGGTGGTGGCGCGGGCGTGGGCGCGGGCCGCCGCGGCGCCCTTGGCGAGCACCTCGTCGACGTACGCGGGCTTGGCGAGGATCGCGGCACGGCGCGCGCGCGCGGGCCCGAAGTGATCGAGCAGCAGCTCGAAGAGCGCCTGCTTGGCGTGGCCGTAGCCCATGCCGCCGGCGCGGTAGCGCGCACTGAGATCGACGGTGCGGGGATCCGCCTTGCCGGCGATGGCGCGGAAGATGCGGTAGACCGAGCAGGTCTCGGGATCCTTGACGCCCTCGACCGGCGTGGAGTCGGTCTTGATCGACATCACGCGCTTGCGCAGCGGCTTCTCGTCCTCGAAGGGGTCGATGGTGTTGCCGTAGCTCTTGGACATCTTCTCGCCGTCGACGCCGGGCAGCACGTCGGCGTCGGGCGCCAGACGGAAGGCCGGCAGCTTGAAGGTCTCGGTGACTGTTCCGTCGGCGGAGGAGCCGCGGAACTCCTCGTTGAACCGCGCCGCCATGTCGCGGGTGAGCTCGAGGTGCTGGACCTGGTCCTTGCCCACCGGCACCAGGTCGGCGTCGACCGCGAGGATGTCGGCGGCCTGCAGGATCGGATAGTTGAATAGGCCGACGTTGGCGGCGATGCCCTTGGCGACCTTGTCCTTGTAGCTGACCGCTTTCTCCATCCACGACATCGGGCAAACGCAGGCCAGCAGCCAGGCGAGCTCGGTGACCTCGGGCACGTCGTGCTGCACGTAGATGCTGGTGCGCTCGGGATCCAGGCCGTAGGCGAGATAGTCGACCACCACCTGGCGCACGTTCTCGCGCAGCGTCGTGGCGTCACGCATGCTGGTCAGTGCGTGGTACGAGGCGACGAACACGAAGACCTCGTTGCCCGAGGCCTGCAGATCGAGGAACTGGCGGATGGCCCCGGCGTAGTTGCCGAGGTGGAGCTTGCCCGTGGGCTGGATGCCGGAGAGGACGCGGGGCATGGTCAGCGCAGGTAGATGTAGGCGTTATAGAGCAGGAAGCAGAACATCACGGCGAGGTAGACGGGAAATTCGTGGATCTGGTTCATCTCCCAGGCCAGCACCGCGGCGGCTCCGACGAACGCCAGGGTCAGGCAGACGCCGCGCACCAGGGCGTGCTTGCGCGTGCAGACGAGCATGGCGTTGTAGACCAACTGGCCGCCATCGAGAGGAAAGATGGGCAAGCAATTGAAGATGCCCAGGATGAGATTGATCTGCATGGTCAGGAAGGTGAACATGCCGAGCAGGCTCATGTCGTAGATGTTGCGGTGGACGAACGGCTGCTTCCACAGCATGTCGGGGTGATTCTGCACCAAGAATTCGTAACCGGCCCAACCGATGCCAGCCAGGGCGAAGCTGACGGCCGGTCCGGCGGCGACGATCAGCAGCTCGCGGCGCGGCAGGCTGTCGCGGGTGGATTTGCATAGGCCTCCGAATGCGCCGAGGGTGATGGTGATGCCCATCGCGCCCAATGCTTTCGCGGTCAGGCCATGACCGAGCTCGTGCAGGATGATGCCCATCAGGGTGACCGTCAGCGCCACCAGGGCGAGTTCGGGATGCTGGAGGCCGCCGTAGCGACTGATCATCAGATAGAGGAAGATCAGGAACGTCCAGTGCAGGAACAACGGGATGGGCCCGAGGTTCCCCACATGCACCGAATCCCGCTGTTCCATCATCATCATCGTCCACACCCTACGGCTCCGGAGCGCCGCGCAAACCGCACGCCCGTCGCGCTGGTCAACCCCAGGCCAGCCACAGCACCACCGCGTTGTAGCCGGCGTGGACGATGACCGCGCTCAGCAGCAGGCCGCTGAGCTGGTACGCCGCCGCGGCGGTGAGGCCGAGGACGAAGACCGGCAGGACGCTCGCCGGGGGATGGACCAGGGCGAAGATCGCGGCGCTGGCGAACATCGCCCACGCCACCGGCAGGGTGCGGCGCAGCCCGCCGAACACCAGGCCGCGGAAGATGAATTCCTCGCAGAGCGGCGCGGCCACCACCGCGAGCAGCGCCAGCCAGATCTTGGCTCCGGGCAACGAGCTCAACGTATCCGCTTCGTCGGGACGCAAGCCGGGGAAGTGGTCGAGCGCGCGCAGATAGGCCCATGCCGCGCCGCTGGCGCATGCCGCGCCAGTCACGCCGATCGCCAGCGCGCGTGGGTAGGCGTGGCGGGCGCCGACGGCCGCGCGCAGGCCGAGGGTACGCAGCAGGTCGGGCACGCGCGCGCGCCAGAAGATGTACAGGCAGCCGAGGGTGACGGTGATCCCGGCGGTGGCGAAGGCGATCGTCACCGCTTGCGCTGGAGGGACGTTCGCCTGCAGGAGCAGCAGCGAGACCAGGGCCTGCATGACGAAGAAGGCGAGCGCGGCGATCAGGCCGTCGCTCAGGCTCAGGCTCGGCGGTGGGGCGGCAGTCGGATCGAGCAGGTAGGGGATGCGGTCGCGCACCTTCTGCCACAGCGCGTAGGCGAGCAGCGACGAGAGCGCGAGCTGCGCGAGCTTGCCGAAGGCCGAGGGATTGTAGATCGCGTACGCGTAGAGCCCCGAGAGCAGCATGAACAGGTAGATCGATCCGGGCTTCACCCGGCGCTGGGGGATGTTCTCGAGCGGGTCGCTGGTCAGGGCGCCGATGCCTCCGGCGATGAAGGCGTAGACGACGATGCCGCTGAGCGCCATCAGCGCGTCGGAAACTGCCGTCGCCTCGAGGTGCGGATTGACGCACGCCGCGGCGACCAGCACCACTGCGCAGTAGACGCAGCCGATGCCGGCCCAGAGCATGGTCTTGCGCACCAGCACGCGCTCGATCGGCTGCGGCGCCGCGTACAGCAGCCACAGCGATCCGCCCTCGAGATTGAGGATGCCGATCGCGGTGTTCATCAGCAGGTAGGCGCCAAACACGTAGGCGAACGCCGCGGCGTGGCGGAAGTCGGTGAGGATCGACGACAGCATGCCGTGGTTGACCACCAGCTGCAGGCCGACGATGAACGCCGGCACCGCCAGCGCCTGGACCAGGAAGTTGCGGTCGCGCCCGAGCAGCAGCAGATCCTTGCCGAGCACGCCGAGGACGGCGCCGCCCCGGGCGCGGCCTGCCGGCGCCGCGGCGCCGTGCGCCGGGCGTTGGCCCTGGAACGCGCCGCCCTGCACCACGAAACCCTCGCGCACCAGGCGCGAGCAGCCGACCACCGCGGCCTGCGCGGCGAGCGCCGCGCAGGCCGCGAGCCCGAGGGCGATGATCGGCCAGGCGACCTGGTGGCTGCCGAGCAGGGCCGGCGCGCTCACCGGGAACCACACCGCCGAAAAGCGCGGCGCCCAGCCGAGGAACCACGACGACATCTCGGGCGAGAACGCGCAGCCGTAGAGCATGACCATCATGGCCAGGCCGGCGAAGGTGCATCCGGCCTGGACGTTCTTCAGGCGCGTCAGGTCCAGGTGCATGCGCAGCCAGGTCTCGATCACCACGCGCGAGGATGCCACCAGGAAGCCGAGCGAGAGGGTGGCCAACAGCGCGAGCGGCACCGCCCGCCAGCCATGGCCGGCGCAGACCAGGTACACCAGCGAGAACGGCAGGGCCATCGCCCACAGGAACGGCGCGATGAACACGTACTCGACGACCTTCGACCAGAACAGCGTGCGCGTCGGCACCGGCAGGGCGGCGAGCCAGAGCATGCGCCATTCCACCTGGCCGAGGTCCTGGTTGCCGCTGCCCAGAGACACCAGCAGCAGGAAGCCGGCCAGCAGCAGATAGAACATGCCGCAGCTGCTCACCATGCGCGCCTCGCCATCGCCGCTCGGCCAGTACTCCGGTCCTGGGAGGATGCCGAGCGGATCGACACCGCGGAACGCCGCGGTTCCGCTCGCGCGCCAGGTCTCGGTCAGCGCGCGTACCCGCGCGTCCTGCTGGTCCTCGGGCAGCTTGGCCACCAGCCGGTCGGCGCGCAGGACGCGGCGCGCGCCATCGACGGCGGCCTCGCGCTTGGCTGCGTCCGACTCGTCATCGGGATGCTCGGGAACATCGAGCTCGAGCATCTCCAGCTTGCGCAGCGTGGATTCCGCGACGCGAGGTCCGGTGTCGAGCTGATCACCCATGCGGCAGATCAGGGTGCTGCACACCACGGTGCCTTGCCAGGCGAAGAGCGGCAGCATCAGGGCGACCAGGATACCGACGCGCGCGCGCTTGCGCGCGGTCGGCCCTCGCGCCTTCCCGTCAGTCGGCTTGCCGTCCTGCGCGGCTCCGGCGCTGGCGCGGCGCTTCGCATCGGCGGCCGCGCGGTACCTGGAGGCCGCGGCGCCGTCATGCCGGCGGAGCTCCGCCGTCTGGAACGGCAGGAGTCAGCGCCGCATCGTGCGAGGCCTGGGGTGCGCCGCCGGTGACGGCGAAGAAGATCTGCTCGAGGGTGTTGTCGCCCGCGACGCGCGCCCGCAGCTCGTCGAGCGTGCCCTCGGCCGCCACCCTGCCGCGTGCGAGGATGGCCACGCGCGAGCACAGCTTCTCGACCTGGTCGAGCAGATGGGTGCTGAAGAAGACGGTGTTGCCCGCGGCCACCTGCTCGCGCATCAGCAGGTGCAGCTCGCGCGTGGCGTACGGATCCAGGCCGTTGGTCGGCTCGTCGAGGATCAGCAGGCGCGGCTCGTGCAGAAGCGCGAGGATCAGCGCCAGCTTCTTCTTCATGCCCTTGGAGTAGTTCACTGCGTACTCGTCGAGGGCGTCGCGCAGTTCGAGCCGCCCGGCGAGCTCGTCGGAGCGGCGCAGGGCGGTGGCCTGCGCCAGGCCGTGCAGGCCCGAGACGAAGCGGATGATCTCACGGCCGGTGAGGTAGTCGTGGAACACCGGCTCGTCGGGAACGTGGCCGACCAGGCGCATGACCTCGACGCGCTTCGAGAAGCAATCCAGTCCGGCGATGCGCGCGGTGCCAGAGGTCGGCTTGAGCACGCCCATGAGCATGCGGATCGCGGTGGTCTTGCCGGCGCCGTTGGGCCCCAGCAGCGCGAAGAGCTCGCCCTCGGGCACGCGTAGCGACAGCTCCGAGACCGCGGTGAAGGTCCCGTAGCTCTTGGTGAGATGGTCGATGGCGATCATGGGATCGGGCATGGGCGCATCACAGCGAGGGGCTGGGCGGCGCAAGCTTGAGCAGACGCAGCGGTTCGATCCGGATGCGCCATCAACCGCCGTACATGCCGCTGTCCCGGAACACGCCAGGGGACACGCCGATCGACCTGCGGAACACCTTGCAGAAGTACGCGGGATCGGCGTAGCCGCATGCGGCGGCGACGTCCTTCACCGACCGGTCGCCGTCGCGCAGCAGCTGGGCGGCGGCGCTGACGCGCAGCTCGACCAGGAAATCGTTGGGCGTCGCGCGGTAGGCGGCCTTGAACAGGCGCGTGAAATGGTAGCGGCTGTAGCCGGCGGCCTTCGCCATATCGTTGACGCCGATGTCCTCTGCCAGGTGCTCGCGGCAGTACTCCACCGCCCGCGCCAGCTGCGGATCAGCCTCGATCGGCGGCGCGTCGGGCTTGGCGTGCTCGAGCAGCGCCATGGCGATGCCGTAGGCACGCGCGCTCTGCTCGTGCACCGACGACAGCTTGCCGCCGAGGATGTCGGAGCAGGTGTTGGCCGCGCGCACCACCGCCCGCGAATCCGGAGCCAGGTCTATGAGGGGGCCGACGACGCGCACCGTCTCGCGCACGGCCGAGACGACCTCGGCACCACTCAGGCACAGGAAGAAGAATTCCCAGTCGCCCTGCGGCGGCAGCCAGTAGCGGTTGTCGTGGGGGAAGAACAGCACCAGTGCCTGTCCAGGTCTGACGGGCCGCGTCGCGCCCTCGTACGTGAGCATCCCCTCGCCGGCCAGGGTATACTGGAACAGGACGAACTCCGCCGACCCGCGCTTCAGGCCATGCCAGTCGTAGTGCGTCGGAGCGATGCGACGCTCGACGCCCCAGGCGGTTACGATCGCCGGGAGGGGAGACTTCCAGGAGCGGACCCAGGGCAGCCGCGGAAGCGTGCGGAAATGGCGCATGCGCACGGCCAGGGCATCGAGCCGGGAAAGCACGGAATTACCATGACTCGCACGTCTTTCCTGTTTGGCCATGCTCCCGCATCCTATAATCGAGCCCAGAAATACCATAAACCCATGGTTTCCGCGCTTTCCGCTTCCGAACCCGCCTCCGACCCCATCTCCACCAACTCTGCAAACCTCTGCCCAGGAGCCTGACCCCATGTCCTTCAAGATCGCCTTCATCGGCGCCGGTTCGATCGGATTCACGCGAGGTCTGCTGCGCGACCTGCTCGCGGTGCCCGAGTTCAAGGACATCGAGGTCGCCTTCCACGACATCAGCAAGCAGAACCTCGACATGGTCACCCAGCTGGCCAGGCGCGACATCGCCGCCAACGGCTTGAAGGTCAAGATCACCCCGTCGCTCGACCGGCGCGCCTCCCTGAAGGACGCCAAGTACGTCTTCTGCGTCGCCCGCATCGGCGGCATCGAGGCCTTCCAGTCCGACATCGACGTGCCGCTCAAGTACGGCGTCGACCAGTGCGTGGGCGACACCCTCTGCGCCGGCGGCATCATGTACGGCCAGCGCGGCATCGCGGCGATGCTCGACTTCTGCAAGGACATCCGCGAGGTTTCGGCGCCCGATGCGCTGCTCCTAAACTACGCCAACCCGATGGCGATGCTGACCTGGGCGGCGAACGTCCACGGCGGCGTGAAGTGCGTCGGCCTCTGCCATGGCGTGCAGGGCGGACACCACCAGATCGCCTCGGCGTTCGGCCTCAAGAAGCACGAGGTCGACATCGTCGCCGCCGGCATCAACCACCAGACCTGGTACATCAAGGCCTCGCACAAGGGCAAGGATCTGCTCCCCGGCCTGCTCGAAGCCTTCGAGAAGAACCCGCACTTCAACAAGACCGAGAAGGTGCGCATCGACATGATGCGCCGCTTCGGCTTCTACAGCACCGAATCGAACGGCCACCTCAGCGAGTACGTGCCCTGGTACCGCAAGCGCCCGAGCGAGATCTCGAAGTGGATCGACACCGGATGCTGGATCAACGGCGAGACCGGCGGCTACCTGCGCGTCTGCACCGAGGGCCGCAGCTGGTTCGAGACCGACTTCCCGAACTGGATGAAGGCCGAGCCGATGAAGTTCAAGCCCGAGAACCGGGGCGAGGAGCACGGCTCGTACATCATCGAGGGTCTCGAGACCGGGCGCATCTACCGCGGCCATTTCAACGTCATCAACCGCGGCTGCATCACCAACCTGGCCCCCGACGCCATCGTCGAGGTGCCCGGCTACGTCGATCGCAGCGGCATGAACATCCCCATCATCGGCGACCTGCCGCTCGGCTGCGCCGCAGTGTGCACCGCCTCGATCAACGTTCAGCGCATGTCGGTGAAGGCCGCGGTCACTGGCGACGTCGAGCTGCTCAAGCAGGCGATGCTCATGGATCCGCTCATCGGCGCGGTGTGCAATCCGCCCGAGGTCTGGCAGATGGCCGACGAGATGCTGGTCGCCCAGGCCAAGTGGCTGCCGCAGTACAAGACCGGCATCGCCGAGGCGAAGAAGCGCCTCGCCGAAGCCAAGCGCAAGGGCACCCTGATCGCGACCCGCGAGGGCTATGCGGGCGCGGTGCGCATCCACACCAAGACGGTGGCCGAGATGAAGGCCGATCGCGCGGCGGCGAACGAGAACGCCGGCGAATCCGACAAGGCCAAGGTGCGCAAGGCCGCGGGTTGATAATCGGGGGGCTGGCGCCCCCCAAACCCCCCAACGACCTTTGTCGTCCTTCACCCTGGCCGCTATGCGGCCAGGGTGTTTGCGTGATGGGCTGCGCCCATTGTTCACGCAAACCAGGACTCGGCGGTCGGGGCGGCGGAGCCGCCCTAATGGGCGTGTGCTTGTACGAGAAGCTTCTGGGTGACTGGCCTGTCATCGTGGCTAGGGGCTCCATACTTCGAAGGAGGTCATCATGACGATCGCTTTCCCGAGTATGCGTGCGGTGTTGTCGGTTCTGGCGCTGGTGATGTTGGCGATGGGTTCCATCCCATCGCTGATGGCGGCAGAGGATGTGGGCGAGCGCGTCAAGCAGGGGGCGGTGGCGGAGCAGGGGGGCGGAGGGGATGTGCCGCTGATCGCGGATGCGCAGCGGCGGCACGATCTGACGCGGTTGCGGGGGGTTTCTCCGCTGGTGGGGGCGCTGCTGCTGATCGTGGCGGTGGTGCCGTTGTTCTTCGGGTACCGGTTCCTGCGCCTCGCGATCGGATTCCTGTCGGGGGCGTACGCCGCGATGCTGATGTGGCAGTACGGGATGGGGCCGCTGCATGGCATAGCGCCATCGGCCGACGGCGAGACGCTGCGGGTGGCGCTGGTGGTATGCTCGTTGATCGCGCTGCTGATCGGATTCGCGCTCGGCTGGTTCCTCTACAAGCTCCAACTCGGCCTCGCCGGCGCGCTGCTTGGGTTGATGGTGATGTCCTTGCCCGGACTCTATCTCGATTGGCCGTGGCTGACGCTCGCGCTGATGATCATCGGTGCGGTCATCGGCTTCATCGCCGGCTGGATCGCCGCCCCCTTCTGGGCGGCCCTGCAGACCGCGGTGCTCGGCGGCTTCCTGGTCGTGCAGGGCACCGCCATCATCACCCAGCAGGGGGCCGACGACCACCATGTCCGCCTCATCGCCTTCAGCGCCGGCATCCTGGCCGCGATCATCGGCTTCGCTTTTCAAGTCGCCGGCATCCGTCGGCAGAAGCAATCTCCTCCAGCATGACTTGTGTGCGGGGCGCTGCCCCCGTTTTCCCACGGCCATTGTCGTCCTTCCTTCTGTCCGTCGGGAGGACTGAAATTTTTCATGATCTGCTTCGCAGATTGTTCAGGAAATCAGGACTTGGCGGCCGCAGGGGTGGAAAAGCACCTCACTCCTGGAGCCCCATCGCTCCGCAATGGGGCGGGCGCCGAGTGACGATCGGCGGATACCATCGGCGATGATGATTCACCGAAGATGTCGCCGGCCCCCGGCCGATATTGACTTTCAAACAGATGTTTTAATGTCCTGTTTGAACCGCAGCCTCAAGGTAGCTCAGCCATGAAACGCCCTGCCCCGCCTCCGCTGCCGTCCTTGCCGATCACTGAGGATTCCGGATCGGTCTCCACGCCCGACCGCCTGGTCGAGGCCGCCGGCGAGATCTTCGCCGAGCACGGCTTCCAGAACGCCACGGTGCGCGAGATCTGCCAGCGCGCCGAGGCGAACATCGCCGCGGTGAACTACCATTTCGGCGATAAACGTGGGCTTTATCACGCGGTCTTCCTGTATGCGCACAGCTGCGCCGGCAGCGATGAAGTCGCTGGCCACCTGCAGGCGAGCCAACCACGGGCGAAGGACACGTCCAGCGTCAGCAAGGCCGCGCCGGCCGCGCGCCTGCGCCTGTACATCCATGCCCTGCTCGGACGGATCCTCGACGAAGGACGGCCGGCCTGGCACGCCAAGCTGATGGCGCGCGAGATGGTCGAGCCGACCGGCGTGCTCGACGACCTGATCGAGCGCAGCATCCGTCCGCATTTCGACGCCTTGCAGCGCCTGATCCGCGAGCTGATCGGCCCGCGCGCGCCCGACGAGACGATCAGGCTCTGCGCCATCAGCATCGTTGGCCAATGCGTGTTCTACCGCCATTCGCGGCCGATCATCGCGCGCCTCTATCCCGACCTGCGCTTCACCGCCGAGCAGGTACGTAAGACCGCCGAGCACATCGCCGACTTCTCGCTCGAGGGCCTGTCGCACTACGTCGGCACGCGCTCCGCTACCCGGGCCAGAGCGCCATCCGCCGCCATGTCGTCTGCAAGATCAGGCTCTGCCGCGTCTGGTGCCGCCGCATCAGGTGTCCACGTTAGGGGGGTGCCGCGAGTCCAGATGAAGCGCGCCCGCAAAGCGGGTTGACTTCAGTCTTCCAACCCCGCCATCCTCAGGGTCTGGAGCGAGCGCTCGTGCCACGCCGTGGCCTCCTCGTCCGCGCGCGCCGCGTTCCAACCCAGTTCGGGTCCGATCAGCGTCGCCACCCGCGCGACTTCCTTGCGGCCGAGGCGGCAGAGGATCCCGGCTGGCACGCGCCGGCGCAGCACGTCATCGAGCGAGCGGGCCATCTCGGCGGTAACCGCGTATGACGCCTCGGCGAGGCAGAAAGGTGCGTGCTCGCTGATGCGCGCGGCCAGACCGGGGCGCTCTTCGAGCAGGCGGTGCAGCCCGCCCACGCGCGAGCCATGGCGCCGGGCGCTCGCGGCGGCGCAGCCGGGATCGAGCCCGAGCGCGATGCCGACGCGCTCGGTCGCGGCCAGCCACTCCGGGAAATCACCGCGCGGCTTCCAGGGAAAGTCGCGTTCGGAGGTGATGGATGTCGCGGCCGGCCGACCGAGCACCCCCGCCACGCGATCGACGGTGAGCGCCGCCTCGACCCGCGCGGAGGTGAACTTGCCGCCAATCGGCGCGAGCAGGCGCTCGCGCGGCTCGGCGAGCGTCCATTCGCGCGTCGCCGCCGATGCCGATGTCCCGGATGGTGAGGCCGGGTGGCCGGGTGGCGGTCCCTGAAGCGTCCTGACGCCCACGAAGCAGCCGCGCACGTCGCGGCGCGACCAGCGCAGGCCGGGACAGCGGAGAGCTGTCTCGCGCAGCAGGTAGGCGACGTCCGCGGGCTCCACCGCGGCGTCGCGCGCGTCGCCGCGCCAGTCGGTATCGGTGGTGCCGAGCAGGGTCGCTCCGTACCACGGGATCAGGAAGAACACGCGCTTGTCAGTGCGCGCGGTGAGCAGCAGGGCGCGATCGTCGCCGAGTTCCTTGCCGAGATCGCTGACGCTGTCGTTGCCGACCGTGCCACGGCCACCACGCAGTGCGGCGGGCAGCGGTGGCATGACCAGATGCACGCCCTTGGTCATGCGCACCGAGGGGACGGGAGCGCCCACCGGCTCCAGCAGGGGGCCGAGCCAGGGCCCGACCGCCGCCACCGTCACCTCGGCGCGTACCTCGCAGGCACGGCCATCGAGCCGGTCGCGCACGGTGGCGCCATCGACGCGCGCTCCGTCGGCCAGCAAGCCGGTCGCTTCGGCGTGATTCACCACCACCGCGCCAGCGGCGGCCGCCCCCGCGACGATCTCGAGAGTGAAGCGCGCGTCGTCCTCGCTGGCGTCGGCGTAGGCGAACCCGGCGCGCAGGCCGTCGCGGCGCAGGAACGGACAGATCTCGAGCAGGCCATCGCGCGAGTATGCGCGGTGCGCCGGAGCGCCAGAACGCGTGCCCGCGAGCAGATCGTACAGCGAGAGCCCCAGCTCGAGCATGATGCGGCCGGCGCGCGAATCGTGGTATACCGGCAGATGGAAACGCAGCGGTCGCACGCGATGCGGCGCGAGGCGCAACAGCCTGCTGCGCTCGGCCAGCGCCTTGCGCACCAGGGCGAGCTGACCGTATTCGAGATAGCGCAACCCGCCGTGGATGAGCTTCGAGGAGGCGCTCGAGGTGCCGGCGGCCCAATCATCACGCTCGACCAGCGCGGTGCGCAGCCCGCGCAGCGCCGCATCGTAGGCGATCCACGCGCCATAGATGCCGCCGCCGACCACCAGCAGGTCGAAGCGATCGTTCAGTAGTGAGAATTCGCGCGCCATGGCGTGCATGCCGGATTAGACTCGGGAATGACGCTCTGGCCAGGGTCCGGCCGGGGCCGCGCGCCGCACCTCGTCAGTCGTCACCGTCCGCGGAGACGGAGATGCGAGACCAGCCAGGCCGGCCGGTCGGAGAGGATCCCGTCCACGCCGCTGGCGAGCGCGCGGTCGGCGGCGCTCGCGTCGTTGCAGCTCCAGGTGAAGACCCGCAGGCCGGAGCGATGGCAGGATTCAACGAACGGGCGGGTCAGGCGCTTGCGGTCGATGTCGATCGCGTGCAGCGGCGGCTGGCGGGCGAGCCAAGAGTCGAATCGCGCCGGCTGGCGCATGCGGTTGAGCACCAGGCGCAGGCGCGGGTCCAGGCGCGCGACCTCGGCGAGGAGCGAGGCGTTGAAGCAGAGTACCATCACCCGCTGGTGCGCCTCCGCCTTCGCCACCGCCTCGACCGTCGCCAGGCATAGCTTGCGGTTGACTCGTTCTCCGAACGGACCGGTCGACCCCTTGAGCTCGAGCAGCAGGGTGGCGCGCGGAGCGTAGCGCCGCAGCAGCTCGTCGAGGGTCACCAGACGTTCGGAGGAGAATCTGGGCGAGAACCACGTACCCATGTCGACGTCGCGCAGGTCGTCGAGCATGCGGCGTGAGAGCGGCCGCCGGCCGCCTCCGAAGCGGGCGAGGTTGGCGTCATGGCAGACCACCACCGTACCGTCGGCGGTGAGGCGCAGATCGAGCTCGATGGCATCGGCTCCGCCGGCGAGTGCCGCATCGAACGCCACGGCAGTGTTCTCGGGATGACCGGCGCTGTCTCCGCGGTGGCCGACGATCATCACCGCACCGACGCCTGGCCGCGAGCGCCTGGGGCTCACGCCTGGTTCCCCTCGAGCGCCTCACGCAGCTCCTTGGGGATGGGGATCTTGGCCGCGGTGTGGGGATCGATCGTGACCATGACCACGGTGCTCGAGCCGACCTCGACGCTGCGCTGGTTGCGGATGGCGATGGTGTTGGTGAACGAGGTGGTGCCGACCCGCGTGGTGATCAGGCGCATCTCGAGCTGGTCGCCGAGTTCTATCGGCGCCTTGAAATCCGACTCGGCGTGGACCACCACCGCCACGAAGCGCGCGAGCTGGCGGTTCTTCGCCATGGCCAGGCCCTCGGATGCCAGCCATGCCTGGAAGACGTCGTGGCAGAACATGAATTGGTTGGCGAAGAAGAGGATGCCGTAGGCGTCGGTGTGGTGCAGTTGGACGGTCATCGAGAAGGTGAACATGGATCAGCCTCGATAGCCCGGAGCTGCGGTGGACGCAAGGACAAACGACCGTCACGGACGCCGCCTGGGGCGGTTTTATGAACCGTGATCGAGGCTGGATCCGGGGGAGAAGACCTCGCATGGTGCTTACCCTCGGGTTGTACCATTTCCCGCTTTCGGGGATGGTTCGACAATCGGCCACACCGTGCAAAGCAGATGCTATTTCTTGTGGGAACAGGGTTTTGGATGTATCCTCCGGTGGGAGTCCAGCTATGGACTGGCAGCAGCGCAACGCGCCGCGCATCTCATTTTCGACACTTCCCGAGCTGCTGCAGTCGGTGCTCGCCAGCTTCGCGGGAAGCTACGCCTTCAACTACCGCGAGGCCGGCTACTGGCGCAGCGTGTCGACCGAGCAGTTCTGCGAGCAGGTGCGCCGCACCAGCCTGGGCCTGTGGCGCCTCGGCCTGCGCCATGGCGAGTCGGTCGGCATCCTCGCCGCGCCCTCGCCCACCTGGCTGATCGCCGATCTCGCGATCATGTGCGCGGGCGGGGTCTCGGTGCCGCTCTTCCCGAACCTCTCAGACGACAACCTGGCATTCGAGTCGCGCAATTCGGGCATGCGCTTCTTGATCGTGGTCGGCGACGAGCAGTGGCAGGTGGCCTCGCGGCACGCAGGCATCTTCGACAAGATCATCGTCAAGGGCGTGGTCTCGCCGCACGGCCGCAACGTGATCGATCACAAGGCGCTGCTCGAGCTCGGCGACAAGGCGTCTGAACAGGATGCTGGGCTCTACAGCAGGATCAGGCAGCAGGTCCAGCCGACCGACGTCGCGACCATCATCCACACCAGCGGCTCGACGGGCGTGCCCAAGGGCGTGGTGCTGACGCACCGCAACCTGATATCTCAGGTGCATGGCGCGATGGAGCGCTTCCCGGTCGACCCCGCCCACGATCGCGCCTTCAGCTGTCTGCCGCTCGCGCACGTCTTCGAGCGCATGGTGATGTACAACTACGTCGCCCAGGGCGTGCCGGTGTATTTTGCCGACGACATCAAGAAGATCGGCGAACTGATGCGCGAGGTCAAGCCGACGGTGATGACCATGGTGCCGCGCCTGATCGAGAAGCTGCACGCGCGCATCGAGAAGCAGGTCGCGGACGCACACGGCTTCAAGAAACGCCTCGGCCGCTGGGCTCTGGACATGGCCGGCGAGGAGGCCCCCGCTGCGCACCACGGCTGGTCGGTCGGCGTCGCCGACGCGCTGGTCTACAAGAAGCTGCGCGCCGCGCTCGGCGGCAACCTGCGCTACCTGGTGGTGGGCGGAGCCGCGCTCGCGCCCAGCCTCGAGCGCTTCCTGCGCAACGTCGGCCTGCCGGTGTTCGTCGGCTACGGGCTCACCGAGGCTTCGCCCTGCCTGGCGGTGAACTGCCCCGAGCACTGCAAGCCAGGCAGCGTCGGCAAGATCTACCCCGGCGTCGAGGTGCGCATCGGCGAAAAGGGCGAGATCCTCGCCCGCGGCCCCAACATCATGCGTGGGTACCACAACGACGAAGTGGCCACGCGCAAGGCGATCGACCCCGAGGGCTGGCTGCATACTGGCGACATCGGCGAGCTCGACGCCGACGGTTTCCTCTCGATCACCGGTCGCATCAAGGAGCAGTTCAAGACCTCGAACGGCAAGTACGTCTGTCCGGTGCCGATCGAGCAGGCCCTCGCCGATCACGAGCTCGTCGACCTGGCGATGGTCGTCGCCGAGAGCCGCCGCTTCGTCTCGTGCCTGCTATTCCCGGATCTTGAGGCCGTCCACCGCCGCAAGGCGGCACTCGGCAAGGGCCTGGTCAGCGACGAGACGTTCCTGGCCTCGCCCGAGATCTCCGCCGAGATCGACGCGCACATCGCCACGGTGAACGCCAAGCTCGATCACTGGGAGCAGATCCGGCGCTGGCGCATGGTGCTTGACGCCCCGACCGTCGAAGGCGACGAGCTGACCCCAACCATGAAGCTGCGCCGCCACATCGTTGCCGAGCGCAACAAGGACCTCATCGAATCCATGTACGCCGGACCGGAGGAGGGCAGCGACGCCCCCGCCGCGAAGGCATCGCCGGCACGCCCCGCTCTCGCGGGAAAGGACAAGCCATGAGAGAACGCCTGGCGATCATCGACGGACTGCGCACGCCCTTCTGCAAGGCGGGCGGCCCGCTCGCGGGTTCATCGGCGGATGATCTCGCGGCGCGCGCCCTGCGTGAGCTGCTGGTGCGCACCGACTTCCCGGTCAACCGCATCGACGAGGTGATCGTCGGCAACGTCGCCCAGCCCATCGAGGCCGCCAACGTCGCGCGCGTGATCGCGCTGAAGGCGGGATTGCCGATCACCACCATCGCCTCGACCGTGCATCGCAATTGCGCGTCGGGCATGGAAGCGATCACCACCGCCGCGAACCGCATCTTCTCCGGCGAGGGCGAGATCTACCTCGCGGTCGGCACCGAATCGATGTCCAACATCCCGCTGATCTACGGCCGCAAGATGACCCAGCTGTTCGGGAATCTGATGAAGGCGAAGACCTTCGGCCAGAAGCTGCAGACCTGGATGGGCTTCCGGCCGCAGTACCTGACGCCGATCATCGGCGTGCAGGTTGGATTGACCGACCCGGTGTGCGGACTGAACATGGGTCAGACCGCCGAGATCCTGGCGCGCGAATTCCACGCCTCCCGCCAAGACCAGGACGAGTACGCGCTGATGAGCCACCAGCGCGCGCTCAAGGCCCAGGCCGAGGGCCGGCTGGGCGAGGAGATCATCCCGATCCCGGTGCCACCCAAATACGATGCGATGCAGTCGGCGGACGATGGCCCGCGCGCCAACCAGGACCTGGCCGCGCTGGCGAAGCTGAAGCCGTACTTCGACAAGGTCGCGGGCACGGTCACGGTCGGCAACGCCTGCCCGCTGACCGACGGCGCCGCCGCGGTGCTGGTGATGAGCGAGTCGAAGGCCAAGGAGCTCGGACTGAAGCCGCTGGGCTACCTGCGCGAGTACGCCTACGCCGCGGTCGAAGGCCGGCGCATGGGCATCGGGCCAGTGCACGCCACCGCCAAGCTGCTCGACAAGACCGGCTTGGCGATGCGCGACTTCGACCTCATCGAGCTCAATGAGGCGTTCGCGGCCCAGGTCATCGCCTGCGAGCGCGCCTTCGCGTCCGACGACTACGCGCGCAAGCATTTCGGCCGCGACAAGGCGCTGGGCGCGATCGATCGCGATCGGCTCAACGTCAACGGCGGAGCGATCGCGCTCGGCCATCCGGTGGGCGCGACCGGTGCCCGGCTGGTGATCACGCTGCTGCGGGAGCTGCGCCGCCGTGGCATGCAGCGCGGCCTGGCCACGTTGTGCATCGGTGGCGGCCAGGGCGCGGCCCTGGCGATCGAGGCCGCCTAGTCGAGTCGAGCAGTGTCTGGTCTCAGTCGGAAGGTGGGTGGGTTGTCGTCGTGGACTATCTGGGGCATGGAAGGATCGCACATGGCTGAACACATGGCTGGCAACGCAATCAGGACCGCCGAGGCCGACTCCGTCGAGGGTCGCCATGACGTCGGCACCGGTGTCGTGCGCAGGAACGACAAGCCTGCCTTCACGCTGAGCGTGGACGGCGAAGGCGTCGGCAAGGTGGTCTTCGATCTGCCCGGCGAGAAGGTGAACAAGTTCTCGGCGTCGGTCATCCTCGAGCTCGGTGATCTGCTCGACGCGTTGGCGAAACGCGCCGACATCAAGGTCCTGGCGTTCGTCAGCGGCAAGCCAGACGTGTTCATCGCCGGCGCGGATATCCGCGAGCTGCAGAACATCACCATCGCCGCCGACGCGGTGGCCAAGGCGCGTGCCGGGCAGCTGCTCTTCCAGCGCGTCCACGACCTGCCCTTCCCCACCATCGCGGTCATCGACGGAGCCTGCCTGGGCGGCGGCTGCGAGTTCGCGCTCGCGTGCAGCTTCCGTCTGGCCACCGACGCCGAGAAGACCTCTATCGGACTGCCCGAGGTGACCCTCGGCATCCTGCCCGGATGGGGCGGCACGCAGCGCCTGCCGCGCCTGGTCGGGCCGAAGCAGGCGCTCGACATGATCCTCGCAGGCAAGCCGCTCAATGGGCCGAAGGCGTTCAAGGCGGGTCTCGCCGACGCCTGCGTCGCGCGCGCCTTCCTCGACATCGAACTGCCGCGCTTCATCGCGCGCTGCTTGACCTCGGAAGGGCGCGACGCCCTGCGCGCGAACCGCAAGCCGCACGGCACTTCGAAGATGCTCGAAGGCAATCCCTTCGGGCGGATGTTGCTGTACCGCGGCGCGAGGAAGCTGCTGCGCAAGAAGTCGCGCGGCATGCCCGCGCCGTTCAAGGCGCTCGAAGTGGTGCGTCAGACCTACGGTGGCGGCATCGAGGCTGGGCTGCAGCGCGAGGCCGAGGCGTTCTCCGAGCTCGCGCCGACCAGCGAATGCAAATGCCTGATCGACTGCTTCTTCGCCAGCGAGGCGCTGAAGAAGATCGAGGCGCCGAAATCCGGCAGCGATCCAGCCAAGGCCATGACCAGCGCAGCGGTGCTCGGCGCGGGCGTGATGGGCGGCGGCATCGCCTGGCTGTTCGCCGACCGTGACCTGGCGGTGCGGGTGAAGGACATCTCGTGGGATGCGGTCGCCAAGGCCTTCCACACCGCGAACGAGTACAACCGCGCCCTGGTCAAGATCCGCAAGCTCAAGGAGGGAGACGCCTCGGTGCGCATGCAGCGCATCTCAGGCACGGTCGACTTCAACGGCTTCCGCCACGCCGACGTGATCGTCGAGGCGGTGGTCGAGGACATGGGCGTGAAGAAGAAGGTGCTTGCCGAGCTCGAGAACCACGTGCGCGACGAGGCCTTCATCGCCAGCAACACCTCATCGCTGTCGATCGGCGAGATGGGCCGCGCGCTGAGGCATCCCGAGCGTTTCGTCGGCATGCATTTCTTCAATCCGGTCAACCGCATGCCGCTGGTCGAGGTCATCCCCGGCGCCGCTTCGAGCCCCGAGGCGGTGGCCGCCATCGTCGCGCTCTCGCGCCGGCTCGGCAAGACCGCGGTGGTGGTGAAGGACTGCCCTGGATTCCTGGTCAACCGCATCCTGTTGCCATACATGAACGAGGCCGCTTGGATGCTCCAGGAAGGCGGCGATCTCGAGCTCATCGACAAGGTCATGTACCGCTTCGGCATGCCGATGGGTCCGTTCACCCTGACCGACGAGGTCGGCATCGACGTCGGCGCCAAGGTCGCGAAGATCCTGGCCATGGGCTACGGCGAGCGCATGAACGTGGCTCCCGTCCTCGAGCACATCTCGCACGATCTGAAGCTGCTGGGGGCGAAGGCGAAGCGCGGCTTCTATCTGCACCAGGACAAGGGCAGGCGCGTGCCTAACCCTGAGATCTCGCCTGCCGTGAAGTCGGTGCGTGACAAGCTGGGCGTCACTCCCCGGGCCTTGACCCCCGAGGAGATCCTCGACCGCTGCATGCTGACCATGGTGAACGAGTCCGCACGCTGCCTCGAGGAGAAGGTCATCGCCAAGCCAGCCTTCCTCGACCTCGCCATGGTCATGGGTACCGGTTTCCCGCCGCAGCGCGGTGGACCGTTGCACTACGCCGACCAGCTTGGCGTGAAGACCGTGGTCGATCGCCTGCGCCGCCTACAGGATCGCCACGGCATGCGCTTCAAGCCATCAGAGCTGTTGGTGGGCATGGCCGCCCGCGGTGACCGCTTCTTCAGCCCTGCCTCCGTTGACGGCTGATCGTCCTGTTCCGTCCATCTCTTTCCAAGTTTTCGAAGCTTGCGACCCGCTGAACCAGGGAGAAACCCATGCCTGCCGACCTCGACCAGAAGAAGAACGACGAGAAGAAGGCCGAACAGTCCGGCGCCGCCCGCGACCACGCCAAGCGCCACCAGGACGGCGACCAGGAGATGGTCATCGACACCTCGAAGATGAGCGAGGACAAGCGCCAGGCGATGGAGGTCGCGGAATCGGCACGCGAGTCGCAGTGGACCAAGGCCAGCTTCGCCCAGCAGCTGTTCATGGGCACCTTCGACACCTCGTCATTCAAGAAGTTCCCGCGTCAGACGCCCGAGGACAAGAAGATCGGCGATGAGTTCGTGGCCAAGGTCGAGGCCTTCCTCCTGGCCAACCTCGACGCCGAGGAAGTCGACGCCAGCCGCACCATCCCCGACCACGTCATCAAGGGCCTGTTCGAGATGGGCGTGTTCGCGATGAAGGTGCCGAAGGAGTACGACGGCCTCGGCTTCTCGCAGGTCAACTACAACCGCACCATGATGATGATCGCCAGCCACTGCGGTTCGACCGCGGTGCTGGTCTCGGCTCACCAGTCGATCGGCGTGCCGCAGCCGCTGAAGCTCTTCGGCACCGAGGCGCAGAAGAAGCAGTGGTTCCCGCGCTTCCGCAAGAACGCCATCTCGGCCTTCGCGCTCACCGAGCCCTCGGTCGGCTCGGACCCCTCGAAGATGATCACCACCGCGACCAAGACGCCGGACGGGAAGCACTTCCTGATCAATGGCGAGAAGCTGTGGTGCACCAACGGCCCGATCGCCGACCTCATCGTCGTGATGTGCAAGACCGACCCGAAGATCGTCAACGGCAAGGAGCGCCAGCAGATCACCGCCATGGTGGTCGAGAAATCGATGCCTGGCATCGTGGTCACCCACCGCTGCGATTTCATGGGCATCCGCGCCATCCAGAACGGCCTGATCAAGTTCAACGACGTGAAGGTACCGGTCGAGAACGTGCTCTGGGGCGAGGGCAAGGGCCTCAAGCTCGCGCTGACCACGCTCAACACCGGCCGCCTGACCCTGCCCGCCGCGTGCACCGGCATGGCCAAGCAGTGCCTATCGATCTGCCGCCGCTGGGGCAACGAGCGCGTGCAGTGGGGCCTGCCAATCGGCCAGCACGAGGCGGGCCGGGAAAAACTCGCCTTCATCTCATCGACCACCCTGGCCATGGAGGCGGTCAGCTGGCTGACCTCGCATTGGGCCGATCAGCACGACGTGGACATCCGCATCGAGGCGGCGATGGCCAAGCTCTTCTGCTCGGAGATGGCCTGGAAGATCGTCGACATGACCATGCAGATGCGCGGCGGACGGGGCTATGAGAAGGCCTCGTCGCTCAAGGGGCGCGGCGAAGCGCCGTATCCGGTCGAGCGCATGATGCGCGACTGCCGCATCAACATGATCATCGAGGGCACCTCCGAGATCATGAAGCTGTTCCTTGCGCGCGAGGCGATGGATCCGCACCTCAAGCTAGCGACCGACATCCTGAAGAACAATCCGGTCGGCGTGAAGATGAAGGCCGGCGCGAAGCTCGCGTCGTTCTACAGCGGTTGGTACCTCAATCAGTGGGTGAACTCGAGCCTGTGGTCGCAGCACGACGAGATGGGCGCGCTCGCCAGCCATTACCAGTACGCGCACTCGACCGCCCACCGTTTGGCGCGAACGATCTTCCACTACATGGGCCTCTACCGCGACAAACTCGAGCGCAAGCAGGTCATCCTCGGCCATCTGATGGACATCGGCACCGAGCTGTTCGCCATGGCCGCGACCTGCAGCTACGCCAAGGCGCTCTCCGACGAAGGCCAGGGCCAGACGCCGATCGCGCTCGCGGATCTCTTCTGTCGCGACGCCGCGCGCCGCGTCGAGCACCACTTCAAGTCGCTGGGCAACAACGACGACAAGCTGATGAACTCGGTGGCCAAGCAGGTGCTGGCAGGCGATATGAAGTGGCTCGAGCAGGGCATCGCCTGGGTCGGCCCGAAGGACTGACGGCGATGCAGGCCATCGAGTCGCTCCGCGCAGAGTCACATCCATGGTGACGCGATGACCACCGGCCCTCTCGAGCCGGGCCGCAGCGGCGAATTCGCCGTCACCCCCGGCAGCCCGTCGGGGGCGACGCCGCCGAAGACCGCTGCAGGCAAGTCCGATCGCGTCGGGCCGGGGCCATGGCAGGAGTCGGGCACGTACACTCGGCGCGCCACCGGCGTGGCGATCCGTGTACTCGAATCGCTGCTGTCCTCGCACTTCCGCGTGGAGGGAACGCAAAACCTCGGCCGTGGTCCGATCCTGTTCGTCGCCAACCATTTTACCCGTTTCGAGACCTTCGTCCTGCCGTACATCATCGACCGCTACGCACGTCGGAATGTGCATTCGCTCGCGCACCACTCGCTGTTCCGCGGCCGCTTCGGCGCCTACCTGCGCTCGATGGGCGCGATGTCGACGCGAGACCCCGACGTGAAGCACGCGATCGTGCAGGACCTCATCCGCGGCGTGAACGACTGGGTCATCTATCCCGAAGGGTCGATGATCAAGGACAAGAAGACTTGGGAGAAGGGCAAGTTCTCGATCAACAGTCCCGACCGCGTCGGACCGCCGCACACCGGCGCCGCGGTGCTGGCGTTGCAGGCTGAGATCTACAAGCAGCTGTACATCGACGCCTGCCAGCGGGGCGACACCGCGAAGATCCAGGATTACGAAAAGCGCTTCCATCTGTCGGGGATCGATTCGTTGCCGACCGAGCAGATGTCGGTGGTGCCGATCAACATCACGTATTATCCGATCCGGCCGAGCAAGAACCTGCTCTACCGGATCGCGCGTTTCATGCTCAAGGAGTTGCCGGCCCGGCTCGAGGACGAGTTGATGATCGAGGGCGGTCTGCTGCTCGACAAGACCGACATCAGCATCTATTTCGGCAAGCCGATCCAGCTCGAGCGCTACCGCGACCTGCTGTGGCCGGCGATCAAGGCCCTCGGCGACATGGACGAGGAGACCAAGGTCCGCACCATCATCGATGCGCTGCGGCAGCGTCTGACCAACCGCTTCATGTCGGAGATCTACACCCGCCTGACCGTGAACTTCGACCACCTGTTCTGCTGCGGCCTGCGTGAGCTCGCTCGCGACAAGGTCGACCAGGAGGACTTCCATCTCGCGCTGTTCCTGGCCGCGCGCCAACTGCAGGCGTCGGGAAGCCGCCACCGCCACAAGAGTCTTGCCGGCAGGCTGCAATCGATCATTGCCGACGAGCCCAACCCGGTGCTCGAGAGCATCCGCGCGCTCGCGGTGGTCGAGGGCGTGGTCAAGGTCCGCGATCGTCACTACATCGTCGACCACGAGGCGCTCGACAAGGTTCACACCTTCCATGACATCCGCCTGAAGAACACGCTCGCGGTGATTGCCAACGAGCTCGAACCGCTGCGCGAGGTGGTGAAGAGCGTGCGTCAGCTGGTGAACCTGCCGCATGCGCAGCTGCGCGCCCGTGCCGCCGATATCCTGCGCGACGAGGACGAGCTGCTCTACGCCAAGGAGTACGCCGCCTGCGCGGCGACGCCGCATCGCAAGGATCCCGGCACCGGCATGCCGTTCTTCCTTCCTGGCAAGGAATCGCGGCTCGGCATCGTGCTTTCGCACGGGTACCTGGCCTCGCCAGGCGAGGTGCGCAAGCTCGCGGAACACCTGCAGAGCCTGGGCTACCCGGTCTACGTCGTGCGTCTCAAGGGCCACGGCACCTCGCCCGAGCACCTGCACACGGTGTCATGGAGCGACTGGCTCGAATCCTTCGACCGTGGCTACGCCTATATCCGCAATACCTGCCAGCACGTGGTGTGCGGCGGGTTCTCGACCGGCGGCCTGCTCGCACTGCTCGCCGCGGCGCGCAAGGGCGCGGCCGTCGCCGGCACCTTCGCCATCAATCCGCCGATGAAGCTGGTCGATCGCGCCAGCCATCTCGCGCCGATGGTGGATGGCTGGAACAAGCTGCTCGATCTCCTGCACATCCATCGCGGGCACATGGATTACATCGAGAACCATCCTGAATGGCCGCTCACCAACTACGACCGCAACTATGTGCACGGGCTGCACGAGCTCGAGCGCCTGATGAGCGCGACGCGCGCAGAGCTCCCGCAGGTGGTGTCGCCGACGCTGGTGATCCAGGGCGACCACGATCCGGTCGTCGACGCCTCGAGCGGCGAGACCGTGCTCGGCCTGCTCGGCGCCGAGCACAAGGAGCTCGCGCGCATGTCCTTCGCGCGGCACTGCATCGTCCAGGGCGAGGGATCCGAGCAGGTCTACGCGCGGGTCGCCGAGTTCCTCGAGCAGGTCGATGGAGGTCTCGGCCGCAAACGCCCGCCGCGCAACGTCGCGGCCCGCCGCTCCGAACGGATACGCAGGATCTCTTGATCAAGTAGAGGCGCTGCCCCTACGGCCCTATGGGCCTACCCCACGGGCTTTGTCGTGGTTCGATGTCGCGTGACGGCGACATCGTCGGCGGATGGGCTTCGCCCATTGTATCCGCCGACCACCCCTCGGCGCCCGGTTGCTTCGCAACGGATCGAGGGCGCAGCGTCATGTGGGGAACGGGGTCGATGTATCACAGCCTGCGACGGCGGCGATACGCCAACGGAGACACGCCGATGCGGCGCTTGAAGAGTTTCGAGAAATAGAAGAGGTCGGGGATGCCTACCAGTTCGCCGATGCGGGCGATCGGTTCGTTGCCCGAGGCGAGCAGTCTCCGCGCACGGGCCAGGCGTAGTTCGATGAGGTAGTCGATCGGCGATCTGCCGGTCACCGCGCGGAAGGCGGCGGCGAGCGACGATTCGCTGATGCCGGCGCGGGCGGCGATCTCGGCGCGGGTGATCGGGCGGGCGAGGCTGAGTTCGAGCCACGACGCCATGCCGCGCACCAGGCCGGCCCGAGCATGCCGAGCATGCTCGGCATGCCCGGCGCGCTGGGCGCGCAATTCGACCAGCAGCTCGAGGGCCAGCGCGCGCAGGCGTGGCTCGCGGTCGGGGTCGTCCTGGCGCTCGAAGGCGTGGGCCAGCTCGGCCGCGGCGTCGAAGAAGCGTGAATCGGGGGCGGGCACCACCACGAAGGGTTCGCGCCATGGTTGCGGCGTGGGTGGCACCTGCATCGAGGCGCGGGTGAAGTCCGCGTCGCCGGCGGTGTGCAGCGGCTGCTCGGCCGCGGGCGCCGACCAGGGCGCGTAAATCAGGTGCACGCCGATGACCACGAAGGGATCCTCGCGATCGGCGGAGTAACGTAGGGGCGCTGCCCAGGGCACGTGCAGCAGGTCGCCAGCGGTCAGCTCGAAGGTGCGCGGCCCGACCTCGACGCGGCCGCGGCCGTGGGTCACCGGCAGCAGCAGGTTGCTCTCGCTCCAATGCGGACCGGCGGTCTCGCCCGGTCTGAAGGGATAGAAATTGGCCAGCACGGCGCGTGGGGGATGGCGCAGGGGGTCGTAGTCGGTCTGGGCGCCCATCTCTGACGAATAGTACAAATACTCGGCGACGCGTCCATGGTTAGTTCGAGAAAACATCGATAAGTTCAGGCATACAATCCACAGGCCGGTCCTCCTCGACCGGATCAGCCAAATCCATCCCAGACCGGAGTTCCCATGGTCCCAGCCGCCCGCCTGCTCGACGAGATCCGCCTCGATGGACTGTACACCGAGTCACGGCTCGACGAATCCGACGCCGCCCTGCGCGCCCGTCTGCGCGAGGACGGCTACCTGTTCTTCAGGGGCCTGGTCGACGCGACGCGGCTGATGCGGGTGCGACGCGACATCCTGCAGCTGTGCCGGGATGCCGGTTGGCTCGCCGAGGCGACGTCGCTGATGGAGGGCATCTTTCGCGGCGGCGCGTTTCCCGACTACTCGACCGAGTACATGACGCTGTACCGCGAGCTCATCAACCTCCCATCGTTCAACGACTGCTCGCGCGCTCCGGAGCTGGTCGCCTTGTTCACCCGCCTGCTCGACGGCGAGGTGCTGGTGCACCCGCGCAACATCGCGCGCATCAGCTTCCCTCGGCATTTCGAATTCACCACCCAGCCGCACCAGGATTTCTTCTACATCCACGGCACACCCGACACCTACACCACCTGGATACCGGTCGGCGACTGCCCGCGTGAACTGGGCGGGCTGGCTCTCCAGGAGGGCTCGCACCATTCCGGTCCGCTGACCCACGTGGCGACGATCGGCGCCGGCGGCAACGGTGCGCTCGCCGAAGGCCGTTGGCTGGGGGCCGACTACCGCGCGGGAGATATCGTGCTGTTCCACAGCTACACCGTGCATGGCGCGCTCGACAACCACACGCCAGACCTCTTGCGCATGTCGCTGGACTACCGCTACCAGCGGGCCGACCAGCCGGTGGATCCGAGTTCGCTGCGTCCCCACGGCGGGTGACCCGAGGCCTCCTCAGGCCACCAGAGGCCACCGAGGCCACCGGCCGTGGCTCGTCGCGCGCTGACCCCTGGAACCGGGCTCGGGTTGTCGTATCACCCACGGCTCCACCCCACGAGCCACTCCCATGATAGATCTCGCATCCCAGCACGTGTTCATCTGCGGCGGCAGCCGCGGCATCGGCGCGGCCTCAGCGCGCATGGCGGCCAAGGCCGGTGCCAACGTGACGATCAATTTCCATTCACGCCAAGACGCCGCCGACCAGGTGGTGGCCGACATCGTCAAGCTCGGCCGCAAGGGCTGGGCGGTGAAGGCCGACGCTGCGGCCGACGGCGCGCTCGACCGCGCCATGGACGAGGCGGTGCGCAAGCTCGGGCCGCTCACCGGGCTGGTGGTCTCGGCGGGCATCTTCGAGCCGATGAAGCTCGAGGCGATGAGCGTCGAGTTCTGGGAGCGCACCATGTCGATGAACCTGCGCTCGACCTTCCTGGCGGTGCGCGCGGCGGCCAGGCACATGCGCGCCGCCAAGCAGGGGGGATCGATGGTGATCTACACCTCGACCGCCGGCCAGCGCGGTTCCGCCGAGTTCTCGGCCTACGCCACCTCGAAGGGTGCGCAGATCCTCTTCATGCGATCGATGGCGCTCGAGTTGGCGCCCGATCGCATCCGCGTGAACTGCATAGCGCCATCGTGGACCGAGACCGAGATGTCCGGTCACGTGATGGATGGCATCGGCCGCGACAAGGTCTTGAAGGGCTGCCCGCTCGGCCGCGTCGGCCTGCCGAACGACGTCGCGGGAGCGACCTGCTTCCTGCTCAGCTCAGTATCCTCGTTCATGACCGGGACGACCATGACGGTGGATGGCGGGATCGATATGCGCGGATGAGGTGAGAAGGGGAAGACGGAAGACCGAAGCAGGAAGCTAGGCACGCGTATCGCTCTCGTCGTCGTTCTTCCGTCTCCCCACTTCAGACTTCTCTCTTCCAACGGTCCAACACCCTAGTCGTCCAAGCCATTCCTCCACCTCCAGTGGAAATTTCGCTCTCCCTTCCGAACCGCGGCTTTTGCGCGCGATGCGGATCCGCCACCATGGCGCGCAGGAGAACGCCATGGTGAAGGTCGGAATCATCGGACTCGGCATGATGGGGCGGACGCATTACGAGGCGTACGCAAAGGTGCCGGGCGCGCAGGTGGTCGCGGTCGCGGACATGGACCCGAAGCGCGCCAAGGGCGACCTCTCTGGAACCGCCGGCAACGTGGTGGCGGGCGAAGTCTCGCAGCTGCCGATGGACCGCATCAAGGGGTTCTCTGACTATCGCCAGCTGATCGCGATGCCCGAGGTGGACGTGGTCGACATCTGCCTGCCCACCACCTCGCATCGCGAGGTCGCGCTCGCAGCGCTCACCGCCGGCAAGCACGTGCTGTGCGAGAAGCCGCTCGGCCGCGACCTCGCCGATGCCACGGCCATCGCCGCCGCAGCTGCCGCCGCCAAGGGCTTCTTCATGCCGGCGATGTGCATGCGCTTCTGGCCGGGCTGGACCTGGCTCAAGGCGGCGGTCGCCGAGCGGCGCTACGGCACGGTGGTGTCCGCCACCTTCCGCCGCGTCGCCTCGATGCCGGCCGGCTGGTATCGCGACGGCAAGCTCTCGGGCGGCGCGGCGCTCGATCTGCACATCCACGATACCGACTTCGTCTACCACCTCTTCGGCAAGCCGGCGTCGGTGTTCAGCCGCGGCTACGCCAAGACTTCGGGCGCCATCGATCATCTCGTCACCCACTACCTGTACGAGCGCGGCCCGCTGGTGGTCGCCGAAGGCGGCTGGGCGATGGCCGACGGTTTCGGATTCTCGATGCGTTACACGGTGAATTTCGAGCGCGCCACTGCCGACTTCGATCTCGCGCGGGCGCAGCCGTTGATGCTCGCGCAGGGGGGGAAGTCCGAGACCGTCCCTTGCGGTTCGGAGACCGGCTACGAAGGCGAGCTGGCGTACTTCATCGATTGCGTGGCGAAGAAGCGTCGCCCCGAGACCGTCACCGCTCAGCATGCGGTTGACGGCCTCGCCATCATCGAGGCGGAGGTGAAGAGCATCGCCGAGGGCCGTCCGGTGGCTTTATAGCCGGGGGCTCTGCCCCCGGGCCCCCGCGCGCCTTTGTCGCCCTTCATTTTGGCCGCGGGCCAAAATGTTTGGGTGATGGGCTGCGCCCATTGTTCACCCAAACCAGAGCTCGGCGGCCGGGTGCTATTTAGTCGGGGGCTCTGCCCCCGGGCCCCCGCGCGCCTTTGTCGTTCTTCTTTTTGTCCGTGCCGGCCAAAAAGTTTGCGTGATGGGCTGCGCCCATTGTTCACGCAAACCAGAACTCGGCGGCCGGCGGCTTTGGCCGCGGTTTAAAGGGGCTCTGCCCCTGCTTCACGCACGCTGCGGCAGAGGTCGGGCACGGCGGCTCCGCAGGCCGGTTGGCGGATTTCCATGAGACCAACGGCGATGCCATGCGCGGGTTCAGGCGAACCACGGAGCTGGGTCTCCGTCTGAATAGTACCTAAGGAACGGCCGCGTCGGCCGTAGTCGTGGTACGCATGACGGCAATCGTCTGGATCGATGAAGCGGTGGCGCGTTACGAACGCCCGTTGGTCGCCTATGCCTGGCGGCTGGCGGGCGATCTCGAGGCGGCGCGCGACGCGGTGCAGGACACCTTCATGCGCTTGTGCGATCAGCCAGAGGACGCGGTGCGTTCGCACCTGGCCGAGTGGCTGTTCACCGTCTGTAGGAACCGCTGCCTCGACCACCTGCGCAGATGCCGAACGGAGAGACCCATGGACGCCACCGCCGACGAACCCGCTTCCGAGACCCATCCCGCCGCGCCCATCGAGGCGAGCGAATCCTCGGCCGGTCTGCTGGTGGCGCTCGCCTCCCTGCCGAGCCGGCACCAGGAGGTGGTGCGGCTGAAGTTCCAGGGTGGCTGCTCGTACCGCGAGATCAGCCGCATCACCAAGCTCACCGAAGGCAACATCGGCTTCATCATCCACACCGCGATCCAGTCGCTGCGCGCCAAGCTGGCGGCCGATCCGGTATTCGCAGATCGCGCTGCACGTACCCCCACCAACGCCTGAGGATCCCATGCACGCTGACACCGACCACGATCAGGATCTCACCGCCTACGCCCTCGGCGAACTGCCGCCCGCCGCGGCGGCGGCCATGGAGCGCCGGCTCGTCACTGATGCCGCAGGCCGCGTGGAAGTGGAGCGGATCCGTGTCGAAGCCACCGCGCTGCGGGTCGCCTTCGCTGCCGAGGTCGGCGCTGGGCTCGGATCGGCGCGACTCGCCGCCCTCGCCGCATCCGCATCCACGGCTTCCGTCGTCACCTCGCCCGACGCGTCCACGGGACGGACGCCACGCGCAGCGTCGATGCTCCGGATGCGACCGACGCGTTCGATGCTCATGCTCGCTGGCGGAGCCTCGCTCGCAGCTGCGGCGTTGACTTGCGCGTTGATCATACCGGATGGCATCCGCCATTCCCATGGGACCGGGAATGGCGGAGAAGTCCCCGTCACCATGGTGCATCACCAGTTGCCCCCGATCGGCAGCCGTTTGCCTCTCGCCAAGAAGGAGGAGATGCCCGTCTCCGTCACCGTGGACCTCGACGAGACCGTAGAGCCGATTGCAATCCTCGACCTGCCGCTCCAGGAGCGTGGCATCGAATCCCAGGCCGGACTCGAATGCGACGTGAAGGGGCCGCAGGTCGCATTCATGGCCGTGGGCAGTGGATCACCGCTTTCTGGTAAGATGGCGAAGTCTCGACTCCAGGTCGGACGGGTCGGCGTCAACGCCTCCGAGGAGATGGATGACTCCGCGACGGTCGAGAGCTATGACGGCGTGGGCGACAATCCCTTCCATGCTTCCGTCCACGATCCGCTCAGCACGTTCTCGATCGACGTCGACACCGCCAGCTACGCCAATGTCCGCCGCTATCTCGCCGGCGGGCATCTGCCCCCGAAGGGCGCGGTGCGCATCGAGGAGCTGGTGAACTATTTTCCCTACCACGACGCTCCGCCGCGCGACGACAAGCCGTTCGCGGTCGACTACGAGGTCGGGCCGTGCCCATGGGAGCCGTCGCACCAGCTCGCGCGCGTGTCGCTGCGCGGCAAGGACATCGACCTCTCGCATCGTCCGGCGGCGAATCTGGTCTTCCTGCTCGACGTCTCGGGCTCGATGAACGAACCCAACCGCCTGCCCTGGGTGCAGGCCTCGCTGCACATGCTCGTCGACCAGCTGCGCGCCGACGACCACGTGGCGATCGTGGTCTACGGAGGCGAGTCCGGCCTGGTGCTGCCGAGCACGCCTGCGTCGAACCGCGCCAGGATCCTGGCTGCGATCGACTCGCTGCATCCGGGCGGATCGACCAATGGCGCGTCGGGCATCCAGCTCGCCTATGACACCGCCCACGCGGCCTTCGTGAAGGACGGCATCAACCGCATCGTGCTCTGCACCGACGGGGATTTCAATGTCGGCGTCAGCGACCGCGATGGCCTGACCAGGCTGCTCGTCGACGAGGCCAAGGGCGGGGTGTTCCTGTCGGTGCTCGGCTTCGGCAAGGGCAACCTCAAGGACGAGACCATGGAAGCGATGGCCGATCACGGCAACGGCAACTACGCCTACATCGACACCCTGGGCGAGGCGCGCAAGGTGCTGGTCGAGCAGATGTCGGGCACGCTGATCACCATCGCCAAGGACGTGAAGATCCAGGTCGAGTTCAATCCGGCGCGTGTCGGCGCCTATCGCCTGATCGGCTACGAGAACCGCCTGCTCGCAGCACGCGACTTCAACGACGATCGCAAGGACGCCGGCGAGATCGGCGCCGGGCACACCGTCACCGCGCTCTACGAGCTGGTCCCCGCCGGAGCGCCGCTGCCCGAGGCCGGCGTCGATCCGCTCAAGTACCAGACGACCGCCACGCCCAGCTCGGTCGGCGCCGCGGGCTACGAGCTGATGACGGTGAAGCTGCGCTCCAAGCGCCCCGATGCCGATGCCAGCACGCTGATGGAGGTGCCGGTGCAAGGCGCGGTGGCCGACGTCGATGCCACCAGCGAGGACTTCCGCTTCGCCGCCGCGGTGGCAGCGTTCGGAATGCTGTTGCGCGATTCCCCGCACCGCGGCCACGCCAGCTACGCCCAGGTCGAAGCGCTGGCACAATCGGGCATCGGCCGCGACGAGCACGGCTACCGCTGCGAATTCGTGGGTCTGGTGCGCCAGGCGGCGGCGCTCGCGGCGGCGGGACGCTGACGCCAACGCCAATGCCGACAGGGCAGCTCGCCGAGCGGACGCTTCACATCGCCAGGATCTTCGCCATAGCCTTCCTGGTCTTGCCCAGCAGATCCGGCCGAGCTGGCATCATCTCGGCGACCAATGTCCCATCGTAGCCGATGGCGCGCAGCGCCGGGATGATCTCGGCAAACGGCACGTCGCCTTCAAGCAGGTCGCAGAACCCGGCGAGGCCTCCGACCTGCTTCTTGAAGTCCTTGATGTGCACGCGGCGGATGCGCTTGCCGAGGATCGCGATCCAGTGCGGCGGATGCTGGTGGTAACCGAGCACGTTGCCGACGTCGAAGTAGACCCCGACGCGCTTGGAGCCGATGCCGTCGATCAGCGCGGCGAACTCGATGGGCGAATAGAACAGCCCGTTCCAGACGTTCTCCACGCACAGGTCGACGTCCACCTTCTCGGCGACCTCGGCGAGGCGGACGATGCCTTCCGAGGCCCAGGCCGCGGCGCGGTCGTATGGCACCGGGCCGTAGCCCGGCTCCCAGGGGATGGTGACCGCGCCAGGCACGTAGAGCATAGCCTTCGCGCCGACCCAGGCCGCCCGCTGCAGCGCGGCGGCGTGGAGCGTGATCGCGCGCTCGCGCACTGCGCGATCCGGATGGGTGGGCGAGCACCCCCAGCTCATGCCGCTGGCCACGGTCTCGAGCGCCAGACCCTTGGCGGCGGCGAGCTGGCGGTAGCCCGCGCAGGTCTTCTCGTCGCTGGTGGGCGTGAGCACCCCGGTTTCGCCGACGCCGAGCTCGATGCCATCGAATCCAGCGGCCTTGGCCTCGTCCAGGGCTTCGGCAACGGGACGCGTGTTCTCGAGCCCGCCTGCGATGGACCAATAGCTGATGATGGCGCGCATGCGACCTCCGTCTGGGTATGCACGGACCATAGGGGGGCTGGCCCGGGCGGTGGGAATGGGCTTGGACCCGCGAAGGATGAAGTTCCAATCGCACTGGAGGATTTGCGCCCACGCCTCCGGGCGCGGGTCTTGCGCCGCGTCCACGCCGGGTAACACGATCGCGCCCGGCATTCCCGACATCGTCCACTCATCAGCGACATCGTCCTATCTCCGACCTACTTACGACCGACACCAGACATGACCACCAAGCCGAACCTGCTGATCAATCTGCCCAAGGGCTTCTTCAAGACCCCGGCCATGGCGCCGGTCTTCAAGCGGCTCGGCGCCATCGCCGAGGTGCGCAGGCGCTCGCACAATACCCACGATGAGATCGCCAAGGATCTGGCCTGGGCCGATGCGGTGATCATGTGGTCGTGGCCGGCCTACACCCCGGAGCTGCTCGCCCGCGCGCCCAAGCTGGCGTTCTCGGGACACCTCGACATCAACCAGGCCGGCGCCCGCGTCGCGCTCGCGCACGGCCTGCCGGTGTCGCTGAGCAAGAAGGCATGGGGCCCATCGGTCGCGGAGATGGCGCTGACTCTGATCCTGACCACCCTGCGCAAGACCAGCTCCTACCACGCCGCGATGCGCGTCGGCAAGGAGGCCTGGGTCGCTGATTTCCCCATCGACATCGACACCGACGAACGCCAGCTCACCGGGCGTCCGGTCGGCATCGTGGGCTTCGGTGCGGTTGGCCAGCGCGTCGCAGAACTGCTTGCGCCATTCCGCTGCCAGGTGCGGGTCTACGACCCGTTCCTGCCGGCCGAGATCGCCGAGCGCGCTGGAGCGTCGCGCGTCGAGCTCATGGACCTGATCCGGAATTCGGATGTGGTGGTGCTGTGCGCCGCCTCGAACCCGGGCACCGCATCGCTGCTCGGCAAGCGCGAGCTCGCTGCGTTCCGCAAAGGAGCGGTGCTGGTGAACGTGGCGCGCGCCGCCCTGGTCGACACCGCCGCCCTGGTGGCACGCCTGAAGAAGAACGACTTCTACGCCGCCATCGACGTCTTCGATCTCGAGCCGCTCGCGCGCAATTCGCCCCTGCGCAAACTGCCGAACGCGTTCCTGACCCCGCATCGCGCCGGCGGCGTGATGGAGTCGGTGGTGCGCATCGTCTCGTGGCTCGCCGACGACTTCGAGGCGCACCTCGCGGGCAAGCCGCGCGCGCACGCCTTGAGCGAGAAGCAGCTGCCTGCTCTCGACGCCTGATTCCATCTCCAAGACATCCATCCTCCAGACATCCATCCATCCCGCCCGCCCACCTAGGACCCATATGGCCGACCCGATCAAGTTCAGCGCTCCCGACTGGTGCTTCTTCCGCGAGAATCCCGACCCGGCGGCCTACTACCGCAAGCTCAAGCAGCTCGGCTTCACCGGCGTCGAGATGGTCGATCCATCGCGCTGGCCCGCGGCCCGCTCCGCCGGACTCTCGATTCTCAACATTCCCGGACCGGGCATGGAGAAGGGCCTCAACCGCGTCGAGAACCATGCCGAATTGGTGCCGAAGATCCGCGCGCTGATCGATCAGGCGGCATTCGAGAAGATCCCCCATGTCATCGTCTTCAGCGGCAACCGCGGCGGGCTCGACGATCGCACTGGCCTGTCGAATTGCGCGACCGCCCTCGGCCCATTGGCGCGCGAAGCCGACAAGGCGCGGGTGACGCTGATCTTCGAGATGTTCTGCCAGCAGAACCATCCGGATTACATGGCCGACAACTCGCGCTTCGGCTTCGACCTCGTGCAGAAGGTCGGCTCGCGCTCGCTGAAGGTGCTCTACGACATCTACCACATGGCGCAGATGGGCGAGGACGTCATCAAGGACATCACCGGCAATCTCAAGTCGGTCGCGCACATCCATGTCGCCGAGAAGCCCAAGCGCACCGCCCCGCTCCCGGCCGGCGAGATCCCGTACGGCAAGATCGTGCGCGCGGTGCACGAGGCCGGCTACAGCGGCTATTGGGGCCTCGAATACCACGCCGCTCCGGACCATTTCTCCGAAATGGGCGAGGCTCTCATGGCCCTCAAGTCGGGGGCATCCGGTCCCACGGCTTCGGCCTCCGGCCTGCCCCCCAAGAAGCAGGATCAGGGGGGATAGGAACGTCGGTGAACAAGCTCGATCAGTCGTCCTTGCGCATCATGCGCAAGTTCGCGGGCTTCGTTGCATGCGCGGTGTGCGCCCTCAACGGGTTCGGCGCCGCTTCCATGGTCGCTGCTGCCGAGACTGCCAAGGCCGAGGAACCGGCGTTCGAGAGCCGTGAGAGCGGGGAGTGGCCACAGTACGGATACGACGCGGGGTGCCGGTTCGCGACACCTGGATCGCTGGCCTCGGTGCTCAAACCCAAATGGGTGTTCAAGCGGGCGCCGCCGGCGGCGCGAATCGCATCCATCATCATCCATGGCGATCGCGTGCTGGTCGAGTGCACTGGCGATCAGAATGGCGACGCCAAGATCGGCGATCCCGCGAACAATCCGTACCTCTACGGCCTCGACGCCGCGACTGGGGCCAAGGCTTGGGAGTGGTCGCACAAGCACGACATGGGCATCGGCTGCACGCTCGCGGTGTCGGGGACCAAGCTGTTCTACAACGACGACGGCTTCGGCTGGGTCGATGTCGAGAAGGGTGGAGGCAACGATTTCGGCAGCTCGGCCGATAGCTGGGGTTACATCAATGTCGATGCCAAGGCCGGGCTGGTGGTGAAGTCCAACACCTGGCGCGTCGACAATCCCGAGACCTCGATCGAGGGCTTCGGCCTGGACGGCAGCCACAGGTGGACGGCCCTCAACGACAATGGCCAGAAGACCCAGGATCGCATGGCCTTCGCCTCGCTCTGCCAAGGCGCGGGCCTGGTGTTCGTGTCGGTCGAATGGTCCGGACCTTCGCCGAAGAAGCACAAACAGGGGTTGTACGCCCTGAAGCAAGCCGACGGCAGCGAGGCATGGGGCGTCGAGGGCGATTGGGGCGGCGTATCGTGCGACGGAAACTTCGTGTACTGCGTGCTCAAGGACGCCAAGGGCTGCAAGCTCTGCTGCCTGACGCCAGGCGATGGCAAACCGCAATGGTCGGCCAACGTCGGTCAGCACGTCCATCATCCGCCGGCCCTGGGCCGCGGCATGTGCGTGCTGGTCACCGATGGCGGCACCTTGCTGGCGGTGCCGAGCGAAGGTGCCAAGGCGGGCAAGGCTCTGGCATGGCAAGGCCAGACCGAGCCACCGCTCAAGGGCGACGGCGTATCGGTGCGCAATTCGGTGCTCGCCATCGCCGAAGGCGCCGGCAAGAACGGCGTGTTGGTGGTGGCGAATGGCAAATCGGTGCGCTGCCTCGATCTGAAGCGCGGGTCGCCGTTGGGCGAACTTCCCTGGGATCCAGCGCTCGGCGCCGCCGAGAATCCGGCCATCGCCGACGGGTGCCTGGTGGTGAACGGCTCCGAGGGCGTGATGTGCTACGGCCCGCCTCCCGACAAGAAGGACAAGGCGAAAGCGAAATGAGCTCTCACGCGCGAGATGTACCTGGGGTGGTTGCGATGATCGGTCGCATCCTGCTCGGCGTGACCACGGCGATGGTCGTGCCCGCATCGCTCGTGCTGGTTTCCTGCGGAGAGACTCCAGCACCCGCGCCCGCGCCAGCTGCCATTCAAGTGGACCCCGCGGATCCCACGATGGCGTCCCCGGTTGCCCCCGCGTCTATGCCCGTGCCAGAGCCCGTGTCGAAGCAAGGGACGCTGCCGGCAGAAACGGTGACTCCCGCGCTCGCGGCCGATGCACCGCAACTCGAACAGCCCGCCGTCGAGGCGAAGCCGACGACGGCGCACTACGTATGTCCCAGACACCCGCAGGTGATCAGCGACATTCCGGGCAAGTGTCCAGAGTGCGGCCTGAAACTCATGAAGCGCGCCGCCGACGCGCCTCCACCCACGCCGTCCACGGAAGTTCCGCCCCCGCGACCTTGACCGTCGCCGCGCTACGAACGCCCGGAGACACCTAAAAAACCCGAGCGGCGCAGCCGCGAGCGCCCGCCGAGCTCCGGTTTGCGTGAACAATGGGCGAAGTCCATCACGCAAACGTTTTCGCGCGTAGCGCGAAAACGAGGAGCGGCAAAGGGCGGGGGCCCCGCACAAAACGCCAGCGGCCAAAATGAAGCGCGACAAAGGCGCGCGGGGGCCCGGGGGCAGAGCCCCCGAAACCTCAGTGCGGATAGGGAGTGATGCTGAAATTCACCGAAGTCTCGTACTTCGCTCCAGGCCCGAACCAGCTGTCGCAGATCACCTGCCAGCGGCCGTTCTCCCACAGTTCCTGGATGGCGCTGTCGAGCGCATCGCGCCAGCGCGATTGGTTCTCGGGTACCGCGATGCCGTACGGTTCGGTGGTGAAGCGGTCGCCAGCCAGACGGTAGGCGTCTGGCTCCCTGGCGTTCTTCATCAGCCCGATGAGGATGAGGGTGTCGGTGGTGATCGCATCGACCTCGTCCTTGTCGAATCCGGCCATCAGCTCATCGAAATTGGCATAGACCTTGGTGGCGCAGTCGGGAGCAACCTGCTTCATGTAGTACGAGCTGGTCGAGCCCTTCACGCAGCCGACGGTCTTGCCGGCGAGGTCGAGGTAGCTCGCGATCGGCGACTCCTTCTTCACCAGCAGTCCCTCGCCGTCCTGGAAGTAGGGTAGGGTGAAATCGACCTTCTTCTCGCGGTAGCGGGTGATGGTCATCGACGCGACCACCATGTCGACATCGCCATGCAGCAGGCGCTTGATGCGGTCGGCGCTGGTGACCGGCACGAACTCGACCTGCTCGATGCCGAGCTGCTTGGCGACCGCCATCGCGATGTCGATGTCGAAGCCGACGTAGGTGTCGCCTGAGGCGACGCCGAACGGTGGCGTATCGGCCTTCACGCCGATGCGCACGCGCTTATCGGCCATCACGCGAGCGAATATGTCCTCGCGCGGCGCAGCGGCTGCCGCGGCAGCCGCTGCAGGAGCAGGACGATCGCCGTCGCACGCGGCGAGCAGCATGCCGAAGATAGCGAGCAGGAAGAGGCCGCAGCGGGTGCTCATCGGGGATTCCTGGGACGGGTGATGGCGGGATGGGCGGTGCAGGGTGCGCATGATCATTCGAACCGACGCTGCTTGACCGAGCCGTAGCGCAGTTGCATGCATTCGCGCAGCTTCTCACCCAGCTTCTCGTCGTTCGGCTTCTTCTCGCACAGCGCGCTGTACTGCTGCATCGCCTTCGACAGCACCACGAACGCCTTCTCGTACATCTGGTCGCGCTCGGGAGTGTTGCCCTTCGAGATCGCCTGGGCGTAGATGTCCTTGCCCTTGGCGAACACCGCGTCGGCGCCGGACTCGCTGCCATCGCTGGCGGGGACATCCTCGTCGGCGCTAGGGCTGGGCATCTTGTTCGCGCGCTTGGCCGACGCTTCGTCCGGGTAGTAGATCAGGCGCTGGGGATTCACGTTTGCGACGGCGCGGTGATCGGACGGGTAGTAGTATTTGCTGTCGAGCTCGGAGCAGAACGGTCCCTTCTTCTTGGCGGGCTCGCCCGGCGCCGGTGCCGGCGACGGAGCGGCGCTGGCGATCGGCGCGGATGCGGGCGCGTTCGCCGGAGCGTCTGGGGCATCGGTGGCTTCGACCTCGGCCCATGCGCCGGATCCCGACCACACGCCGGACTTGCCGGACTTGGCCCGCTCCTGGGCTTTGCGGATCGGCTCGTCGAATTGGGGCTCTGGGCGCGTCCCGGGCTTGTAGCGCGCGAAGCCGCCAGCCACGAGCACATCGTTGACGTTGGTCTTGTCGGGTAAAAGGAGTTGCACGCGCGCAATACCCTGGGCATCGACTCCGAAGCCGGATTTGTAGACCACCTCGACCTTCTTGCCCTTCACCAGCGAGGTCAACCGATCCTGGCAGGCTGCCTGCGCCGCGGGCTGCAGGGGCACGTCGAGATGCGCCAGCGACAGGCCCACCGGCAGTCCCTGGTACTGCACCACCACCCGGTCGGGCGCGGGCACCGAGAGGACGGGGAAGCTGTCGGCGGCGGGCACGGTCGAGGCCAGTGCCAGCAGTGCGAAAATGGCTAGGCGGGATGGCTTCATGCGGGCTCCTGCGAAAGATGCTGTGGGAGAGGGGATGGGAGAGTCAAGGGCCACCACCCCATCGAGCCGCCCGCCGTCGAGACTTCAGTGCCCCAGTTGTTCACGGCGCGGAACCAGTGTCCACCACCCTCGCTCAGCCGTCAGGGTCGTCCCATTCCATCATGAAGGGCAGGCGCTGGTGGGGATTGTCGCGAGCGAACCACATGCCGCCGTTGCCCGCGTCCAGGCGCACCGGACCGGACTTCTTCAGCTGATCGATGCTGGGATATTTCTGGAAGGTTGCCGCTTCGCCGTCCTCCCACCGCGCCTCGCCCCGGCTGTGCCGCAGACCGATCCAGGCGGCGGCGCGCGGAGCGACCAGCGCGATCACCGCTTCCTGCTCGGCAAGCGAGGTGATGCTGGCGAGATGGCCACCGAGCGCCTGGCAGCGCGCGCTCGCCTCCTCCCAGGTCACGCACAGCGGCACGAAGATGTAGGCGTGGCCGGAGAGCCGCGCAGCGTGGGTCAGCAGCGAGGTCACGTCGCCCCGGCGCGCCTCGAGCACGGTGCGGGCCTGCTCGGCGAGCCCGGCATGGCTGCCGTCGGTCAGCCAGCGCTCGCGCGCGCGTTCGATCTCGGCGGCGGGGAACCTGCCGTCGTCGTACAGGAAGGTCTCCGGAGGATGCGCGAGCAGCGGAGCGAGGGAGGTGATGGGATTGCCCGCGCATAGCAGCGTATCGAGACTGCAATCAGCCAATGGCGAGAGGTCGACGATGCGGTTGTCGCAGCAGTCGAGGTGCTTGAGCCTGGATCCTGCGAGCGGCGAGAGGTCGGCGATCTCGTTGCCGCTCACGCCGAGTTCGATCAGGGACAGTCCGGCGAGCGGCGAGAGGTCGACGATGCGATTCTCCTCCAGGATGACTTCGCGCAGGGTGGACATGCCGGCGAGCGGCGCCAGGTCCACCACCTGGTTCATCTCGCACGCGAGGTGCTCGAGCGGCGCGCCCGTCAGGGGACCGATGTCGGAGATGCCGCAATCTCCGCACTCGATGAAGGTCAGCGGCGCACCGGCGAGGCCGGCCAGAGAACCGATACGATCGCCCGTGCACATCAGGCTGGTCAACGGGATGCCCTCGAGCGGCGCCAGCGAGGTGAGCGGGTTGGCGGTGACGAACAGGGATCTCAGCCGCTGGTTTCCGCGCAGCGGCGCCAGGTCCGACACCAGGTTGTCGTCGCACGACAGCGACTTCAGCGGCATGCCGGAGACAGGGCCCAGATCCTGGATGCGGTTGCCCGAGCAGGTGAGGTCCTCGAGCGCCATGCCGCGCAGCGGCTCGAGGCTCTCGAGGTGGTTGTCGCTGCAGCGGACGTTCACCGGATGCAGGTGTTGGATGCCGGCGAGGTTCCGCAGCGACATCCCCGACACATCCAAGCTATGGACCCCGGAGGTCCTCCCCACCCACTCGAGCAGCGCGGTCGCCGCGTCCTCGGGCAGGCCAGGCTGCTTCGAGCTCAGCAGGCGCAGCGCCATGCGCGTGTCGGGGTCGTACGAGAACGCCGTCTTCAGCAAGCCGATCGCCTGTGCATGGTCCTGCGCCAGCCAGGCGTTCATGGCGTCGAGCTCGATCAGACGCCCGCGGTACCGGCAGTCCGGAAAATCCCGATCGAGGATGGCGCGCACCGCGGTCGCGATCGACGGGTCGCCGGCGCTCGATCTGCGCGCGGCGAAATACGCCTTGGTCAGCGCGGACTCAGCGAGCTGGGTGCGTGGATGGTCGCTGGCGATGATGCGGTAGCGGGCCACCGCATCGTCGAACTGCCCGCATTCGACCAGCGAGTCGCCGGCGATCAGCGGGCTCGCCTTCTCGGGCAGGGCCAGGCGCTCCACGGTCAGCGACAGCAGGCGCAGCGTGCTCGAGAAGGTGCGCAGGCCGATCGAGTCGAGCCCTCGGCCGGAAAGCGGCAGTGGGTCCTCGTCGCGCTGCACCAGTTGGCCGTCGACGCGCATCTCGAGCGTTTCACCGCGCCGTTGCAGCACCACCGTCTGGATGGCCGCCGGCCGCCATCGGCTCGGCACCGCGGCATTGATGCCCGCGATCTGGGCTTCCGGATTGCGCGAGATGAAATCGGACGCGCCGCGGTAGCCGCCGAATTGGCAAGAATATCCCGGTGGCACCCAGTACCAGAATGGCAGGGGCGCCTTGCGGCTGCCGATGCAGATCTCGACTCCATCGGGCTCGGGCATCGACAGCGTCGCGGTCACGCGCACGTCGCCGGTGAGTCGCACATCCTTCAGCCACAGCCATTCGAAGCGGGTGACCTCCAGGCCGTGCTGGTCGACACGCCACGGCGTGATCGGAGTATCCATGCGCTGGTTCCAGAATTCCACTCCGCCCAAGTTGGAAGCATCGGTGAAGCGTTGAGCGTAGGCGACGGTCCAGTCGGCCCGCGACAGCTTGCGTTCGACCAGGGCATAGGCGGCGAAGGCGAGCGCCACCACCGCGATGGTGCACCCCAGAGCGACCGGCAGGCGGTGCTTGCGCACCCGCTTGACCATGCGACCGAGCATGCCGATGCGCCGCGCCCGGACTGGTTCGCCATTGAGAAAGCGCGTGATGTCCGCGGCGAGGTCGGAGGCCGAGGCGTAGCGCCGCTCGGGCCGCTTCTCGAGGCACTGCAGCACGATGGCCTCGAGCTCGGCGGGGATCGAACGATCGAGCCGGCGGGGCAGCGGCGGCTCCTCGGCGACCACTGCGGTCATCACCACGTAGGCGGATTCGCCCACGAACGGCGGCCTACCGGTGAGCGCGTCGTAGAACATCGCGCCGAGTCCCCAGACATCGCTGCGCGGACCCACCTGCAGGCCCTGTGCCTGCTCGGGCGACATGTACGCGGGTGTGCCCACGGTGCGGCCGGGGAGCGTCACGGCGGATTCATGGGCAACCGAGCGGGCCAGGCCGAAGTCCGTGATGTGTGGTTCGTGCTGCGGATCGATGAGCACGTTCGCCGGCTTGAGATCGCGGTGCACGATACCGTGATCGTGCGCGTGCTGGATGGCGCGCGCCACCTTGGCGATGGTCTCGGCGCGTTCGCGATAGGTGCGGCTCTCGGCGCGCAGCCAGACGTCGAAGGTGGAGCCCTCGATCAGCTCCATGGTATAGAAGTCGATACCATCCTTGCGGTCGACGTCGTAGACCGGCACGATGTTGGGATGGCGCAGCCGCGCGGCTGCAGCCGACTCGATATGGAAGCGTTCGAGGTCCTCGCTGGTGATGCCCTGGTCGGTGCGCAGCAACTTGAGCGCCACCTTGCGATCGAGGTGCCGGTCGAGCGCCTCGTACACGACGCCCATGCTGCCGGCGGCGATATGGCGCAGGAGGAGGTAGTGGCCGAGCGAAGTCCCTGGCGCGGGCGGCGCCGGGCCGCGCGGCAGGCTGCTGGGCGACGCGGCGTGATCGCCGCCGAGAGCAGACAGCGCCTCGGTGCAACGGGTCGCGATCGCCGCCTGATCCGTGCCAGGGGGTGTCATGGTCGCAGGCGCGTCGTGCGGATTCTCTGGCATCGAGTGATCGTGTCCCAGGGCGATCGGGAGAGCTCAGGGAAGTCTACACCATCGTCCGTGTTTTCCGCCGTCGGTAATGCCTGCGAGCAGCATGCTGTGGGTTGCTCGATCCACGGCCAGGAAGACATAAGTAATGTTATAAATTATGGTTACGTCAGCAGCCTGATGGCGTGTGGTGCGCAAGCGCATCCGCGATGCACGTCGCGATCAGACGAACATCCGGACTTCCTCCGCTCGTGACCTCGTCGCACGGTCGGGCAGTGGAGCGACCAGGCCGTCGAGGTCGTGGAACCGGGCAGCGACCACTTACCCTAAGAGCAATGGTAGTAGCATGTTGCAATATTTCACCGGTTTAGTGTGTGATTCAGCTAGGACAGGCCGGAGCTCCCGGAGCGTTTCACCGGCCCGCCCCGTCGGAGTTGACTGGCGAGGGCATGCGGTTGCCCCCGTCACCTGTCCAAATGGAGTCCCGGACCATGCGCATCCCCCACGCCACGAACGTCTTCTGGCTCATCCTGCTGTTCATGACCGTGATGCCACGCCTGGACGCCGCCAGCGCTCCATCGCTCGAAGGCCAGGCCTTCACGATCACCATCTTCTCTGAGCCGAAGAAGGTGATGGATAAGCTCACCTTCACCGCGAAGGAACTCGGCTGCGCGGCCATCGGCAATGCCAAGATCGCCTACACCGTGACCCCCGACCCGAAGCATCCGAAGGACCTGAACTTCAGCGCCGAAACCAAGGACGCGCAAGGAACGCTGATCAAGATCACCGGCACCGCCTCGGGGAAGATCGTCTCCGGCACCATCGACTTTACGCTGAAGAGCGGTGTGAAGAAGTCGCTGATGTTCTCGGGCGCCAAGGCCGGCGGAGGCAAGTAGCGACGGTGGACCTGTCGCCGACATCGGACCCGGATCGCGAGTCGATCGAGGCGCTCGTGCGCAACCACGAGCCCTACGTGCGCGGGCTTGCCGCACGTCTCGCCCCGACCATCGCCGAGGGCGACGACATCGCCCAGGAATCCTTCCTGGTGCTGATCTGCAAGCGCAAGGATTTCGACCTCACCATCGACGTGAAGCCGCTGCTTGCCGCGATCGTGCGCAACCTCTCGCGCCAGGCGTGGGACCGTGCGATCCGCGACAACAAGCTCAGGCGCGACGAGCTCGCCGCCTACCTCGAAGAGATGGCCGCCGATGACGCGCCCTTGTACGAGAACTCGTGCAAGGATGCGCTGCGCAAATGCCTCGAGAAGACCACCGAGAAGGAGCGGGCGCTCTTGAACCTGCGCTATACGGTCGGCTGCGATTCCCAGGACATCGCCGATCGCTTGTCGACCTCGGCCGAGGCGGTACGCATGGCGCTGGTGCGATTGCGCCAGCGCCTCAAGGGGTGCATCGAGAACACGCTCAAGGAGATGCCGGCATGAGCTCCGCCGATCTCCACCTCGCCAGCCTGATCGAACGCCACCTCGAGGGCAACCTCGACGCGGACGGGCGCGCCGAGCTGTGCGGCCTGATCCGGGAGTCGCCCCAGGCGATGCAGCTGGTGCGCGAGCAAGCCGATCTCTCGACCATCCTCGCCGAGCATTTTTCCGGGGAAGAATTCACCGCCAGCACCGTGGACCGCATCCTCGCCGCGCGCGCCGGGCGCGACGCCCGCCCGATCGATCCGGCACGCGTCGTCTCCGCTCGTCACCGGCGGCCTCCGTCCGCGACGCGCAGCCGTGCCAGATCCGCCCCGGCCGATCCGGTCCGCCGGGAAACCCAGTTCCAGCGCATTGGTCTCGTTGCCGCGGGGTTGTGCGCACTGGTCGGTGGGATCCTGGTCGTGCACGAGCTCGGCCAGCCGACGCCGGTCGCGTCGATCCTCACCGATGCCGAAGGCACGGTGACGCGCGGCGACCGTGAGATCGCCATCGCCGACGGTTCGCCGGTGATGGCGGGGGACGTCATCCACGTCGCCGACAGCGGACACGTGGACCTAGCCTATGCGGACGGCACTCGCCTGCGACTGTCCTCGAGGACGGTAGCCACGCTCGAACCCTCCAGTGACTCGGCTTCGGCCGGGAAGCGCGTCCATGTCCAGCATGGCGAGGTGGCGGCGCAGGTCGCCAAGCAGCCAGCCGGCTCGCCGATGGTGTTCACCTCCGACGATGCAGCGGCATCGGTGAACGGCGACAACCTGACCTTCGCCACCGCGACGGATGGCTCGCGGCTCGACGTCACCGCCGGGAAGGTGCGCCTGACGCGCGTCTCCGACGGCGCCAGCATCGACGTCGGCAACGGCGAGTTCGGCGTGGTCGCGTCTGGCAGCGAGCTGGTGGCCAAATCCAGCAAGCCCACGCCGAAGCCCGAGCCCGCGCTCGCGGGGGCGCAACAGAAGCAGGCCAACGCCAAGAAGCGGGTGTTGTTGCTGAGGCAGCATCCGACCGACGACCCGATGGTCGCCGCCCGCCTCGAGCATCTCGGTTACGATCTCCAGATCGTGTCCGACAGTGCCGCGCAGGCCGCGGACGCGAATGGCATGTCACTGGTCGTGATTCCGGAGTCGGTGCTGGCGAGCAACGTGGGCACCAGATTCCGCGAGGTGAAGGTGCCGGTCCTGTGCTGGGAATCCGGACTGTGGGGCGACCTGGGAGAGAGTCGCGCTGGAGCGATCATCGAGAAGGATGCCAGCGTCGTCATCGCGGACGCCAAGAATCCGCTCGCACTGCGCTTCGCCGGAACGGGCAAGGTCTCGAACGCACCAGTCCACGCCGCCTTGGCGATGAAGAACGGCAAACCCCAGAAGGGCAAGATCGTCGTCCCGCCGGAACAGGATCCTCGCGCCATCGGCCTGTTCGCGTTCGACGCTGGCCAGGAGATGGACCAGGGGTTCAAGGCTCCCGCCCGGCGCGCGGGGTTTTCTCTGCACGGCACCGCCGAGGGTGCGCTCTCAGCCGAAGGCTGGGCCCTGTTCGACGCGGCGGTGCGCTGGTGCGCCGGCGATCCGCAGCCGCCCCGCAAGTGAACCTCGACGGGGACCGCATCGGGAGCTCGACGGCGATGACCTCGACGCTGGCGCGACTCAAGATCCTCGGCGAAGCCGAGGCTCAGAGCTTCATCGAGGACGGTTGGGTGGTGGTGAAGGAGGCCTTCCCGCGCGAGCTGGCCGAGCGCATCGCGCCGCTGTTCTGGCGCTACCTGCGCGAGAAGCCCGACGATCCCTCGACCTGGACCCAGGAGGGGGTGCTGATCAAGACCAACATTGCCGACGAGCCCGCGCCGCAGGTGGTGACCCAGCGTTATCGCGACGTCGTCGACGACCTCTGCGGAGGGGGCCGTGCCTGGCTCGATCCTAGACTGGGTTACGCGCCGATCCGCTTTCCCGGCTTCTCGTCTCCGCCATGGGCCGCCACCGGCTGGCACGTCGATGGCAACTTCTTCCACCACCATGTCCACTCGCGGGAGCAGGGCCTGGTCGGTGTCGACCTGTTTACCGAGATAGACGAAGGTGGCGGCGGCACCGCCGTGCGCGTGGGCTCGCACCGCATCGTCTCGCGCATCCTCGCCGCCCACGAGCCGGGCGGCCTGTCTCCGGCGCAGCTCGGGCAGCTCGCGAACGTCGAAACCGCGCGCTGCCGGGTCGTCGAGATCCGCGGCGGTCCCGGCGACGCGGTGCTCATGCATCCGCATCTGGTGCATGGCAGCAGCACGAATCTCAGCCGTAGGGTCCGGCTCGCCGCGAACCGCTGCGTGTCGCTCTCCGAGCCGATGCGGCTCGAGCGCGACGATGGATCGGCGTATTCGCTCGTCGAACTGGCGATCCGCGCAGCCCTGGTCGAGTGAAACGAGCCGCCCTCGACCTGGGGCACGTCGTTGGATGGCTCCTGGCTCCTTGGCTCCTGGTTGATGAAGGCCGGATTCGATGACCAGGATGGGTCTCACAGCCCTAACAGAGGCTCGGTAGGGCCCGTCGGGGGGTGCACACGCGCAGCGTCGAGACCGCGGGTTCGATTCAACGTAACCATCGACCGGCGTATCATCTGAAGCGATGTTCGGCCGCCTCAACCCTGGCCGCCTGCCCTTCCTGGGCTTGGCGCTGGCCCCATGCGTCCTCGGCGGTGCCGAGGATGCCTCGGTGGCGACGTGTTCACGCGACAAGGAATCGCCTGCCGCCGCGGTCGGGGTGGCCCGGATCTGCTTCCCCGACGGCGCGCTCGCGCATGGCGTCGCCGCGATCAGCCAGCCATCCGGCCAGGCGGTCGGCGCGCGCGTGCTGTGGAGCGCGCCCGGCGAGCCCGCCACCATCCTCTTTGACGCCTCGGGCAACGCCGCCAGCTACGCCTTCCGCGGCGCCGCCAGCGAGGCCGCGTGGGAAGCGCGCGCCGGGGTGACGATCGAGGCCCGCCGTCGCGTCGACGGCCCGGCCGATACCTGGGAGCAGGCCTTGGCGCTGTGGAACCACTGCACCGAGGTCGAAGGTCGCGCGTTGGTGGCGAACGTCTTCCACGGCATCAACCCGTGCGGTGAGACCCGCGACTACGGCGCCGAATACCATGGCTGGTTCCAGGTGGCCAAGGCTGGCGACTACCGCTTCTCGACGCTGTCCGACGACGCGTCGTTCATCGCCATCGACGGCAAGGTGCTGGTGCAGTGGGGCAGCCCGCACGGCCTCGATGGCGGCCAGCACGGCCAGCACGGCGCCAACATCACCCTGCAGGCCGGCCCGCACCAGGTGCAGTACCTCTACTTCCAGTTCGGCGACAATCCGATCGTCGAGCTGGCCTGGCAGCCGCCGGGCGAGAAGCAGCCCTCGGTGATGCCGGCGAGCGCCTTCATCCCGATCGCCCAGTACCATGTCGATGCCATGACCTGGCCGGGCGAGCGGCCGTGGTTCTCGTGGGAGATGGCCGGCAACGCCATCGCTGGCGGCCAATCCCTGATCGAGGTCGCGCTGACGGCGCACCTGCCGAAGGGCGCCACCAAGGCGGTGTGGAGCTTCGACGATGGCGGCACCGCCGAGGGCCTCACCCCGCACCACTGCTTCGCCCGCGGCGGAACGCGCGAGGTGCGGCTCGAGACCTTCGCCGGCGCGGCCAAGCTCGAACCCTGCGCGCGGACCATCTCGGTGCATCCCCTGTGGACGCAACTCGAGGAATGGAGCGATGGCGCGCACAACCGCATGCGCGGCGATCTCGGCAAGCGCGACGTGCAGCGCATGCCGGCCGCGGATGTCCTGGCCCTGGTGCGCTACGCCGCCTTCATCGGCGACGGCGGCTGGATCACCGATATCGGCAAGGGTGTGCTCGCCGACGCCAAGCATTGGGGCGCGGGCGGCGCCGAGCTGCTCGGCGAGCTCGGGTTCCAATTGCAGGATCCGGACGTGCGCCAGTACGCGCCAGCCGCCGATGCGTGGCGCGCCTTCCTGTCGCTGGTGCCCGACCACACCCCGGCTCGTGAGCACGCGGCGCTGCACTGCGGCGGCCTGCTCATCCATTGCCTCGACCTGCCCGACGAGGCGCTGGCCATCCTCGGGTCGATCGATCCCAAGAAGCTCGAGCGCGAGGAGCCGCGCCTGCTCGCGCTCTATCTTGGCGACGGCGCGCTCGCCAAGGGAAACATCGACGGCGCGCGCGCCAAGTACGCAGAAGCCGGCGACGTGGTGAAGCCGGGCGATCTCGGCTACGCGGTGCGCCGGCGCACCCGCCTCGAGGCCGCCAAGGACTATTGCGCCCGTGGCGAGCACGAGCAGGCGCTGCAGGTGCTGCGCGAGATCGAGTGGGAGACGCCCGCAGAGCGCCTCGGCACCGAGACCGGGCTGCTGAAGGTGCGGGCGCATCTCGGACGCAAGGAGCTGCAGTTCGCGCTCGCCTGCTGCAAGCACATGCTGGTGGCCGTCGGACCCGACGAGCACCGCGCCGACGTGCTGTTCGCGCTGGTGCAGACCGAGCTGGCGTGCAAGGATCGCGCCGCTGCGATCGAAGCCGCTCGGGTCCTGGTGAAGGACCATCCCTACAGCGAGGCCGCGGCCAAGGCCAAGGACGCCGTGCCTGAGGCGGCGCACAGATGAGCCTCGCGCGCCGGTCACGCATCACGCTCTTCCGACATTCGACTCCGCACGGATTCCTCAAAGGAACATCCCGATGAAGACCTCCAACCGTCTTGTCCTCGCCGTCCTCGCATCCTGGGTGTTCGGTACCGCCGCCGAGGCGGCGAGCGAGAACGACTGGTTCGTCCCGCTCGGCCCGCCGCCCAAGGCGGCGCCGCGGCGCATCAACGGCGGCGAGAGCTTCCCGCCGCTGCCGCTTCCGGCCACGCCGTTGCGCCGCAGCGAGCGCAAGAAGCAGCCGAGCGCGCCGCCCTTGATCGGCAAGGTGGTGTGGGGCGAGGCCGCGTCGTTCACCTACGACACCGGCGACAAGCTGGACATCAGCGATTGGAACCTCTGCCCCGGCGACCTGCAGCAGGTGCTCGAGAAATCCAAGCGCGTGCTCGGCGTCGCCTACGGATCCGAACAGGTTTCGCTGTCGTCATTCCACTACGATCCCGAGAAGCTGCCGGTGCTGTTCGTCAGCGGCGTGCGCTCGGTGGCATTCAGCGATGACCAGGTCGCGCAGCTGCGCGGCTACATGCTCAAGGGCGGCATGGTGATCTTCGATTCGGTCGCCGGTTCGCCGTACTTCACCGAGGCGGCGCGCTCGTTCGCGCGGCGCGCCTTCCCTGAGTCGCCTTTGCGCACCGTGCCCGCCGATCATCCTCTCTACCACATGACCTATGACATCGACAAGGTCGGCTTCCCGAAGAACGCGCCAGGTGATCGTCCAGCATACGAGGCCACCTACCTCGGCTGCCGCTGCGCGATCCTGATCTCGCCCTTCGGCCTGGGCACCGGCTGGGACGATCACGAGGTGCCGCTCCTGAAGCAGGCGATCTACTACGACGTCGAATCCTCGTCCAAGCTCGGCGTCGACCTCATCGCCTACGCCATCGGCTATGCCCACGTCGGCCAGGAGGAGGCCAAGCCCGAGCTGTTCGGCGCGCTCGACGAGAAGCGCCCGGCGAATGAGTTCGTGTTCGCGCAGATCCGCCACGAAGGCCATTGGGACGTGCACCCTGGCGCCGCCGCTGCGCTTCTCGGACGTGTGTGCCAGGACACCGCCGTGGCGGCGAGCCGCAAGCGCGTGGCCGTGACGCCGGGCAAGGACGACCTGAGCCCGTTCCCGGTGCTGTTCCTCACCGGCATGGACGACTTCCATTTCTCGCCCGAGGCCCAGGCGGCGCTGAAGAACTTCCTCGCCGCGAACGGGACCCTGGTGATCGACAACGGCCTCGGCCTGGCGACCTTCGACGCCGCGGTGCGCCGCGAACTCGCGGGCATCATCCCCGGCGCGCAGCTCGCGCCGATCCCTGCCGACCACGCACTGTACTCGACCGCACTGCCGGTGCGCGAGGTGCAGTACACGCCGCTGGTGGCGCGCGAGAAGCCGGACCTCAAGTCGCCGTACCTCGAGGGCATCTCGATCGGCGGCGATCTGCGCGTGATCTACAGCCCGTACGATCTCGAGGCCGGCTGGGGCGGCTGCGAGCATCCGATGATGCGCGGCTTCCAGCCTTCGTCGGCGACGGCGATCGGCCTGGATGTGATCGTGTATTCGGTCACGCACTGATCCTCGAAACGGCTCCATGATGGCCTCGACCAGCGCAGCAGCCGAATGCTCGGTCGCATCATCGGCGCCCATCGGGCGCCGATCGCGGCTGTCGGGCTTCGCCGCCGCCGCCGCCGCCGCCGCCGTTGCCTGGCTCGGGCCGGGCGCGGTGGCGCAAGCGGTCGAGGTACGGTTGTGCGCGCCTCTCGCGACCGTGGTCGCCGCGCCGGCCGCGCCCGCCGGCGACAAGCTGCTCACCGCCGATGTCGCGGTGCCGCGCGACGCGCCCGCCGATCTCGGCGTCGGCGCCTACGTCTGCGACCGCGACGGGCACTGGTTCCAGCGCATCCTGCCCGGCGCGCTCGCGCCGGGTCGGCACCGCGTCGAATTCCCGCTCGGTGCGGACGAACTGCTGACCAGCGAGCCGAACCGCGCGCTGTGGCTGCCGGACGAGTCGCAGGTGTCGCTGCGCGCCGGACTGTTCTTCTACTCGGCGAGCTCGAGCCGAGCGACGCTCGCGGTCGATGACCTGCGCGTGGTGGCCGACCAGCCACGCGGCGGAGCTGCGCCCAACGTGGCGATCGCGCACCGCCTGCTCGAGACCGCGCTCGACGGTATGTCCGGCGATGGCGCCGCGCACATCGCCAGTGGCGAGCGCTGGTGCCTGCGCGCGCAGCCCCAGCCTTTTCCGGCAAATCCCTACGATGCCAGCGAGTTCAGCCTGGATCTGGTGGTGACCGGCCCCGATGGCGCCCAGCGGCGCATCGCGGGATTCTTCCAGCAGCCGATGGCTGAGCGGGATCGCGGCGACCGCGAGGTGCTCGCGCCCTCGGGAGCCGGCTCCTTCATGGTACGCTTCCGTCCCGCGCGCGCGGGGCACTACGCGCTGCGGCTCGAGGCGCGCTGGCGCGATGGTGCGGTCGTCGCCCAGGCGCTTCCCGACCTGGTCGCTGACGGCGTCTCGCGCCAGGCCTACGCCGCGGTGGATGCGGCGGATCCCAGGTTCTTCAGCCTGCGCTCGAGCGGCGCGGCGGACGGGGCATTCTGGTGGCCGGTGGGCCTGAACCTGCATTCGCCTTACGACCTGCGCAGTCGCGACGCGCTCGGCACCCGGCTCACGCCCGACCGCGGCAGCCTGGTCTACGACGCGATGTTCGACCGGCTCGCGGCCGCAGGCGGCGACGCCTGCGAGATCTGGATGTCGAGCTGGAACGTCGGCCTCGAATGGCGTTCGGACTGGCCGGGATTCCAAGGCATGGGCCGCTACAACCAGGGCAACGCCTGGAAGCTCGACGCCATCCTCGACCACGCGCTCGCGCGCGGCATCCGCGTCAACCTGGTGATCAACAACCACGGCCAGGCCTCCGCCAACGCCGACCGCGAATGGAAGGACAATCCCTGGAATTCCGCCCTCGGCGGTCCCATCGACCATCCCATCGACATGTTCGCCGATCCCGCCGCGCTCGCCGGCCAGGAGCGCCTGCGCCGTTACATCATCGCCCGATACGCCGACCATCCCGCCATTCTCGGCTGGAAGTTGTGGTCCGAGGTCGACCTCACCGCTGCGCGCGGCGAGGTGGCGTGGCGTTGGCACGAGCAGGCTGCGGCGCGCTGGCACGCGCTCGACGGCTACCGCCATCCGGTAACCACCCATTGGGCCGGCGATTTCCGGCGCGTGAATCCCGCGGTCGCGGTGCTGCCTGGCATCGACTACCTGTGCATCGACGCCTATCGCCACGCCAACGCCAACGGCGCGTGGCGGCTGCTCGCCGACATCCTCTCCGACAGCACCGTCTATCCGGGCCGCGGCTTGGCCATGTACGGCAAGCCGATCCTGACCACCGAGTTCGGCGCCGGATCCGGCGCATCGCCCGAGCCGTGCCGGCTGGTCGATCACCTCACCGGCGCGTGGGCGGCGCTGGTGTCTGGCCACGCCGGCGCGCCGATGCTGTGGTGGTTCGAGTGGGTCGACCAGGGCGAGCGCTGGCAGCCCTTCATCGCCATACGCTCCTTCATCGGCGGCGAGGATCTGCGCGGCGGGCGCTCGGCCGCGCTCGATGCCACGCCCGACGATCTCTGGGCGCGCTGCTGGGTGCGCCAGGGCCGGCTGCTCGGCTACCTGCTCGATCGCCGCTGGGGCGCGGATGGCAGCGCACATGGAGAGATCGCCGGCGCGACGGTGACGATCGGCGGCCAGGTCGGCGCCGGCAGCCTGCGTCTGGAATGGTGGAACGCCGACAGCGGCGAGCTGATGTCGACGAGAGAGTTCTACCATCCTGGTGGCGCGCTGGCCCTGTCCGCGCCGACCTTCGCCCGCCACATCGCCTTCAAGCTCGGCCGCGCCGAGTCGAACGACGGCGCGGCCGGTGGCACACCATGAGCGATGTCGTGATCCGCGCCAAGAGCCGCATCCCGTCAGTGTTCCTCGCATCGTCGCTGCTCATCCTCATGCCGATCGTGGTCGTGGCCGAGGATGCCGCGCCCGCGGATGTCGCGATCTCGGTCACGGTCCGCGACTTGGCCTTCGGCCAACGCATCGACTACGTCCTGGGCGATGGCCAGCATCCGTTCGTGGACGAGGACAACCGGCGGGCGCTGCTCGGCTTCGACGCGCGGGCGAACGGACGTGTCGCCGTCTTGGGATTCTCGGCGCTGGCGTTCACGGAATGCGTCTCCGACAGCGGCGAGGCGCTCGACCCGACGCTGCCGCTGACCGTGGGCGGCACCGTCGACCATGAGCGCAAGGCCGATCCGGTGATCGCGCTGTTCACCGTCGGCATGCCGATCGGCAAGCATCCATATGCCGGCATCGCGCGCCTGCGCGGCACCGTTGAGGTTCAGTATGCGAGCGGCGATCCGGAGCGATGGGATGTGACATTCGCGGCGCTCAAGGCTGGAGACACATCAGGGGACAAGGCCAGCGACGACTGCGCGATCGGTGGGCACGAGGACCTCACCCTCGCGGTGGCGGATCCGGCGGATCCCAGTCCCGGTGGTCAGCTCGCGCTGCGCGTCAGCCCCCAGGCGCGGCTCGCGGTAGTGGATCTCGAGTTCCGCGACGGCGCGGGCAAGCCCATCGCCATCAAGAGCAAGCGGCCCGACCGCCGCGACGCCAAGCCCGGGAAGCGCAAACGCCAGCCGGTGGGCGGCAAGGACGACGTGCTGATCTACGCGGTGACGCTGCCCGACGACGCCAGCGTCACCGTGCGCTACTACCCGACGATCGAGCGCCGCACCGTGCCGATCGCGATCGACGCCCTGCCCTTCGGGCTGACGCTGTCCGGTCACGACGGCGTACGCGGCGAACCGCCACGGGGGGCGGATGATCTCTGAGCGCCGCAGTCGCCGTGGATGCCATGCCGGCCGCGCGATCGCCATCTGTCTGGCGATCGGGATGACGTTTGCGTGCGCCACCCAATGCGGCGCCGAGGACGCAGCGGATCCCGCCGCTCCCGCGTCGAGGTCCAAGGCGATGCCGGCGGCGCTCGCCGCTCCGCAGCCATGGACTTTCACCGTCGACAGCCTGGCGATGGATCTGCGCGTGTCGCTCGACCGAAGAGCTTCCGGCACTCCCAGCACTCCCAGCACTCCCGGCACGTCCGGAGAGAAGCTTCCAGTGCTGCTCCAGCCCGACCACCATCTGGTGCTGGCGACCGCGCTGCCGATGGACGTCGCGGTGCTGCGCGCCAGCAACATGGTCTTCGCGCCGATCACCACCGATACCGGCGAGCGCCTCGGGCTGCTGCTCAGGCCGGCGAACCGCACCCAGAGCTTCGCTGTGGACCACGCCTTCAACCGCGATCGGCAGCTGAAGATCACGCTCGACCTGACGCCGCCTTGGCGTCCGTGCGCGCGTCTGATCGGCCTCACCGGCGCGGTGACGCTGACGGTGGCCTCGGGCAAGCGCCGCGAGGGGGCCATGCGCGCCACCGTGGGTTCGGTGGTCCGCGCCGAGGGGATTGGCTCCGCCTCGCTCACCGAGAGCTCCGCCAAGAGCATCACCCTGGTGCTCTCGCGCGATCTCGCTGACCGCCTGTCGGGCATCTCGGCGCGCGACGCGGGCGACCAGGAGCTCCCTGGCAAGCCCAGGGAACTCACGCGCGACCTGGCGACGGTGAAGCTGGCCCTGGATGTCGCCACCGAACGCTGCGAGCGCGTCGTCGTCAGCTGGTTCCCGGATCTCGAGGATCGCCGCATCGCCGTGTCGATCCCCGCGATCGAGATCCCAGGCGGCATGCCCGGGATCGGCGCGCTGGCCGAGGCCGTCCCGGCGTTTCCGGCGTCGCCGCCAGCGTCGCCGAAGGCCCCGGTGCTGAAGCTGCCGTTGCACCTGGCGATCGTCGCCGGTGACGCCAGCGAGGTGGCGCGGCTCATCGATCACGGCGCCGACCGCGAGGCCATGGACGCCGATGGCAGACGGCCGCTGCACCGCGCGGTGGCGCTGGGCCAGGCCGAGGTCGTCCGAGCGCTCATCGAACGCAAGGTCGATGTCGATGCCCGCGCGCGAGACGGCTCGAGCGCCTTGCAGCTGGCCGCGGGCTCTATCGGCATGACCTCGGCGCTGATCGCCGCCGGAGCGAAGGTCGGCGGCGTGGCGCCGGGCAACGGCTGGACGGCGCTGCACAGCGCGGTGGCCGCCGGCGACGCGGCCTCGGTCACGGCGCTGATCGCCGCTGGCGCGGATCCTGCGGCCACCGCCAAGGACGGGCGATCGAGCCTGGACCTGGCGCGCGACCAGGGACGCTGGCGCCTGCTGCGGGCCATGCTCGGCAACCCCGACTGAATCCACGCCCACACCTATCCTCTCAATCCCACCCACTCGATTCACGTACGTCACACGACCCTCGACGGAGACTGGACCCATGGCCGACAAACTGGTGGTGCTCGATGGCACCGAAGCGATCAGCGAGCACGAACTCACCGCCAAACAGGTGGTGCTCGGCTCTGACACCGCGTGCGCGATCCGCAATCCCAAGCTCACGGCGCGGCACGCCATGGTCGAACGCGGGAACGGCGTGTGGACGCTCAAGCCGCTGCCGGGCGGCGCGATCGAGCAGGATGGCCGCGCGCTCGGCAGCCTGCGCCTCGAGCACGGCTCGACCTTCAGCCTCTCTGGAGTGAACTTCCGCTTCGTCTCTTCTAAGGCGACCATCGAGCGCACGGTGCTCGCGGGCAAGAAGTTCGCCAGCCAGAGCGACGCGGTGGCGAGCCTCCACAAGGCGCGCGAACGCATCCTCGACCAGATCGGCACCATCGTCATCGGCCAGCGCGAGGTGGTCGCCCAGGTGCTGGTGGCGATGTTCGCGCAGGGACATTGCCTGCTGGTCGGCGCCCCCGGCCTGGCCAAGACCCTGCTCGCGCGCGTGCTCGCGGGCACCCTCGATCTCGCATCCAAGCGCATCCAGTTCACGCCCGATCTCATGCCGTCGGACATCACCGGCACCGACATCCTCGAGGAGGATCCCGAGACCGGCGCCCGCCGCTTCCGCTTCAAGCAGGGTCCGCTGTTCACCAACCTGCTGCTCGCCGACGAGATCAACCGCACCCCGCCGAAGACCCAGGCGGCGCTGCTCGAGGCGATGCAGGAGCGCCGCATCACCGCCGCCGGCGTGACCTACGACCTGCCCTCGCCGTTCCTGGTGCTCGCGACCCAGAATCCGATCGAGCAGGAAGGCACCTACCCGCTGCCCGAGGCACAGCTCGACCGCTTCATGTTCTGCATCCACGTCGACTACCCGAGCGCCGAGGAGGAGGTCAAGATCCTCATGGACACCACGCGCGACCTGAAGTGGGAGGTCGACCGCGTGCTCAACGCGGATTCGATCCTGCAGTTCCAGCACCTGGTGCGCCAGGTGCCGGTCAGCCCGCACGTCGCCGGCTACGCGGCGAACCTGATCCGCGCCACCCGCCCGGGAACGCCCGAGGCACTCGATTGGATCACGCGCTTCGTGCGCTTCGGCGCCGGACCGCGCGCCGGGCAGTATCTGCTGCTCGCGGCGAAGGCGCACGCGCTGCTTAATGGAGATGGCAACGTCTCGTGCGCCGATGTGCGCGCGTACGCCGCTCCTGTCCTGCGCCATCGCATCTTCACCAGCTTCGCGGCCGCTGCCGAGGGCGTGACCAGCGACGACGTGGTCAAGCGCCTGGTCGCGGCGGTGCCGGAGCCCGCCTACAAGTGAGCCTCGCACCGCTCAACTACCGCGGAGCCGGTCCGTGACGCCAGGCGCCACCTACCGCTACCTGCCGCCGCACCTCGCTGATCGCCTGCACGGCACGTCGATCAGTGCGAAGCGCGCCATGGGCGGCGGCCTCCAGGGGCTGCATCGCTCCAGCCGCCATGGCGCTTCGGTCGAGTTCGCCGAGTACCGTCCGTACGTGCCCGGCGATGCGCCGTCGCTGATCGACTGGTCGGTGTATGCGCGCACCGACAAGCATCTCATCCGCCGCTTCGAGGAGGAGACCAACCTCACCGGCTTCGTGCTGCTCGACTGTTCGGCGAGCCTGGGCTGGAAGGGACGCGCGAGCCTCACCAAGCTCGAATACGCCTGCCAGCTGGCGGCGTCGCTGATGTACGTGCTGGTCAACCAGGGTGACCGCGCCGGCCTGGCCTCGTTCAGCGACCGCATCCTGCAGCGCCATGCGCCGTCCGGTTCCCCCGCCGGCCTGCGCCCGCTGCTGCTCGCGCTCGAAGGCGTTCAGGCCAGCGGCAAGGGCGACATCGCCGCCGCGCTGCACCAGGCCTGCGGCTTCCTGCCGCGGCGTTCGCTGGTGGTGGTGGTCTCGGACTTCCTCCAGCCGCCCACGCAGGTGCTCGGTGGCATCCGTCACCTGCACCACGACGGCCACGACGTGCGCGTCATGCACGTCGTCGACCGCGCCGAGCTCACTCTGCCCGAGGGGGGGCTGGTCGAGGTCACCGATCTCGAGACCGCCGAGCGGCTCGAGGTCGATCTCGACGAGATCCGCGAGGGCTACCGCGGATCGGTCGAAGCCCATCTCGACGAGGTGCGGCGCGGCTGCCTCGGTTGTCCGGCCGAATACCGCCTGATCGACACCGCCACGCCGATCGAAGAAGCGTTGCGGGGGATGTGATGGGGGGTTTTGCGCTGCTCGGTGCGGGATGGATGTGGCTGCTGCCGTTGGCGGCGCTGCCGGTGATCTTCCATTTCGCCTACCGCCAGCGGCGCAAGAAGCTGCCGATGCCGTCCCTGCTCTTCTTCCAACGCCTGGAGCCCCGTCTGCAGTCGCGCAAGCGGCTGCGCGACATCCTGGTGCTGCTGTTGCGCGCGCTGGCGATCCTGCTGGTGCTGCTCGCGCTCGCGCGACCGCTGTGGCAGGGGCTGGGCGGCGGAGGTCCGGCGGCGGTGGTGCTGGTGGTCGACAATTCGGCGTCGATGCGCGCATCCTCGCGCGGCGCCGTGACATCGGCCACGCGCCTGGCCACCGCACTCGACGCCGCCGGCGCGCTGGTCGCGAACCTCGGCGCGCGTGATCGCGCCGGCATCGTGCTGAGCGTGCCCGACACCTGGGTGCCGGCGCTGCCCGAGCTGACGAGCGACCGCGCGCGGCTGCGCGCGGTGCTCGACCAGGTACGCGAGACCGACGCCTCGGGCGAACCCAGCGCGGCGATCACCCGCGCCGCGGCGCTACTCGCCGCCGACTCGTCGTCGCGCCGCGAGATCCACGTCTTCACCGATCTGCAGGAGCACGAATGGGGCGCGAGCCCGGCCGGTTCGCTCGAGCTGCCGCCCGGAACGGTGGTCACCGTGCACCGCATCCTCGCCGGAGAGGCGCCGGTGAACGCGACGCTCGCCGAGCTGCGGCCATCCGATCGCGCCAGCCTCGCCGGTCGCCCGAGCCAGATGCGCGCTACGATCACCAATCCCGGCGGCAAGGACGCGGCCATCACCGTATCGGTCGCCGACGATTCGGGCCATCACCTCGCGCAGACCTCGACGGTGCCGGCGAAGGGCCGCATCGATCTCCCGGTCGCGATCCCGGCTGCCGCTCCGGGCATGCACTGGGCGCGGGTGTGGATCGATGGCGACCAGCTCGCCGGCGATAACGACGGTTACATCGCCTTCCGCTGCGCCGCGAAGCGTTCGTTCGCGCTGGTGGGCGTGCGCAAGGATTTCGGCACCCTGCCGCTCGCGCTCGCGCCCGCGGCCGACGGCTCGCTGTCAGGGCTCGCCCCATCCTACATCGATGTCGCTGGGATGCGCGCCGCGCTGGAGGCCAAGCCTGTGCTGCTGGCGATCCCGTGGGATGTGCTGCCCGCTCTCGATCCGGCACTGCTCGAGAGCGTCCGCGCGTACGTCGACCACGGTGGCCGCCTGCTGGTGGCTCCGCGTGCCACAGCCAATGCCAAAGGTAGTCAGCAGAATCCGCAGGCTCCACCGGCATTGCCGAGCTGGATCGGCGTCGCCGGCGCGGCGCCGGTCGGCAACGCCGCCGGCATCCCGCTGATGGCGCTGGACGCACGCGCTTCGCTGTGGCGTGATCTGGTGGGCCCCGATGGCGCGGTGCGACTCGGCCGCGCGCGCGCGTTCGTCGCCCTGCCGCTGACCTTCGATCAGGGCAACACCGGCGACAAGGGTGCGACCGGCGCGCTCGGCCTGGAGGACGGGCGGCCGATCATCGCTGAACGTACGCTCGGCGCCGGCGTGATCTATGTCTCGGGCATCGCCTTCGCTCCGAGCTGGAGCACCTTGCCGCTGCAGCCCGGATTCCTGGCCATCGCCCAGGCCATGGCGCTGCCGCCGGCGGGCTCTGATGCTGGCCTGCGCCTGCTCGCCGGCGAGGCGCCGCGGCTGCCCGCCGGCACCGTTACCGGGCCCGCGCGCGCGCGGTCGGTGGCGGGCGCGGCCTTCGACTGGCAGGGCGCCTCGGATGCGCCGGGCGGATTGCCGCCGTTCCCGCGCGCCGGCGTGTACGCGCTCTCGATCGGCGATCAGGAATTCGTGGTGTCGGTGCGCGCCTCTCCCGGCGAGGGCCTGCCCGGCTGCGTCGCTGGCGACACGGCACCGGCGCTCGGCGCGCTGCGCCACCGCGTCGAGGATTTCCATGGCGGCGATGACATGGTCGCGGCCTGGCGGCGCGGCCGCACCGGGCTCGAGGCGATGCCGTGGCTCCTGGCGCTGGCGTTTGCGGCGGTGCTCGCCGAGGGCTGGCTCGCCAACCGCTCGCTGGTGCGGCCGCGCGCGGTCCAGTCATCCAGCGTTGGCATGCCCGCCGGTGCTGCCGGAGGCCTTGGCGGGGGTGCGGACGGCAAGCCCGGCAGCGACAAGGGCAGAGCCGCATGAGCATCCCCCTGGTCTGGCAGCCGCACGCGCCGGCATTGGCGATCGCCGCGCTGGCAATAGCGGCGGTGGTGTGGGTGTTCATGCTCACCCGCGTGCTGCGCCACCGCTGGGACGCGCGCGAGACCTGGTGGCTGCTCGCGCCGAAGTGCGCGGTGCTGGCCCTGCTGCTGGTCGCCCTCCTGGATCCGGCCTTCGAGCACGAGGACGCGTCGGGCGCGTCGCGCTCGCTGCTGGTGCTCATCGACCAGTCGAGCTCGATGGACGTCAAGGACGGTGCCGGCGGCGCGAGCAGGCGCGAGCGCGCCGAGCGCATCGCCCAGACCCTGCGTCCGCCCAAGGGCGTGACCATGACCACGCGCTGGTTCGACAGCGCCCTGCATGACCAGCCATCCGCGTCGGCGGCTGCGCCCGTTTCCGGCGAGCGCGGCACCGATCTCGGCGCCTGCTTGCAGGCGGCCGCGCGCGAGGCCGCCGCCGGCAACTGCGTCGGCGTGGTGGTGGTCAGCGATGGAGGCGACGAGTCGATCGCCACCGAGGGCATGCCCTCGGCGCCGATCTCGGCGATCGGCATCGGCGCGGATCCGGCGCTGTGGAAGGATCTGGCAATCGCCGATCTGCAGGCTCCGGCGATAGTCGAGCGCGACATCGATTTCGAGATCTCGGCCGATCTCGCGGCCACCGGTGACGAGGCCTTCCTTGGAGGCCTGTCGGCGGTGCCGGCAGTGCTCGAACTGCGCGTGCGTGCCCCTGACCCGAGCAAGGGCGCCGACAATGACCCTGGCGCGGGGACGTGGCGGGAAGTCGAGCGCAAGAACCTCGACCTGCGCCACGGTCGCGCGCGCGCGTCGTTCCGCCTCAAGGCCAGCGATCCCGGTTCCGCGCGCTACCGCGTCGGCGTCGCCGCCATTCCCGGCGAGCTGTCCATCTTGAACAACCGCCGCGAGGCCGCCGTCGACGTGCAGGAGCGCGCGCTGCACGTGCTGTACTTCACGCGTTCGATCGGGCTGGATTTCAAGTCGATGCGCTCGGAGCTGGCGCGCGATTCGGGCATCAGCTTCACTGCGCTCTACCGCACCGTGAGCGGACGCCTGTCGTCCTCGGGCGGCGAGCGCTTCACCGTGCAGGGCGACCGCATCGCCGGCGACGACGATCTCGGCGCCGGCTTTCCCAAGGAGGCCAAAGCCCTCGCCCGCTACGACTGCGTGGTGCTGGGCTCGTTCGCAGCCAACAGCTGGAACGAGACCGAGCAGCGGCTGCTCGCCGACTACGTGGCGAACGGCGGCTCGGCGGTGTTCCTCGGCGGCGAGGAGTCCTTCGGCGCCGGCGGCTACGCCGCGTCTCCGTTGGCTCCCCTGATGCCGTGGCAGCTGAGCGACGGCGAGCCGGCGATGGCGCGCGGCGACTTTCCCGTGAACGTGCCGCCTGCCGCCGCCGCCAGCGCGGTGGTGCAGGGGATCGGCGAGCTGCTCGGCCAGGCCGCGGCGGTGGCGAGTCTCAACCAGCCAGGTCCGCTGCGCGGAGGCGCCACCGCGCTGATGCAGGCCTCGAGCGGCAACACCACCGTCGCGCTGGTAGCGGCCCAGCCGTACGGCAAGGGCAAGGTCATCGGCATCGCCAGCGATACGCTGTGGCGGTTGGCGCGTTCAGGTCGTAGCGGCGACAGCGCCTACGGCCTGCTGTGGCGCCAGGCGGTGCGTTGGCTGGCGGATCGCGGTGAGGGTGGCCGCGTGCTGCGCGTGTCCTGGGACAAGGCCCGCTACCGCCCGGGGGAGATCGCGCAGGCCACCGTGCGCGTGACCGCGCCGGGTGCGAAGGTGCGCCTGTCGGCGTCGCTCGAGCTGGGGGCCACGCGCTCGGACCTCACGGTATCGCCCGCCGCCGGACAGGCCGATGCGTGGACGGTGTCGGCGCCGTTCGGCGCGCGCGGCGACTACCGCGTGCGCATCGTCGCCTACCAGGCAGACGCCACGCTCGAGAGCTATGAGAAGGCTCTCGAGGTTGCGCCGCTCCTGCCCGAGGGCGCGCGTCTCGCTCGCGACGATGCCGGACTCAAGCAGCTCGCCGAAGCCCACGGCGGCGTCTACGCGGGCGAGGAGGCGACCGGCGCGATCGAGCCCTGGATCGCCTCGCTGGCGCGCGCGCGGGGGGTGGTCGCTGCGAAATCGCTGGTGTTCTCGACGCCCGGTTGGCTGATCTTGCTGCTAACCGCACTCGTGCTGGAGTGGACGATTCGGCGGCGGAGGAATCTGCTATGAGGACTACATGTGGCGTGCGGTGTGCGGCGTGCGGCGTGCGGCGGACGCTGGTCCGGGCCGCGAACGTCGTGGCGTGGATACTGCTATTCATCATGTCGCCGCCATCGCCATCGTGCCAGGCCGCGGAGGGCGCTGATCCCGCCGCCACCGTGGCTCCGGAGTCTCCGGCGAAGGCGAGCGGGTGCGTGCAGTATTCCGACGGCACGGTGGTCGAGGGCACGGTGGCCCTCACCCAGGCGGTGCAGGTGCACGATGGCAAGACCAATCGCGACATCCCGGCGGCGCAGGTGCGCGAGATCCGCCTAAGCCCGGAGAGCGAGGAGATGGTGCGGCAGTGGCGCTTCATCGAGCCCGGCCAGCCGAAGAAGGAATACATCGGCGAGCCCTATCCCGTCCGCCATCTGGTGGCGACGGTGATCACCATGGCCGGCGAAGAGCTCACGGGCCACCTCTACACCACGGTGGTCTACGTCAGCCCCGCCGATCGGCCTGACGATCGCGATCGCCTGGTGCTGCCGGCGAAGCAGCAAGGCAAGCCCGGCGACACCCTGGCGGCGGTGGTCTATCCGGTGCGCATCGCCATCAGCCATGCGCTGGACGCCGCGGCCGAGGCATCCGGCACCACCCTGCGCCTGCGTGGCGGAAACGCGGTGGCCAAACCCGAGGTGGTGCTGATCGCCCGCGAATCGCTCGCGCGCACCGAGGCGGCGCCCCTGGTCGACGCCGGATCGTACCGGCTCGCCGCTCCGGTCTCGCCGCCGATCTTCCTCGCCGCGCGCGCTGGAGCCGCCATCGAGGTGGCGTGGCCGGCGGCCGCCGACCCGGCCGTCGCCAAGCTGGTCGCCGGCGCGGTCACCGACGCCCAGGATTTCCTCGACCAGCGCACCGTGCTGGGGACGCTCGCGGATGGTGAGGAACAGGTCTACGCGCTGCTGATGCTGCGCCGTGTCGGGCCGACCACCCTGGAGGGGGATAAGAAGCCCTGGCGGCTGGAAGTATGGCGCTGGAAACGGGATCCGGCGAGCGATCGGCTGCTGTGGGCGGGGCGGAGCTACTTCTTCCGCGGCAACGTCGCCAACGGGGCGGACCTGCCGAGCGTACATGTGAACCAGGCCTGGTGGACGCAGAAGGCGTCTGCGGGCACATGCGAGGTGGGCGATGAGCGCTGAACCATTGGTCGATCAGCAGGTGCGGCGCGAACTGCGCCGCGTCGGCAGCCGCATGAAGTGGTCGCGACTCGCGTTCGGCGTGTGCTGGTGGCTCGCCATCGTCGGCATGCTGTGCATGGCGCTGTTCCTGCTCGACAACCTCCTGCACCTGCCCGCGGCCCTGCGCCTACTCGCGACCCTGGCCGCGATCGCCGTGGCGGCGCGAGAATTCGTCCGCCGCATCGCCGTGCCAGCGCTCGAACGCATGAGCCCCGAGCGCGCCGCGCGCACCATCGAGAGCCATACCGGTCGCGCCGACAACCTGCTGATCAACGCCTGCCAGTTCGAAGGCGCCGCGCTCGCCGAGCACGAGAAGTCGCTGGTCTCATCCTCGCTGCAGGGGGCGCGCCTGATCGTGCGCGCGGTGCCGCTGTCGAGCCTGTGCGGACTCAAGCGCCTCGCCGCGTGGGCGGCCCTGGCTGCCGTCGTCGGCGCCGGTTGGGTCGCCTACCACGCCGCATCTCCCGACAAGCTCAGCAACGCGTTCCAGCGCTTCGCCCTGCCCTTGGGCGACGTGCCGCCGGTGGGGTCGGTGGCCCTCACTCTGGAGCCCGGCCATGACGTGGTGGTTGCCGAGGGATCGGACGTGGTGGTGTCGGTGCTCGCGCGCTCGGCCGCCACCCCGCCCGCGCCATCCCTGGTGTGGAGCGAATCCGCGCGCGCGGTCGCTGCCGAGGCGCCGCTCGGCGAGACCGTCACGCTCGCCGCTGACGCCGAGCATGGCGCGGGGGCATACGTCGCGCGCTTCGCCGCCGTCCGCCGCTCGTTCGCGTTCCGAGTCTTCTGCGCCGACAGCTGCACCCGCTCGGTGCGCGTCACCGTCGCACCGCAGCCGCGGCTGACCGCGGCGTCGTTCACCGTGACGCCGCCGGCGTACATCGGCGGCAAGCCCGCGGCCATGCCCGGTCCGCCCGCCACACTGACGGTGCTTGCCGGGTCGCGCGTCGAGTTCAGCGCCACCGTCGCGCCCCAGGTCGAGTCGCTCGCCTGGCGCCTGGGCGAGGCCCAGGGCGCGTGCCGCCGCGAGGGCGAGCGCTGGCTGGTGGCGGCGACGATCAGCGAGGCGACGCCCTACGAGGTGGTCACCGGCGGATCCGCGGGAGTGAAGGACCCGACCGGGATCGTCATCAGCCGTGGAGCGGTGCAGCTCCAAGCGGATGCGCCCCCGGTGGTCGAACTCGCCGGCGCCGACGCCAACCAGCTGCTGCTGCCGGGCGCGATGCTCGCCTTGCGCATCCAGTCGAGCGACGACCACGGCCTGCGCGAAGTCGGGCTCGCCGCGCGCGATAGCTCCGGCGGCGATCCCTGGCACGTGAAGGACTGGCGCTACATCGGCCCACCGGGGCCGACGACTTCCGACGAGCGTTTCGAGCTGACGCTCGATCCGGCGCGCTTCCTCCCCGGCCACAGCTACGTGCTCGAGGCCCAGGCCGGCGATTGGGCGCCGCGCGGCCAGCTCGGCCGCTCGAAGCCGGTGGTGCTGCGCATCAAGGCCCTCGGCGACATCAGCGCGGCCGATCCGGCCGAGAGCGAAGCCGTGAACGCGCTGAAGGATGCGATCGCCCACCAGCGCGAAGCCGCGGGCCAGACCGACAACCTGATCGCCGATCTCGCCGACGCGCTCGCGCACCAGCGTCTGCCGCAGCACCGCGATGCCATCGCGGCCAAGCAGGGCCAGGCCCAGGGCGACGGCCGCAAAGCGCGCGACGAGTTCGCGAAGCACCACGACGACGCGATCGCTCGCCAGCTGAATTCGCTGGTCGAGGGCGAGATGGGCCTGGTGCTCGCGCAGCTCGCGGCGCTGGACGCGGTCGCGGCGAAGGCGCAGGACAAGCTGCCCGCGAAGCTCGCCGCCGCGCGCGACCGCCAGCAGTTCATCCTCTCGGGCCTGATCGCGCTGCTGGGCGAGGCGGTGTCGCGTGAGCAGGACCGCAAGAAAACCAAGGTCGCGGGCAAGGACGATCCCGACGCGCTGCCCACCAACACCCGCGACGCGATCAAATCCGATATCGACGATCTCAAGGATTTCCTGCGTGAGCAGAACCGCATCGTCGCCAAGAGCCGCTCGCTCATGGACGGCAAGCCGCTCGACCTGAGCGACGACAAGGCCGAGATCCTCGGCGAGCTGGCGCGCGAAGAGGCCAAGCAGGCCAAGTTCCTCGAGGAGAAGCTCACCGACTTCAGCAAGCTGCCGAAGCAGGACTTCGCCGACTCGTCGCTGGCCCAGGAGTTCAACGAGGTCTGGCAGGAGGTCAGCAAGGCCGACGAGGCGCTCTACAAGCAGGCGGTCGAGCTGGCGGTGCCGCACGAGCAGTCGGGTCTCGAACTCGCAAAGGAGCTCGAGAACAACCTCGAGCGCTGGCTCTCATCGCATAAGGACAACATGCAGTGGAAGATGGAGGAGGCGCTGCAGCCCGCCGATGTGCCGGTGTCCGAGCTGCCCAAGGAGCTCGAGGACATCGTCGGGGAGCTGCTCGACAAGGAGGAGGAGATGCAGGCCGACGTCGAGGACTTCTCGAGCGCCTGGATGGACAACATCGACAAGGGCGCTGGCTGGGATGCCGGCGACGGCCCGATCTCGGACATGAGCGCCAAAGGCGTCACCGGCAACCTGCTGCCCAACCAGAACGAGGTCTCGGGCCGCTCGGGCGAGGGCCGCACCGGCAAGAGCCACGGCCAGATGGTCGAGGAGACCGCCTCGGGGAAGGGCGGCCGTGAGACGCCGTCGCGGCTCGATCCCGGTCCGTTCGAGCAGGGCAGCGTCAAGGATACCGCCAAGGACGACCAGGGCGGGCCGACCGGCGGCGGCAAGGTATCGGGCTACGCGGCCGAGGGCCTGCGCGGACCGGTACCTCCGCCCCTGCAGGCGCAGATGGCGCGGCTCGCCGGAGCGCAGGCGCAGATCAAGCAGGAGGCCGGCGCGCTGGCACTGGAGATGCGCCAGCGCCACGTCTCGAGCGGCAATCTCGAGAGCGCGGTCCAGGCCATGCAGGGGATCGAGGACGCCGCCAAGAAAGGCAACGGCGGAGCGATCCGCCAACGCTACAGCGAGGTCGTCGGCGCGCTCAAGGCGGCGCGCAAGGAAGCCGACGCGCCCGGTACGCTCCACCACGAGCGCATCGATCTCGGCCACCGCGAGCGCGACGCGCAGCTGCAGGGCGGAGCCGACCACGTGCCTACCGGCTACGAGGACATGGCCAGCCAGTACTTCAAGGCGCTCGCCGAGGAAGGCCAGTGACCGTTCGTCGCTGGTCGTGGCCGTCTGACATGGCGTCGATGATGCTGTCGGTGCTGGCGCCGATGCTGATCGCGTCGGCGCTCATCGGCGCGGAACCGTCAGCGGTCCCGCCAAGCGACCATCCCGGTGACAAGGCCGCCGCCGAAGTCGCGAAGTCGACTGCATCGAAATCTGGGGCGGACGCCACGGAGGCGGCGAAGACCGTCGGCGGCAACCTGCTTGCCAACGGCGACTTCTCCGCCGCGGATGCGAAGGATGCGACCCGCCCCGCGCATTGGGATCAGCCCGATGGTCTCGGCGTCCAGTGGCTCGCGGCTCCAGACGGCACGGGCAAGGCCATCCGCGTCGACACCGCGATTAGCGAGCAGGCGATGGTCGCGCAGTGGAAGAAAGTCGGCATCACGATGTGGGACATCCCCAAGGCGAGTGGCGGTGCAGTCGCCGAGACCTATGGCTTGTCGCTGTATTCGGAGTCCTTCCCCATCGAGGCCAAGGCCTCGTACCGCCTGAGCTATGACTTCCAAGGCAATGCGGGTGGCGTCAAGGTGTGGGTGCGTGGTTACGGGTTGATGAAGAACGAGAAACGCCGCCTCTACGAAGCGGTGATCAATGGTCTCGGCAGCGGCGCGGGCTGGCATACCGTGGTGCACGACTTCCATCCCACCGAGCACACGCCGGCGGTCACTGAGATGAAGGTGATGCTCTTCGCGTACTACCCGGCTGCGGTCTACTGGTTCAGGAATGTGAAGATCGAGAAGCTCGCCGACAAGCTTTGAACAACAGCTGCGCGGCGGCGATTCCGGCGGATATCCAGATGTGATCTCGACGGAGAGTGCCCGAGGCATGGTCGGTAGACCAGGTCGATACCCCTGGAGGGGCGCACCGCCTCCCGCGCCACCGCGGATCCTTCGGCGAAAAGGCCCCATCTCCCGGTCCGGAGTGATGCGCCAGCCACGACTGCGATGAAAATCGCGGGCCTGGCTGCGTACGTGACGATGATCCCGCCATGCCAGCAGCCGCCTCGCCGCTCCATGTCGCTCAGCTGGTCACCGCGCTCAAGCGCTGGGCCGCGGCCACGGTGCTCGCGTGCGTCGCCGGAAGCGCATGGGCCCATGGCGACCTCCATGAGCGCATCCTCGCACTGAGTGCTGAGATCGCCGCGCACCCCGACGACGCGCGGCTGTACCGCGCGCGCGCCGACCTCTATCGCGAGCACGGCGAGCCGGAACCCGCCCTCGTGGATCTCGACCGCGTCGCTGCGCTCGAGCCGGGATCCCCGCGGCTGCATCTCGCCTACGCCCTGGTTCGTGCCGATCAGGGCCGCTGGGTCGAGGCCAGGGCCGAGCTCGATCGCCAACTGCTCGCCACACCATGCGATGGCCAGGCCCTGACCCTGCGCGGAAACGCCGAAGAACGGCTCGGAGCCCACGGCGCCGCGATCGCGGACTTCACCGCGGCGATCGCCCAGGCGATCGCCGACAACGATGTCGACCCAGAATTGTACTGCGCGCGCGCCCGCGCCTCGGCCGCGCTGGGCGACGAGCACCTCGCCGAGGCGATCCGCGGGCTCGACGACGGCTGCGAACGCCTCGGATCGCCGATCGCCCTCATGCTGCTCGCCGTCGATCTCGAAACGCGCTCGGGAGCTATCGACGCCGCGCTCGAGCGGCTCGATCGCATCGTCGCCGCGAGCCAGGCCAAGGATCGCTGGCTGGCGCGCCGCGGCGATCTGCTCGCGGCCGCCGGCCGCGCCGGCGAGGCGCGTTCGGCCTACGCGGCGGCGCTCGCGGCCATCGCTGGACTTCCCGAGGATCGCCGTGGCAACCCGGAGACCCAGGCGCTGGCGCAGCGACTCGATCGTTCGATCTCCGCGCTCGCACTCGGCGGCGGAGATCATCCATGAGGGGCTTCCGCTACGGACTGCGCATGCTGGCGCTGGCCATCCTGATTCCGAGCGCCGCGGCCGAGACGGTGACGCGCGGGCCCTACTTGCAGATGGGCACCTCGACCGCGATGACCGTGCGCTGGCGCACCGACATGCCGAGCGCCAGCCGGGTCACCTTCGGCACCGATATCGGCACTCTCGCTGGCAGCTCGGTGGTCGAGGTGCCGACCACCGAGCACGTGGTGCGGATCAGCGGACTGAAGCCTGACTCCCAATACTTCTACACCATCGGCAACTCCACGACGGCGCTCGCGGGAGCGGGAGATCCAGGTTACTCGTTCGTGACCGCGCCGCCGGTCGGAACGCCGAGCCGCACGCGTATCTGGGTGATCGGCGACTTCGGCACCGGCGGCGCCGGACAAGCGGGGGTGCGCAACGCCTATGCCGCGCTGACCGCTACCGCCTACACCGACGCGATCCTGATGCTCGGCGACAACGCTTACGACTCCGGACAGGACCAGGAATACCAGGACCACGTGTTCGCCATGTATCCGGCGCTGCTGCGCCGCAGCGTGGCGTGGCCTACGATCGGCAACCACGACACCGGCCAGGCCGTCGATCCGCCGCCGACGATCCCATACTTCCGCCAGTTCACCCTGCCTGCGCGCGGCGAGTCGGGCGGCATGGCCTCGGGTACGCCGAAGTACTACGCCTTCGACCGCGCCAACATCCACGTCGTCTGCCTCGACTCGATGACCAGCGATCGCAGCGCGAAGGGCGCGATGGGGACGTGGCTGGCGGCAGACTTGGCCTCGACCACCCAGACCTGGATCATCGCCTTCTGGCACCATCCGGCCTACAGCAAGGGCACCCACGATTCGGACACCGAGATGCCGCTGAAGGAGATGCGCGAGAACATGCTGCCCATCCTCGAGGCCGCGGGCGTCGATCTGGTGCTCTCGGGGCACAGCCACGACTACGAACGTTCGTACCTGCTCGACGGCCATTACGGTCTTTCGAGAACCCTGGTCGAGGCGATGAAGGTGGGACCCGGCGACGGGCGGCCGCAGGGCACGGGCGCGTACATCAAGACCCCGGGGGCGCATCATGGCGCCGTCTACAGCACCGTCGGCTGCTCGGGCGCGATCGGCGGCGGCAGGCTCGACCATCCCGCGATGGTGATCTCGCTCGGCCATGTCTATGGATCGATGGTGCTCGAGATCGAGGGCCAGACCCTGGTGGGCACGTTCCTGAACGATCAGGGCGCGATGCCCGACACCTTCTCCATCGTGAAGCAGGCCGCCGTGGCGGCCCCGGGCGCGGGATCGGCACCGTGAGGGTTGGCACCGTGTGGATGGTGGCGGCGTCGATCGCCGTGCTCATGGGCATGCCGCTCGCTGCACGCGCCTGCGAGTGGTGCCATGACATGCACGACCGCGCGCCGCTCGCTGGGACCATGCCGGGGCAGGAGCAGGGCGGTACGTTCCAGGGGCAGCTCCCGGATCCGGCGCTCACTCGGCGCTATTTCGTGGCCGCGGAGCCGGTGGACTGGTCCTACGCGCCGAGCGGGCGCGACGCGGCTTTCGATGTGCCAGTGCCGGCCGAGCACCGCGGACCCGCGTTCCACAAGTACCGCTACACGCAGTATAGTGACGCCGCGTTCACCACGCCGGTGGCGCAGCCGGCTTGGCAGGGGTTGTGTGGACCGACGCTGCACGTGGTGGTCGGCGAGTACCTCAGCGTCACTTTCATCAACCGCACCGACCAAGCGCTGTCGATGCATCCGCATGGCCTGACCTACGACAAGGACAGCGAAGGCGCGTTCTACTTCCCGGATCCCGGCAAGGGCGCATGGGTCTCTCCTGGCGGCCGCTTCACGTACATCTGGCGCGCCGATGCCAGCGCCGGACCCGCTCCGGGCGAACCGAGCTCGAAGGCGTGGCTCTATCACAGCCACGTACGCGCTGACCGCGAGATCAACCTCGGCCTGGTCGGCAGCATCGTCGTCACCGATCCGGCTCGCGCGCGTCTGGACGCGACTCCGAGCGACATCGACCGCGAGGTGCCGTTGGTGTTCCAGGTGTTCGACGAGAATCCCGACCTCGCGCCCGGCGCCGATCTCGACGACGAGCCCGCCGACCTGAAGCAGCGCCGCGAGGCGTTCGATCGGCTGACCGTGCGCCAGCAGCACGAGGTGCTCGAGGCGGGCACCAAGCACGCGATCAATGGGCGTATCTTCGCGAACCTCGATGGCCTGGTGTTCGCTAGAGGCGCGCGCGTGCGCTGGTACCTGTCCGCGCTCGGCTCCGAGAACGGCATGCACACGGCGCACTGGCACGGTCACACGGTGACGGTGGAGGGCAGGCGCGCCGATGTGGTCGAGCTGCTGCCGGCGAGCATGCGGCTGGCCGACATGGAGGCGACCAATCCGGGAACCTGGCTGCTGCAATGCCACGTCGCCGACCACATGATGGCTGGGATGTATTGCCTCTACCGGGTCGAGGGCTTGGCGGCGAGCGGTGTCGTCACGTCGCCCTAGCGGCTGTGCAGAATGAAACACGCCCATCGCCCGCGCCATCCCGCGAGTCGTATGATGTCTCGGCTGCTCCGCTGAATCGTCATCGCCACTGGCGGGCGCAGCTCGCCAGGTAGGATCACTGATCGATGGTCGACCTGCTGCCGGCGTTCCAGTCCTACTTCGGTGCCCGTCCTGGCGGCGTGGACCTGCGCTCGTCGCTGGCGCGGCTACCACTCGAGCGGCTCGGCGATTTCGCCGCAGAGCTGGCGGCGCGGCGTGCCACGCCCGCATCCGGGCGGGTGTTCTTCATGGGCAACGGCGGTTCCTACGACAACGCCCGCCTGATGGCTCAGCTGTGCCGCGCGCGTGGCATCGACGCCAAGGTCCCCGGCTATGCCGATGATTACCTGGCGGTGGCACAGGCGGAGGGCTACGCGGCGATCTACCGGCGTGGCCTCGAGCAGGACGGCCTGCGCGCTGGCGACCTGGTGGTGGGCATCTCCGGTTCCGGCAACTCCGAGAACATCCTCGCGGCGCTCGGCCTCGCGCGCGAGCGCGGCGCTACCGCGTGGTGCATGGGCGGACGCGATGGCGGACGCATGCGCCCGCTGTGTGGCGACGAGCATGCGCTGATCGGCGCCAACGACTGCATGGAGGCGATCGAGGACCTGCACATGGCGATGCTGATCATCGCCCTATCCGCCGGGTCGGGTGGCGGCCTCGGCGGTTGCACGGCCGCGCACGCCGACCTCCTTGGCCGGCTGGATGCGTTCATGGCGCCGGCGAACCTGCGCGCGCTCGCCGAGATCGGCGCGGGCATGCTGGACACCATCCGCAGGCGCGGTCACACCTTCGTGCTCGGGACCGGCATCGGCGCCAATCACTTCCGCGCCGACATGGGCCGCGGCGCCACCAACACCCTGCCGATCCGCGGGCTGTCCACACCCGAGCTGTTCACCATGAACTCGGCACAGGCCACCGCCAACGACGACGGACTCGATTTCGTGCTCGCCGACGGCTTGGTGAAGCTCGATCCGGGGCCCGACGATTTCGCCATCCTCTGCGACCTGCCTGGGGCGCGGGCCGCGATCGAGCATTGCCGCGACGTGCTGCGCGTCTCGGGTACGCCGCACCGCAGCGTCGGCGCCAGCGGCGTGGTGCTCGACGCCTTCGGCCCGGCTGGCGCGGACTTCGCGCTGTCGATGCTCGGGCACGCCTGCGGCGAGGTACTGCGCGGCACGCTGGTCGGCGAGTGGAAGGCGCGTGTGATCGAGCACCTGCCGGAGTTCCCGCGCGGCCAGAAGAAGCTCGGCATCGATGCCACCGATCGCCTCGAGGCCGAGCTGCGCGGCAGCGGGGTGATCGCGGCGGACGAGCTGCTGACGTTCTGCTACGGCCGGGTGTATGCGGTGAGAACGCCGACGGGGCATGCACAGGCGCGCTGTTACTTTTAGTTGGGGGGCTTTCAGTTGGGGGACTACGGCCCCCCAACATCGCGCTCCGCGCTGCCCCCCGGGAGGCGGGGAGCGGGATGGGATGGGAGCGGCGCGGGGCGCTGGCTCTAGCGGGCATGGAATCGGTCGGGGCTGGACGTCGGTTGGTTCTGATCAGGATTCGACGCTGGTCGGATGGCACCAACAGGGGAGTCTTGCGTGGGCGATCTGTATCTCGGCATCGACATCGGGGGGACGAAGTGCGCGGTGTGCTATGGGGACGAGACGGGGAAGGCGATCGACAAAAGATCGTTTCCCACCTTGGAGCCGAAGGGGCCGGGGCAGGCGGTCGAGAACCTGCTGGGTGCGGCGGATGAGCTGGTGGCGAAGCATGGGCGACCGCGGGCGATCGGGATCTCGTGTGGGTCGCCGCTCGATCCCGAGCTCGGGCTGATCCAGTCGCCGGCGAATTTGCCATCGTGGCGCGATGTGCCGATCGTGAAGATCTTCGCCGACCGCTTCGGGGTTCCGGTGTTCCTCGACAACGACGCCAACGCCGGCGCGCTCGCCGAATTCTGGTTCGGCGCCGGGCGGGGCTGCCGCAACATGGTGTTCATGACCTTCGGTACTGGCCTGGGCGCCGGGCTGATCCTCGACGGACGCATCTATCGCGGCACCAACACCTACGCCGGCGAGCTCGGGCACATGCGCCTGATGCCGTATGGGCCGGTCGGCTGCCGGAAGCCCGGCAGCTTCGAGGGTTTCTGCTCGGGTGGCGGCATCGCCCAGCTCGCGCGTGCCGAGCGCCAGTGCTGGGATGGGCCGACGGTGCTGCCCGAGAGTCCGACCGCGCGCGAGGTGGGCGAGGGCGCGGCGGCCGGCGATGCGCTCAGTCTGCATATCCTCGAGCTGTGCGGGCACTACCTGGGCCTGGGCCTCGCGTACGTGCTCGACCTGCTGAATCCGCAGCGCATCGTCCTCGGCTCGATCTTCGCGCGCTGCGAACGCTTCCTGCGCCCGGCGATGGAGAAGTCGCTCAGGGCCGAGGCCTTGGAGCAGACCTACCGCGTGTGCACGGTGGTACCGGCGCAGCTCGGCGAATCGATCGGCGACGTCGCCGCGCTGGCGATCGCCTTCGATGCGATGCAACACCGCTGATTCGCGCAACGCTCCTGAAGCGCTGCTGACGGGACCGTCACGGACTCAGATCAGCTCGCGCAATTCTTCCGCCCGATCGAGGCAACGCTTGCGCAGCAGGAACAGCGCCAGCCCGTAGAAGGCGGTGTTGATGGCCGCGCATGGCGCCCAATTGGGCGCGTTGTTCGGATACTCGTTGATCGCGAACATGCTGGCGGGGCTGAGCAACCACAGGTAGTCCATCGCTCCCACGGCGTCGCCATGCGCGTGCCTGTTCAGGTAGCTGACGATGATGAGCGGCGCCACCACCCACGCCACCAGCGTGGCCAATGAGGCCACCGCGGCCTGGACCTGCCCCGCGAAGCGCAGGCTCATGGCCAACGACAGCCATACCACGATCTCGAGATACAGCCACGCGGTGATGCTGGATGACAGCAGGTAGAAGAGCGACCGCCAGACCCCCATCGGCGCCTCGAGCAGCGCTTCGAGCGTGCACAGGCCCATGATCGTGATGCTCGCCAGCCAGCACAGCCGGCGCACGCCAGCGAGCTTCTGGCGCAGCAGATCGCGCGGCTCGATCGGCGTGGTCAGCAGGATTTCAAGGGTGCGCCGCGAGCGCTCGCCGCTGATCAGCGTCGATGCGTGCGAGGCGATGGTCGCCGCGGCGATGAGGTAGCACAGGCCGAGGAGGATGGTCACGCCCGCCGAATCCTGGACGCTCTTGCTGGTCGCCCAGCCGAGCAGCATGAACAGCAGCACCATCACGCCGAACCACAGCAGGAACACCCACAGACCACCGCCGTTGCCCTTGAGCCACCCGGCCATGCGGCTCGCTTCGCGCCAGGCGATGGGACGATCGTCAGGCAGGCCGATGTTCACCGATCCGAAGCGCAAGCGTTGCTGGAGGATCCGCCACTGGTTGCGTCCGCCCGAAGCCGGATCGCGCAGCGGCCGCATCTGCTGCATCGCATGCGGCGCCAGCCGGCGTTCATCGTTGCCCATGGCGCGGCAGGCCATGGCGAAGAACACCGCTGCCGAGAGCAGGACGGGCAGGCACGAGATCAATAGCGTCCACATCGGGGAACCCGACCACGAGGACTGGAAGTAGATGATGAACGGGTAGGAGAGCGCCATGCTCCAGGCGGTGCCGTGCACCAGCTCCTCGATGATCATCACCGGCAGCATCGTCATCGGCAGGGTCAGCATCAGCACGCCCGCGCCCATGATGTACGCGCGCATCGTGCCGGCCATCGAGCTGCGCGCGCGCACGCTGCAGTACAGCGACCATGCCCCGACCTGGAGGGCTCCCGCGATCAGCGCCACCGCCGCGGCCACCAGCTGCGAGATGCCGATGCCGCCCAGGGCGTAGGCGATGCCGCCCAGGGGCAGCGCCAGCATCATGAAGCTGCCCATGCCGATGACCCGCGACAGCAGCTTCTGCAGGAGCAGCTCCCACGGCTTCATGCGCGACACCAGCAGCACCGCGAGCGTGCCGCGCTCGCGCTCGGAGCTGATCACCGGAGCGACCATCGCCGGCAAGAACAGGTACAGGCCGATGAACTGCCAGATCACCAGCGAATCCAGCAGCCGCTTGCCGCTGCCCAGCACCGACATGTCGCCGACGCTGGCGCCCGAGAACTGCAGCTCGAAGCCCATCGCGAACAGCGTGAACAGCACGCACGCATAGGCCACGCGCAGCAGGTAGCTGCGGCCCTGCGCCGAGACTTCGATCAGCTCCTTGCCCAGGAGCGGCAGCAGGTTCGCGGGAGTGGAGAAGGACGGGATCTTCACGCGGTCTTGCCCTTGGTCAGGGCCATGAACACCGCTTCCATGTCCACGGCCTCGGGCTGGAACATGCGGATGCGCGCGCCTGTGGCGACCACGGCTTCATGGAGGTCGTCCATACCCGCCTCACCCTCGACGAACTGCAGGGCCAGGCGGTCGCCCTGGCGTTCGAGCGACTGGACGCCAGGGATGGCGGCGATGGCGGCCATCACCGCATCGGTCTCCTCCACGATCTGCAGGTGCACGAGCCGCCGCAGGCCCATGTCCTGACACAGCCGATCGAGGGGACCCTCGGCGACCAGCTTGCCGGCCTCGAGGATGCACACGCGCGTGCACAGCTGCGACAGCTCGTGCAGCAGGTGGCTGGAGATGACCATGGTCTTGCCCATGCGCTGCAGTTCGAGCAGCAGTTCGCGCATCTCGATGCGCGCGCGCGGGTCGAGACCCTCGGTGGGTTCATCGAGCAGCAGCAGGTCGGGATCATGGAGCAGCGTGCGCGCGATCGACAGGCGCTGCTTCATGCCGCGCGACAGCCCGTCGACCAGCGAGTCGGCTTTGCCGGTGAGGTCGGTCAGGGCCAAGACGTCGCGCACCAACGAGTCGCGCTTGCGCGGGTCGAGCTTGTTCACCGCCGCGAAGAAGCGCAGGTAGTCCCTGGCGGTCAGGCCTTCGTACACTCCGAAGTAGTCGGGCACCCAGCCGATCCGTCCGCGCACGCGCATCGGCTCGGCAGTGGCGTTGATGCCGTCGATCATCACCCGCCCGCGCGACGGCCTGACCAGGGTCGCCATCGCCTTCATGGTCGAGGACTTGCCGGCGCCGTTGGGGCCGATGAGCCCGAGCGCTTCGCCCGCCGGCACCACGAAGCTGATGTCGCGCACCGCGATGTGGCCGCCGAAGGCGATGACCAGGTTGTGCACCGAGACCATGGTCATGACGCGCCACCGCTCTTGCGCAGCAACCGCGGAGCCATGCGCAGGCAGCGAAAGCGCAAGCCGAGCCAGAGGGCGGTGTAGATGCCGATGGCGGCCAGATGGGGAAGGAATGCGCCGATCTTCATGCGCTCCAGGCCGTCGCTCTCGCTGAACGCCAGATACCCACCAGGGCTGAGGATGAGCAGGGGGTATACCAGTTCGCGATCGGTGGAGTCGTTGAGCAACGAGCGGAAGCCCACCACCAGCACCACCCAGCCGAAGCTCCATGCCAGGAGCACCGCAAGCGCGGTGGCCACCGCGCGGCCGCGATGGCGGACCCACATGCCGACCAGCACCGACATCCACGTCACGATCGGCGGAACCAGGACGGCCATCTCGACCTGCGCGCACAATTTGGACGTGAGGTCGGTGTCGAATCTCCGCGGGAGGTACCACGAGGCGTAGTACGCCGCCATGATGGTGTGCTGCATGGCGTGGGCGTACCAGCGGTAGCAGACGATGGCGAGCAGCATCACCACCATCACCAGCTGCACCCGGCTCAGTGCGCGTACTTTCTGCCCCAGGATGTCCGCAGGGGACATCGGCGTGGTCAGCAGCACGTCGAGGGTCTGCTGGGCGCGTTCGGCGGCCATCACGCCGGTACCGAGCGACACCAGCACCAGTGCCGTCAGCACCAGTCCGGCGGCGGACATCAGCGCGTACATGGCGTCGCCGTCGTCGCGCCCGAAATTCCAGCGCATGAACACGAAGGCGAGCGCGAACAGCGGCAAGGCGATGCGTGCGAGATAGCGCCAGCTCGCCAGGGCGCGGCGGTTGATCTCGCGCCACGCGACCGGATCGCGCTCGGGCACCTCGCTACGCACCGTCCTGCCCATGCGTCGTTCCCAGCCGTTGAAGCGCGCGTCGAGGCTGCGGAACCAGGCGAGCATCCACGGACCGCCGGCGGGTTGGGCGCGCCTGATGATCGCCAGGCGGGCGGCCACCAGCAACAGCACGATCGACACCATGATCGGCCAGTTCCGGGCGGCCAAGGCCATCACTCCGTCGGTCTGGTCCCAGGTCGCGAACTGGAGCCACGGGGTCACCTGCACCGGGATGGTCCACGTGCCGTGGACCGAGAGGTTCAGGAATTCCATCAGCTCCCTCAGCGGCAGGAGCAGATGGATCACCACCAGCCCGATGTACGACGCGAAGAACGCCATGCCCGAACCCCGGCAGTATGCGCTCACCGCCAGGCACAGCGCGCCGGTCTGGGCGCAGGTGAGCGCGAGCATCAGGATTCCGCCCTCGATGCGCTCGGTGCTCACTCCGCCGAAGGCGTAGGCGAGCGCCATCAATGGCATCGCCAGCATCAACAAGGTGAGCATGCCCAAGGCGCTGGCGGTGAATTTCTGCAGCACCAGTTCCCATGGCCCCATCGGTGTCAGCATGAGCAGGACCAGCGAGCCCTGCTCCTTCTCCTGGGTGATGGCGCTCGAGCACAGCGCCGGCATCAGCACCAGGATGCCGGTGAACAGCGACCACAGTAGCACGTCGAAGAGTTCCCGGCCGCGGCCGATCATGCCTACCAGCGGGTCGAGTTCCCGGCTCGCGGACATGTACGCGATCCAGAAGCCGAGCAGCAGTAGGATCGCGAACAGGCTGCGGGCGGCGTAGGTGCGGCGACGGGCCGCCTGCTCGAGCAGCTCCTTGCCGAGCAGCGGGAACGATGGGATCAGCCGCACGGTGACCCTGCTACCTGGTCTGTGCTCGGGCTCATGTCGGCCCGTCGCGGCGCAGCAGGTCGTCGGCGTTGCGCAGGCTGCGCGAGCGGAAGTACCACCACACGCCGGCGTAGACGGCGCAGGCGAGCAGCTGTGGCACCCACGGTCCTCCGGGCAGCCTCGAGATCTCGCCACTCTCAGCGAATCCGACGAACGCGACCGGGCTGAGCAGCAGGAAGAGGACGATCGGATTGTGGTCCGATGGCTCGAAGATCAGCAACGGCGCCAGCAGCAGCAACCCGACCCCGACGCTCCAACCCACCGCCGCGACGATCGCGATGATCACCGCCCGCCCATGGCGGCGGACGCGCAGGCCGATCCATGCCGCCATCCAGGCGAACGCGGGCGGGATGACGATGGCGGCCTCGGCCGCGCCGAGCACGCGTGCGACGTCGGACGAATCGTCCCAGCGCGACCGCGTCTCTACCAGCAGGCGGAAGACCAGGATCTCGAGCAGCAGCACGGTCAGCACCCAGCGCATGCGCGTCAAGGCGCGCACCTTCTGCCTGACGATGTCGCGCGCACTCATCGGCGTGGTGAGCAGCACCTCGAGCGTCTGTTGCGAGCGTTCCGTGGCCACAACTCCAGCGCCCATCACCACCAGCACCAGCACCGACAGTGACAGCAGCACGCACGACAGCACCGCATAGCCATCCCCACCGACCTGGTTGGTGCCCATGCCGACCAGCAGGAAGAACAGGCAAACGTGCACCGGCAGGAAGATGCGCACCAGGTAGCGCACGTTGGCCAGCGAGCGGCGGTTGACCTCGCGCCATGCCACCGGATCCATGGCCGGCAGGTCGACGGCGACCTTGCGGCCCATGCGGCGGTCGATGCGGTTGAAGGCGTGGTCGAGCCAGCGGAAGCAGCGCAGCAGCGGATTGGCGCCCGTCAGCGCGGCGCGGCGGATGAGGGCGAAGCGCGCGATGAGCAGGAATGCCGCGACCGAGATCCACGCCGGAACGCTCGCGAGCAGCACCCGCCCATCGGGACGTGCGTCGAAGAGGAAGGCCGGGCAGATGAACTGCCAGTGTTCGACATCGAGGATGGTGCCGGTGAGCAGGCCATTGCCGTAGGATCGGCCGTACATGCTGCTGTTCCTGAGCACCTCGCCAATCAGGGGAATGCCCAGATACATCGTCGCGACCACCACGTAGCTCAGGAAGAACGCCATGGTCGAACCGCGGCACCAGGCGCTGACCGCGATGGACACCGCGCCCACCTGCAGCAGCGTCACGACGAGCAGGTACAGGCCAGCCCACATGCTGTCCTCGTCGATGCCGCCCAGCGACAGCGCGACGGCGAACAGCGGCAGCGCGAGGAGCAGGAATCCGCCCATGGCGATCAGGCGCGACAGGTATTTCTGCGCCACCAGCTCCCATGGGCGCATGGGGGTGAGCATGAGCAGCACCAGGGTGCCCTGCTCCTTCTCCGAGGTGATGGTGCCGGCGGTGATGGCCGGCATGAAGAACGCGATGCCGATGAACAGGGCGACGAACAGGAACTCGAAGATCGGGGCGCCGGTGCCGAGCATGTCCAGCGCCCGCGATGAGCGGCTGCTCGCCGAGACGTACGCCACTGCGAAGCCGATGAACAGCATGGTGGCGAACACGCAGCGCAGCACGTAGGTGCGCTTGCGCGCCGAGATCTCGAGCAGCTCCTTGGCGAGCAGCGGCAACGAGGGGATGTACCGGGCGTTCAGCATGGAATGCGCGGCGCAGCGCCGGTCCGCGATCCTGCCGATGGCGCCGCTTCCAGCGCTGGCCGCCGGCCCACGATCACGCGGTCTTGCCCTCGGTCAGCTTCATGAACGCGGTCTCCATATCCAAGGCCTCGGGCTGGAACATGCGCATGCGCCCGCCGAGCTTGTGGATCGATTCATGGAGATCCTCGACCGCTAGTTCGCCCTCGCGCCACTGGATGGCCAGCCGGTCGGCTTGTGGCTCGACCCCCGCCACTCCGGGCAGGGCCTTGATCGAGGCGACCAGTTCGTCGGTGGCGTTCACCAGCTGGACATGCACGACGCGCATCAGGTTCAGGCGCTGGAAGATCTCGTCGAGCGGGCCTTCGGCCATCATCTGGCCGGCCTCGATGATGCCGATGCGCGTGCACAGCTGGGCGAGCTCGTGCAGGATGTGGCTCGAGATGATGATGGTCTTGCCCAGACGCTGCAGCTCCTTGAGCAGTTCGCGCATCTCGATGCGGGCGCGGGGATCGAGCCCCGAGGCGGGCTCGTCGAGCAACAGCAGCTCGGGATCGTGCAGCAGCACGCGCGCCAGCGACAGTCGCTGCTTCATGCCGCGCGAGAGGCCATCGACCGGCGCGTCGATCTTGCCGGTGAGGTCGGTCAGGGCGAGCGCGTCGGCGATCAGGCCCTCGCGCTTGGCGCGCTCGATGCGGTACGCGGCGGCGAAGAAGTGCAGGTATTCACGGACGGTGAGGTCTTCGTAGACGCCGAAGAAGTCCGGGACGTAGCCGATGTTGCGGCGGATCTTCGCGGGATTCTTGGCGACGTCGATGCCGCCGATCGATGCCGTGCCGCCAGAAGGCTTCAACAGCGTGGCGAGCACCTTGATGGTAGACGACTTGCCGGCCCCGTTGGGGCCGATGAAGCCGAAGAGCGCGCCCTTCGGGATCGAGAACGAGATGCCCTTCACCGCCTCGAGCTTGCCATACTTGACGCGGAGATTGTCGATCTGGACGAACGTCATGGCGTCGCTCCTGGGCTTGGTTGATCGGTCGATGGCGCCGACTCGGCAGGCAGGTCGTGGAACATCCTGCGGGCCACCCACAGCGTGTCTCCCTCGCGCACCGCGGCGACCAGCAGCCATTGGCGAGCATCGCTGGCATCGAGCACGGCGAAGTCCTCGAAGGTCGCACCGCCCGCCGGCGAGACCTGCGACACCAGCGCGAACCATCCGCAGGCCGGATGCACGCACATCCACGACAGCCAGTCGCGGTTGGAGTCTTCGTTGTAGCCGCGCGCGCTCTCGCGCCGTGGCGTGAGCGAATCGCGGCTGCCCTTCAGCACGTTCTGCTGGCCGGCGTGGTAGACCGCGATGAACGTACCGGGATGCTTGGCCACGATCTCGCTGGCGTACGCAGCGAGGGTCGGGTCCTCGGCCCCTGTGAAGTCGCGGTCCAGGTGGAAGGGGGCGTTCGCCGGCGCCTCGAAGGACAGGCTGCGGCGCAGGCGCGGATCCCACTGCCCGATCTCCTGGGCGACGCGGTAGTGCCCGGGCACGGAGCCGTCGTAGTCGGGCACCGACGATACCGCCTCGGTCGATCTGCCGCGCGAGCGGTATTGGTACTGGAGGCCACCTTGCGATGCGTCCTCGCCGCGATTGAGGTCGCACCACAGCGCGTCGTGGACCTCGGTGGCGATGGTCGCGCGATCGCTGGTGAAGACCAGTTCGACCGCGTTGTCGCGCAGGGTCTCGCCGCCGTGGCCGTAGTCGACGACCTCGAGCTTCTGGCGGTTGTCCGAGGCGCCGAGGTAGTGGCGTGAGAGCCTGACCATGAACACGGTGAAGCCGATCGCCACCGCGGGGAAGAGGATCCAGGTGTAGCGTCGCGCGCGCAGCCAGCCGAGCAGGATCCAGTCGCCCGGGCCGACGGCGAGCACGAACAGCAGGAAGACCGTGAACACCACGCTGAAGGGGATGATCATCACCTGGGCCGGGACCAACAGGTTGGTCAGCGAACCGCCCATCGGCAGGGCCACGTGACGGAACGAGATATGCTGGCGTTCGTCGGTGTTCTGCTGGTTGTTGTAGCGGTTGTACTGGTTCTGCAGCTCCTTCTGCGTGGTCTCGGTGTCGTCCTTCACCAGCCGTGCTTCGTCGGTGGCGCCGGTGGCGGTGAGGATGCGCGCCTGCACATCGCGGACCTTCCATAGGAAGGATGGCAGCCAGGCCAGTGACTGCTGCCGGCTCGCGTCCACCGCGATGCCCAGCGGGATGATCGCGACACGGCCGATCCCGCTCGGCACCGCCAGCGTTCCATTGCTCGAGCCTCCGCTACCGCCTGTGATGGCCAGGTGCTGACGTGCGTCGCGCGACGCGAGTACCGCGTCAGACTTGCCGCCATCCGCGATCAGCCTCTGGATGAACGCGAAGGCCTCGTCGGACAATGGGCCCTCGGGCATCAGGCAGAGCGAACCGCCTCCGCGAGTCCAGCGCTCGAGCGCCACGAGCTGCTTGTCCTTCAGTCGCGAGATGCCATCGCCAGCGAGGACCACCACGTCGAAGGCGCACCAGGCGAGCGGTTGGCTGGTCAGATCCGCCTCGTTCAGCCGCACCACCACGGTACGTACATCAGGGCGATAGGGTTCCTCTTCGTCGTCGCTGGCTGGCGCCGTCTCGGTAGCTGGAACGGGCTTCGCCGGCTTACCGTGCTCGGCTTTCTTTGTCTTAGCCTGTGGCTTGGCCTTGGGCGGGGGTGTGGCCACTGCGAGGAAGCGCTCGATCGAGGTCAGCAGCAGCATCGATCGTACGTCGACGCCGGACAGGCACAGCCCGAGGCAGAGCGGGCGCTCGCGCCGGCCTTCGATCGCCAGCGTGTGCGAGTCCAACGCCACCGGCTTGTCCCCGTCGAGCCATTCGACGGTGGCATCGAGCTCGCCATGCTCATCGGTGATCGGCAGCGGCGGCAGCAGCACCTCGCTGGTGCGCGCGCCGTGCGCGAGCGTCCACTCCGGCCCGGTCCAGGTGAACAGGCTGTCGTGCCCGTCGTGCACGTGCACCCGCAGTCGGCCGGTACGCGGGCCCGCGCCGTCGCTGGCGATGGTGACGCTCAGCGGCAGCGGCGCGTTGGGACGCGGATAGAGGATGTGGGTGGCCAGCGACAGAGCGAGTCCGTCCTTGCGCGACACCTTGTTGGTGGGCACGGCCACGACCTCGGGAGCCGGCACGGGCTCGTCCGTTGTCGGGTCGGTGTCTTCTGCGTGCACGTAGCCGGCGAGGAGCGCGAGCATGAGCGGCGGGAGCCACGCCGCGCAGCGCCGCGGCGTCATGACGAAGGCACCCAGGAGTGCGGTTTTACCGGTCATGGAGGGGATCCAGAGGAGAATGAGGGTCTGCGGTGGAAGTACCACCATTCGGCGAGGCACACAAGGATGGCGGCCAAGGCGAGCTTGGGCCACAGCGCGCGCTCGCCGGGTATCGCGCCGGCCGACGCCTGGACGGCGACTTCACGGAAGCGCACGCTCTCGACGCTGCCCAGGCGGGTCTCGGTGGCGTTGAGCAGGCCGACGCCGACATCGATAGCGCGCCCGGGCGACGCCATGTGATAGATGCCAGCGCGAGCGGCGCGGACGCCGGCGACCACTCCATCGCCATCCGCGACCGCCGCGATGTGGCCACCGCCCGGAATGTCGACCATCACGGACTGACCCGCGCCGATGGAGATCGGCGGCAGCACGCCGGTCGAGACGCACGTGCTCTCGGCCTGGCCGGTCGCGCCCATGGCGGCTGAGACCAGATTCGCGACCAGCACCGGGAAGCCGACGCGGTATGGCAGGGTCGAGCGATCGCTATGGAAGAGCAGGTGGCAGTCGAGCGCGCCACCGCGCGAGCGGGCGATCATCAGTGGGCCGCGATCGCCGTGCACCAGCACCTCGAAACCGAGCGCCTCGAGCTCCTTCTCGCCGCAGCCTGGAGCGAACGACACGCGTTCGTTCACCAGCAGGTCGTCGAGCACGACGTGCGCGAGCAGCGCGTCGCTGCGGCGGTAGTCCACCAGCGAGCTGCCTCCTTCGCCTGACACCGTGATCATCTCGCGCAGCGCCGGGGGCACCAAGCCGACGGTGACGCGCACGGCGGCGGGGAGCGCGGCTTCCGAGACCTGGTCGGTGATGGTCAGGTCGTAGGACACCGGCTTCGCATCTCCCGTGGTTGGCGCACCCGCGTCGGCGGCGCCGGCCGCCGGATGCAGATCGAGGCCCCCGAGAGCTGATGCGGCATGCCGCCACGCGCGCAACGCCGGCGCAATCCACACGCGCATCGGTCGGATCGCCGGCAGCACCAGGTAGGCGCGGTCGTCGGCGGCGAGAGCGTCGAAGCCGTCGCTATGCAGCCGCGCTTCGAGCTCGATCGCCTCGTCGCCCGGCACCAGGAACGAGACGCGTTCGACCCCGTTGGCCTGCGGTTGCAGCGGGCGCTGCTCGAGCACGTGACCGCCCGAGACCAGCTCGAGCGTGGCGCTCGCTGGCGCTTCGGCGGCTGACTCGATGCCGATGAACACCTCCCAGTGCCCGTCGGCGCGGCGTTGCGCGTTGCACGAGGTGATGCCGAGATTCGGCGGGGCCCCCGCGGTGGCCACGCGGCGGTAGTCGAGCTTGAAGGCCAGCTCGGCGTCGACCTGCTCGGGCAGGTTGCCGTCGGTCACCAGCTCGGCGCGCTCGAACCCGGTGGTGCGGGCGAGCGCCTGGGTGAGCTGCAGGGCGGTGGTCGGATTCGACGGTACGTCCTCGATCTCGATCGCATCGAGCGCGTCGTGAAGCTCGCGCTTGTTGCTGGTGAAGCCGGTCAGCCGGCGCCCGTCGCGCGCGAAGGCGATCAGGCAGATGTCCTGATCGTCGGTGCGATCGTCATCGGTCTTGCCGAGGTTGTCGATGCGTTCTCGCACCAGGCGCTTGGCTTCGTCGAGGCGCGTGCGCCCGTGCGGCTTGTCCAGGGCGCCCATGCTCGCGCTGTGGTCGATGAGGATCGGCAGATGGCGGCCGGCGCCATTCGCGCCGTGGAAGAAGGGCTGCATGGCTGCCAGGCATAGGCACGCGAGCAGCAGCAGCTGGAGCAGCAGCAGGATGTTGCGCTTGAAGCGCTGGAACGGGGAGTTGACGCGCCGGTCCTCCATCACCTGGCGCCACAGCACCAGCGAGGGGATCTCGGCGCGATCGCGGCGCAACTTGAGGAAATAGAACACCACCACCGGCACGGCGAGCGCCGCCAGAGGCCAGTAGCTCAGGCCATGGAAGCCCATCGCGCTCATGCGATCCACCCGCCGCGGCGCATGCGTTCGAAGAGCAGCGATTCGAGGGACTCGGCGGATGACGTGGCGATGAAGCGTCCGCCGCGGGCGGTGCACCAGCCGTCGAGTTCGGTCTGCCAACGGGCGCGGTGCTCGTGATAGAGCTGCATCAGGTCGCCCAGTCCCGAGACGTCGAGCGTCTGCTGCGATTCGCTGTCGACCAGGCGCAGATCACCCGAGACTTCCGGATCGAGTTCGGTCGGTCCGAGGATCTGCACGGCGAGGGTTTCGAGCCCTGAGGCGAAGAGGCGGTTGAACGAGCCCTTGACGTCGCCCTCGCTGAGGAAGTCGGAGAGCACGATCGCCATCCCTCGTCCGGCGTGGTGTGCCAGGGCGAGGTCGACGATGCGTTCGATCGGTACCGCCGTCCCGGTCTCTGCGATGCCCTCGATCGCGGTCAGCGCGCGGCGCATCGCCGGACGCCCGCGCGTCGAGCGCACCACCTGGCCGTCGCCGATCCCTGGTGCCCACACGCTGACGCGCTCGTTCGAGAACAGGCCCATCACCGCGAAGGCAGCGGCAAGCTGGCGCGCGCGCGCCAGCTTGCCCTCGAAGCACATCGAGCGGCTGGCGTCGACGAGAATGAGGATGTGGCGCTCCTCCTCGAGGCGGAAGGTCTTGAGGTACGGCCGGTGCAGGCGCGCGAAGGCGTTCCAGTCGACGAAGCGCAGATCGTCGCCAGCGGCGTAGTCGCGGTAGTCTGCGAAATCGGTGCTGGTGCCGCCGCGGCCAGAGAGGTGGTCACCGCGACCGCGCGCCGTGGTCTTGCGGCGCGGCTGGATGCGCAGGCGCTCCAGCCGGGCGACGACGTCGTTCGGGAGGAGAGCGCTCAGCCGTGCTGAGGCCTGGTTCATGTCGACTTCCCCTGCCGTGCAGGGATTCCGGCTGCGCTGGAATCGCCAACTCCGCTGGCCGAAGTCGGTGTCTTCTCCGGGGGCTGTCCGCCCCCGGAACGCGCCTCCGGCGCTTCCCCGCGCAGCCTGCGGCTACTGCTCATGCCGCGACCTGCTCCGGCAGCTGCGACAGGATCTCCTTCACCAGCGCCGCCACCGAGATGCCCTCGGCCTGGCCGTCGTAGTTCAGGATCACGCGGTGCTGCAGCACCTCGTTCGCGTAATACTGGATGTCGGAGGCGGCCAGGTGGGCGCGGCCCTGCGAGAGCGCGCGCACACGGCCGGCGCGCACCAGCGCCTGAGCCGCACGCGGCGAGGCGCCCCAGCGCACGAAGCGCTTGACCTTCTCGGGCGCGAGGTCGCTGTGCGGGTGCGTGGCCATCACTACGGCGACCGCGTAGTCGCGCACCGCGTCGGCCACCACCACCTTGTCGAGCACCTGGCGCAGCGAGAGGATGCGCGCCGCGTCCATCACCTTGGCCGGCTCGGTGAACTGCTTGAGGATGGTGCGAGACACCACTTCGTTCAGCTCCGAGCGCGTGGGGAAGGGGACCTCGAACTTGAACAGGAAGCGGTCGAGCTGGGCCTCGGGCAGCGGATAGGTGCCTTCCTGCTCGAGGGGGTTCTGCGTCGCCAGGACGATGAACGGCTGGGTGAGGATGTGGGTGGTGCCGCCGGTGGTCACCGATCCCTCCTGCATGGTCTCAAGCAGCGCCGACTGGGTCTTGGGAGTGGCGCGATTGATCTCGTCCGCGAGCAGCAGCTGGGTGAAGATCGGCCCGCGCTTGAACTCGAACTGGTACGAGCCGTTCGGCCCCGAGGGATGCATCACCCCGGTGCCGACGATGTCCGCCGGCATCAGGTCGGGCGTGAACTGGATGCGCTTGAAGTCCAGTTCGAGCGCGCGCGACAGCGCCTTGACCAGTTCGGTCTTGCCGAGCCCTGGCACGCCTTCGAGCAGCACGTGTCCGCCGCACAGCAGCGCGGTGAGCACGCCCTCGATCACGCGCGGCTGGCCGACGATGACCTTGCCGACCTCGGCGCGGACGCGGGCGAGATCCTCGCGGAAGCGCTGGGTTTCTTGTTCGAGAGCGGCGACGTCTGCCATGTGGTGTTCCTTGCGTGTCGGGAAGGCGTTGTCTGAGGAGGATACGAGCGGGTGCGCTGGGTGTTCAGGGTCGTTTGGGTGGTTCGGGCGGATTCTGGTTCTCTTGCTGGCGTTTGCGCTTGGCCTCGAGCAGTTTCCCGGTGGTACCGCCAGCGGCGGGCGGAGTGCCGGGTTTCACCGCCGGTTTGGCCGCGGCCGGTGGCGCCGACACGGCGCCTGGAGAGGTGGGAGGCGCTGACGACGACGGCGCGGTTGGAGCCATGGGTTGGCGGCTCGGCGGCATGTGCGCGGCCTTGCCCGTGGGCAGCACCACCTGCTGTTTGCGATTCAGCAGCGCGCCCATGGTGGCGGTGGACTCGGCCCGCTCACCGCGCCGGAACCTGCCGAGCACCGCCGCGACCATCGCGCGCGGATCGATCTGCACGCGCCGCAGCGCGACGTCCAGCGGCAGCAGACACGCGAGCGCGACCAGGAACCAGTCGAACACCGGGCGCGAGGTGCGCTGCGGCTTGCGCTCGATGCCGTAGAGCGCCTTGCCGTCCTCGGTACCGGTGAGCATGCGCCCGCCGGTGCGGTCGACGATGCGCTGCAGCACCAGCGGATTGGCGCGGAAGCGCAGGTACTCGGCGGAATACGGCACCGCGAGCCCGGCGAAGGCGCGCTCGCGACGCGCCTGGTCGCCCGAGCCGCCCACCGCCGAGACCACGACTTGATAGCGGCCGGTTCCGGCGAGGGGGAAGTCGGCGCTGTAGCGCCCCGGCGCGACCTGCTTGAGTTCGAGATCGATGCGCGACGAGTTCGGCGTGGCCACGCGCGCCGCCACCTGCAGGAAGCCGCCAGCCGGGTGGTGGTCCTCGACGGTGATCATGCCGACGTTGCCGCTGGCCTCGACCTTCATGCGCAGGTGTGACTGGTCCTGTGAGCGGCCGATGTGCGTCATCAGCTGCTCGACGAACGCCTGGTACTTCTCCCACTCCACCCAGCCCGCGGCCCAGTTCGGGGACAGGTCCGACGTCCACGCCGCGGTGGTGCCAACGCCGAAGCGCCACACCGCCAGCACCGGATCCTCCTCCTCGGGATCGGGCCCTTCGAGCACGGTCACCGAGCGCGGCTTCGGCGTGGTCAGCGTGTAGCCCTTCAGCGGCGGCAGGGCGTCGATGCCCTTCATCACTGGCGAGGGGAACTGCGCCTTGGGCGTGAAGGTCAGGTTCTGGATCTGGCTGCGCTTGAGGGTCTTCGCCTCCTTGATGAAGATCGAGGGCAGGCGATCGGGATTCTGCGGAAAGTAGTAGCGCCCGCCGGTGGCCTGCGCGACCGCCTTCATCACCCCGGGATCGACGCCGCCGTGCGGAAACACCGCCACCATCGAGACGCTGATCTTGCTGGCGACGAACTTCTGCAGGAGCTCGGGCGGTGGTGGCGCTGGGTCGCCGTCCGAGATGATGATCATGTGTTTGGTCGCGGCGTCGTTGGCCTTGAGGCCGTCGTAGCCGATCTGCATGATGCGGGCGAAGCTCGGCATGTCGCCGGGTTCGGCGGCCTCGACCAGTGGCGCGAGCTTGTCGAAGTCGCCCGCCGGCGAGAGCGGGAAGACCCACTGCTCGGCGCCGGTGTAGGAATAGTCGAGCACGCCCACGTCGTCGCGCGCGCCCAGCACCTTGATCGCCTGCTTGGTGATGCGCTTCGCCCAGGTGTTGCCCTCGGGGAATTCGCAGGTGTGCAGCACGATCGCCAGTGCGCCCTTCGGCATCACCTTGCGCTGGTTGATGTCCATGGTCACCGGCAGCGCCTCCTCGATCGGGGTGCGGTTCCAGCCGCCGGGGCCGTAGCCGTTGGGCCCGCCGATCATCAAGAAGCCGGTGCCGAGGTCGTACACCGCGTCGCGCAGCGCCTGTTGCTGCAGCTGGGTCACGGCGTCGGCGGGCACGTTCACGAACACCACCGAATCGTAGGGCAGGTACGACAGCGGATCGTCAGAGAGCTCGTGCGCGGGGCGGATCTCCACCGCGCGCTTGGATTCGGCGAGCGCCTTGGCGAAGGTCTGGTAGTCGCGCGGGTCGGACTGCGAATCGGTGACCAGCAGCACCCGGCCCTCGCCCTGGAGGTTGATCGAACCGAGCGCGACGTTGTTCTCGCGCCAGCCGTCGCGGTCGGGCGGCGGCTCGATCACCGCCGCGTACTCGTAATAGCCGGGGCCGCGCAGGTAGAGCGGCATGGTGTAGCGGTTCTTGCCTGCACGGTAGGTCACCTGGCGGCGCGACACCTCGTGGCCGTTCTCGCGCAGCACCAGGTCGCCGTGGCCGTCGGTGAGCGAGCCGAGCACCACGTTCGCCTCGTAGGTCTGCTCGGGGCGCACGTCGTCAGGCAGCTCGATCTTCTCGAGCCAGACCTCGTACTCGCGGGCGTACGCGACCGAGAGCACGTCCACCGGGATCTTGCGCGCGGTGAGCTGGTCGAGGGCTCGGTCGAGATCGCCCTCGGTCGCGGTGCCGTCGGAGATCAGCACGATGCGCCCGGGGTTCTCCTCGGGCAGCACCGCGGCCGAGAGCGACAGCGCCTGCTCGAGGTTGGTGCCATCCTTGGCCACGCGGGCATTCAGATTCTCGAACGGGAAGGCCTGGCGCGGTGGGAGCTCGACGGCGGCGTCGCGGCCGAAGACGACCATGCCCGCCTGATCCTGCTGGGGCTTCTGCTGGACGGTCTTGAGCATCCACTCCACCGCGTGGTCAGAGACCTTCTCGCCTATGGAATCGGATTCGTCGAGCGCGTAGACCAGGCTCAGCGTGTCCGAGCTGCGCACCGCGCGCGGCTCGGCCATGAGCATCGCGAACAGCCCGATCATGGCCAAGCGGGCGAACAGCGAGAACGCGCCGCGCACCCCGCGCATGCCGCCCCAGCCCGCGACATGCAGCCACCACGCCCACGGCGCCGCGGCGAGCCACAGGAACTGCCACGGCGCGGCGAAGAGCACCCGGTGGCCGGCCTCCAGACCGATCACTACCGCCGCGAACGCGGCGAGGAAGATCACCAGCGGCCAAGCGGACCACCACGCGAGCGGACGACGTGGACGCGGGACGAGCGAACGCGCCACGCGCAGCGCAGCGTTCCGCGGCCACGCCAGCGATGCCGACATCCGGCCAGGTGAGCGCTTCATGGCGCCGCGCCCGGCGCTGGCGGAACGAGTCGGATCAGCCGGCGGTTGCCGGTGTCCGCAACCCACATCGCACCGCCAGGCGCGCCGACCAGCGCCCACGGCGTCGAGAACTCCCCGTCGCCGTGCCCGACGGCGCCGAACGATCCAAGCTCGCTGCCGTCTGCGGCCAGGCGCACGACCTTGCCGCCGCTGTACTCGGCGACCCAGATGTCCCCGCTGGGAGCGACCCACAGCCCGTACGGAAAATGCACATCGGCCGGCGGTGCGAGCGCCTCGCCGACCACACCGACATAGGCGCCCGCATCGGTGTAGATCTGCACGCGGTTGTTCATCGCGTCGGCGATGTAGATCTTTCCTTCATGCCAGCAGATGTGCTGCGGGCGCTGGAATTGCCCGGTGCCGGTGCCGAACGAGCCGAAGGCGCAGATGAACGCGCCGTCGGGCGCGAACTTCTGCACACGGTCGTTCTCGCCGTACTCCGACACGTAGACGTTGCCCGCGGGATCCTCCTCGATCGAGATGGGATAGATGAATTCCCCAGGGCCCTTGCCCTCGGCTCCGCGCATGTCCAGGACCTTGCCGTCATGGTCGAAGAACACGATGCGGTGGTAGTGGGTGTCGGCGACAGCGATGCGCCCGTCGTGCAGCTCGATGATGCCTTCAGGCCGTCCAACCTCCCACGCCGGCATGCGCCATTGGCGCGCCAGCTGCCCGTCCTGCGTGTAGACCAGCACGCGACCCACGGTGTCGAGCACCAGGAGCTCGCCCGCGCGTGTCACCGCGAGCCCGCGCGGCGACGGCTGCACCTTGCCGTCGTTCGGCAGCTGGGTGGCCACGGCGGTGAAATGTAGCGTGTGCTGGTCGTTCTTCGCGCAGCCGGAGGCGAGCCATAGCATGAGGAGCGCCAGCAGGCGCGCGGCCACGCGTTGGCCGGCAGCCAGCGCTCGCGACGGTCGATGGACGAATTCGCGCGGTTCGGCACCGGCGAGCTCCAGGGTGGTGCGGGCCAAGGCGCCATGGAATGCGCTGTCGCGCACCACCGCGCGGCCGCCGCTGTCTGGAGCGATCCCGAGACGTTCGGGCCTGACGCAGCCGCCATCGCGCGAGAACGCCTGGAGCGACGCCGCGTCGGCGCCGTCGAGCCAGTCGGCCGCTTCCCCCGGCGCGAACCAGTTGGCTTCCCCGAAACAGGCCGCGACCTCGCGCGTGGCCGGCCGTTCGTAGATCTCGGGCACCGCGCCATCGCCGATCACCTCGCCGTGGCGCAGGCACGCCACTCGGTCGGCGCAGCCGAGCACCCATCCGGGATCGTGGGTCGCGTACACCAGGGACGAGCCCAGCGCCGCGCAGTGGTCGAGCAGAGCGCGCCAGCACGACGGCAGCGAGGAGGGATCGACGTGCGCGAACGGTTCGTCGAGAACCAGCACCGCGGCCTCGCTCGCCAGCGCGCGCGCGACGGTCAGCCGCGCGCGTTCGCCAGCGGACATGCGCGACGGGAGCGACCGCGCGCATTCCGCGAGGCCGAGCGCGCCGAGGATCGCGCTGGCGGGCATGCTCGCCTGACGCGGCGCGACCGCCACGAGGTGGGCGTGCGCATCGAGGTGCGGCCACAGCGCATCGTGGGGGGCCCAGTAGATCGGTAGCCGTCCTGTCGGATCCGCGACCTGTGGCGGGTGCGCGGTGATGGCGCCCGAGCTGGGTCGCTCGAAGCCGGCGAGCAGGTTGCAGAGGGTGGTCTTGCCGGCACCGGAATGGCCGAGGATGGCGGTGATGCCGGGCCTTATGGCGAGCGTGATCGGTCCCAGGCGACGGCTGCCCGCCGAGGCGACGGCGACCCGATCCAGCGTCCATAGCGGTGCTGCGGATGGCGGAGACTCGACGGGCTTCGATGGGATGGCTCGCTCCGCCAGGTGCTCGGACATGCGCTCAGACATGGGTGGCTTCCGAGCTGGCATCGCCGCGCCCTCCGGCGCGTCCGATTCCCATGGCCAGCCGCGCCACCATCCAGCCGATCGCCGCCACCGCCACCGGAGCGAGGATCGCCGCACCGAGCCGCGCCGAGAGCGCCGAGCTCTGGCCGTAGTGCATGAAGTTGTAGAGCATCGCCAGCACCGGCGTCATGTCGACGGGATGGAGGATCGCCGAGGCGGCGAGATCGCAGTAGCCGGCGGCGAACACCAGCGCCCACGCCCAGTAGCGGCGTTGTCCGGAGAGACGCCAGGCGAGCGCGCGCGCGCGCGGCGCGCGCTCACGATCCGCCGCGCCGAGATGGGCGAGGTGCAGCGCCACTGTGCGACCATCGACGACCAGGCGCAGCACCAGCGCCAACGGCAGCCCGAGCAGCGCCAGGGCGACGACCGAGGGCAACGGCGCCAGCAGATGCAGCGATGAGATCGCGCGCAGGCCCGGCAACTGGAAGGCGGCGAGCAGCCCGAGTCCGACCACCAGGGAGCCGCAGAGCCCGGGTAGCGAGAGTACGGCGAAGGCGGTGGTGCGCGCGCGGCGCGGCCAGCGACGAGTGCGTTCGAGTAGCAGACCGGCAACGAGCCACGCGCAGCCGGCGCCGCACAGCGCGAACAGCAAGCTGGCGCCGACCTCGCGCTGGATCGCGGCACTGCGCGAGAGCGTCGCGAGTCCGGCGAGCGCATCCCAGGCGATGGCGGCGCAGGGCAGCGCGACCAGGGCCGTCGAACCGAGAGCGAGCACCAGCCAGCCGGCGGCGCGTCTGCCGCGCGAGGCCGTGCCCGGCGGATCCGCGGGCGCGGATTCATGGGCGCGTGCGGTCCCAGTGAGCCAGATCCAAGCGATGGCGATCGCGACCAGCTGCGTGACTACACCGGGGAGCGCGGCAAGGAGCGTGGCCGCGAGATCCTGGCCGCCGGCCTGTGCGTCGAACAGCCGCACCGCCCAAGTCCCGGCATTCAGGCGCGAGCCGATCTCGAACTCGCCGAAAGCGAGCACGAACGCCATCGCCGCTCCGGAGACCCAGGCGCGCCCACCGCCATGCCGCAGCCATGTCCACGCGAGCGTCCAGGCGGATCGATCGCGGGGGCGTAGGCCCAGCCGCAGACAATGCAGCGCCGCGGATGTGACCGGCGGTGCGGGAGCGAGCCGCGCGAGCAGCAGCACCAGCGGCGCCAGCCGCAGCGCCACCAGCGCGCCGTGCAGGGCCGCGACCGCGCCGCCATGGCGCAGGGCGCCGATCGGCAAGGCCGCCCACGCATAGGCGATCATGATCGCCGGAGTCGCCACCCAGGCGACCATCAGCGCGGAGACGGCTCGCCGGGGCACGAGCGCCGACAGCAGCGTCGCGCAGGCCACCGCAGCGCCGGCGATGGCCGCAGCACGCGCGGCATCGGCGATCCACAGCGGGCTCATGGCGCGTACTCGCTCTGCAGCCAGGCCAGGCAGCGCCTGCGCTCGCCCAGTAGTCCGGCGAGCGGCAGCGCATGGCCGGACCATTCCCTGAGCTCGCGGACCTGCTCGGGTAGTCGCGCCTCCTCGACGGGCTCGAGCGGCCCGATCGGGATCTGGCGCGAGGCCGAGCGCGCGAGCGCCAGCTCGCATTCCGACGACAGCAGCCAGTCGACCAGCGCGTGCGCCTGGGCCGCGTGCGGACAGCCGCGCACGACGGCGACGGTGTTGGGGATGACGATCGTGGATCCGTCGGGCAGCCGCGCCGGCCGCATCGCCACCGGCTTGCCTTCGTCGATGGCGCCGAACGCGTCGTCGGTGTCGGTGAAGCCGAGGTCGCAGGCGCCATCGGCGACCAGGCTCTTGACCATGCCGTTGCCATCGGTCTCGCGGATGCCGCGCGCGCGGCAGTCGCGGTGCCACGCCTTCACTCCGTCGTCGCCGAGAACGTGGGCGAGCGCCGTGTAATGGGTGAGCGTGGTGCCGTAGAGCGGCTTCGCGATGGCCACGCGCGACAGATCCCCGGCGAGGCGCTGGGCGATCTCTTGGTCGTCGGCCTTGAGCGCCGAGGTGTTCACCAGCATCACGCGCATGCGCGCGGCGAAACCGGTCCAGGTTCCGCCCGGATCCTTCGTGTCCTTCGGCATGCGCCGCCAGCCGCTGCCCAGGTAGGGTTCCAGCAGGCCACGGTCCGCCAGGTCGGCGGTACCCAACAGCTCGTTGTTCCAGAACACGTCGCAGGACGGATGCGCGGATTCCTGCGTGATCCGCTCGACCAGGCCCAACGACTTGGTGGCCTCGGTGTCGTAGCGCACCGCGACCGGGATGCCGGTGCGACGGGTGAAATCCTGGAGGATGGCATCGGCGAACACCGCGTCGTGGGCGCAGTACACCACCAGCGCGTCCGGACCGCGCCACCACAGCGCCGCATACGACGCCACCAGCAGCGCGAGGAGCGCGACGATCGCCAGCACGGATGCGGAAGCGCGGCTGACGGGCATGGCTCGGGGATCTGGAGGAGACGGGCGTGGTGTCGGACGGGAAGAGAGAATGGGAGGAAAGCGGAGAGGATCGATTGGTGTGCAGGTGGAGGGTGGGAGGTGGAACGGAGCGACCGCCTCACTTCTCGTCGAGCGCGTCGAAGTACTTCTTCACGCCGTCGTGGTAGCCCGGTGGCACCTGCTCGTGCACCAGGGCTTCGGACACTCCCTGCTTCACGTCTTGCACCGAGCGCAGGTAGTCCTCCTTCACCTTGCCGGTCTCCGCCGGGCCGTGGGTCTTCCACTGCATCAGCGTCTTGCCGGCGGTGAGCGGAGCCTGGTCCTGCTCCTGCTTGAAACCCGTGGTCACGGAATCGTTCTCCGGACGCGTCGAGCCGTCGCCCTGCCCTTCGTCGGTGCCTGGGCCTCCTTGGCCCTGGCCCTCGCCTTGACCCTGTCCCTTGGCTTTGGCGAGCGCCTCGGCGTACATCTTCTTGTAGTCGTCCATGGTGGCATTGCCCTCGCCTGCCTTGCCGTCCAGCGCCTCCTTGTCATTGAGCTCCTTGGCCATGTGCAGCGCCTGGAGCGCCTCCTGCATCGACTTGAGATCGCGCGCGCTCTGCGCATCGGCCGCCATCTGCAGCTGTGCGAGATCGAGCGAATCGCGCAGCGCCTGCAGCGCCTGATCCTTCAGATCCGGGTTCCCTGCCTGCGCGAGCTGGTCGAGTGCCTTCTGCACCGCCTGCGACAATCCAGCCGGCTGCGATTTCGCGGCCTGCGCCAGGGTGTCGAGCTGCTCCTTCATCTTCTTGGCGATCTGCTTGCGCTCGGCGTCGTCCTTGGCGCGGCCGAGCTGGTCGGCGAGCGACTTGAGCTCGTCGAGCTGCTTCTCGGCCTCGGCCGCCTCGCCTTTCTCGAGCTGCTTCTTGATCGCCTCGGCGGCGGCCGGATTGCCGCCCAGGCTCTGGCCCTGGAACTGCTCGTCGAGGCTGTGCTCGAAGCGGTGCTCGCGCTCCTGCTCCAGCCGTCTGGCCACGTCGGCCTTGGCCTCGTCGAGCTTCTGCGCGTTGCCGGTCTTGTCGTTCGGTTTCAGCGCGTCGAGGGTGGCCTGCAGCTTCGCCATCTCCTCAGCGACCGCGGCCGACACCGCCTTGTCGGGGTCCTGCTTCTTGATCTCCTCGATCAGCTTCTTCGCGTCCTTGCGGTCCTCGGCGAGCTGGTTCTTGCGCGCGGCGTTGCGCTTCGAGGCCTCCTGCCTGCCGAACGGATCGAGCTGGGGGACGAGCCACACCGCCAGGGCCAGGAAGGCGAGCGCCGCCGCCGCCGAACCGCCACGCTGCAGCGGCGCGAAGGGCACGACCGCGTCGGCCTTGGCCTTGGCGGCGCGCTCCTCGGCCTGTTTCACCACCAGCTCCTGGTATTCCCCGGGAGTGCGCGAGATGGATGAAGCGGTCAGGAAGAGATCGTCACCCGCGAGCGAGCGGTCGGCCATGCGCGCCGCGGCGACGCGACCCGTGGGGCGCACGCAGACGATGGCACCAGCGAGGGCGGCCAGGGGCGGGATGCCCAGCGTCGACCACGAGAACAGGTTCGGCGCGATGCCGGTGAGCCGCGTCGCCAGCAGGCCGGCGGCGAACACCGTGGCGGCCACGGCGAATGCGATCCAGCCGGCGCGCGCCAGACGCGCGAGGTAGTCGCGGCGCGCGATCGCGCTCAGCAGGGCTTCGATGCGCGTCACGGCCACGTTCAGCGTCCGGCCAGCCAGCGGAAGTTGGCGGCGATGTAGCGGTCGCGGCTCGCGTCCGAGCGCAGCATCGCGATCAAACTGCGCGCCAGTTCGCGCCGCGGGCTGCTGGCGGACACCGCCGCCGCGGTGGTGGCGGTGAGGCCCTCGCCCGCGAGTGGGATGACCGTCAGCTCGCCGCGGCAGGTCGAGGCATTGGCGGCGAAGACCACCGCGGCGTCGAGTCGCCCGGCGCGCACGCTGGCCATCAGCGGATCGGCCTTCGCGCCCTGCTCACGCACGTTGGCCATCACCGCATCGTCGCAGCCGAGGCGCGCGGTGGCCCTGCGCGAGAGCGCGCCCATGGCGCTCAACGCGGGATCGGCGATACCCACGCGCAGATCGGGCTTCGCCAGATCGGGGAGCGCGCCGATCGCGCGCGGATTGCCGTTGCGGGTCACGATCACCAGGTCGGTCTCGGCCAGGTCGACGGCCGGCTCGAAGCGCGAACCGAACTCGTCGATGTAGGCACGGTCGCATGGGATGAAGGCGTCGGGAAGGTCGCGATCGTTACCCGCGGCGATGGCGGCGAGGGAATCGCGCAGGCGGTTGGCCAGGGCGCCGCAGCCGTCATAGACGACGGTGACGCGCACGCCTTCACGCCGCTCGAATTCGGCGATGGTGGCGGGGATGGCTGCACGGTTGACTCCGCCGGAGTACACCAGCAGCTCGGTGGGTCCGCGCAGCGCCGATCCAGTCAGGCTGGCTACCGCGACGACCACGGCTGCGGCGAAGGCGACTGCGGCCAACAGGGATCCGCGCCGTCCTGGTTCCATTGTCGTCATGCGCGTGCTCCTGGGGCCACCGTAAAGGCGGCCAGGTGATTGCCAACCGCTCGCCCGGCTTCGGAGGCCTCGCGCCGAGACCGAGCCGAGTCCGTGCCTCGACACGACATACGCGATCCGGCGGGCAATCGTTGTGGCGCGAATGCACCGCTTCCCGGTACGTCGATGCGCGACGGCGCAATTACCCGGCACCGATTGGCGAGGCGTGCCTGATCCAAGCAATCCTCCTCTGATCAGACGGCTCGTCGGATCTGGGGTTCATCCCGCCCAAGGAGTCAGAATCGACCTGGAGGCCATTTTTGAAGATGGTCTGGAGCAGGCCTTGAGCTGCCTGGACGCGATGTGAGCGCGTAACAAATCCTTGGGTTCGACCGATCCAGGCATCGCCCAGACACCCGGGCGGCTGTTTCCAGGAGACCACGTGAACGTCCTGCTCATCGGCGGTACCGGCACCATCAGCACCTGGATCGTCACGCACCTCATCGAGCGCGGGCACGCGGTGACCTGCTTCAACCGCGGCCGCTCGGGATCCCTGCCCGAGGGGGTCCGGCAGCTGATCGGCGATCGCTCGGATCGCGCGTCGTTCGAGAGCGCGCTGCGGGCCGAACGATTCGACGCGGCCATCGACATGATCTGCTTCACCGCCGAGGACGCCGCCAGCACCCTGCGCGCGCTGCCAGGGATCGGCCATCTGGTGCATTGCTCGACGGTGTGCGTGCATGGGCAGTCTAGCGATGCGCTGCCGATCGACGAGTCCAGGCCGCTGCGACCGGTGTCGTGGTACGCGCGCGGCAAGGCCGACGCCGAGGCGGTGCTGGCGGTCGCACAGGCGGACGGCGCCCAGATCACCATCGTCAGGCCCTCGACCACCTTCAGCGCGCGCAGCGGCTTGCTCCGCCAAGTGGCGCGCGACACCTCGTGGATCGATCGCATTCGCAAGGGCCTTCCGCTGCTGGTCTGCGATGGCGGGCTGGCGCTCCACCAGTTCATGCACGCTGACGACGCCGGCCGCGCGTTCGCTGCGATCATCGGAGAGAGCGCGACCCTTGGGCGTACCTATCATCTGGTCGGTCCCGCCTATGCGTGGGCGGAGCACCACCGCACCGCGATGCGCGTGCTCGGTCGCGAGGTCGAGCTGGTATCCGCGCCGCTGCGGCGTCTGGCGGCGGGCGACATCCCCGGTTTCGACATCTGCGAGAACAATTTCGCGCATCACGCCTTCTTTGACGGGGCCAAGCTCGCGCGCGACTGCCCGGCGGCACGGCCACGGCTGACGCTAGAATCCGCCATGCGCCAGGTGGTGGACGAGCTCGACGCCCAGCGCCGGTTTCCCAGCGCCGACGGCAATGCCTGGGAAGACCGGCTCATCGCGGCGGTGAGGAATTGAACATGGCCATCGTCTCGGTCGAGCCGTCGGCTCGGGAGTTGTCGGAGGGCCGCTGGCGGCCCGAGTCGTTCGCGCACGCCGTGGCGGCGCTGCGCCAGGACGGCGCGGTGGTCCTGGCGGGCATCGTCGACCGGGCCCATGTCGTCGCGCTGCGCGAGCGCATGCTCGCTGACGTGCCGGCTTTGCGCGCCCTGCGCGAGCAGCCTACGCAGTTCGTCGCAGGGCACGTCCAGCAGGATCCGCCGCCCGAGCTGCCGCTGCTGTTCCGCGACGTGCTGGTGAACGATCTGGCGGTGGCGGTGACGCGCGAGCTGCTCGGACCCGGCGTGAGCAATGGCCGTTACACCGGCAACACCAACCTGCCCGGATCAGGCACGCAGCCTGTACACTACGACGAGGGGCAGCTGTGGCCCGGACACGTGCATCCGGCGCATGCGCTGGTCGTGAACGTGCCGCTGGTCGACATGGACGAGCGCAATGGCTCGATCGAGCTATGGCCGGGAACGCACCTGCTCGCGCACGTGGGCAGCGGACGCGGCGCGCAGCGGATCCCCGAAGGCGAGCTGACCGCGCGGCGCGCCCTCGCACCGCCCGTGCAGCCCAAGGTCGCCGCCGGATCGATGCTGATCCGCGATATGCGGCTCTGGCATCGCGGCATGCCCAACCACGGCGATGTTCCCCGGCCGATGCTGGCGATGATCCACGTCTGCGCCTGGCACCGCGTCGGCGCGATGCGGCTGCCGGCTGGCGCCGAGGGGATCGTCGCGCATTCCGAGCTATCGAGTCAGGCGACTTTCCATGCTGGCCCGATCCGCTACCTCGACGTCAACAAGGCCTACGATGTTGCCGCTCGGGCGCGCGAGGCGGGAACTGCTGGTTGACCGTCGCTCACTGGCATCTGTCCTCGCCCGGCTCACCAGTCGATGATCGCCTTCAGGCAGCGGGAGTGCGGATCCATCCATTCCGGGAACGCCTCGGCGGCGCGCGCCGCCGGCGCGCGATGGGTGATCCACGGCTGGGTGTCGATCGCGCCTGATTCGAGCTGCGGGATGATCGCGGCGAAATCGGCGGCGGTCGAATTGCGGCTGCCCATCACGGTGAGCTCGCGCTTGTGGAAATCGGGATCGTCGAATGACAGCTCGCCCTGGAACAGCCCCACGAACACCAGGCGTCCGCCATTGCAGGCGTAGCGGAACGACGATGCCATCGATCCGGCGTTGCCGGTGGCATCGAGCACCGCGGTGGGCAGGTCCCCACCGAACGTGGCGCGCAGCCGGGCCTCGGTCTCCTCGCGCGTCGCGCCGGGCCTGACCGTCTCGGCGACCCCGAAACGCCGGCAGAAGGCGAGGCGATCGTCGTTCGCGTCCATGGCGACCACGCGCGCGCCGCTGGCGCGCGCGAACTGGATGGCGGACAGCCCGATCGGGCCGGCGCCCACCACCAGCACGGTGTCCTCGCGGAGGATCTGGGCGCGCGCCACCGCATGCGCGCCGATGCCCAGCGTCTCGACCAGCGCGAGCTGAGCGAAGGACAGCGAGCCGGAACGGTGCAGCTTGCGCGTGGGCACGATGTAGACGTCGCGCATGCCGCCATCGGCATGGACACCGAGCACGCTGATGCGTTCGCAGCAATTCGACTTGCCGCGGCGGCACGCGATGCAGGTTCCGCAATCGATGTACGGCTCGACCGCGCAGTGGTCGCCGACGGCGATCCCATGCACGCCTTCGGCCCTGGCAGGAGAAGCGCCCGTGGCGGGAGCGGGGCCCATCGCGACGACCTCGACGCCGACCTCGTGGCCGAGGATGCGCGGATAGGCGAAGAACGGCTGCTTGCCGGTGAAGGCGTGGAAATCCGTGCCGCAGACCCCGACCGCGCGCACCCGCACCAGCGCCTCGCCGGGGCCAGGGTCGCGAGGTTGGGTATCCGCGGCATACGCGAGCATCCCTGGACGTTCGAGGATGATGGTGGTCATGGAGCAGCCCAGTCGGCGGGGGCTCTGGGCGTCGACGCGTCGGCGTATTCCGGTCGACCGCTGGCCCAGCCGCGGTCGTGGACCGGCGCGAGGATCGCGCGCACCTCGTCGAGCAGCCGCGGGTCCGCAGGCGTGCGCAGGGCGGCGAGATTGCGGCGCACTTCGGCGCACGTCGCCATGCCCACCAGGGTGGTGGAGATGCCCGGCCGCGCGACGGCGAAGCGCAGGGCGAGCTCGGCGATGTCCTGACCACGCTCGCGGCAGTACGCTGCGGCGCGCGCGCAGGCCGCGCGGATGTCCTCGCCGGCTGGATGCCAGGCGGGCGGCCCGGCGTCGCTGAGCAGACCCATCGCCAGCGGCGAGGCGTTGATCACGCCAATGCCCTTGGTGGCGAGGTAGGGCAGCAGCCGCTCGAGCGAGGTGTCATTGAGGCAGAAATGGCAATAGGACAAGGCGACGTCGACGCGCGCGCTCGTGCGCTCGAGCACGCTCGGGAAGATGCCGAGTGGCAGACCGGTGATGCCGATGAAGCGGCACTTGCCCTGGGCGCGCAGGCGTTCGAGCTCGGGAAGGGTCTCATCGAGGATGATCGCGAGCGGCGCGAACTCGAGGTCATGGCATTGCAGGAGATCGACGTGCTCGACGCCTAGACGCAACAAACTCTGCTCGACGCTGGAACGGGTGCGCGCGGCGGAGAAATCGAAGTCGTTGTTGCCGTAACGGCCGACCTTGGTGGCGAGCACATAACGCTCGCGAGGTATCCCATCGAGTCCGCGGCCGAGCACCGTCTCGGCGCGCGTCAGTCCGTAGAGCGGCGCGACGTCGAAGAAATCGATGCCGAGGTCGATGGCCATGCGCACCGCGCGCACGCCTTCGTCCTCGTCGATCGGCGCGAATACGCCGCCGAGCGGCGATGCGCCGAAACCGAGCGCGGACACGTGCAGTCCGGTGGCGCCGAGGGGGCGTTTCTGCGCGAGGAGCGACATGGTGGGATCTGGCACGCGACGGGATCGTGAGGGATTCCGGCGTAACGTCGAGTGCGCTTCACCGCCGGCGCCTCCATCCATGTCCCATCCTGCCAGCCTGTATCCTTCTTCGTCGGAGTGCTTCGTCTCGGCACTTCTTCTGGGCCGTCCGGAGCGGGGTCGTCCGGCGGCTGCAGGGTTTGCCGAGGCCGGAGTGGCCGTCGAAGGTGCGATCCCCATGCTGCCGGACTGCGGAGGTGCCCATGGACAGCAGACATCCCATGGACAACAGCCATGCAGAGGGAGGAGCCGCGAACGGGCCGTCCCGCCAGGAAAGCCTGCCGGCTGCCTCTCGGCAAGGCTCCCCGCAGCATGCCGGCCCCTTCAGCGGCGACACCTGGGGCGATTTCGAGATCGGCGAGGTACTGGGCCGTGGACCGCACGGCAGCGTCTACCGCGCTCGGCAGCTCAGCCTCGATCGCGCCGTGGCGATCAAGGTCCTCGACGTAGAGCTGCCCGAGGGCAGCGGTTTCCGTAAGCGCTTCCTGCGCGAAGCGGTGGCGGTGGCCCAGATCAGCTCGCCACATGTCGCGCAGATCTATTTCGCGTCGGTGCGGCACGGCCATCCGTACGTGGTGATGGAGTCGGTCGAAGGCGCCGATCTCGCTGCGCGGCTCGCGGGTGGCACCCGGCTAGGCGACGCGACCGCCTTCGATCTGATGCTGCAGGCGACGCGTGGGCTGGCCGCCGCCGCGCTGCTCGGCATCGTCCATCGCGACCTCAAGCCCGCGAACATGCTCATCGGTCGCGACGGCGTGCTCAAACTCAGCGACTTCGGGCAGGTTGGTCTCGCCGGCGAGGACGTCTCGGTCAACCCGGGCTCGGACCTGCGCTATGCCAGTCCGGAGCGCGCGCTCGGGCAGCGGTGCGATTCGCGCTCCGACATCTATTCGCTTGGAGCGATCTTCCACGAGATGCTCACTGGTGTGATCCCCGCTGCCTATGAATCCGGGTCGCGGGAGGTTCCTGCGCGAGGATGCGGCGCGCTGCGCGCGCTCAACCGCAACATCCATCCCGATCTCGAGACGCTGGTGCTGTCGTGCCTCGCGCAACGTCCAGCGGACCGTCCGACCTCGCCCGACGCCCTGCTCAAGGCGCTCGAGAACCTGCTGCTCGATGGCCGCGTGTACGGAGCGGGCGGCTGGGGCAGTCTGCGGCGCCGTCGCTTGGCGGCCACTGCGGTCGCGGCGGGATTGGCGTTGGCCGCGACGGCTGGCTTCGCCCTGCGGCACCATCCCCGCCTTGCCCTGGATTCACGCGACCTCGCCATGGCGCCGGCGGTCGCGCCTATGGCGGCCACGGACGTCGCCGTGGTCGAGGCGCCTGCGGCTCCGGTCGCTACCTCCCCGCCGAGCTCGCCGGCAAACACGGCGTCGGACGACGGAGCCACGCCGTCGGCGACCGTTGCTGCGCGGATGCGCGAGCAGCCCCTGGCTGCCGGCACACCGTCCCCGATGGCGTCCGATCCACCGGTATCGGCGCAGCCGGTTCCGGAGCCTCCTTCCGCAACTGCCGCTGCCACTGCTTCCTCACCGCACGCGTCGCCGGATCCCACGACGCTCGCGTCGGCCGCGGTCGAGCCTCCGCTGAAGCCAGGATCGGCGCCGGTCCTGGACGACGCTCCGCTCCCGGGAGCTGACGACCCAGCAGCACCGGCGCTGCTGCCGAGCCCGGCACCGTCGATCCGCTCGCCCGCCGCGTCCCAGGTCGCGTATCTCGACCCGCCCGCGTCGCCGGGTAAGGCCCTGCGTCCGCCCGCAAAGCCGGTCGCTCACGCGCCCGCTCCCGGGATCGTCAAAGCCATGGCCCGCGAGCCGACCGCGACCGCGACCGCGAAGCGGCCCGTCGTCGCGGTGGCGCTCGAGGCCGAGTCCGTCGAGCACGAGCGCCCGGCGGATCCGGGACCGCGCTCGGAGGAGGCATTGCCGAACGGCGCGCGCAGAGATGCCTATGGCGCCTACGCCGATGTGACGCTGCTCGGCTATGCGCAGCGCTTCCGCTACTGCCCTCCGGGCCGTTTCCTGATGGGTAGTCCCGACGACCAGCGTCCGCGCAGTCGCGACGAGGACATCCACCAGGTGACCTTCACGCGCGGCTTCTGGCTCGCCGACAGCGAGTGCTCGCAGGCGCTGTGGGCGAGCGTGTACGGCAGTACGCCGAGCGCTCTGCAGGATCTCGACCTACCGGTCGAGCGGGTGTCGTGGGAAGCATCCCAGGATTTCCTCGAGCGCCTCGATCGGGCGGTGCCCGGCCTGCGCGCGCGGCTACCCACCGAATCGGAATGGGAATACGCCTGCCGCGCCGGCGGCGCCGACGATGGGCCCATGAATCTCGACGAGGTCGCCTGGTATGCGCACACCAGCGATGCCGCCAGCCATCCGCTCAAGGAGCTGCGGCCCAACAGTTGGGGACTCCACGACATGCTCGGGAACGTCGCCGAGTGGTGCCAGGATTCCTACCGGCCGTATCCGAAGCCGGTGATCATCGATCCGCCTCCGGGCGCCGGAGGAGCGCATGTCATCCGTGGCGGGTCCTTCCGCGATTCGGCTGGCGACTGCCGCGCCACTCACCGCGATCGCGCGCGCGCGGGTTATTCCGGAGACCGCGTCGGCCTGCGCATCGCGCTCTCCGCCCTGCCGAGCCAGTCGGCCCAGCTGAGTGCGCGCGCCATGCCTTCGCGTGGCGGGACGGTGACGGCAGCGCCGTAATGGAAGGTAGTCGTGTCTCGGGACCGGCTCGGCGTTTGCCCGCTCCGCGATGACGCGCCCTGCTCATCGTCGCGACATCCATCACGCCGTGAGCGTTGAAGAATCGCGGATCAGCGTTCGCGATGCCGGCGGCGCCTTGGGCAGGGTGAACAGGAAGGTGGTGCCTTTGCCGAGTGCGGATTCGATCCACACGCGGCCATTGTGGCGTTCGATGATCTTCTTGACCGCCGCGAGCCCGATTCCGGTACCGGGATATTCTTCGCGGGTATGCAGGCGGCGGAAGATCTGGAAGACATTCTCGTGGTTGGAGGGGTCGATGCCGATGCCGTTGTCCTTGACCGTGAACAGGCAGTCCTGCTCGCGAACCACCCCCGTGATGTCGATCGTCGGCGGCGCGGCGCCGTGGAACTTGAGCGCGTTGCCGACCAAGTTCTGGAACACCTGGGCGAGCAGCACCTGGTCCGCGAAGACCTTTGGGAGATGCCCGCGCGAGAGGGTGGCGCCTGTCGCGAGGACCTTCTGGCTGAGATTCATCAATGCGTCGTCGAGCGCCTTGTCGGAATCCACGGGTTTTGGATCGTGCGCCGCGCCTACGCGCGAGTAGTCGAGGAGCCCGCGGATCAGCGCCTGCATGCGCTTCGCGCCGTCCACCGCCTCGCGCACGAAGGATCCGGCTTTCTGATCGAGTTGCTGCCCGTAGCGTTTCTGCAGGAGATTGAGGTAGTTGGTGACCATGCGCAGGGGTTCCTGCAGGTCGTGCGAGGCGATGTAGGCGAACTGCTCGAGCTCGATGTTCGAGCGCGCGAGCTCCGAATTCACGTGCTCCAGCTCGCGGGTTTTCTCCTGCAGCGCTTCTTGGATGCGTTTGCGCGCGGAGATGTCGAGCGTCGCGCCGATGAACCTGACGATGCGGTCGTGCTCGTCGAAGATCGCCATGCCGCGCGCGGCCATCCAGCGCTCGGGATCTTCTGGCGCGGGCAGCACGCGGTACTCGATGTTGTAGATGCCGCCGCCGGTGGGATCGAACGCGCGCAGCATGGAATTGCGCACGCGCTCGCGGTCGTCGGGATGCACGCGCGAGAGGAAGATGTCCTGGGTCACCGGCGAGCCCGGCTCGACGCCGAGGAGGTCGAACATGCGCGGCGAGCAGGTTGCTGTGCCGGTGGCGGGATCGAGATCCCAGGTCCCGAGATTCGCGGCCTCGACGGCGAGCCGGTAACGCTCCTCGCCGTCGCGCAGGGCCAGTTCGGCGCGCTTGCGCTCGGTGATGTCGCGGGTGGCTCCCCAGGCGCGGTATCCGAGCCCATCGCGGACCTCGCCCACCAGGCTGTTGCATACGTGATGGATCTCGCCGTCTTTGCCCAGGTCTACCGATTCGGCATCAATCAGCCGATACCCAGAGCGGATGAAGGCGCGCAGGAACTGCTCGTTCTTCGGGTCTGAGCGCAGCAGGATCTGCGGCAGACGAAGGCCGACCATCTCGACCGACGAGCCGAAACCGTACATCCTCGCCATCGCCTCGTTGCATTCAGCGAGGTAGCCATGGCGGTAGAACAGCTCCACCTGCTCGTCCTCGGGCAAGGAGATGGGGCACGGCTGGTCCAGCTCGAAGCGCCAGATCGCTTCGCTGGTGTTCTCGATGAGCCAGCGCAGTCGTTCCCCATTCTCGCGTAGAGCGGATTCCCGGGCCTTGCGTTCGGTGATATCGCAGGCGAATACCCGAACGTCCGCCAACCCCCCATCAGGACGGCGGCGTGGTTCGAGCGAGACGAGCAGGACGCGAGTGCCGTCGGGAAGCTCGAGGGTTACTTCCGCTTGGCGCACCGCCAATCCCGATGAGGAGATCAGCAGGTCGGCGATCGACGGCCGGATCCGGAACGTGGATCCACCGTCAGGCGTGCCGCTCTCCGGCGGTCCGACGAGTCCCCTGGCCGCCGCGTTCGCCCAGTGGATGGCACCGTCGCCGGCGACACGCAGGATCGGCGTGGGGGCGTCTTCCAGCCCCACGTCCCGATCGTCGCCTCCAGTATAATCAGCACCTGGCGCCGTCATGCTGCCAGGGTGCCCGTGCATTCCGGAGATCAAAGCGGTGTGCTGGCCGGGCAAACGCTGGGATCACACCGATTCCCGCCTGGTGACTGACAAATCCATTCAATGCAACCTTACACGAGGTGGACGGTGGTCGAGCCCCGGCCATCGCGTATGACAAGTTCATGGAAACGAGTTTTCGCATAGGGCTCCCCTGGAGTCGCCTCGCGTGGGTCCTGCGATGACCCAGCCCAAGCAGCGGGTGTTCATCGTCGACGACAATCCGGCCGATATCGAGCTGACTCGCCTGGCATTCGAAGAAGGCAAGGTCCCGGTATCGTTCGAAGTCGCGGACAATGGCAGCGAAGCGGTCGAGTTCATTCGCGCCATCGCGGCGGCGAAACGCGATAAGCCCGATCTGGTGATCCTCGATCTGAATCTACCGCGCCTGAATGGCAGCGAAGTCCTGGCCTTCGCCCGGAAGCAGAACCAGCTGCGCGACCTGCCGATCGTCATGCTCACCAGCTCGAATGCGCATAACGACCGAATCCGCTGCATGGCGCTGGGAGCCACGGAATACCTGGTCAAGCCCGATCGCTTCGAGGATTTCGTGCTGATGGCCCAGCGCCTCGGACGCTATCTCCCTGGATCGGACGGTCCGCCCCGGCCGACCCCATCGGCATCTCCGGGCTAGGCTGCCCCTTCCGCGGATCCGGCCGTGGCCACCCGCGGTTCCCGAGAAGCCTCCGCCCGCACGACCGGCGGCATTGCGCCTGGCCCCGCCAGCCAGAGGTTGGAGGGGTGGCGCGTATCCATGACGTGATCGTTCTCGGCGGTGGAGCGGCTGGATTGTTCTGCGCCATCACCGCGGCGAGACGCGGGCGCTCCGTGGTCGTCCTGGACCATGCCGACAAGCTCGGCAAGAAGATCCTGATATCGGGCGGTGGGCGCTGCAATTTCACCAACCGCTTCGTCGGCCCCGGGAATTTCCTTTCCTCGAACCCGCACTTCTGCCGCTCGGCGCTCGCGCGATTCTCACCGGATGATTTCATCGCGCTGGTCGAGGCGCACGGCATCCCATACCACGAGAAGAAGCTCGGGCAGTTGTTCTGCGACGGCTCGGCGAAGGAAATCGTCGAGATGCTGCTCGCCGAGTGCGCGACCTCGGGAGCGGTGATCGAGACCGGCTGTCGGATCGATCGCGTCGAGAACGCGTCTGCTGGATTCACGCTCGCGACCTCCAGCGGTGAGTTCACCGCCAGCAGGCTGGTCGTCGCCACGGGCGGCCTATCCATTCCCACCATCGGCGCGACCGACATCGGCTATCGCATCGCGCGCCAGTTCTCGGTGGCGGTGGTGCCGACGGAGCCCGCGCTGGTGCCATTCACCTTGCCCTCGGCGTCGGGATTCGCCGAGCTCAGCGGCGTCGCCGTGGACGCCGAGGTGCGCGGCGGCGGCGGCGAGTTCAACGAGAGCATCCTCTTCACCCACGCCGGACTGAGCGGCCCCGCGATCCTGCAGATCTCTTCGTATTGGCGGCGTGATCAGCCGATCACTGTCGATCTGCTGCCCGGGGCCGACATCGCCGCGATGCTGGGTGAAGCCAAGCGCACCGGCTCGAAATCCCTCGCATCCACTCATCTCGCTGAACGGCTGCCCAAGCGCCTGGTCCAGCGCTGGAGTGCTGTCCATGGCTGCGATCGGCCGGTTGCGCAGCTGTCCACCAAGGAGGCGGCAGCGATCGCTGACTCGTTCCACCGCTGGACGGTGGTGCCGTCGGGAACCGAGGGCTACCGGAAAGCCGAGGTCACCCGTGGAGGGATAGATACCACCGAACTCTCTTCCCAGACCCTCGAATGCCGGCGTGTGCCGGGCCTGCATTTCATCGGCGAGGTCGTGGACGTCACCGGGTGGCTGGGCGGCTTCAATTTCCAATGGGCATGGGCCTCGGGCCATGCGGCGGGTTCGGCGGTATAGCCTTCATCAGCGAGCGCGGATGCGACGGCGCTGCGATGGAGCGGATCCGTCGGAGCCCGCCGTGGTCGGCCGCAGGCCCGACGGCCTGGCGGCGTTGGCGTTCGCCAACTGGTGCTCGATCGCGGCGATGCGCAATTCCAGCCATTCGACGTCCCAGGGCGGCATGCGATGGCGTTCGGCATAGCGCTGGCGCAGTCCGGAGAGCGCATCCGCTAGTTCGGTGGTGTCCTGTTCGTGCGGCGTGATCATGTCTGGATGTTGCCTGCCGGGATCGCCACCGTCGATGCGTCGTAGCCTCGAGGTTATACGCGACCATCGGCAGCCCGTATCACCTTGCATGGTTGCGCATCGCTTGGCGAACTTCGCGCCGCCAGACTTCACCGCTGGAGGCACCCCATGCTGAAATGGTCCGCTATCTTCTTTGTCATCGCCCTCATCGCCGCCTATCTCGGCTACGGTGGCCTGTCGTCCGACATGGCCGGCATCGCGAAGATCCTGTTCTTCGTCTTCCTGGTCGTGTTCGTGATCACGCTGCTCATGCATTTGTTCCGCGGCAAGGCGCCGTGATCAGCGGGGGCATTGCCCCCGCACCCCCACGCCCCTTTGTCGCTCCTCTTTTTGCCCGCCGGGCGGTCAAAAAGTTTGCGTGATGGGCTGCGC
>JBBRLJ010000016.1:0-110913 GCA_038231435.1 Planctomycetota bacterium
ATCGGCGGGCAATACGGTGACGGTGCACTTCGCGAGCAACGACCCCGCAGGTGTGGTGTCGACTCCTGACCGCGTGTTCGACTCGACGACATGGAACATTCCGCAGACGGTGACGGTGGTTGGCCAGCCGAGCCTGGTGAACGGCGATGTGGCGTACCAGATCCTCAGCACGATCGCGGCGACGAACGAGCCGACCTACCCGATGGCGCTGGCACTGCCCTCGGTGGGCGTGACGAACAAGGATGCGCTGATCCAGGTGAGCACGAATAACGTGCTGGTGACCGAGAACGGTGCGGGCTCGAGCTACACAGTGCGCCTATCGCAGCCGGTAGTGGGCGCCGGCGTGGTCACAGTCTCGATGCTGTCGGCCGACACCACCCAGCTCACGGTGTCGCCGACCTCCCTGAGCTTCGATTCGACCAACTGGAACGCCCCGCAGGTCGTTAGCGTATCCGCTCCTAAGGACGACATCGATCAAGGCGGACACACTCTCGGCATCACGCTGAGCTCATCAGGCGGTGGATATGGCCAGGTGCCGACAGTGTCGGTCCTCGCTACCATCACCGACTCCGACACCGCGAACATCGTGGTCGCCCCGCTCTCTGGCCTGAACACCACCGAGGCCGGGGGCACGGATACCTTCACCGTCAAGCTCGGCAGCAAGCCAACCAACACGGTGGTGCTCGACATCGCCAGCAGCAGCCCCAAGGGCACGGTCAGTTCTCCGACCCTGACCTTCACGCCGGGCAACTGGTTCACCGCGCAGACCGTGACTGTCACGGGTCAGCCCGACGCGATCCCGATCGTGCAGGGCAACGTGCCCTATCAGATCAACGTCACGGTGGACCAGCCCCTGACGCTCGATGGGCTCTACGACACGAAACCTGCCCAGGCGGTATCCGTCACCAGCCACGATGTCGATGTCGCTGGCGTGACCTTCGCCCTGATCTCGCCGACGGCCACGACCACTGAAGGGCTTGGCGCTGGCCACTCGGTGACCTTCGACGCGACGCTCGCGAGCCAGCCGACCGGCAATGTCACGGTGACCTTCGCAACCGACAACGCTCTCAAGGGAACGGTGACCGCTGGCGGCAGCGTCACCTTCACTCCGGGTGGCTGGAACTCCACGCACTCGGTGACGATCACCGGCGTCGACAACTTCATCGAGGACGGCAGCATCATCTACCATCTGGTGGCCACCGTCACCAACAACGGTGGCGACGCGAACTACGCCGTGGGCCCGATCTCCTCGACCGTCATCACCAGCCTCGACGACCTGTTGCCGGTCGCGGTGGTCAATCCGGCCGGGCTGACGCTGTTCCGCAACACCAGCGCCGACATCGACACCACGCTGATCTCCGGCACTGATGCCGAGACCCCGACTCCGCTGACCTTCACCGTCAAGCTGGTGCCTGGGCAGGGTACGCTGCTCAAGCATATGATGGTCGGAGACGCTGGAACGGCGCTGGCGCTGAACGACACCTTCACGCTGGCGGATCTGACGCCAAACCATCCCGATCCCGCATCGACGGTGTTGGTGCCGTTGCCGCCACGGTCATTGATCACCTACCAGCACAACAACGGCACCAGCGCCACGGACGGCTTCGCCTTCACCATCACGGATTCCGACGGTGGCATCAGCGCGCTCGCGGTGTTCAGCATCCACATCACCCTCGGCCAGCTGCCGCCCGTGATCACGCTCCCCGGCGGCCCGGTGACCTATGCCGAGCTGACGGCCCCCACCGTGATCGATGGCGGCGCGACCCAGAACGATCCGGACAATCTGAATTTCAACTTCGGCATCCTGACGGTCACGCTCTCGGGCCAGGCCGTCAACGATGTCGCCCACGACGTCATCGGCATCCGCCTGCTGGCGCCGATCGGGGTTGTGGGTACCTCGGTCGAGTTCAACGGCATCCCGTTCGGCACCATCTCGTCCGACGGCATCGGCCAGCCGCTGATCGTGAACCTCAATGCGAACGCCACCAACGGCGCGCTCCAGGCCTTGATCCGGAGCCTGACGTTCTCGAACAACTCGACATTCCCGTCCGCCAACTCGCGGACGATGAGCGTCGTGCTCGATGACGGCACCACCGGCATCAGCGTGCCCGCCACCAAGCAGATCGACGTCACCCCCGTGCACGACGCGCCGCTGGTCATCGGCACCACGGTCTTCACCGCCCAGGACGTGTCGGTCACGGGCACCGTCACCCCGTCGAGTCCCGACCTGATCTCGCCGCTGATCGTCTCGGTAGCCAGCCCATCGGTGAAGGGCACGGTGACGATCACCAACGCCGCCACCGGCGCCTTCCTGTACACGCCGTTCCCGGGCCAGTCCGGAACCGACACCTTCACGGTCGTGGTCGCCGACGGTGTCGCTCCGGGATTCCTGGTGTCGGCGCCAGCGACGGTGACCGTGATCATCACCGGCGGATCGGATCTCAGGCCCTGGGCGGCTTCGGATGCGCCGTTGGAGGTGCTGGCCGGCACCTTCCTCAGCTACACGGTCGACATCGACGTGTCGGACCTGCCCGCGCCGCCGAACCTGACCTTCTCGCTGCTCGGCAACGTGCCGGCGGGCATGTTCATCAATCCCATCCCGGGCACCAACACGGCGATCATCATCTGGACCGCGGTCACCATCCCGGGCACGGACTACGTCGACATCGGCGTGCTGGTGAAGGACTCGGTCAGCAGTTCCGCCGGCTTCCAGAAGCTGCTCATCAAGATCGTGCCCTTCCCGGGCGGAGGTGGATGATGGAAACGCGCACGCCCAGAAAGCCGAACATGCAGCCCAACAGGCAGCCCATCATGCAGAAGAAGACTCTGATCTCCGCCACGCTCGCCACCGTGATCGCCGTGGCCGCCCTCGGTGGAACCGGCTGCGGCGGGCCTGGTGGCGGAACCCAGACCAGCGGCCTGCTCCAGGACGTCAGCATCGTCCTGGCGCAGTATCTGGTGCTCGATCTCGGCAGCGGGAAGATCGATGCCCGCTCGGATGTCCCAGACCTCGCAACCAACGCTGAGTACCGCCGGACCAAGATGGTATTCAAGGCGATCAGCGCGGGATCGAGCACTTCCGGCCAAGCGGGCGGATCCTTCTGCGCGCAAGCAGACGAATCACCGAGCGCCAACTCGGTGTCGAAGTACTACATCGCGGTGTACGAGACCACCCAGGCCCAGTGGCAGCTGGTGACCGGCACGACCCCGTGGGTCAACGTGGTGCCGGCGAGCGTCGTGGGCGGGGTCATCAACGATCCGGATTCGCCCGCCTTCAACATCACCTACAATGCGGCCACCCAGGCACTGGCGGTCGCCTCGGGCGCTCTGCACACAAAACTCGACCTGCCCACGGACGGCCAGTGGGAGCACGCCTGCCGCGCCGGCGGCGCTGGTCACTTCTCGTGGGGTTCTAACCATACCGATACGGTTGCCGCCAACTTCGCGCTGGTGGCCGAGACCTCGGGCAACCACGTTGGACCTGATCCGGTCGGCACATTCGCTCCGAACGCCTTCGGCCTGTACGACATGCACGGGAACGTCTGGGAGATGACCAAAGGCAACACCATCCGTGGCGGATCGTGGAGCGACACCCTGGCCCAGGCGCGTACCGCCAACAAGTCGTCCATCGATCCCCGCACCGCCCATGCGCTCGTCGGGATGAGGCTCGTGCTGATCCCATGAGCCGACGCCGTCCATCATCCGTGCGGGCTCCCGTGACCGTCAAAAAGGTTTCGCTCCCCGTGCGGCGCCAGACCATCGCGGCGATGAACCGATCATCGCGCGGCGTGCCCACCATCCTCATTCCATTGCTGCTGTCGGCTCCATTGGGCGCTGCCGAGCTGGTAGTCAGGGATCTCTCGGCCGGCATCGAGCTGCTGCCGACCGGATTCACCTACACGCTCACCGATCCCACGGGCTCCCGCACCGGACAGGATTCGTTCTCCTCCGGCTACGGCGCCTTCGTCGGCAGCGTGTGGTCGATCGCTGGGCCCGGCGACAGCAGTGGCTTCCTGCTTGGCGGCGATCTCACCTATGCCACCTACGCCTACACCAATGGCGGCGCATATACCACCTACGGCGGACGGTTGCTCGGCGGCTACGCCTATGCGATCTCGGATCGCTGGACGCTTTCCGCGGTGGTCGACGCGGGAGCTGGCTCAGGGACGTTCAACATCGTCGGAACTTCGGCCTTCAAGAACTATACGGCCAATGGCCTGTACTATTCGTATGCTGCCCGCCTCGGCGCGTCCTTCGCGGTGAACGATTCGCTGCTGGTCGACGTCGATGCGGGTTATCGCAATACCCAAAGCAACCTCAGCGCCGGCGGGACCGATCTGACCCTCACCGGCACGGGCATCTGCGCCGCGATCGGATTCAGGTATCGCTTCTCGAGTTCTCCGTCGCCTCTCGAGTGACCCCGTCCCCAGCACTGGAACATGGCCATGTCTGACAGCAAGAAACCTGATGAGCAGCCGGCGAAGAAGTCGGAATCCGCCGACGCCAGCCGGGAGAACGGCAAAGAGACCAAGGTCACGCGCAAGACCCTGTCGTCGGATCCGACGATGCCGATCAAGCTCGACCGCTCGATGTTCAAGAAGCCGCTGCCGGGCAAGCCGAATCCAGCTGCCACCGCGCCGACCGAACCTGGCGTGCCGGTGCTCAAGGATGAAACCGCTCCTGCCGCGAAATCCAATGCGACGACCGGGGTGAAATCGGACGGCAAGTCCGCGAAGACCCAGAGCGGCGACGAGTGGCTCGGCACGGAGCAGACCATGGTCGGCTTGCCGAAGCCGACGACCACCAAGATCAAGATCGCATCGATGGACGAGGGCGAGGACTGGCTCGGGCGCGAAGCCACCATGATGCCGACCTCTCGGCCATCCGCCGATGCCGCCGCCGAGGCGAAAGCCAAGGACAAGGCCGCCGAGGAATGGCTCGGCAACGAGTCGACGATGGTCGGCATGCCGGCCCCGAAGATGACTCCTCCCGGCGGAGCGGCGGGCGCGGACGAGGAATGGGTGGGACGCGAGGCCACCATGCTCGGCATGCAGGCCGGCGGCGGCGACCTGTCGATCGAGACTCCGGCGGACAAGAAGCAGGGCTCGACCACTAGCGGCTCGCGCACCGGCTCCGGCACGCGCGGGACCAGCCCGGCCATGGATGACGGTTGGCATCTCAAGGGCAAGCAAGGCCCGCTGACCGGCAAATCCCTCAACGATTACGAGATCGGCGGCATCCTCGGCCAAGGCGGCATGGGTACCGTCTACCGCGCGCGCCAGATCAGCCTGAAGCGTCGCGTCGCGCTCAAGGTGCTGCCGCCGCACCTGTCGCACGACCCGAATCTGCGTTCGCGTTTCGAGCAGGAGGCGCGTACCGCCTCGCTCTTGAATACCCCGCACGTGGTGCAGGTGTTCGCCGCCGGATGCCAGGGCGACGAAGTGTACTTCGTCATGGAGTACGTCGAAGGCACCGACCTCTCCGAGATCATCAACGAGAAGAAGGCTCGCAACGAGAAGATGACCGCGGAGGAATCCGCCGGCTACATCCTCCAGGCCGCGCGCGGCCTGGCCGAGGCGGGCAAGCACAACATCGTGCATCGCGACATCAAGCCACCCAACCTCATGGTGACCACCAAGGGCGTGGTCAAGATCGCCGACTTCGGCATCTCGAAGGTCACCGGCGAGCAGGGCATGACCATGACCGGCACCGCCGTCGGCACGCCGGCGTACTGCAGCCCGGAGCAGGGCCGCGGCGACCTCGTCGACTGCCGGGCGGACATCTATTCCCTGGGCGTGGTGTTCTTCGAGCTGCTGACCGGCCAGAAGCCGTTCGACGGCACCACCGCGAACGCCCTCATCTACCAGCACAACTACGCCGAGCCGCCGCTGCCGACCTCGATCGATGCCTCGATCTCAGAGCAGTACCAGGCCGTGGTGATGAAGTGCCTGCAGAAGGATCCGGCCAAGCGCTACCAGGACGCCGCCGAACTGGTCACCGATCTCGAGCGCATCCGCGACGGCAGCATGTCGTTGACGGCGGTGTTCTCGGCCAAATTCGGCACTGGCGCCGACGAGGCGATGTCGCGCTACCTGGGCGTGAAGAAACGCCGCATGTGGCCGCTGGTCGCGGCGAGCCTGCTGGTCCTCGGCGGCGGCGGCGGCGGATACTACTATTACAGCGAGCTGCAGGAGAAGCGCCACGTCGACCGCGCGGAGCTCGACCTGGTCACGCGCATGCTCTCGCCCCTGAATCTTGCGGCCCCGGTGCCGGCGAGCGCAGACGGCGATCTGAAGAAACTCGCCCGTCTCAAGGGAGAGAAGGACGCGGACGTCATCCGTTACACCGTGAAGCTCAAGAAGGTGCGCGATCTGCAGGCACGCCTCGCGCGACTCGACGCGGTCGACACGGTCCCCGCCGCCCTGCGTTCCGAGAGTGAGAAGGACCTCGACGGCTACCAGGATCTGGTGGGCACCAAGGGTGCGGACATCGCGCGCTGGGGCCTGAAGCTCGAGGCAGCCCGCGCCGACGCCGCGCAGCTGCGCACGACCCTCGCCGAAATCGATTCCGCCGCCTACCTCACCGTCGCGATGCGTGAACGCCTCGACCCAGGTCTGACCAGGCTCAAGGCCCTGGTCGGCGAAGGCGACGGCGATGTCCAGCGTTGGACGACCAAGTTTGCGGATTTCCAAGAACGGCTGACGAAGCTCAAGGCGTCGCTGGCGGCGCTCGACGCGCCCGACGCGGTGATCGGCGAGGCCCAGGTCGCACGCCTGGCGTCCGAGCTCGAGTCATTGCGGCTCGCGACCGGCGGTAGCGACGCCGACGCCCAGCGCTGGCAGGACAAGCTCGCCCAGGCGGGCGAGCGCATCGCGCGCCTGCGCAAGAGCCTGACGCGTCTCGATGGCGGCGGGGATTACGTGACCACCGCGCTGCATGTCGCGCTCGGGGCCGATCTCGACGAGTACAAGGGCCTGGTGGATGCAGGGGATCCCGAGCTCAAACGCTGGCTCACGCGCGTGCACGACTCGGTGGAATATGTGAAGCAGCTGCGCGTGCAGCTCGCTCCCCTCGATCAGCCGGAAGCGCTGATGGTGTCGGATCACCCGATCTACCAGTCGCAGCTCGAGCGGCTGCGCGTTGTCGTGGGCGAGGACGACGGCCAGGTCAAGTCCTGGACGCGCAAGCTCGGAGGCGCGAAGGATTTCGTCAGCGGCCTGCGCGTGACGCTGGCGCGGCTCGAGAAGGACGAGCCGCTCAAGGTCGAGGAGCAGGACGCGTGCGAGAAGGCTCTGGCGAGCCTCGACGCGATCGGCGGCCTGTCGAGCGATCAGAAGCGCTTCTACGCCCGCCGCCTGGGCGAAGAGCGGCAGCGCGTGAAGGAGCTGCGCGACGACTTGGCGGCGAAGGCTGCGAGCGACCAGAACATCAGCGAGGCCCTGGTTGACGAGATCGACCGCCTGGCGGCGCTGGTCGGCGAGCAGGACCCGGACGTCAAGGTTTGGCGCGGCAAGGCGGCGACGTACACGCGCCTGCGCAAGGCCCTCATCGTGCTCGATAGCGCGCAGCCGATCCCGAGTCGCGCCGAAGCCATGCTCGACGAGTTCGCCAAGATCGTAGGCGAGGGGGACGACAAGATCATCCTGTGGCGGGCGAAGATCGCGCTCGTGTCCCAGCTGCGCCGCGACCTCGCGGATCTCGACAAGGTTGTGCCGTTGCCTCAGGACGCGGGCGAGAACGTCGGCGAGCTCGCGCGTCAGGTCGGCACCGAGGAGCCCGACGTGAAGCGCTGGCGTGCGAAGGTCGATCGCGTCGCCGCGCTGCGCACCGCGCTGTCGGTCGAGCTGCGCGATACCTACATCCTGCCGTCGGAGGCGCCGCGCCGCGCCGCGGAGCTGTTGACCTTGATCGGATCGAGCGAGCAGGACGTCAAGCGCTGGGCCATCCGCGTCGCTGTCCTGCAAGGTCCGACCCAGCCATCGTGGGCCACTCACTACGGCCGCGACCAGTATGGGCCATGGGCCGAGCTCACGATCAAAGGCGCGACGCAGCGCTTCCGCTACGTGCCGAGCGGCACGTTCACCATGGGCAGCCCCGACAAGGAGCGTGGGCGCGACAAGGACGAGCCGCGCGTGAAGGTGACGCTGACCCAGTCGTATTGGCTGGCCGACAGCGAATGCACGCAGGGCTTCTTCGTCGCAGTCGCCGGCAATACGCACGACAGTCGCTTCCGTGGCACTGACAAGCCGGTCGATCGCATCTCGTGGGAGGACTGCCACCGCTTCCTCAACACGCTCAACGGCCAAGTCGCCAAGCTCGAAGCCAAGCTGCCGACCGAAGCGCAGTGGGAATACGCCGCGCGCGGCGGCTGCGACGCTCCCTATTCGAGCTACCAGGGCGCGCTCGAGGAATCCAAGCTCGAAACCATCGGCTGGTTCGCGAAGAATGCGACCAGCGGCACCAAAGACGTGAAGCGTCGTTTCCCCAACGTCCTCGGCCTTCATGACATGTACGGCAACCTCTGGGAGTGGTGCGAAGACCGCTACGGCAACTACTCGCCGACACCCGTCGAGGATTGGATCGGCCGCGAGGAGGAGAATCACGTCGCGCGTGGTGGCTCATGGGGCGACCAGCCCAGCAAGCTGCGCGCCGCCAACCGGCTGTCGGTGAAGTCCGACATGCGCACTGTCTACATCGGCTTCCGCCTGGCAGTGCCGGTGGAATGGCCCGAGGGCAAGGCCCCGGGCCAGGGCGAGATCACCGTCTCCGCGACCGATCACCCGTACCAGCCGTTCGCTGGCGACGATACGGATCCGTCGGCGGCACCCTCGTCCGAACCGACTTCTGCGCCGCCGGCTTCAGTTCCCGAAAACCTTCCGACCACGCCGGCTTCCACGCCGGCGGCGTCCGCGAAGCCCGTGGCCGCTCCGGTCGCGGATGCGGGCAGCCCCGCCGCGGCCCCAGCCGTCGATGCGAAGCAGGTGGAATCATGGCGTGCGGCCTTGGCCAGCGCCATGACCTCAGATGCATCCCTGGAGAGCGTCGCATCGAGCGTCACTCTCGAAGTTCCGGCTGGCGTGCCGACCCTGCGTGGCCGGGTGGCCACCAATGTCCAAAAGCAGAAGGCCAGCATCTTCGCCTTCAGGGCCACCGGTGGAAAGAAGGTCGCGAACGAACTCGTGGTCGGTCCCGAGCCCGTCGCGGTGGCTCGCGTGGTCGAGCCGGCGAAGTCCCTCGCCACCACCGAACCGGTAACGGCCCCAGTCGCCGTCGCTCCCAACGTGAACCCAGCGGCAGCGGCTCCGGTCGCCGCAGATGCAGACGGCGATGCCGACGCCAAGCGTCTCGATTCCTGGCGCGCATCGTTCGCCGCCGACCTCAAGGCGGACGGAGAACTCTCGGCCCACGCCGTGCGGCTCGATCAGGAGCACGGATCGCTCGTCGTGCGCGGAAGCGTGGACACGGCGCAGCAGAAGCAGAAGGCCGGCCTGCTGGCCTTCCGCGCGACCCATGGCACGCGGGTGCTCAATGAGCTGGAGATCGGTTCGCCGCATCCGCTCGCGACTTCCGCGATTCCGGCGGTGACTGAACCGGCGAAGGCCGCGCCCAAACCGGAATCCGTGCTTCCGGCCGCCCCGACTGCGGCTCCCGCCGTGGTGGCACCGGCTCCAAGCGGCGATCCGACCAGCCAGAAGCCCACCGCTCCAGAAGTCGCGCCCGCGGCCCCATCGCCAGCCGTGGTCGCCGAGCCGCTCGTGGCCGTGCCCGCAACGGCAACGTCCGCCCCGGTCACTGTGGCCAGCGCGACTCCGGCCCAAGCCGCAGCTGCGCTGCCCGAGCCGGTGGTGGCCGTAGCGCCCTCGCCAGTTCCGGCGGCATCTCCGACGACCCAGCCCGAGGCGGCTGTCGCCGCACTGCCGGCGCCCGAGGCCGCGCCGAGCGAGGAGTTGGCGCGGCTGCGCGGCTCCTTCGACGCGGCGATCGCCAGCGATGGCGGGGCACGCGGCGCCAAGGACCTGCGGCTGGTGGAAGCGGTCGGCGCAGTGGTCGTGCGCGGCACCGTCCGCGACGCGGCCGAGCGCAACCGTATCGGACTGATCGCCTTCCGCGTCAGCGGCAAGCGTATCGTCAACCAGCTGGCGGTGGCTCCTTAGCAGGCTGTTCCTGGCAGGCTGCTCCGTGCAGGCTGTGAAGGAGCGCCGCGACTCCGCGGGCGAGTAGCGTACACGGCGAGAGCGGCTACCGTCCGCGCATGGACCGCCGCCGCGCCGCCGTGCTTGCGTTCGCCGTGGCGGCGATGGTCGTCGCCACGGTGATTTTCAAGCTGCGCGTGTTCGCGGCTTTCGGCAAGTACATCCTGATGCTGCTCGCCATCGTGGCGGTGGTGGCGTTGATCGCGGCGATGTTCGGACGCGACGATCAGCGCTGATCGCCACTCCACGACACCCGCCGTGGGACGTTTTCCCTTGCCGCACGTGCCTCACCTGCGATACGACACCCATGGCAGCGAATGATCCCCAGGCTCCATCGATCCCTGGTTCCAGCGCCGAATCGCCCGCCGGCTGGGATCCGGTATGGGAGAAGGTCTTCAGCAGCCAGGCGTGGGGAAAATATCCCGGCGAGGACCTGATCCGCTTCGTTGCCCGGAATTTCTACAAGGCGCCTGACCGCAAGGCCGTGCGTATTCTGGAAGTGGGCAGCGGGCCGGGCGCGAACCTGTGGTTCGTGGCGCGGGAAGGCTTCAGCGCCTACGGGATCGAAGGATCCGCCACCGCCGTGGCCCAGTCCATCAAACGCCTCGACGACGAGGTCGGGGGCTGGAGCGGGAAGATCGTGCAAGGCGACTTCAACCGACTGCCGTTCGCCGATGCCGAGTTCGATGCCGTCATCGACATCGAGGCGATCTACTGCAATGCGTTCGAGAATTCACGGCGCATCATCGCGGGAATACGTCGCGTGCTCAAGCCCCGGGGCCTGTTCTATTCGCGGACCTTCGCGCAGGGCTGCATGGGCGACGGCACCGGAGAACCGGTCGGGCACCACGCCTGGAAGGTCGCCGAGGGGCCGCTGCTCGGGAAAGGCTATTCGCGATTCAGCGACGCCGATGATATCGAGCGGCTATATGGCGAGGGATTCACGATCGAGGAGCTCGAGCTGAACTCGCGTACGGTGGGAGGGCACCGCTCGGGGCATCATGTGATCGAGTGGTCGGTCACCGCGCGGAAGGTGTGATTCAGCTGGCGCCAGGCGTTGGCGCTGCGGCGGCCAGCCGCACAGCCGCCGCCTCGGCCTGCGCGCATATGTCCGGGATGCCCACGCCGTCATAGCCATTGCCGATCAGGGCCAGGCCCGGCACGGCGCGCTCACGCGCGCGGATCGCGGCCACCCGCGCGAGGTGGCCAAGGTCATACTGCGGCATCGATCGCGGCATGCGCGAGACGCGTGCGAACAGCGGCGGCGAAGCGATGCCCAGCCAGCGGCCGAGCTCCTCGACCGCGATGCGGACGAGCGCCTGGTCGTCGTGCGCGAGCGCGCCTGGGCGGAGCGCGCCGCCGACGAACGCGCGGATGAGCGCGATGCCGTCGGGAACCCGACCGGCGAATTTCCGATCGACGAAGCTCGCGGCGATGAGCTCGCGCCCCTCGACTGCGGGCACCACGAATCCAGCGGCTTCGGGCAGGCGCGCGATGGCCGCGCGCGGCCAGGCGAGATTGATGGTCGCGACATCGTGGTAGCGGATTGCGCCGAGCTCATCGGCCAAGCTCGCATCCACCGGGCGACACAACGCGGCGGCGACATGCGCGGGACCTGCGACGACGACGATATCAGCCTGGATCGTTCCCTGATCGGTCATGATACGGAAACCCGATCCGGCGCCGGGAGCCCAGCGCTCGATGGCAGTCACGCTCGTACCCAGGCGGAGTTCGCAGGCTCGACCCGCATCGATGCCCGCCTCCGGGAGCGACAGCTGCTCGACGAGGCGCTCGATCAGGCGTCCGAGCCCGCCGCGCAGGCTGGCGAATAGGCCGTAGCGCGCGCCGCTCGCGGGAGCTTCGCGCGCGCGCGCGCGCGCCGCCAGCGACAGGCTGCGATGCGCGCGTTCCATCTCGGCGATCTGCGGCATCGCGGCGGCGACGCTGAGCAGCTCGGGATCCGCGGTGTGGATGCCCCCGACCAGCGGCTGCGCGAGCCGCGCCAGCGCCTCGCGGCCCAGGCGCCGGCGCACCAGCGCGGCGAGGCTCTCGTCGGGAGCGTCGGCCGCGCGCCTGGGCAACACCAGATCGATCATCATGCGCAGCTTGCCCGGCCAGCTCACCAGCGGCGAGGCGAGGAACGGGAGCCAGCGGCCGGGAGCGAGCAGGTAGAAGCCATCGGGGACGGGATGCAGATCCCAGCCGCGCGCGATCAGGCTGCGGCGCGCTTCCGGACGCGTCGACACCAGCTCGTCGGACAGGCCGAGATCCTCGACCAGGCGCATGCCCGCGGGTTTTGTGCGCAGGAACGCGTCGGCGCCGTGTTCGAGCAGCAGCTCGCCGGAGACCTCGGCCCAAGCGCCCGCATCCGTGGCACGGCCCGCGGTTTCGCGGCTCGACCACAGCAGCCCGCCCCAACGCGGCGATGCCTCGAGGATGGTGATCGATGCGTCCGGCAGACGGCGGCGCAAGCGGAAGGCGACCGCGAGTCCGCCGATGCCGCCGCCGACCACGACGATGCGTTGCGTGGCCATCCGGTTCACCGGACGCGCGCGCTCGCGGCGTGGACGTGCTCGACCAGCGCCTTGGCCTGATCGGGGTCGGTCTCCTTGAACACGCCATGCCCGAGATTGAAGATGTGACCGGGGCGCGACGCTACGGCGGCGAGTACGCGGTCGGCGCCGGCGAGCAGCCGGTCGCGCGGCGCCAGCAGCAGGCACGGATCAAGGTTCCCCTGGACGGACAGGTTCTCGCCGCGGGCTCCGCGCAGCGCGAACGCCGCGGCGAGATCGCCAGCGGAGTCGATGCCGATGACGTCGGCTCCACAGCTGGCGATCAGATCGGTCAGGTGCGAGGCGCCGGCGCCGAACGCGATGCTCGGCACGCCCTCGGGCACGCCCGCGAGCAGGCGCGTCAGGTGCGGAGCGACGAATTCGCTGAAGTCCTCTCGCGTCAGGGCTCCGGCCCAGCTCTCGAAGACCTGGATGCAGCTCGCGCCCGCGGCGACCTGGCGGCCGAGATAGATGATGAGCGTATCGACCAGCACGCGCATCAGTCGATCCCAGGCCGCGCGCTCGCGGTACATGAAGGCCTTGGTGCGTGCGAACTGACGGCTGCCGCCGCCCTCGATCGCGTAGGACGCGAGGGTGAACGGTCCGCCGCAGAAGCCGATGCACGGGATCGCGCGCGGCGAGCCGGCGACGGTCAGCTGCACGGCTTCGTACACGTAGGTGAGATCTGCCGCCGCCTGCACCGGATCAGCGAGCGCGTCGACATGAGCGAGGGAGGCGATCGGCTTGGGCAGGCGCGGGCCGTCGCCCTCGGCGAATTCGAGGGGCAGGCCGAGCGCCTCGAGGATCACCAGGATGTCGCTGAACACGATCGCCGCGTCCACGCCGAGCCATGCGCGGGCGTAGAGCGCGACCTCGGCGCACAGCTCGGGCCGCTTGCACAGCGCGAGGAACGAGGAGGCGGATCGGATGCCGCGATAGTGCTGCATGTAGCGGCCTGCCTGCCGCATCAGCCACACCGGCGTGCGCTCGACCGACTCGCCGCGGCACGCACGTAGGAAGGTGCTGTTCCACAATTCGGCCGGCAGGCCGAGCCGGTTGCCAGATGCGCGGATGCCTGTTCTCGCCAGTGTCGCGGACATGGCGCGCAGCCTAGCAGGCTGGGCCAAAACCACAGCCGGCCAGGATTCAGGCGTTCGCCATCGCTGCAGTCGCCGACGGTGCCGTGGGGCGGCCGCCTGGTACGCCAGCGCAAGTGCCACCACTTCCACTTCAGGAGGCGAAGCGCAGATGCAGGCAGCGCGTGGCGCGCAGGGCGACGTCGAGCGCGCGCTCGGTCAGCGGCATGCCGCCATCGTGATCGGGGACCACGGAGGCTCCATCGCCTTTTCGGCGCGGCTCCGACATGCCCGCTCGCAATTCACCGCCGAGGTCGCAGCGCCTCGGGGTTCGCGGCGAGCAGGCCGAAGAACGCCGTCTGCGCTTTGATCGCCGAGAGCAGATCGCCGAGATGCACCGATTCGTTCTCGGAGTGCGCAGCGCATGCCGGGTCCTCGACCCCGAGCAGCAGCGCCGGGATGCCGCCGAGACGCGCGGTGAATTCGCCGACGAAGGGGATGCTGGCTCCGCAGCCCATGTACACCGGTTCGGCTCCGTAGCCGGTGCGCAGGGCTTCGAGCGCCAGCGCGAACACCGGGTGCTCGGGCGAGGTCGCCCACGGCGCGCCCAGGCTGGCTGGCGTGAACGAGAGCTCCATCCCTGCCGGCGCACGCGCGCGCAGGTGCTCGGTGAGCAGCCGGTAGGTCTCGTCGGCATCCATGTCGGGAACGATGCGTACGCCGATGCGCGCCCAGGCGGCGTCCATCACCACGTTGCCGGTCTGGCCGCGCGTGCCGGCCTGGATGCCGTTCACAGCCAGCGACGGTTCGCGCCACAGGCGCGCGTAGAGCTCGCCTCCGGCCGCGGGCAACGCCTCCGCCGGCGAGGTTCCGAGCAGGCCGGCCTGCTCGGCGAAACGCGCGCGGTCATAGGGCAGGCGCGCGAAGGCGCGGCTCTCGGCGGGACTCGGCGGCCGGACCTTGGCGGTGAGTCCGTCGACGGTGATGCGGCCATCGGCGTCGCTGAGCGAGGCGATCATGCGGCACAGGGCCTGGGTCGGATCCGGCACGGCGCCGCCCCACATGCCGGAATGCACCGGCGTGCGCAGGGCGCGCAGCTCGACCTCGACGCCGACATGGCCGCGCAGGCTGGTGGTCAGCGACGGCAGACCGGTGTCGAAATTCTGCAGGTCCGCGATGACCACGCAGTCTGCGGCGAGTTCGCTAGCATGGGCATCGAGGAACTGGCTGAAGTGGTGCGAGCCGATCTCCTCCTCGCCCTCGACCACCAGCGTCAGGTTCACTGGCGGCGCGCCGGCGGTGGCGTTCCACGCCGCGGCGCTCGCCGCATGCACGGCGATGCCGCCCTTGTCGTCGGCCGCGCCGCGGCCGGACCGGCGGCCGTCGCGCTCGACGGCGGTGAATGGGGGCGTGCGCCACAAGGCCTCGCGCAGCGGCGGTTGGACATCGTGGTGGGCATACAGCGCAACGGTCGGTCGTCCGGGCCCCGCGCGGTGATCCTTGGCGATGACGTAGGGGAGCACCCCGGGTAGGCGCGCGATGCGCACGTCGGGAAAGCCGGCTCGCACCAGCCACGCGACCGTGGCCTCGGCGCTGCGCTCGACGGCGGCCGGATCGAAACCCGCGAAGCTGCACGAGGGGATCGCGACCAGATCCTTCAGCTGTTGGACGGTGTCCGGAAAGGCTCGTTCTGCGGCGCGGAGCGCCTTGGCGATATCAGCGGTCATGGCGGGGGAGTATCGGGGAGTCGGCACCGAGACCAGGCGGTGCCCGATCTGGCGACCTGCTGACAAGAAATGGCAGGGCACTGACATTCGTCGTCCATCCAGTGACGAACCACGACCGATGAGCACGGAATGAGGACATTATAGCCAAAAAAATCACACAAGAACGCCAAAACGATAATCTACGGTGAGGTTAGCGGATTCGAATACTGGCATGACCGGTGCGATGATCCATCAACATCCACCGTACCAACTGCTAGGAGTCTCCCATGCGCCACGGCTTCACCCTCATCGAGCTGATGATCGTCATCGCGATCATCGCCATCATCGCGGCCATCGCGATCCCCAATCTGCTCGAGTCCCGCATCACGTCGCAGGAGTCGGCTGCCGCCGCTGCGCTGAAGAGCGGTCTCCTGCCCGCCGAAGTCCAGTTCCAGGCTGGTGGCTATTCCGACGCTGACGGCAACGGCATCGGCACGTATTGCGTCGTCGGCGGCTCGGGCGTCGCGGCTGCTCCGTACAGCACCCTGAGCGGCTCCACCGCGATCAACGCGATCACCCTGACCCTGCTCGCTCCGTCGTACGCTGGCGCATCGCCGGTGGTCAGCGGCTACATCTTCAAGCAGCCGATCACCTCCAATCCGCCGAACACCGGTACTCCTTCGGATGGCAGCGGCGAACGCGCTTGGGGCGTCATCTGCTACCCCGCCGACGATACCCAGGGGCGTCGCTTCTTCGGCATCAACCAGGCGGGCAACGTGTACAGCTCGCGTCCGAGCGCGACTGCCAATTCCGGTGTCTCCGGCACGGGCGGCGTGCTGACGCTGGCGTGCGGCGCGGGCGCGCTCGACATGTTCGGCGCGTCGTGCATCTCGGCGCCGGTCCCCGCGACCTACACGCCGTACAGGAAGTGATCCGCGGCATCGCTCCGGCGATGCCCTCAGAAAAGGGGGTGGGCTTCGGCCCACCCCTTTTTTGTCGCCACTCACTGCTCGCCTTGCGATCGGGGAATGGCACGACGCTTGCTTTAAAAACTTTCGTACCCAACATCCTCACGCGGGAGTAATCACATGCGCCACGGCTTCACCCTCATCGAGCTGATGATCGTCATCGCCATCATCGCCATCATCGCCGCGATCGCGATCCCGAACCTGCTCGAATCGCGCATCACCTCACAGGAATCGGCGGCTGCTGCGGCGCTCAAGAGCGGTCTGCTGCCAGCCGAGGTGCAGTTCCAGGCCGGCGGCTACGCCGACGCGAACGGCAACGGCATCGGCACCTACTGCGTCGTCGGCGCCTCGGGCGTGGCCGCGGCTCCGTACAGCACCCTGAGCGGTTCCACGGCGATCAACGGCATCACCCTCACTCTGCTCGCTCCGTCCTATGCCGGTGGATCGCCGGTAGTGAGCGGCTACATCTTCAAGCAGCCGATCACCGCCAACCCGCCCGCGGTCGCGACCCCTTCCGATGGCAGCGGCGAACGCGCGTGGGGGGTCATCTGCTACCCCGCCGATGATACCCAGGGCCGTCGCTTCTTCGGCATCAACCAGGCTGGCAACGTGTACAGCTCGCGCCCGAGCGCGACCGCCAATTCCGGAGTATCCGGCACCGGCGGCGTGTTGACGCTGGCATGCGGCGCTGGCGCGCTCGACATGTTCGGCGCCTCGTGCATTTCCGCGCCGGTTCCGGCTACCTATACGCCTTATCGGAAGTGATCGGCGGGCCGCACGGCATGCCTGCGCGAGGGGCGGGCTCACGGCCCGTCCTTTTTTTGTCATCGAGGTCGCGAAGGCCGCCAAAATCCGTCAATCACGGGTGATTCAGAGTCGATAGCCGCGGTATGTACGGCACGGTAGTTGCTCTTCCGTACAGCATATGAAGCCACATCTCTCGGGGGTCACCATGCGCCACGGCTTCACCCTCATCGAGCTGATGATCGTCATCGCGATCATCGCGATCATCGCCGCCATCGCGATCCCCAACCTGCTGGAATCGCGGGTGTCCGCCCAGGAATCGTCCGCCGCCGCCGCGCTCAAGAGCGGCATCCTGCCCGCTGAGGTGCAATTCCAGGCGGGCGGATATTCCGATGCCGACGGCAATGGCATCGGCACGTACTGCGTGATCAACGCCTCCGGAGTCAGCCTCGCGCCATTCAACACCCTCTGCGGCTCGGCACAGATCAGCTCCATCACCCTGACCCTGCTCGCGCCGTCCTACGGTGGCGCGTCGCCGGTGATCAGCGGCTATAACTTCAAGCAGCCGATCACGGCCAATCCGCCTATCGTAGCGACCCCGACCGATGGCAGCGGGGAGCGCACCTGGGGCATCATCGCCTATCCGACCGACGACAATCAAGGGCGTCGCTTCTTCGGCGTCAACCAGGCCGGCAACGTCTTCGCGTCGCGCCCCAGCCCGACCGCGAATTCCGGCGTCTCGGGAACCGGAGGCATCAATACCATCGCCTGCGGTCCCGGCGCTTTCGACATGTTCGGCGCGTCGTGCATCTCGGCACCGCTCGCTTCGACGTATCTGCCCTATCGCCGGTGATCGCGCCGGTGATCGCGCGGACGTTCGTGCAGACCCGCGAATAAGGGCGCACGGCTGACGCATCGGTGAGGTGGGCCCGCGCTCTCCGTTCGATCTTGACGACGGGCCTCGATCGTGAACCACTCTCGAGCCGCTGTGCCGGCGCCGCCCGGATTCCGCGCAACGCATCGTCGTGCCTCGTCGAGCATCGCCGCTCATTGCCGCGGCACCGAACGGGTCGAGGATGGCTCCAGATGACGTCACCAGCATCCCACGGGCTCGGACATCGCGCGGCGTTTCCGCTGGCGGGATTCCAGCCCGCGCTGCTGCTCGGCTGCGTCGTGGTCTACACCACGGCCTTCCTCTTCGGACGCGCATTTCCCGCCTCTGGTCGTTCGCTGCTCGTCCTGCTGGCTCCACTGCTGGTCATCTCCCAGCTGCCGCACCGCTGGGACCGGGATCGGATGTCGCTGGTCGCTTCGGCGCTCATGCTCGGCTTCGTGGCCTGGTCGCTGCTCCAGCTGCTGTGGGTGACGCCGCTGGTCGAGATCGGCGCGGGCAGGTGCGCGGTGATGGCCGCCGCGATCGTGCTGTGCTGGTCGGTCATGCACGGCCCCACGCCGGCCGAAGGCCTGATCGCCGCGGCGGGCGTGAGCACGATGCTGGCGCTCGCGGTGGCGATCGTCGGCATGCGTCAGTACGACACCGCCTCGTTCGGACTCGGCAATATCAACCACTTGCTCTACTGCTGCACGCCCGCGTTCTTCGGCTGGGTCGCGTGGCTCGTCGCCTCGGCTCTGCTTGGCCGCCGGACCGCGCCGTGGCAGTGGCTGCTGGCCGCCGTCACTGGCGTCGAGATCGTTTATGCGTCGGTGTTCGCAACCCCCGGCATGCCGCGTCGCGGAGCGTTCGTGGCCGGCGGCGCGGCGGCGCTGGGATTGGCGGCCATGTGGCTGTGGTCGCGCAGCCGCCGTGCCTGCATCGCCGCGATCGCATGCGCGACGCTGGCCGCGGGAGGCGCGCTGGCGTGGCAGGCGCATCATCACCACGACGGGTCGCTGATGGCGCGCACCGAACGCGTACAGATCTATCGCGCCGCCATGGAATCCATTCCGCACAGCCTCCCGTGGGGGGCCGGGCTCTATGGTTCGCTCGGGCAGCAAGACCTCGACGGCGAAGCCAACCGCCATCTCACCTCGACCGGGCTGTGGCTGATGGACGTGCACAATCAGCTGCTCGAATCGTTCCTCGACGGGGGAATCGTCGGCGGCCTGCTGTTCATCGCCCTGGTCGTGACGATGTGGTGGCGCACCTCGCGCATCGCCGATCCCGCATTGCGTTACGGCGCCGCGGCGATCGGCGTGGTGCTGCTCGTGCACGGCCTGACCGACAACTGCTACGGGATGCCGGCGGGCATGGCGTGGGCCGGAGTGCTGTTCGGGATCATGCTCTCGTGTCCGGTCGCGGAGCCGGACGAGAAGGCGCCCATCATCCCCGGCCTGCGCCTGTGCGCATGGATCATCGTGGGTTTCTGCACCTTTGCCGCGACGCGCGAGATGTCGGCGACCTTCATGAGCTACGACGCCTCCACCGCGGTGCGCATGCGCACATTGCGGCAGACCTGGCAGGCCGATCTGCTCGGCGACCAGTGGCGCCCAGTGATGGAAGTATCCTTTCGGCGCGAGGACATGGCCGGATGCCGGCGGTTGCTCGATCTGGCGGGGCCGCGCCTGGGCTGGACCAGCGGACAACTGGCCGCGTCGTGCATGGTTGACGAACGCATGACCCTGATCGCGCTCAACGAGATGTACCTCGCCCTCGGAGCCGCCTGGCGCGAGCCGGACCAGATTGCGGCGGTCGGGAAACGCTGGCGACAGCTCGCCGAGGTCTCGTCCGCGGACCGCGACCAGCAACGCGATCTGCTGCGCCTGATCCACCGCTTCCCGATGGGTAACTTCAGCTACGCGCACCTGGACGCTCTCATGTCCAGACGCCCCGACCTCGAGCATCTCGTTCCCGCGATCGTGAAGACCAGGATGGCCTACCGATCGGGCTCGCCGGATGTTCCGGCGCCGCGCCTGGAAAAACCCGGGTCGATCGAGATGGCCGCGGACCTGTATTCGGAGATGCTGTGGGCCAATGGGCGGAAGTGCGGGCCCGAGCGACTGTCCGAGCCGCTGCGCTGGTTGCTCAGGAGCTACGGCGACATCGACGAGTCGCAGCTGCTCGCGCTGCTGCTGGTCCGCGACGCCGAGCCCGGAGCGTACGCCTGGCTGATCGACGAGCCCGCGATCATCCGCGGCTTCTCGCCGAGCTTCACCAGCGATTACCTGACGCTGCTCGACAGCATCGACGATCCCGTCAAGGCGCGGGTGTGCTGGCCCCTGCTCGCGCGCATGAACCCTGAATTCGCCCACGACATCGAACGCGGCCATCTCGATCTCGCCTCGATCGACGCCCCCGCGACCATCGCGATCTGGGAACGCTTCGTGCGCATCCACGCCCTCGCCATCTCCCGCCCCGCCCCCGCCCAAGTTCCTCGCTGAGCAGCGTAACCTGCTCCTATCCCAAACCGCTCCCTGGCTCCCGGGGGGCAGGCCGGAGGCCGATGTTGGGGGGCCGTAGCCCCCCAACTGATAGCCCGGCATTATCGAACGGCACCACCACCACCCGCGCTTCCACCGCGCGGCGCGCGTAGCTGTCCGACACCGCGGAGCGCACCGCCTCGCCGCGATCGCGCGGCGAGAACGACAGCACCGTGCTGCCGCTGCCAGAGAGGATGGTGCCGATGGCGCCAGCCGTGGCGGCGGCGGCGCGCGCCTCGGCCAGGCCCGGATTCAGGCCCGCGCGATGGCGCTCGTGCCAGGCGTCATCGAAGAGGCCGCGCAGATCCTCGATGCGTCCCTGCGCGAGCGCAGCGGTGATCAGCGCGGTGCGCTGCAGCGCCTGCACCGATTCGCGCCGCGACGACTCCTGCGGCAGGATGCGGCGCGCCTCGCTGGTCTTCACCTCGAACGGCGGGATCGCCACCACCGCCACCAGTCCGACCGGGACGTCGAAGCGCGCGTGACGCAGGCGGCCGTCGCAGGCGCCCACGACGGTGAAGCCGCCGAGGCAGGCGGCCGCGACGTTGTCGGGGTGGCCCTCGATGCGCGCGGCCACCTCGAGCACCGCGGAGCGGTCATCGGCCGATGACATCGACATCCCGCCCAGCACGCGGCAGCCCGCCGCGACTCCGAGCAGGATGGTGGCCGAGCTGCCCATGCCGCGGGCGATGGGCACGTCGCCGCGCACGCTGACCGAGAATCCCGGGATCGCGCGCCCCCACGCCGCGCGGCAATCGTCGCGCACGCGCGATGCCATGGCCGCGAGCCCGGGATCCGATGCCCCCGGCGCGATGATCGCGTCGCTGTCCGCACCGGTGCCTGGGTCGAGGTGCCTATCGAGAGTGACGGTGTTGGCGAGGCCCAGTGCGATGCCCAGGCAATCGAAGCCGTGGCCGAGATTGGTGGTCGAGGCCGGGATGCGGAACGACGGCATGTGAGGAATGTTACGCGTGGATGGACAGCGCGGAAGCGCCTCGGCGCCAGCTGGCGCTCGCGCGTTCATTCTGGTCTTTGCGCGTTCCGCCCCTGGCCGGCATCGCTATATCCCGGCCATGACACATCTCCTGGCGACCCACTTCAAGCCCGGCTTCGCGCTCGGCCTCTTCCGCTTCGCGCTCGCCATCCCGGCGTTGCTCGCCTGCGCCGTGCTCCCGCTGCGCGCCGCCGACGCCGAGGACGGCAAGGCCGCGAAGGACGGCGCGCAGAAGCCCTCCAAGGAAGGCACCCTGGTGATGCGCCTGCATGGCGACTACCAGCTCAAGCCGCCATCGGTGATCTTCGGCGAGAGCGGCACCTCGCTGCACGACATCACCGTGCAGCTCAAGAGCGCGCTGCGCGCGCCCGAGCCGCGCCTGGTGCTCGACTGCAGCACCGGCTTCTCGCCCGGGCTGGCGGCTGCCGAGGAGATGGCCTCGGTGATCCGCGAGAACAAGGGCAAGAAGCGCATCGCGATTCTCGTCGACGAGGTAGACGACCAGGCGCTGGTGGTGGCCGCGGCGTGCGACGAGGTGGTGATGCCCGAGGCCGGCATCGTCTCGGTCGACGGCATCGGCCTGTCGAGCTATTACTTCGCAGACGCGCTCGCCAAGATCGGCGTCCATTTCCACGCCGTCGCCAGCGGCGATCACAAGACCGCGCCCGAGGCGCTGACGCGCAACGGGCCTTCGCCCGCGGGCATCCAGCAGTCCGAGGAGCTCGCCAAGAATCTCGACCAGGTGCTGCTCGAGCTCAGCGCGCGCCCCGACCTGTCGCTCGACGACCTGCGCGCGGCGCGCGCCCGCGCGCCACAGACCTCGAAGATCGCCATCGATGGCAAGCTGGTGACGGCGGTGGCCGAACCGGGCGCGTGGCTCGAGAGCCAGCCGGCGCCGCGCCGCGTATTCAGCGCCAAGCGCGCGACGCCGGATCTGACCTCCTTGACCGGCATGATGCAGTTCTGGGCCAAGCTCATGCAGGGCGAGCAGGAGGAGCGCCAGCCCAAGGTGGTGGCGGTGGTCGAGCTGCAGGGCGAGATCGTCGACGGCGACGACAGCGATCCCGGCTACAGCATCGCGCCCGGCGACACCTGCCGGATGCTGCGCGAGCTGGGCGATGATGCGCGCGTGGTGGCGGTGGTGATGCGCATCAATTCGCCCGGCGGCAGCGCCACCGCCTCTGACCGCGTGCACCACGCGGTGCGCCGGCTCGCAGAGAAGAAGCCGGTGGTCGCGCTGTTCGACAGCGTCGCCGCCAGCGGCGGCTATTACATCGGCTGCGCGGCGAAGGAGATCCTGGTGCATCGCGGCACCATCACCGGCTCGATCGGCGTCTTCGCGGTCGTCCCCGACGCCTCGGGGACGCTCGACCTGCTCGGCGTCCACCGGCACATCGTCACCACTGGGCCACGCGCCGACCTGCAGGGGCTGGGCCGCTACACGCCGGACAAGGAGGCTGCCCTGCAGGCGATCGTCTCGGACATCGACGCGCGCTTCGAGGGCCTGGTGGCCGCGACCCGCAAGATCGACCTGGTCAAGGTGAAGGAACTTGCCGGCGGCCGCGTCTACACCGGCGACCAGGCGGTCGCGCTCGGCCTCGCTGACGGCCTCGGCACCTTGGCCTCGGCGGTCCTGCGCGCGCGCACCCTGGCGGGCGCGGCTTCGCCCTTGCCGCTCGAACGCTACCCCCGCGACAGCGGCTTCTTGGCCCGGCTGGGACTCGCCAACAGCAGCATCGGTCCGGTGCCGGCGCAGCTGCGGCTGTGGCTGCAGGTGGCCTCGGCCAAGGCCCCGGTCGCTTTGGCTTGGTGCAACTTTTAGTGCGGGGGCTTTGCCCCCGGGCCCCCACGACCTGTGTCGCCACTCGCTCTGGCCCCCGGGGGGCCAGATCGTTTGCGTGATGGGCTTTGCCCATGGCTCACGCAAAGCGTGGCTCGGCGGTCGGCAGCCGGCGGGGGCCCTGACTGGGACCTGGGCACGGATGACTCCAGACGCATTCCCTGGCCTTGCTTAGCGTTGACTGGCTCGAGGGGCCTCAGGCTTTGCAGTATGTTACACCGCCTGCAGGGGGGCGCGGTTTTGCCCCTGGGTGGCGGAGGGGTGGGCGTACCCTACCCGGCCCGATGGCCCTGTTCGCCACGTGAACGCAGCCCGTGCGGTCGCGTTGTCCCTCCAGAGGTGATGCATGCGGTTTTCCGTCCTTTCGCCGTCATTGTTGGCCTTGGTGGCAGCCTCGGGACTGGCCCGCGTGGACGCCGCGACGGTGGTCGAGCGCGACCAGCACTTCGTCGCCGTCCAGGCGCTCATCGAGCACGAGATGAAGGGCCCCGCGGAACGTCAGAAGAAGGATTTCCTGGACGCCGCTTATCCATCTAACGATCTGTGCGCCAAGGCTTTGGAGTGGTATTTCGCTGACCGCTTCCGCAGCGAGGACGCCAAGAAGGTCGACGACATGGGCAAGGCCATCGGCGACGAGATCGAACGCAATCCGGCGGGCGTCCCCGAAGTGGTCAAGAATCTGTTCAAGGCCGGCGGCAGCCCGCTCTTGCGCATGGTCAACGAGCTCGCCCACGCCATCGGCCCCAACGATCCGCCGCCGCTGGTCGGCAAGGAGAACATCCCCAAGGAGGAAGTGGACCGCCGCAACCTGCTGGTGAAGAACATCTGCGCCCAGGCCGACAAGGAGTGGAAGGTCGCCTCGGCGAAGGTGAAGGAATTCGAGAACGGCGTCGAGAAGACCCTGTGGGAGATGCAGGAGACCGATCCGAAGTACCGTCCGCTCGCCCAGCAGGCGGCGATCCTGCGCTTCGACGCGGTCAAGCCGCTCTACCAGGCGCACGTCGTGCTGCGCGAGGTGATCACGCGCGGTCAGGATTTCGGCATCGATCCGGCTCCGGCCGCCAGCTTCTTCCAGGCGATGCTCAAGGAGAACAAGGAGTGGCTGGGCAAGTGGGACTACGACTGGGGCGACAGCTTCCTGCCGCTGAAGGTCTACGTGAACGTGCTGATGGCCGAGGCCGTGCGCCAGAAGATCGCCGGCACCACGCCCGATGAGATCGAGGGCGAGTTCTTCAAGGTATTCGACACCAATCTCAAGGACTTCCCGCAGAACCTCCGTGAGCAGCTCATCGAGATGCAGCTCTCCGCGTGGGGATCGCTGATCCGCTGGCGCCTCGAGCTCGGCGATGACAAGAGCTACAAGCGCGGCATCGAGACCTGGAACCAGCTGCAGGAGCGGCTCAAGGATCTCCGCGACCAGGCCCCCAAGCTCAACGCGAACGATCCCAAGGCCACCGCGCTCGCGCAGGTCTACATCGTCGCCGCGCGCGTGCAGGCCGCGAAGAAGGATCTGGTCGGCGCCAGCGGCACGCTCGCCGACGTCGCCAGCGCCAAGCAGAACCCGATGGCGCCGTACGCCAAGTTGTGGATCGCCAATCTCAACACCGGCACCGGCGGCGCCAAGGGTACCAGCGAATGGGGCATGCCGCCCGTCGCCGAGGATCCGGAGCGCGTGCTGAGCGTCGCCAAGGCCTTCATCTCGCAAGCCAGCACCACCATCGACGTCAAGCAGCAGCGCGCGCTCTACCTGCGCGCGGCGATCTCGCTGCGCAACGGCGTGCTCGGCCTGTCGCAGGGAGCGTTCGAGGACCAGTTCGTGCACAACGGACCCGAGGTCTACGAGCGCTACGCGTACGCGCTCTACAAGCTCGACATGCGCTTCCATGCCGCGATCGCCGCCGAAGAAGGCATGCGCGCGATCTCGGCGCGCATCACCGACAAGCCGGGCGGCAATCCCTGGCGCCCCGACGCGAAGAAGCCGTGGAGCGAGGACGGGCAGAACGTCTTGAAGCTGGTGAAGAACACCCTGCTGTTCGCCTCGCAGCTGTACAGCCGCGCCCAGGGCACCGGCGTGCAGTCGCTGTACGACGACGCCATCACCCTGGTCAAGAAGGTCAGCCCCGAGGACGCCGGCAAGGGACTCGATAAGAACCAGATCTATTTCAAGATGAGCGAAGGCGATTTCGACGGCGCCATCGAACTGGCGCGCGCGTACGCCAAGAAAAATACCGAGCCCGAGGAATATTACTGGGCGTTCGGCGTGATCTCGGACGCGCGCATGCGCAAATACGACGCGCTCGAACCACGGCTGAAGACCGAGCCGAACGTCAAGAACGACATGGACAAGATCGCCGAGGAGCTGGTGGCGACCTCCGACAAGCTGGCCGAGAGCTTCAAGGGCCGCAAGGATCTCAGCGACATCGAGCTCAAGGCGTTGTCGTCGGCGCAGAGCGCGCCGATCTTCATGCTGATCAAGCGCGGCAAGTTCAGCGAGGTGATCGCCAAGCTCGGCCCCGACTATTGGAAGCATCCGCCGTCGGACGAGTCGCTGGCGGCGCGCATGCTCAAGAGCCTGTGCTCGGCCACCATGAAGCTGCAGGAGGACGCCCTCAAGGACGCCAAGGCCAAGGCCGATCCGCAGACCTATCTCGGCGCCTTCCCGGCGCAGAAATCCGTCTACGAAATCTACCAGCGCCAGGTCCAGCGCGTCAAGGATCCCGAGAACCAGAAGACCGCGCAGGATGGCGGCAAGCAGTTGGCGGTGGTGTTCAAGAACGTCTCGAACCAGGGCGAATTCCTGCGCCAGACCAACGTGCCCGGCTCCGACAAGCTCGGCCCCATCGTCGACGAATCCCGCCGCGCGCTCGCCGACCTGATCGAGCCCGGCCTGACCCAGGATTCGAAACCCGAGCTGCTGCTGGCGATGGCAAACCTGCTTTGGGACATGAAGGACCACCCGCGCGCCGGCCGGCTCTACGAGCTCTACATGCGAGCGTTGCTCGACGATACCGATCTGCAGGGCTTCAAGCGCGATCCCAAGACCCGTCTCGACCAGATCGAGGCGGTGGTCGCCACCCGCCCCGAGCTGAAGGCCGATTGGGCCAAGCTGCGCACCCTGCTCGAGGACACCCCCGAGCTGGTCGAGAGCCGCCTCAAGGGCCTGACCAAGGACCAGTGGGGCAAGGACCAGGAGCCCATCGACTACACCAAGGCCGCGATCGCGCTGCGTGAATACCGCAAGCGCATCGACAGCATGAAGACCGTGCTCGGCCCCGACGCGTACAAGCGCATCATCGACGGCCTCGGCGATTTCGAGAAGACCGTGCAGGCCCTCGCGCAGGACATCCGCGTGCGCAAGCGCCTAGCCCAATTCTTTCGCGAGGTCGGCCGCTCCGACGAGGCGCGCAAGCTCTACACCGAACTCATCAAGTACGATCCGGACGATCCGGATTCGGCGATCGCCTTGGTCGAGAACGTCCTCGAGGACGTGCGCAGCGGCAAGACCGTGCCGAAGGAACAGATCACCAAGGCGCGCGACCTCGCCATCGACAAGCGCCAGGACGAAGGCGACAAGGATCCGGGGATCTTCTGGATCGCCCAGATCCAGATCTTCGAGCTGTCGTTCGCGCTCGGCGACCTCAAGCCGATCAACAACACGCTGACGCGCATGAAGGCCGGCCAGAGCGACATCTCGCATGACCTGGTGCAGCCGTCGGTGCGCGCGGACGCGAAGATCGTCGGCGACGATAAGCGCGTGCGGCGAGCCGCCGACGCGCAGGCGAAGAGCCTGGCCGAACGCTTCCTGAAGGTCTACGAGTACAGTGGCGTGGTAGAGAAACCGTCGTTCCACATCGAGCAGGTCGATGTCGACGGCAAGCCGTGGATCCTGTTCGTCGACAACGACGCGCCGAAGATCGCCGGCCAGAAGGTCGAGAACGCGGACGGCGACGAGGTGGTGGTGTTCCTGCCCGAGGGGGATTCGCCGCTCAAGCCCGCCGGCGCCGCACCGGCACCGGCACCGGCTCCAGCCCCAGATGCGCCGGCGCCCGCCGTTCCGCCCGCGGCCGCTCCCGCTCCCGCTCCCGAAGGCGCCGCTCCCGCACCCGCCACCCCGGCAGGAGCCACGCCATGAGCGGCTTCGACTCGATATCTTCGTCATCGGCAGTGTCGTTCGCGCGTTGCGCGCTGCTCATGCTCGCGATGGTCTCGCTGTCGGCGGCGTCCGAGCCGGCGCCGGCGACCATCACCACCACCGAGGGCAAGAGTTTCGAGAAGGCATTCGTGGTGAGCGAATCCATGGACGGCATCGCCTGGGTGATCGACGACCCGCGCTCGACCGCCAAGTTCGAGAAGAAGGCCGGGCAATACAGCGTCGAGTACAAGCAGTCGCGCAACACCAGCCTGCTCAAGGGCGACAACGCCAGCGGCAAGGATCCCGAGGGTGCGATCGTCTCGTACACCCAGGCGCTCGCCGAGTGCAAGTATGACTGGGAGCGCGAGCACGCGTACGTGGGCATCGCGCGCGCCGCCGAGGTCTCGAAGAAGTACGACGATGGCATCCAGGCGATCCAGGGTCTCGAGAAGGAATTCCCGAAGAGCCTGCGTCTACCCGAGGCGACCTATCTCAAGGGCCGCCTGCTCGTCCTCAAGGGGGACAAGGACGGCGCGCTCAAGGTCATGCAGGGGCTGCGCGGCCACGACAAGGACTGGGGTGTCGGCGCTGGCGCGCTCGGCGTGCTCGGCATCGGCGAGCTGCTCTCGGCCGACACCAAGTTCAAGGAGGCCGCCACCGAGCTGGCGGGATGGTTCCCGGCCAAGATCAATCCGGCGACCAACCCCGACGAATTCGCCAGGATCGGCCTGGCGCTCGCGCAGTACGAGCTGAAGAGCGGCGGCGAGGCCAACGCCATCGTCGACTTCCGCACCGTCGCGTTCTCGCCCTGCTCGCCCGACCAGCAGGCGCGCGCGCACCTCGGTTGGGCGCGTCTGCTCGCCGACCAGGCCGTACCTGCCAGCCAGCTCTCGGCCTTCGACCACGCGGCCATCGCCGCGTCGCTGAAGGGCCAGAACGATCCGTCCACCAGGACCGAGGCGGTCCGTCTCGCCACCGGGCTGGTCGCGAAGATCAAGGAGCAGGGCGCCAACGACAATGCGAAGAACGCGCTGCAGATCGAATACAAGACCTACCTATCCAGGTTCTAGCGAGACGACCATGAGCCATCGCCTGACATCCATCCTGCTGGCGTCGATGCTGCTCGGCTTCGCCGCGCTGGCGACGGCAGTCGACGACGACCGCGACCGCATCTACGGCGCCAGCACCAAGACCGACGCCTACGTGCAGAACGAGCTGTCCGACATCACCACCTTCAAGGTCTCGGCTCAGAGCGCGCTGCAGAAGAAGCCGACCAAGGACATCAAGCGCATCGTCTACGCCGGCATGAACGTCGACGGCGTGTGGCGCAAGGGCATGGAATCGAAGAGCCGCGGACGTTACGAGGAAGCCGCCGAGTTCTTCGGCCAGCTCGCCGACTCGGGCGCCAAGGAGTGGGAGAAGACCTATGGCGCAATGCAGGAAGGGGAGTGCTGGGAGCTCGCGCACAAGTACGACCTAGCCGCCAAGGCCTACCAGAAGGTGGTGAAGACCGCCGATTTCACCAAGGACGACAAGGCCCAGCCCCGCCACCGCCTGTGGCTCGACGCCGCGTACCATTTCGGCGTCGCCAACGCGCTGGACAAGAAACCCGACGAGGCGACCAAGGTGGTCGAGGGCCTTTCGGCCTACGCCAAACTGCAGAACGTCCCCAACAGCTCCGGCGCCGAGACCCGCGCCAACGCGGTGCGCGCGGCGATCGCCGCGGTGGCCGCCGACATGGGCAAGCTGCGCGAATATTCGCAGAAGACCAACTTCCGTCCGGGCGAGGAGATGGAGACCTGGTTCCACTTCAATCTTCTGGTCGCCGACGTCTACCGCACCGGTGGCAAGCCGAAGGACGCGTTGTCGATCGTCGACCGCATGGTCGACGAGCCGGCGCTGGTGGCGGAACCCGCGCGCAAGGCCCAGGCCGAGCTGGTGAAGGGCATGTGCCTGCTCGAGACCGATCCGCAAGGCGCGGTGGTCGAGCTGCTGAAGATCGATCTGCTGCCGTACGGATCAGAGGACCAGAAGTGCGAGGCCCGCTACAACGCCGGCCGCCTGATGCTCGATGAGGCGGCGAAGATCAAGGCCAAGCCCGAAACCGCGAAGGACGACCGCAAAGCGGATTTCGTCAAGGAGCTGACGCGCACCGCTCGCATGCTGCTCGGCGCGGCGGCGGATTCGTCATCGACCCTGCCCTCCAAATCGCTGGCCAAGGCCGCGCTCGACAAGATGGAGCCGGAAGAAGGCGCGGCGCCCGCCGAGGGCGATCCCGCGACCGGCGCCACGGGCGCGCCGAAGGCCAAGAAGCCGCCGGTCGACAGACCTACCGGACCCTGACTATCGGTTGGGGGGCTAGCCCCCCAACATCGCGCCGCCCCTACCGACCGGGGCCTTACTCCGCGTTTTCCCCCGGAACCAAGAGGAAGGGGGGGCTAGGAGAGGCGGGACGCTCTCGAGCCGCATGCGGGGCTATGCCTGGTTCCGCCACAAAGACTGGATCTCGCGGAGTGAGCTAGATCTGGTCGCGGCGATGATGCGGCGTGAGCTTCGGCCATTCGGGGATGTCGTCGATGCGCGCGCGTTCGCTGGCGCGGTCGATGAGGCGGAGGATGGCGGACGAATCGAAGGGCCAGCGCGGGCCCTGGTGGGCGGCGAGATGCGCGCGCGCGCCGTCGAGCAGGCGCTGCACCGGCCGACGGTTGCCGTGCCGCAGATGGTGCAGCGCGGCGGCGAACTGGATCAGGCCCTTGAGATAGTGCCGGTCGGGCCCGCGATCGAGCTTCCAGGCTTCTTCCCAGGATTCGTGCGCGTGCCAGTAGTCGCCGCGATCGAAACGCGCGAGGCCGTCGTCGATCAGGCGGTGCAGGTCAGCGCGCGCACGGGCCGCCTCGGGAAGGCGCTCCGGCGCCGCAGGCGCCGGACGCCGCGGCATCACGGGGCTTTTTGCTGAGGCAACGGCGCGGGTATCTGCTTGACCGGGTCGGTCGGCTGGGAGCCTTCCGGCTTTTTCGCGCTGGTATCCTCGGGCTTCTTGTTGCCGAGCTGGGTCGGATTCTTGGCGCTCTTGTCGCTGCTGATCGTGATCGAGATGTTGATGGTGAATTCGCCGTTCGGGTACTGCTTCTTGAACTCCTCGGCGGCCTTCGGCAGGTTCTTCTCGAGCGTGTTCAGCTGGGTGACGATGTCGTCGAGCATCTCGGCGAGCGACGGCTCGCGATCCTTGCGGGCGCCGAGCTCCTTGACCTTCTGCGAAAGCTCGGCGATCTCGACCGCGGGCGGCTTGGGCGGCGGCGGCTTCGCCTGCAGCGGCCCGCTGACGGTCAGCTTGTCGTTCTTGCGCTCGAGGTTGACGGTGACGGTGTCGCCGACCTTGGCGCCCGCGAGGGCCTTCTGCAGGTCCTCCATGCTGCCCAGGGTCTGCTGGTTGATCGACTTGATCAGATCGCCGGCCTGGATCCCCATGCCCGAGGCGGAGCTGTTCGGCAGCACCGCCGAGACCAGCACGCCTTGATCGAACTTGTCGGCCACGACCTGGATGCCGAGGAAGGGATGTTCAGTCGCCGGGGGCTGCTCCGCCGCGCACCAGCCGGGCGCCGCCAGCGCCAGGAGCGCGAGCAGCGCGAGGATCGCGAACGGACGCTGCATCATGGACGCGCTCCGCCATCGGTGTCGTTCGACCAGGTGAAGCGCCAGGGAGCGGTCGCAGAGGCGGCTGCATGCTCGGCGACGGCGACCACCGCCCCGTCATCGCTCGAGGCGACGACGCACGACAGTTGCCACGGCTGGCCGCCGATGGCCTTGCCGAGGGCGTCGGCGCGTTTCGCAGCCTCGGCATCGGGCGCGCTCGGGATGGCGCGATCGAGATCGGAGAGCTTCTCCTTGAGCGCTTCCACGGCCTTGTGCTGCTGATCGAGGCGCTCCTTCTGCCACTGGCGGAAGCGCTTCTCGGATTCGGGATCGATGCGGTCGCGCGGGATGTTGCTCGGCCACTCCTGCAGCGGGGCGCCCATGGCCACCTGCTGGCCGTTGCGCTGGATGACCACCTGCACCGGATCGCCAACGCTGTTCAGCCCGACTTCGTTGCGCATGTCGGTCATGCTCGCGATCGGCGCGCCGTTGATCGACAGGATCACGTCCCCCGCCCGGATGCCCATCGAGGCGGCGGCGGTGTTGGGGAAGGTGTTCTGCACGTACACGCCCTGGTTGGGGTCGATGTTCTCGCGCTCCTGGACCGAATTCGGCACCGGGCTCATCTCCACCCCGAGCATCGGCGGGCCCGATGGCGCGACGGTGGCCTGGTAGTCGCCGCCGTCTTGGGACGCGGCGCCGGCCGCCGCGGACAAAGCCACGGTCATGGCGAGGGCGCGGAGCGTGGTGCTGAGGGCGGTGCTGGGAACGGGCATGGCGATCTCCGGAGAGTCACTGGTGAAAAGTCACTGCTAGATTAACGAAAACCCTTGTGGCACAACGCAAAACGCCAAAAGCGAGGACGCTCCCACGACAGTGCATACGCTCAGACGGTGCCGCGGTTGAAACCTTTCCCCCGCTAACGCGCTGGCCTGTTCAGACGCATCCGCGACGACGTCCGGTCGCGGGTCGGCGTTGTCGAAGCCCGGCTCCCCCCTCGGCGGTCGGGGACGGCGTCAATCCGGAGCGAAGATGGCCTCGATGTAGCCATCCGGATCGAAGGGCTGCAGGTCGTCCATGGTCTCGCCGACGCCGATGTAGCGCACCGGCAGGCCGAGCTCGCGGCGGATGGTGATGGCGACGCCGCCTTTTGCCGTGCCGTCGAGCTTGGTCAGCACCAAGCCGGTGACGCCCATCGATTGGCCGAACACCTTCGCCTGCTGGATGGCGTTCTGGCCGGCGGTGGCGTCGAGCACCAGCAGGGTCTCGTGCGGTGCCTGGGGCAGGCGCTTCTGGATGACGCGGCGGATCTTTTCCAGCTCGCGCATCAGGTGCTCCTTGTTGTGCAGCCGACCGGCGGTGTCGATCAGCACCACGTCCGACTTCCGCGACTCGGCGGCGACCACCGCATCGTAGGCGACCGCGGCGGCGTCGGCGCCGTCATGGCTCTTGATGATCTCGACGCCGACGCGCTCGGCCCAGATCGAGAGCTGCTCGATCGCCGCGGCGCGATAGGTGTCGCCGGCGGCGATCAGCACCTGCCGGCCCTGGTCCTTGAAGCGCTTCGCGAGCTTGGCGATGGTCGTGGTCTTGCCGGCGCCATTCACCCCGACCACCAGGACGACGGTCGGGCCCTCGGCCGCCCAAGCGAGCTCCTCGTCGCGCGGAGCCTGCAGCTCGTCGCGCAGGCTCTGCTTGAGGAAGGCGAGCAGATCGTCGCCCTTGGCGATCTCTCCGTCGCGGTACTTCGCCTTGAGCTCGGCGACGATCTGCTCGCTCTTGGCGACGCCGATGTCCGCCTGGAGCAGAGTGTCCTCGAGCTGCTCGAGGAAGGCACGGTCGATCGCGCGGCCGCCGCCGATGAGCCGGCGCAGCGCTCCGCCGACGGCCGAGCGGGTCTTCGCCAGGCCTTCCTTGATCTTGGTGAACAGCCTGCCGATGGCTTTAAACATGGACGCGCCGTCGGTCGTCGGTCGTCGGTCGTCCGTTGTGGACAGCCACAGGCGACTCGAGCGCTTCCTTCCGTCGCATCGTGTCCCTCTCCGGCGACGGACGATGGGCGACGGACGGCGGACGGTTCATTCCCGCGAGCCGGCCTTCGCGGCATCCTGGTCCGGGTCGGCGAGCTTCTTGAGCTCCTTCTCGACCTCGATGTCGCGCGCGGCCTTCCACAGGGAGTCGAGCTGGTAGTGCGCGCGCATCTCGACGGTGAGAGCATGGACGACCACGTCGAGGCAGTCGATCAGCATCCAGCCGGTCTCGCCTTCGACCGGCATGTGCGCTACCTTGTGGCGCTTGCAGAAGTGGTAGACCTCCTCGACCATGGACGTGGTCTGGCGGTCGGAGCGGGCGGTGGTCAAGACCACGTAGTCGAACAACGCGGCGCCGGGCGGCAGCGCCATCACGCGGACGTCGGTGCCGCCCTTGTCGAGGCAGATGCGGGCGGCGTGCAGCGCCAATTCGCGAGAAGTGAAACGGGACATGGGGGGCCCACGGTATGGCATGGGGCTCAGGGGCAAGGCGAGATGCGGCTGCCTCTGGCGCGGTCTTCGCTCGAGAATCGCCGCCGGACGTCGGAGTCGTCGTCGCTGTTCGCTCCCAGCCACGTGGTGGAGCGCCGCGGCCGAGCGGGCCGATGCGCCCGGGAGATGGGCGGATCGGCCCGGGCAGCGTGGCCGGACGTGCGCTTTCGTGGTGCGATCGTTGCAGGCGTCCCGGCACGGTCGTCGCTGCCATGTCAGTGAACGGAACGGAACGCCGCGCGATGCCTTCATCGACACTGCCACCTCGGCCCTCGCTCGGTCCCGCGGCTCGATCAGCGCCTCGGCAAGGGGCTCAGCACGGCCCGCGATCGCTCGGCGGCATGACCCTCGTCGAGACCATGATCGCGATCATGATCCTGGCCATCGGCCTGACCACGGTGTTCACGTCGCTGGTGAACGCGCGGCGGGGCAACCAGGTGGCCGAGGACCAGGCGCTCGCGCACCAGGGGATCCAGGCGCAGATCGAGACCTACCAGGGCATTCCCTTCGCGACCTTGCGGTCGAGTTTCCGCGGCGCGCGCTTCGCGGTCGGCGCGCTCACGCCGACGGACGGGCATCCCTCGGTCGGGACCATCACCGGCGCCTGGAATCCCGACCCGGCGAAGCTCGCTCCGGAGGCGAACCGTGTCCCTGGTTCGCCGGGGAGCGCTGAGCGCGTGCCCCTGCGTTTCCGCTGCGAGTGGTCCGAGGGCGGATCCGCGATGTCCGCGGAAGTCGTGTACGTCTTCACCCAGCGCGGGATGTGATCGTGCGCCTGGATCCATCGCCGCATCCGACATCGAGTCCTCGTGGGGGCTTCACCCTGCTCGAGGCGATCATCGTCGGCGTGGTCCTGGCGATGGTGGTGCTGATCGCCGCTCAGAGCCTCGAGTCGGGCTCGCGGCTCAACGAGCGCATCTCGATCGAAGCCGATCTGCAGCAACGCGCGGACGACGTGCTCGGCGCCCTGTCGCTCGAGCTGCGTACGGCGTCGACGTCGATGCACGGCGGTGGCGCGGATCTGGTGGTGGGGCCCGATGCTCCAGCCGCCTCCGCCTCATCCGTGCGTACCGAGACCGACGTGGGCGCCACCTACGACTACCGGATCTCCACCGGCATCGAGCCATGCCTCGAATCCACCATCGACGCCCCCGGGGGCGCGGCGGTCCTCCACCAGTCCTTCCGCTGCGCATACGAGCCAGGATGGCATCGTCTGATCTTCACGCGCGGATCCGCGGGGACGGGTTCGGGTACCTTGGTCAAGCAGGTCTTCGCGGACCGCGGCCGCACCAACCTGGTCAGTTCCGAGCTGCTATGCGATCACATCGCCGCCGTCGATCCAGCCGATCCGCGGCTTGGTGGCTTCTCCATCCACCGCGACGGCAATGCATTGACGCTGCGCTTGGCGCTGCAGGCGGCGGGCGAGGCGCCGTCCGCATCCGCCACGGCGCGCGATGGCGGCGATGCCAGGGTCGTGCGCTGCGTGGATTCACGCGTGGTGTTCCTGCGTTCCACGCTCGACGCACGTGAGGATCGCTCCGCGCTGGACGTGCTGGCAGGGTCCGGAACCGGATCAGAGCGGCCCTGACATGGCAGCCACATCGGTATCAGCAGCATCGGCAGCATCGACACCTACGCGAGGGACCATCGCGAGCGAGAGTGGCAGCGCGCTGCCGTTGGCGCTGGGCATCGTCGTCATCCTCGCCGCGTTGTCGGTGAGCCTGACCGAGATGACCATCGGCCGGAGCGCCGGCCAGCGCGGCCGGCACGACGAGGTGCGTCTCGCGGCCGCGGTCGAATCCGCCGCCGGCGAGACCCTGGCCTGGATGCATGGCCACCAAGCGCTGCTGGCGGCGCTGCCAGAGCATCCCGAGCTGGTGGCCGATGCCACTTCGACGCCGCCCCGTGGGCGTCCGTGGGCCGATCAGTGGGAGAAGCTCGTCGACCGCAGCATGAGCGCGCCGGTCGCGGCACGTGTCGGCGCGAAGATCCCCGACGCTGACATCATCACCAATGGCGCTCAGCCGACAATGATCCCGGCGATCCTCTCGCAGTCCTCGGATGCCACTACTGCAGTGGACGGTCGCGGACCGATTGTGAGCGGCTGTGCGGCGGACACGCGCAATGGCTGCGCGATCACCAGCTACATCGTCTGCCTGCATCGTACCGAGGCAGGCCATGCCTGGCCCGACGGGCATGAGCGCTTCGCCGTGTTCACCGTGGCGACGCTCGGCGACCTGGCGGTGGATCCGCGGAGCTTCCAGCGCCGCATGGTGCAGACCATCGTCGCCACCGGCTGTTCGCGCCCATTCACCCAGGCGCTGTACGCGAGCGACAGCCTGGTCCTGTCCGGTCCCGCGCGCACCGACAGCTGGCTCGGTGGCTCGACCGCGTACGCACCGCTCCCCGCGTCCGCCTCGCCTGCGCCGGCATCGCACGGCGACGTCGTCTGTGCCGGCACGATGTCGCTGCGGGATCGCGCCTCCATCCATGGTGCGGTTCGCCAGGACGAGCGCCTGGCGCTGCCGTCGATCGCCGGCGTCGTCACCGATGCCGTGACCGTAGCCAATCTCGACTTCTCCGGTGACGTCACGCTGGCCGGAGATGCGCAGGGGGGCCAGGTCTCGTACCGCGCGCGCACGGTCACCGGCGGCCTGTGCTTCAGCGGTGGCGGCACGGTGCGCCTCTTCTGCGAAGGAGCGTTCGCGCCCAGGTCGATGCGCTTCTCTCCGGGATCGACGGTCGAGGTGGTGATCATCCAGGGCGAGCACGATGCCAAGGACGTCGTCATCGGAGGCCCCACCCGAGTGCCCACGGGATCCGGCGACGTGGAGCGCCGTGGCGCCGGCGGCTCCGACGGCAACGGCGATGACGTCGCCGCTCCTCGTCGCCTGGTCTTCATCTCGGACGCCGACATCGAGATCCGCATCGCCGGCGACGGCGCGCTGGCGGCGGTGGTCTACGCGCCGCGCGCGCACCTCACGCTCGCGGGATCCTTCCAGCTCTTCGGCGCCCTGATCGCGCGCTCGATCGACGGCGCGGCCGATGCCACATTCCAGATCCACTACGACGAGAGCCTGTGGGGCATGACCCTGCCGTCCGCTCCCACTCTATCCGCTTCAGGCTGGAGCCTGGTATCGCTCTCCCTCGGCAACCACTGATCCTCGTTTCCTTTCCCTCTTCGCTCTTCCCTCTTCCCTCTTCCGTCCTCTGTCGTCTCAGTCTCCCTCGGCACCACGGTGCGAAGCTTCCCCGCCTCGCCACGCTCGTAGCATCCATCCTCGATGCCTCCTCGCCCACTGATCCGTGCCGCCGAGATCCGCCGTCGCGTGCGGGAGCTGGGCCGCGAGATCAGCGCCGCCCATGCGGACCGAGCGCCGCTGCTGCTGCTGCTGATGGACGGCGCTTTCTGCTTCGCCGCCGATCTGGCGCGCGAGATCGCTTCGCCCGAGGCGCGGCTGGCCTTCCTGCGCGTGCGCAGCTCTGGGGCTGGCACCGAGTCGTCGGGTCGGGTCGAGATGGAGGCGCTGCCCGAGCTCGCCGGCGCGCACGTGGTGGTGGTCGACGACATCCTCGACAGCGGGCGCACGCTCGCGGCCGTGCGCGCCGCGGCGCTGGCGGCTGGCAGCGCGAGCGTGAGCACCTGTGTGTTGCTCGACAAGCCGTCGCGCCGAGTCCCCGAGGGCTTGGCGCGCGCCGACCATTCCGGCTTCACCGTCCCCGAGGCATTCCTGGTCGGCTATGGCCTCGATCTCGATGGCCGCTGGCGCCACCTGCGCGACGTGTGCGTGCTCGAGCCCTGAGCCTCGGCCCGCCGGGCCGCTTGTCTCTTTTCTTGCCCGCCATCAGCCCATGCTGCGCCCTCCCGCGGAACCATCAACGCCGGCGCCAGCTACGGCGGCGGCTTGCTCGGAAAAGACCTCCACGGGAAATATCAAAGGACCCCCATGGCCAAGCTCTCGATCGACCGTCTGGATCTCGTCGGCAAGCGCGTGCTGATGCGCGTCGACTTCAACGTCCCCCAGGACAAGAAGACTGGCGCCATCACCAACACCCAGCGCATCGACGCGGCGCTGCCGACCATCCGCTACGCGCTCGACCACGGCGCCGCGGTGGTGCTGATGAGCCATCTCGGACGGCCGGATGGCAAGAAGGTCGACAAGTACTCGCTCAAGCCGATCGCCGCCAAGTGCCAGGAGCTGCTCGGCCGCCCGGTGACGTTCCTCGACGACTGCATCGGCCCCGAGGTCGAGAAAGCCTGCGCCGCGCTCAAGCCCGGCCAAGTGGTGCTGCTCGAGAACCTGCGCTTCCACATCGAGGAGGAAGGCTCGGTCAAGGACGAGCAGACCGGCGCGAAGACCAAGGCCGATCCGGCGAAGGTCGATGCCTTCCGCGCCTCGCTGACCAGGCTCGGCGACGTCTACGTCAACGACGCCTTCGGCACCGCGCATCGCGCACACAGCTCGATGGTGGGCGTGAAGCTGCCCCAGCGCGCTGCCGGCTTCCTGCTCAAGAAGGAGCTCGACGCGTTCGCGCAGGTGCTCGACAATCCCAAGCGCCCGCTGCTCGCGATCCTCGGCGGGGCCAAGGTCGCCGACAAGATCCAGCTGATCAGCAACCTGCTCGACAAGGCCGATGAGCTGATCATCGGCGGCGGCATGGCGTACACGTTCCACAAGACCCTCAGCGCGATGGCGATCGGCAAGTCCATCTTCGATCCGGAAGGCGCGAAGCTGGTGCCCGAGCTGATGAAGAAGGCGCAGGCCAAAGGCGTCAAGATCCACCTGCCGGTCGACTTCATCGCCGCCGAAAAATTCGCTCCCGACGCCGCCACCAAGCCGGCGACGGTCGCGAGCGGCATCCCGGATGGCTGGGAAGGCCTGGATTGCGGACCCGAGACCATCAAGGCCAACGCCGTGGTCATCGCGCGCGCCAAGACCATCGTCTGGAACGGCCCGCTCGGGGTGTTCGAGTTCGAGAAGTTCGCGGGCGGCACCCGCGCGGCGATGGACGCGGTGGTCGCCGCGACCAGCAAGGGCGCGGTCACGGTGATCGGCGGCGGCGACACCGCCACCGCGGCGGCGAAGTGGAAGACCGACACCCAGGTCACCCATTGCTCGACCGGCGGCGGCGCCTCGCTCGAACTGCTCGAGGGCAAGGCCCTTCCGGGGATCGCCGCGCTTTCTGATGGCTGACCCGATGGCTGACCTGATGGCCGGTCCCCATGGTTGAGCGGCGTTCGTCCGCGGCGCGTGGATCGCGTGCGACCCGTCCAGAACGGTATCCGACGCGATTGCTCGGCACGGGCGGCGTGCTCACTGCCGACGACCTCGCCCTGCCGGCGCCGGTCCTCGCGCCGCTGCTGATCGGCTGCGGCATCGAGGCGCACGGCGTGCGCGGCCGCATCATCGAGACCGAGGCGTACCAAGGCGAGGAGGACCTCGCCTGCCACGCCTCGCGGGGGCGCACTCCGCGCACCGAGGTGCTCTATGCGGCACCGGGCACGCTCTACGTCTACCTCTGTTACGGCATGCACGTCCTCTTGAACCTGGTGTGCGATCGCGAGGGCACGCCCGCGGCGGTGCTGATCCGCGCCATCGACATCGGCGCGGGCGAGGGGGATGGCGAGTCGCTCGCGCGCCGTCGCCGCGGGCAGGCGCGCGCATCCACCGCGATGGCGCGCGAGCAGCTCGCTAACGGTCCGGCCAAGCTCACCCAGGCGTTGGCGATCGATCTCGGCCACAACCGCCTGGTCCTCGGCGCGACGCGTTGCCCGCTTCGGCTGCGTCCGGCGCGGGTCCGCCCACCCTTGGCGCGCGGCCCGCGCGTGGGCGTGGCCTACGCGGGCGACGGCTGGGCGCAGCGGCCATGGAGATGGTGGCAGGCCGGCTATCCCGTCGCCACCGGCCCCGGTGCAGGCGCCTGAGCACGGCGTGCGCCGTCCACGGGTTTCGATTCCGGTGGAGGCATCGCCAGGCTAGCGTGGTGAGAGAGGCCATCGCATGTCCACCATTCTCGTCACCGGCGGCGCCGGCTACATCGGCAGCCACACCTGCCTCGAGCTCCTCGGCGCGGGTCACCGCGTCGTGGTGCTCGACAACCTCGACAACAGCTGCGAGGAGGCGCTGCGGCGGGTCGAGCGCCTTGCCGGCAAGAGCGTGGAATTCCACCGCGTCGATCTGCTCGACCGCGCTGCGACCGATGCCGTCTTCGCGCGCCAGCGGGTCGACGCGGTCGTCCATTTCGCCGGGCTCAAGGCGGTCGGCGAATCGGTGGCCATCCCGCTGCGCTATTACGACAACAACCTGACCGGCACGCTCCACCTGCTCGAGGTGATGAAGGCGCGCGGCGTGCGGCGGCTGGTGTTCTCGTCCTCGGCGACGGTCTATGGCGATCCGGCGACGGTGCCGATCACCGAGGACATGCCCCTGTCCGCGACCAATCCGTATGGGCGCACCAAGCTGTTCATCGAGGACATCTGCCGCGATCTGGCCAAGGCCGAGAAGGACTGGTCGATCGTGCTGCTGCGCTATTTCAATCCGGTCGGCGCGCATCCCAGCGGCCAGATCGGCGAGGACCCGAAGGGCATCCCCAACAACCTCATGCCGTACATCATGCAGGTGGCAGTGGGCAAGCGGCCGCACCTGAGCATCTACGGAGGCGACTACCCGACCCCCGATGGCACCGGGGTGCGCGATTACATCCACGTGGTCGACTTGGCCCTCGGCCATCTCGCGGCTCTCGAGGCCGTCGCCAAGCTGCCCGGCTGCACGGCGATCAATCTCGGGACCGGCGCGGGCGTCTCGGTGCTCGAGATGTTGGCCGCGGTGTCGAAGGCAGTAGGTCGCGAGATCCCCCGCCAGGTCGTCACCCGCCGCCCTGGAGACGTGGCGACCTGCTACGCCGATCCAGCGCTCGCGAGCCGGATCCTCGGCTGGCGCGCCACCCGCGGCCTGGACGCCATGTGCGCCGACAGCTGGCGCTGGCAGAGCGCCAATCCCAACGGTTTCGCCACCTGATCGCCCATCAGGACGCGCGGGCGCCCTAGAGGGCCCGTCAGTCGGTAGCGCGCTGTCAGCACCGCTCTTGTGCTGTGGCGCGTCGCGGGGATAGTGGAGGCATGGCAGGAAACATCTCCAGCAAGGTCGCCACCGTCATCGTGCTCGTGCCGCTGCTGGCGCTGGCATGGTTCCTCGCGCCCATGGCTCTGCCGGTTTACCGGTGGCGCTACATGGATTTCCTCGAGCTGTCGAAGAAGACCGGCATCCCACTCGCCGAGATCTCGAAGCAGTACGATGTCACCGCCCGCTACGCTCCCCGCGGCCTCGAGGACCCGTTGCCCTGGCAGATCATGACCATGGACCCGACGTGGGTATCGGTGAACAGCAAGCACGACGACGAGGACCACATCCTGGTGCGCTGCACCTTCGTGAGCGACCGCGACGGCACGCCTCCGAGCAAGCTGTTCCTCGGCTCCGGCTCGCTCAAGGACCGCTACTGGCGCGCACGGGCCTGGCGCATGCCTCCTGGCACCCTCGGCTTCAATTCCAAGCGTCCGGTGGTGATCTACGCCGGCGACTCGATCGAGAAGCTCTCGATCGGCCAGTGCGAAATGCTCGATGACGAGGTCACGCGCCAGAGCAAATGGACCAACGACGACAAGGAAGTCGAAGACGGTTTCAAGACGAGGTCGTCGCCCTGATCACCGTAGCGACCGGCGCGCGGTAACGCAGGCCGTGCGCCGCGTCCTCGTAATAGCCGTGCAGCGTCGCCCCCCGTTCGAACCCCAGCTTCTCGTACAGCCCGCGCGCCGCGACATTGTCGTGCCGCACCTCGAGCGATAGCGTCGCGCATTTCCGCGACGCCGCTGCGCGCGCCAGCCCGAGGATGAGCACCTGCGCGAGCCCCTTGCCGCGCTGCTCGGGCCCGACCGCGATCGAATAGATCCGCGCCACCGCCGATCGCGCCCTGAACAGCCCGACGATGGCCGCCACCACCGCAACCTGGTCCTCGACCACCAGCGTCACCGCAGTTCCCGCGACCGCCGCATCCCCGAGCAGCCGCCGCCACGTCCGCCGCGGAAACCGGTCCGCCTCGGGAAAGCACCGCCCCTCGAGCGCGACCAGCCCCTCGAGATCCCGCCCCCGCGCGACCCGCACCAACGGCTGCTCCTCGACGGGATTCTTCGTCACACTCTCATTCCCTGCATGTAGTCGTGGATTGTAACCGTGAGGATCGTTATCGCCGACGCTGCCAAGGCGGCGATCCCGAAGCGGTAGTCATCTACCGCGAGCGGTGAGCCAACGCCGGTAGCGTCGGCGAGAACGACCGCAACTAGTTGGCGACCCAACCTTCCCAGGGCTCGCCGGTGAGCGACCTGATCACGTTGCGATACACCTCGGGATTGTTGATATCCTCGACCCCGGCGTCGATGTTGGGATTGTCGTTCACCTCGATGACGATGAAGCCGTCGTCGAGCTCCTTGATGTCGACGCCGTACAGGCTCTTGCCGATCGAGTTGCCGGCCTGCAACGCGACCTTCACCAGCCGCGGGTCGACCTGGGTCTTCTCTACGCCCTCGACATCGCAGATGTTCGGGCGGCCGTCCTCGTGGGTGTCGTGGATGCGCCACGCGCCCTCGCCCATGACGTACTTGATCACCAGCAGGACCTTGCCGTCGAGGATGGTGACGCGCCAATCGAACGAACTCGGCAGGTACTGCTGGACGACCAGGCGCTCGGCGCGGCGCAGGAAGCGTTTGCCGACCTTCACGAAGCCGTTCTCGTCGTGGACCTTCTCAACGTAGGCGCTGAACGATGAGTTCGGTGCCTTGAGCACCAGTGGGGTGCCATACGACTCGAAGAGCTCGCGCGCCTGCTCGACGGTGACTTCCTCCTCGGCGAGGAAGCAGGTGTCCGGCATCGGCACGTTGGCGCGCATGAGATGCTGGTACATGTTCACCTTGTCGCAGCACACCACGATGGAATCCGGCTCGTCGATCACGCGCAGGCCGTGCACCTCGCCCATGCGCGCGGCGACGTAGCTGGAATTCAGGGGATCGGTGAGCGCGCGGATCAGCAGCCCGTCGTAGCGCGGGATGTTCATGATCTCGGAGCGGAACAGGAAGTCGCAGTCGTGCCCGAGCTTCGCGGCCGCCATGCGGAAATTGGTCAATGCCGTCAGCTGCACCGCGCTGCGGATGGTGTTGCGATCAGTGAAGATGGCGAGGCGGGACATCAGCGGATCGCTTCGCTCGCCGCGTGCGGCGTGCGGTGTGCGGTGTGCCGCGTGATCGAGGAAAGAGGCCGCGTTCGCAGGGCGGTCGGCTGTTCTCGTCGCGCCCCACACTTCGCACTCCGCGCTCCGTCTAGCCTCGCCATAACCCCGCCTCCTTGATGATGGCCTTCTCGTTCTGCGTCAGTTCGTTCTTGGGCAACGGCTCGATGGCGCTGAACAGGTAGAGCTTCTCGGTGACGATGATCTTCACGCGGGCGAGAGGGATGCGGAAGGTCATCCAGATGTCCATGGCCAGCTCGCCGTATTCCGGCTTCAGGCAGTGGCCCAACACCAGGCGCAGGGTGTCGACGCGGCTGTCGGGCTGCATGTCCTGGATGACCATGGCGTACTTGCCGCTCATGGTCAGCGACTTCACGGCTTCGATGAGCGAGGCATGGTCGGCGATCACCTGGCCCATCGACTGGAACGGATTCACCGGATAGGCGATCAGCGGCGGATCGAAGCCCATGGTGTTGTCGTTGGCGATCTCCCACTGCGGCACGTTGATGCCGGCGGCTGCCGCCTTGCTCAGCGCCAACGGCACGACGTAGGCGTCGAGCGCCTCGGCGGGGCTCGGCAGGGCGATCAGGCCTTCGTGCTCGGCCTCCATGCTCTTGTAGTAACCGTCGCCGAGGTAGCTGTAGTCGCCCTCGAGATTCACGAACACGCCCTGGGCGCGCAGATCCTCTGGCAGGGCGGGGGACGGGAAAATGGGTTTCGTCATCGTTTTCGATCGCGCCGCGGCTTCGACCGCGTTATCCCCTGGAATGGTGGCGCGGGAGGCCCGCAGGCTGGTGCGCTCGGAGTGCCCGGGGCGCTCCGGACGATTGGTGCGGTTGGGGGGCAGGGCGGACGTGGATTCGGGTGCGGCCATAGAACCGCGGCATCGCCGTCGGTCCGCGCATGCTAATGCGGTGAAGACCAATGAAAGGGCTTTTGACGGAGTACTCTTCCGAGCGCGGCCGCTCGGCCGCGGCTCTCAGGGAATCGCCGCGGGTTCTCCGATCAGGTACGCCGCCAACAGGTGGTACTCGCGGGCTTGGAGCAGGATCCAGCGCGCGTCGCCGCTCGCGCAGGCGTCCACGAAGGCCTCGGCGTCCCAACGGCCACCAGGGATGAGGAAACCATCGCCAGGGGCGACCGATGCAGCCAGCGGCCCATGGATCGCGTGCCGGCCGGCACGGTGGAACCAGTACTTGGCATTGGAATGATCGCCTTCGCGGCGGTGCATGAGCGCGTGCAGGTAGGAGCCGTCGCCGTCACCCAGATCCTGGCTGAGCGTGTGCGAGGCGTCGAGGTGGTCGTGCCAGAGCAGCGCCAGGGACAGGAGGTGGCCGTGACGAGTCGTCGACTCCCCCGTCTCGGCCACCGGATGAGCACTGATGAAAGCGGACGCTCGCCGACGCACCTCGTCCTCGGGTAGCGCGGTCGATCTCCGGCTCGCGTCCAGCGCGGGCGCGCTGGCGGTGGCGCTGCACAAGACGTCATCGATGAATGCGGCCAGTGCAGCTGCCATGGGTGGATGATGCCGCCGCATGCGCCAGTGGAAGAGACCGGCCCTGGCTCCATCGCCGCGACTCGGCTATTCGACGCCCGCGCCGGTCTTCCAGGTCATCGCGATCGCTCCGATGTCCTTCAGTCCGCAGGCGAGCGAGACCGGGCCGCTGGCGTCGCTGGCCAGCGCCTGGGCCTTCCACAGCACCTCCTGGGTGTGGTTCGCCGAATCGGTGACGCGCATGGTGACGCGTACCGCCGCGAGATCGTGGCCGGTGCCGTTCTGCATGGTGCCCGTCAGCAGCAGGCCGGTCGAGGTCCGCTCGATCTTCTGCGGAGTGAGGGTGATGCCGTTGGCGGTGATGGGCGCGGGCACGCCGTTCGCGCCCGCTGGGCGCGCGTCGTTCGTCGCGGCATCGCCCGAAGCGGCACTTGCCGCGAGCTTGGCCTTGCCACCCTTCCAACCGACTTCGTAACCGGCCCAGCCGGCGAGCCCGCCGAGATCGGCGCTGACGTCCTTCTCCTCGTCCTTGGCCAGATGGCCGACCGGGATGTCGAACGATTTCAGGGTCTTGCCCGCCTTGTCCTGCAGCGCGATGGTGACCACCACGCCGTCCTGATCGCTGTCGAGGCCATTGCGCACGCGCGCCTTGAGCTTGCCACCGTCGGCGTGGATCTGCGCGGTCTCGACATCCTTGGCGCCGGTGAAGCCGGCGGATTCCGTCTGCGAGCCTGCGTCGGACTGCTCGGTGCTGATGCTGACGGTGGCGAAGGTCGGCACTCCGGGCACCACCACCTTCTGCTCCTTCACCGCGCCCGCTGGCACCTCGCCGCCCTCGGGCTTGTGCTTGACGGTCTTGACCTCGGCGCCCTTCTCGTCCTTGAAGTGGATGGTCTGGACCACGTCCTGGGCCGGCTTGCCGCCCAGATTCCAGTCGGTCCAGGTGATGGTCGCGGACTTGGATTTGTCGCTGGTCTCGAAGTTGGTGTTCACCGCGACCACGTAGCCCTGGCCCGAGAGCGCTCCGATCGCGAGCGGAACGGTGCCCTTGTCGCAGGCGATGAAGGTCTCCTTGCCGCCCGACCAGCTGAGCTCGACCTGGTAGGCGGGGAAGTTCGGGCAGTTGGCGCGGTAGTCGACGTCGGCGCGGCCGCTCGCGTCGATCGATCCCCACTCCTTCCACTCGCCCTGGTTGAGCACCTGGCGCGAGGGTCCGAGCGTGGCGATACGGGCGCGCAGGCTCTCCACCTTGGCGGCGCCGGCGACCATGCGCAGCTCCCACTGGAAGAACGGACGGTAGTTCTGATCGGCGCGCCCGCCCCAGATGTAGGCCCCGACGAACACCGGGTCGTTGCCGATCGGCTTGATGGCCGCGGCTTCTTGGCGCTTGAAGGCGAGCTTGGCGTCTGACTTGCCAGCGTCCTCGCCGGCGATGCCCGAGCCCTTGCCCGGTTTTTCGGCGCCGGCGGCGGGCCCGGCCAGGCCTATGGCGAGCACAGCTGCCAGGGAAGCTGCGATGGGAGTAGTCAGGAGGGAATGGCGCATGGACCAGTGTCAACGCAGGGGGCGGGCGAGGGTTCAAGCGAAGCGGGCCTCGTCGTGTCCGAAGCGTCACCCACAGAGAAGCTTACCCCACGCTTGGGGGCTGTGCGGGAGAGCTTTCGGAGGCATACTCATCGGTCCTGCTGGAGAGACCACGACATGGCGCGCAAGTTCCTGGGTGAGATCCTCGTCGAGATGGAGGCCTGCACCGACAACGAGGTGAACGAGGCCCTCAAGAAGCAGATGGACGGTGAGAAGCGCATGATCGGCGAGCTGCTCGCCGAGGCCGAGGCCTGCTCCCCCGAGGATGTCGCCCGCGCCCTGGCCGAGCAGTTCGACCTGCGCTTCTACGATCTCGAGACCATCGACATCCCCAAGCAGGTGATGGAGCTGATCCCGCAGCAGGTGGCGCGCGAAAAGAAGGTCTGCCCGGTCATGCTCAACGGCAAGACCCTGGCCGTGGCGATGGCCAACCCCTTGGATCTCGAAGTCGTCGACACCCTGCGCTTCAGCACCTCGATGGCGATCGAGGTGGCGATGGCCAGCGAGCGCCAGATCCTCGCGGCGCTCGAGAAGTACTGGGGACTCTCCGAGAACAAGGTCGAGGCCATGCTCGGCGAGCTCACCGAGGACATCGCCGTCCGCGCCTCCACCGATAGCGATGAGCACGGCGACGACGCGCTGATCATCAAATTCGTTCAGCAGATCATCTCCAACGCCGATGCCAATCGCGCCTCCGACATCCACATCGAGCCGATGGCGGATCATCTGCGCATCCGCTACCGCATCGACGGCGTCTGCTTCACCATGGATCCGGCGCCGAAGCGCCTCCAGGGCCCGGTCATCCAGCGCCTGAAGATCATGGCCGACATGATGATCGAGGAGAAGCGCAAGCCGCAGGACGGGCGCATCAAGGTCAAGCTGCCGAACAAGAAGATCGATCTGCGCGTCTCGTGCCTGCCGTCGATCCACGGCGAAGCCATGGTCATGCGTATCCTCGACAGCGAGACGCTGAAGCTGTCGCTCGACGACATGGGCTTCGATCCGTCCGACCTCAAGGCCTACAACGGCCTGATCAAGCGCCCGAACGGCATCATCCTGGTCACCGGTCCGACCGGCTCGGGCAAGACCACCACGCTCTACGCGACTTTGCACGCGCTCAACACCATCGACCGCAAGATCATCACCGCCGAGGAGCCGGTCGAATACCTGCTCAGCGGCATCAACCAGTGCGAGGTGCGGCACAAGATCGGCCTCACCTTCCCGCGCATCCTGCGCTCGATGCTGCGCCAGGCCCCCAACGTCATCCTGGTCGGTGAGATCCGCGACGCCGAGACCGCGCAGATCGCGATCCAGGCGTCGCTCACCGGCCACTTGGTGTTCTCGACCCTGCACACCAACGATGCGCCCAGTGCCATCACCCGACTCATCGACATGGGCGTGGCGCCGTTCCTGGTCGCCACCTCCATCCAGGCGGTCATCGCCCAGCGCCTGCTGCGCACCAACTGTCCCAAATGCCAGGAGCCGTACGATCCGGATCCCGCGGCGCTCGCCGCCATCGGCCTCAAGCCCGAGCAGTACGCCGGGCGCAAATTCATCCACGGCAAGGGCTGCGACCACTGCAAGGGCTCGGGCTACCGCGGACGCAAGGGCCTGTTCGAGATGATGGTGATGAACAAGCAGCTGCGCGACCTGGCCTTCAACAAGACCGCGACCGCGGACATCCGCCGCGCGGCGGTGGCCAACGGCATGAACACGCTGTCGATGGACGGCGCGCGCAAGGTGCTGCAGGGCGTGACCACGGCCGAAGAGGTCATGCGCCAAGCCAAGATCGACGACTAGCTGCGGTCGTTCTCGCGGGCGATGCCGGCGTTGGCTCACCCTAGCCGTAGATGACTACGGCGTCGGGATCGCCGCCTTGGCCTCGCCCGCGATAACGATCCTCGCTTGCTGCTTACTGAGGGAGAGTCGGCTTTGGGGACTCGCCTTCGGAGACTCGGCTTCGGGGACTTGCCTTCGGAGACTCGGCATCGGGGACTCGCCTTCGGAGAGTCGGTTTCGGGGACTTGCCTTCGGGGACTCGGCTCGGGGGCGGGGGAGGCTGGCGCGTCGGGCCTGGGCGCCAGGATGGTGGCGTGGATGCTGAGATCGATCTGACGCAGGAGATGACGGTCGCGGTGCGGGCGGCGCGCGAGGCGGGGGCGGTGGCGCTGGGGATGCAGGGCGGGACGGTGGAGCGGACCAAGGGCGATGGGTCGCCGGTGTCGGATGCGGATCTGGCGGCGGACGCGGTGATCAGGCACCAGCTGGCGACGTTCTTTCCGGACGACGGGATCCTCAGCGAGGAGATCACGGACGATCGCGCGCGGCTGGCGAAACGCCGGGTGTGGATCATCGATCCGATCGACGGCACGCGCGACTACCTCAATGGCATGCCTGGGTGGGCGGTGCAGGTGGCGCTGGCGATTGATGGCGTACTGGTGCTCGGGGTGCTCGATATCCCGTGCGAGGGCATCTGCCTGTCCGGCATGCCGGGGATCGGCGGTACGGTACTCGGGCCGCATGGAGCTCGCGAGCTCGCGGCGGTCGCCGGAACGGCGGACGTGCTGATCACCAGCGGCAGCAAGCGCAACCAGGAGGCGGTCGCCTCGGTACGCGCGGCGCTGCCCGAATTCGCGGCAATGCGCGCGACCTCGGTGGGCGTGAAGGTGTGGCGCATGCTCTCCGGCCAAGCCGATCTCTACGTGCACCCGCGAGCGATCGCGGAATGGGATGTGGCGGCCCCGGCAGCGGTGCTGCTCGCGGGCGGCGGCGCGGCCACCGATCTCGCGGGCCGGCCGTTCCGCTTCAACGGCGAATCGGCGCGCTGTCCGGGATTGGTGTTCTCGACGCGCGCGGATCACGCGGCGGTGATCGAGCGCATGCGGCTCGCCGGCGTGGGACTCGCGCCATGACGCTCGGCTTCGCGCGCGCATGCGCGCGTTCCCTGACCAAAGACACGACGCTCTCATCGCGCGGAGCGGTGCTGCGCGCAGCGGCGCACCTGGCGCTGGTGGTGGCACTGGCGGTGACGTTGCTGGCAACGTCGTCGTGCGGCGACCGCCGCAACCTCACCGTGGACGAGGCCGAGATCGTCGCCTGGTATGTCGAGGATGTCTCCCATGGCATCCCGCGCCGTCCCGAGGAGCTGCGCCTGGTCGAGGGCAGCCAGCGTATCGGCCGCATCGCCGAGTGGATGATGGGCAACGACATCCGCGGCGTGCGCGAGCCACCAGCGCTCCTGCAGGCGCGGCGCAACCGCCTGCGGCTGTTGGGCGACATGATGAAGCAGGGCCTGATCGTGTCGGCGCCGGACTCGGGGTTGCTGGCGCCGCGTCCAGGCATGGAACTGGTCGAGCGCGAGGTGGTCGAGCCGGTGGTGGACAGCGAGAACCGCGACCGGCGCGCGCTCGACGGCATCATCCTGTCGATGGCCGACGCCCCCGGCGGCATCTCCGAGCGCTACCTGGCGGTGGTGCGACGGGCACGGTTGGAACTCGACGCGCTCTCTGGCGCCTCGATTTGGAAGCCAAGTCCCAGTAGGAAGTAGGGGGCGGGCGGGTCGCGCGCAGGTGCGAGGGATAGGGCCGGTTGCGCGGCCGCCGCTCAAGGCGTACGCTGCCGATCCGCCACGGCACCCGGCCGCGGACTCCCAGTCACGGACCCACCAGCGACGAGCCATGCCAGCAACCACCACGCCGATCCTCCAGGCCTCGCTCGTCGAACTCATCCGCGTGACCTCCACGGTGCTGCCGAAGGACGTGGTGCGCGCGCTCGAGGCCTCGCGCTCGTCCGAGTCACCGGGCACCAATGCCGCGTACGCGCTCGATGTCATCTCGTGCAACATCGGCCTGGCGAAGGACAAGAGCCAGCCGCTATGCCAGGACACCGGCTCGGTGCTGGTCTACGTCAACGCCCCGATCGGCTACGATCAGGTCGCCTTCGAGCACGTCTTCATCGATGCGGTCAAGGAGGCCACCGCCAAGGGCTACCTGCGCCAGAACTCGGTCGATTCGGTGACCGGGAAGAATTCCGGGGACAATGTCGGTCCGGGCACGCCGGACTTCCACATGCACCAGTGGCGACGCGACTACGTCGAGGTCAGGTTGATGCTCAAGGGTGGCGGCTGCGAGAACGTCGGCGCGCAGTACGCGCTTCCCGATCCGCGCTGCGGCGGCCGCGATCTCGTCGGCGTTGAGAACGCGATCCTCGATTGCGTGCTCCAGGCGCAGGGACAGGGCTGCGGCCCCGGCATCCTTGGCGTCTCCATCGGCGGCGATCGCGCGAGCGGCTACGCGCACAGCAAGACCCAGCTGCTGCGCATGCTCGACGATTCCAATCCAGACCAGGTGCTTGGCGAACTCGAGGAGCGCATCGTCGCGAAGGCCAACCAGTCGGGCATTGGCCCGATGGGTTTCGGCGGCGCGACCACGCTGGTCGGCTGCAAGATCGGCAAGCTCAACCGCGTGCCGGCGAGCTTCTACGTCACCATCAGCTACATGTGCTGGGCGTTCCGCCGGCAGGGCATCGATCTCTCCGCGGGCGGAGAGATCGGTCGCTGGTTGTATTGATCTCGCGCCCTGGCCGCTCCGGAGTCTGACGATGAGCATCGTGACGTTGACCACCCCCATCACCGACGAGCAGGCGCGATCGCTGAAGGTCGGCGACACCGTCGAGCTCAGCGGCCGGCTGTACACCGGCCGCGACGCCGTGCACCATCGCCTGCACACGGGCGTGAAGCCTCCGGTCGACCTCGCCGGGCACATCATCTACCACTGCGGTCCAGTGATGGTCCAGGAAGGCGGGAAGTGGGTGTGCAAGGGCGCCGGCCCGACCACCTCCTCGCGCGAGGAGCCGTACCAGTGGGAGGTCATCCGCGATCACCGCATCCGCGGCGTCATCGGCAAGGGCGGCATGGGCGCGAAGACGCTCGCGGCGTGCAAGGAGCACGGTTGCGTCTACCTGCACGCCATCGGCGGCGCCGCGCAGGTGTGCGCCGAACGCATCGTGCGCGTCGACGGCGTTGACTGGATGGACCTCGGCAGCCCCGAGGCGATCTGGCACCTGTGGGTCGAGCGCTTCCCGGTGATCGTCACCATGGACAGCCACGGCAATTCCCTGCACAAGCAGGTGTTCGAGGCTTCGTCAGAGGCGCTGGGCAAGCTCAAGGCATGACCACGCGCGACCGCGGGCTGTTGCGGGCCTGCGTGCTCGCCATCTCCGTCGCCGGATGCTTCTCCGCCATGGGCTGCATCCGATCGCGCGAGGCCGCGCCGGGCGAAAAGCGCGCCGCCTTCGCGCCCCATGCCGAGCGCATGGTCGGCGACGTCGCCTTGCGCGACCACGTGCTCGCGCGCACCGCGTTGCTGGTGGTCGGGGCCGAACCGCTGGCGGTCGGCATCGATGCCGATGGCTGCTCGCTCGACGTCGCCCCGGGAGTGGCGAGCGTCTCGCTCGCCAGCGCGGCGCTGATCGCCACGGACGGCTACCTGCTGACCGCCGCCCACGCCGTGATGCGCGAACCGGTGTATGCCTGCCTGCGCGCGTCCGACGGCTCCACCCGTGTGTTCCGTTGCCGTGTAGTCTGGCGTGGCGATGCGGACACCGCCTGCCGCGATCTGGCGGTGCTGCGCATGTCCGGCGATCTGGCGGTGCCGGTGTTCACGTGGTCCGCTCGGATCCCCGCGTCAGGTTCGATCGTCATCGGCCGCGGCATCGGCTTCACTGCCGGCGCGTGCCTGGGTACGGAATCATTCGCCGCCGACGCGCACGCCCCCGCCAGCGTGGTGGTCGCGAGCGACGAGCCGACCCAGGACGGCGACAGCGGCGGACCGCTGGTGGACATCGACGGACGGTTGATCGCCGTGCAGTCGCGGATGCAGGGGACGTGGTCGGGTCACCGTAGCGCGGCGGTGCGGCCAGATCTGGGTTGGCTGGAGGCGCTCCTCGCCGCAGACCGCGAACGGACGCGTTGAGGAAGGCCCGGAGCTCGCGCTCGCGCTAGATCTTGGCTTCGCTCTTCGCCAGGGTTTCGCGGATGGTCTTGGTCAGGACCTGCGAGGTGAACGGCTTGGGCAGGAAAGCGGACACCGTGCCTTTCTCGCGCTCCTGCTCCATCTGCTCGTCGACGTGCCCGGAGATCAGCACCACCTTCATGCCCGGCACCGTCGCACGGATCTTGGCCGCGAGCTCGAAGCCGTTGATGCCCGGCATCTTCAGGTCGGTGATCACCAGATCGATGGCGCTACCCTTCTGGGCCAGGATGGACATCGCCTGCTCGCCCGAGGACGCGGTCAGCACGCGGTAGCCGTTCTCGCCGAGGACTTCTGCCAGGATGGCGCTGACATGCACTTCGTCGTCGACCAGCAGGATGCACTCGGTTCCGCGCTGCGCCTCGGCCGCGTTGGGCTTCTCGGTCGTGTCGGCGCTATGCTCCTGGCGCGGCAGGAAGATGGTGAAGGTGGTGCCCGCGCCGCGCACGCTGTCGACGTGGATGTGGCCTTTGTTCTGCTGCACGATCCCGTAGACCGTCGACAGGCCCAGTCCGGTGCTCTTCTCGCCTTCCTTGGTGGTGAAGAACGGCTCGAAGATGCGCGGCACCACCTCGGGCTCGATGCCCAGGCCGTTGTCCTGGATCGACAGCGTGGTGTAGATGCCGGGCGGGATCGAATCGGGCTGGCCGTCCTTGGCCTCTTCGAGGATCTCGGTGCGCGTGCGCACGGCGATCTGGCCGCCGTTGGGCATCGCGTCGCGCGCATTGAGCACCAGGTTCATCACCACCTGCTCCATCTGTGCTGGATCGGTGAGCACGCTGCCGAGCTGCGGGCCGAGGTCGAAATCGAAGGTGATGTCCTTGCTGATCACGCCGCGCAGGAGCGGCTCGAGATCGCGCACGATGTGGTTGACCTCGATCAGCTGCGGGCGCATCTGCTGGCGGCATGCGAAGGCGAGCAGCTCGCGCGTCAGCATGGACGCACGCTGCGCCGCCCACTGGATGGCCTCGGCGTGGCGCAGGGCCTTGGGATCGGCCACCACGCGCGGGCGCAGCAGCTCGCAGTTGCCGATGATGGCGGTGAGGATGTTGTTGAAGTTGTGGGCGATGCCGCCGCTGAGCCGCCCGATCGCCTCCATCTTCTCGAGGCGGCTGATGCGCTCCTCGCGCGCGCGGTTGGTCTCTTCCCACTGCTTGCGCTCGATCGCGTAGCGGATGGTGCGCGCGAGCTGATCTCCGTCGAGGCTGTCCTTGGGGATGTAATCCTGCGCGCCCTTCTGCACCGCCAGGCAGGCGAGGGTCGCGTCGTTGAATCCGGACAGGATCACGATTGGGACATCGGCGGCCTTGTTGTGGACGTTGATGAAGGTGCCGAGCCCCGTGGAATCCGGCAGCGACAGGTCGAGCAGGATGACGTCGCATTTGCGCTGATCGCCGTCGAGGTACGCCACCGCCTCCTTCAGGCGTCCGCAATGGGTGATGTTGTAATCGGTGTTCAGGCCCTCGGCGAGGTACTCCTGCAACAGGCGGGCGTCGCCCGGGTTGTCCTCGACCATCAGGATGTTCACCGAATGCGCTGCCATGTTGAGGTCCTCGAGGAAAGGCCGATGGATGGTCACTGGGCCACGGGGGTGATCCGTGAACCTCACCGGCACTATCTCCGGACCTGGCCCAGACCAATCCTGCTTCCGGGATACTTTCCACGGAGGCCGCGCCCGCGGGGCCCCTCACGAACAGCGAGGGATGGAACAATTGAAGCGGTTAGTCGCAAAAAGCGGAAGCCAGGAGCTGCCAGCGAGAGCCGCTTCGGCCGCGGACCCTCCGCCTATCCTGCGCGCATGAGCCAGGCCGACATCTGTCCAGGGGGCGGTCCAGGGGGTGATCGAGGAGGCGGTCGAGGATGCGGGCGTTTCGCGCCGTCGACGACCGGCCAGGCCCATCCCGGCACGCTCTTGGCGGCGCTGCTGTGCTGGCTGGACGCGCGCAGGCGTGGGGAGCGGGTGCTGCTGCGGCTCGAGGATCTCGATCCCGAGCGCTGCCGGCCTGAGCTGGCGGCGGCGCTGATCGACGACCTCGCCTGGCTCGGCCTCGACTGGGATGGCGTGGCGCATCAGCACGAGCTCGCGGCGGATCACGAAGCCGCTCTCGATCGTCTGGCTGAACTCGGGGCCCTGTACCCTTGTCCCATGGGCCGGGCAGAGCTGCAGGCGCTCGGCCGCCGCGCCCCCGATGGCGGCTGGGCCTATGACAACCGCCACCGCGGACGCGCCTTGCCGCCGGGTGGCTGGCGGGCCTGCCCGGATCCAGTGCGCGCGATCCTGCCCGAGGGTGTGTTCGCGCCGGTGGACGAAGGGGGGTTGTCCTTGGCGCAGGATCCATCGCTCGCCTTCGGCGATCCGGTGGTGCGGCGGCGTGACGGCGCCGTGGCCTACCAGCTGGCGGTGGTGGTGGACGACGCCGCGGCGGGCGTGACGCGAGTGGTGCGCGGGCGCGACATCGCGCCGAGCAGCGCCCTGCAGGCGGCACTGCAGCGGCTGCTCGGCCTGCCCACGCCGAGGTATCGACACCATCTGCTGCTGCTCGAACGGCGCGGGCGCAAGCTGGCGAAGCTGCATGGCTCGGTCGGGGCGGCCGAGCTGCGTGGGAGCTACGATGCGCGTGCGCTGGTCGGATTCCTGGCGTGGTGCGCAGGGCTCGTTCCCCGGCCCGAGCCCTGCGCCGCCGCGGACTTGATCGGCGATTTCGCATGGGAGCGCGTGCGTGAGGCCGACCTGACGGTGGAGTGGGACGGCGCGCGCCTTGACGCGCCGGAGCTCGCCGGCGCGGGCCTCCAGTGAGTGCTGACACGACATTCGCCTGGTTGACCCCACCCGCGCCCGCTGCGATCGGCCTGGTGCGCTGCGGCGCGGCCGACGCCCACCTGCTCGACCGTCTGCTCGACCGCGCCCCCGCACCCTCGCGAGCGCGCTTCGCCCGCCTGCTCGCGCCGGATGGTCGCATCGTCGACGAGGTCGTGGCGACGAGGCTCGCCGACGGGGGGCTCGAGCTGTCGTGCCATGGCGGCCCGGGGATGCGCGCCGCGGTCTCCGATTGCTTGCGCGGACATGGCTTCGTCGAAGTCGTGACGGATGGGCTGGACGGCGACGGCGCCTGGAGCGATCTTGCGCGCGCCGGCAGCCCTGGCGCGGTGCGCTGGCTGTTGCGACATCCCCACGCGCTCGCCGCAAGCGAAGCGCCGACACCGTTCGCGCGGGAGCTGCTGTTCCGCCAACCGGTGGTACTCATCACCGGGCCGACCAACGCCGGCAAGAGCACGCTGCTCAACGCCTGGTGCGGCCGTCAGCGCGCCTTGGTCAGCGACGTGCCTGGAACCACGCGCGATCTGATAGCGGCCGAGGCGCTCATCGCGGGCTGGCGCGTCCGCTTGCTGGATTCGGCCGGCCTGCGTCCGAGCGACGATGCGCTCGAGCGCGCCGGCCAGGAATTGGTCGAGCGCGCGCGCGCCTGGGCCGACGCGGTGATCCACCTCTGTCCTCCCGATCAGGATCCTTCCGAGGCACGGTCGGGCGACCTGGTGGTGCTGGGCAAGGCGGACCTGCGCGCCGCCATCGCTCCCGGCATGGCGGCGTGGTCGATCTCCGGAGTGCCGGGCGCGTCTCCGGCCGCGCTGCTCGCCACGCTGGAGCTACGCCTGCTCGCGCACCTCGGTCTCCCGCCAGGTCTGGTCGAGCCCTAGAGCGCGGTCGCGAGGGTCGGCGATGGACGCGCGCTGTGCGCCGAGGACCACGAGGACTCCAGCATTGCCCGCATGGGGGGCCACATACACTACCCGCCCGAGGCTACGCCCCGGTCCATCATGCTCGATCTCGCCGAATTCCGCGCAAATCCCGATGTATTCCGCAAGGCCTGGGCCGATCGCGGCATGCAGGTGGACGTCGCCGCGTTGAGCGCGCTCGACGAGCGCGTACGCGCGCTCAAGCATCGCGCCGAGTCGATCAAGGCTGACGTCAACGCGGCGAGCAAGGCCATCGGCCAAGCGGCCAAGAGCGGTCAGGATGTCGCGGTCGCCAAGGAGAAGGCGCGCCAGCTCGGCGATCAGGCCAAGGCCGTCGATGACGAGCGCGCTGGAGCCGAGCACGAACTCGAGCAGCTGCTGATGACCTTCCCCAATCCGTGCCTGCCGAGCGTGCCCGTCGGCAAGGATGCCGCCGACAATCGCGTCGCCGCCACCTGGGGCGAGCCACCGGACTTCGCCTTCGCCGCGAAGCCGCACTGGGAGCTCGGGCCCGCGCTCGACATCATGGACTTCGACCGCGCGGCAAGGCTGTCCGGCTCGGGCTTCGTGGTCCTCAAGGGTCTCGGCGCGCGCTTGAGCCGCGCGCTGGTGTCGTACTTCCTCGACGTGCATACCCGTGAGCACGGCTACACCGAGCTGGCGGTGCCCTACCTGGTGCAGCCGCAGATGATGCTCGGCACCGGGCAGCTGCCGAAATTCGCCGACCAGTCGTACGCCTGTCGCGACGACGACCTGTGGCTGATCCCAACCGCCGAGGTGCCGGTCACCAACTATCATGGCGGCGAGATCCTCGACGCCGATCGTCTGCCGCTGAAGTACACCGCCCACACCCCATGCTTCCGCCGCGAGGCCGGGGCCGCTGGCGTGGGCACGCGCGGCATGACCCGCGTGCACCAGTTCGACAAGGTCGAGGTGGTGTGGCTCACCGCGCCGGAGCGCAGCGATGCCGACCTGCTCGAGCTGCGGGGGCACGCCGAGCGCCTGCTGCGCGATCTCGGACTGCACTACCGGGTGCTCGAGCTGTGCACCGGCGACACCGGCTTCGGTTCGGCGCATACCTTCGATCTCGAGGTCTGGAGCGCCGGCACGAAGAGCTGGCTCGAGGTCTCGAGCTGCTCGACCTTCACCGATTTCCAGGCCCGCCGGGCCAATCTGCGTTTCCGGGAAAAAGGCGGCAAGCCGCGCTTCCTGCACACCCTCAACGGCTCGGGCCTGGCCCTGCCGCGCTGCATGATCGCGCTGCTCGAGGCCTACCAGCAGGCCGACGGCAGCGTGCTGGTGCCGAAGGTGCTCCAATCCTATCTCGGAACCGATCGCATCGCCCGCCCCGCCGCCACCCAGCAGGCGAGCGGGTGATCCCATGACGACAGCCCATGGTTCATGGTTCCTCGTCCATGGCCTGCTGTCCGTCGTATCGTTGTCGTGCCGTGACGTGCCGTCGCGAGGGCTGGCATCGTCGGCGAAAACGGTCGCAGCCCCATGAGCGACGACATCAAACATGAGTGCGGGATGGCGATCGTCCGGCTGAAGAAGCCGCTGGCGTACTTCCGGGAGCGCCACGGCTCGGCCCTGTGGGGCCTGAAGAAATTGTACCTGCTGATGGAGAAGCAGCGCAACCGCGGCCAGGACGGCGCGGGCATCGCCGTGCTCAAACAGCACATGCCGCACGGCACGCAGTATTTCCACCGCCTGCGCGAGGCCGGCAGCGCGTGCCTCGACCGGCTCTGGAAGCAGGTGCACGACGATCTCGCGGTGGTGACCCGCGACGGCAAGGTCGATCCCTCGGACGAGACCGATCTCAAGCGCCTCTATCCCTGGCTCGGCGAGGTCTATCTCGGCCATCTGCGCTACGGCACACACGGCGCGAACGCGCTCGACAACTGCCACCCGTACGTGCGCCCGAGCAACTGGCCGAGCCGCCAGCTGTCCGTCGCCGGCAACTTCAACCTCACCAACACGCCCGAACTCTTCAACATGCTGGTGAAGCTCGGCCAGCACCCGATCGGCGAAGCCGACACCAGCACGGTGATGGAGAAGATCGGCCACTTCCTCGACGTCGCCAACGAGGCCATCCTGCGCCAGATCGGAGACTCGTGCGGCAACGGCCCTGAGCTGGCCAAGCGCATCGCCGACGAGATCGACATCGGCCGCATCCTGCAGAAGGCCGCGCGCTATTGGGATGGCGGCTACTTCATGTGCGGCCTGATCGGCCACGGCGCCGCCTTCGCGCTGCGCGATCCCAACGGCATCCGTCCCGGATTCTGGTACGAGGACGACGAGGTGGTCGCCTGCGCGAGCGAACGCGCCGCGTTGGTGACCTGCTTCAACATCAAGCCAGAGGACGTGCGCGAGGTCACCCCTGGCTGCGCGCTGATCATCGACCACCGCGGCCACGCCGAGCAGGTCGAGGTCCTCAAGCCGCTTGAGCGCCGCTCGTGCACCTTCGAGCGCATCTATTTCAGCCGCGGCAACGACGCCGAGATCTACCGCGAGCGCAAGGCGCTGGGGCGCGAGATGGTGCCGGCGACGCTCAAGGCAATCGAAAACGATCTCGAGCACACCGTCATCAGCTACATCCCGAACACCGCCGAATCCGCATATTACGGCCTGCTCGAGGGGCTCGAGGCCTACCTGGCCGAGTGGAAGGAGCGCGAGATTCTCCATCACCAGGAGGGCGGCACGCTCGACCGCGAGACGCTCAAGCAGATCCTCTCGGTGCGCCCCTGGCAGGAGAAGGCCGCGCTCAAGGACGCCAAGCTGCGCACCTTCATCAGCGGCGAAGACGACCGCGGCGAACTCGTCAGCCACGCCTACGACGTCACCCGCGGCATCCTGCGCCCCGGAGTCGACAACTTGGTGGTGATCGACGATTCGATCGTGCGCGGCACCACCCTGCGCTCGAGCATCCTGCGCATGCTCTCGCGGCTCGAACCGAAGAAGATCGTGGTGCTCTCCAGCGCGCCGCAGATCCGTTATCCAGACTGCTACGGCATCGACATGAGCGTGCTCGGCAAGTTCGTTGCGTTCGAGGCGGCCGTGGCCCTGCTGCGCGAGCGCGGCAAGTCGCAGGTTCTCGACGACGTCTACCAGGCCTGCCTCGCCGAGGAGGCCAAGCCCGCGCCAAGCCCAGTCAACCACGTGAAGCGCATCTACGCACCGTTCGCGGACGAGGAGATCTCGGCGAAGATCAGCGACTTGGTGCGTCCCCGCGACATCGACTGGACAGGTGAGGTGACGATCGTCTTCCAAACCGTCGCCGGCCTGCGCTGGGCCATCCCCGGCCACACCGGCGATTGGTACTTCACCGGCGACTACCCCACGCCCGGCGGCTTCCGCGTCGCCAATCGCGCCTTCATCAATTACATGGAAAAGCGCCAGGGCCGCGCCTACGAGGCAAGGGCTTAGTGCATTCAGGGGCTTCGCCCCTACGGCCTGTCGGCCTACCCCACGGGCTTTGTCAGGCCTCGATTTCTCCGCTGCGCTGCGACATCGTGGGCGGATGGGCTTCGCCCATTCTATCTGCCCACCGCCCTTCGGCGCCCGGTCGCTGTCGCTCCGGTCTGAACGCTCAGGTTTGAATGAGGCGCGCCGCCTATCTGACCGGGCGCGGCCTTGGACGTGGCCCGGGACCCTGGCAAAAGCGGTTTCCGCGGTAGACTCCGGGCTCATGGATTTTCTCGGCATGTCGTTGTCGGAATTGCGCGCCTGGTGCGCGTCGATCGGGCTGCCCCCTTTCCGTGGCGAGCAGATCTTCACTGCCCTCCACCAGGGCGCCGCGAGCTTCGCGGCGATCACCGTGCTGCCGCGCGATCTCGCGGAACGCCTGGATCACGAGTTTCCTCTGCCCGCGATCATCGAGGACCGTCGTCAGGAGAGCCGCGACGGCACCGTCAAATCGCTGCTGCGCATGCACGACGGCAAGCTCGTCGAGTGCGTCTCGATCCCGACTGCCACGCGCCACACCATCTGCGTGTCGAGCCAGGTGGGCTGCGCGGTGGGCTGCACGTTTTGCGCCTCGGGCCAGAACGGCGTCGAGCGCGACCTGGTGGCCGGCGAGATCGTGCGCCAGGTGCTGTTCCATCACCTGCGCCGCCCGGTCACGAACGTGGTGTTCATGGGCTCCGGAGAGCCGCTGTTCAACTACGACCACGTGGTCAAGGCGATCCGCGTGCTCGCCGAGCCGAAGGGCCTGGGTCTGGGGCGACGCCGTTTCACGGTCAGCACCTCGGGCGTGCCGAAGCGCATCCGCCAGCTCGGCGTCGACGAGCCGCAGGTGACGCTGGCGTTATCGCTGCACGCCGCCGACGACGAGACGCGCTCGCGCATCGTGCCGATCAACGCGCGCTGGCCGCTCGCCGAACTGCTCGACGCCATGCGCGACTACAGCGCCTCGGTCAATCGCCGCATGACCTTCGAATACGTCTTGCTGGCGGACGCGAACATGAGCGAGACGCATGCGACCTCGCTCGCGCGGCTGGCCAAGAGCTTCGGCGCGCACATCAACCTCATCCCCTTCAATCCGGTGACCGAGACCCCGCACCGCCGCCCGTCGAGCGATCAGGTCAAGGCGTTCGCCGAGCAGGTCGAGCTCGACGGGGGGCACGTCACGGTGCGTGGCCAACGCGGAGCGGACATCGACGCGGCCTGCGGACAGCTGCGGAAACGCGCCGCGAACGGCGCCTCAGCCGGTGTCGACCCGGAGACCTCCGATGCCCCTGGGCGAACGCCTAAGATCCTCTGAACATTGGGTTTGATTGAGGCGAACAGCCCCCCTGGGGAGACCTTGCGATGTGCGCTCGCGGCACTAGTCTGCTCGGCCTTCAATCGTGGGAGAAGGCATGGAACCGCATCTGCACGTGGTAATGGGCTTCGGCCTTCCCCAAGGCACCGAGTGGCTGGTGATCGCCCTGGTATGCCTGCTGCTCTTCGGCCGGCGTCTGCCCGAGGTGATGCGCGGACTCGGGGGCAGTGTGAAGGAATTCAAGAAGGGCATGGAGGACGGCCCGGCGAAGACCACCGAGACCGCTCCGCTGCCGCGCGTCGATGGCGCGGTGAGCCGAGATGCCAACCCGACGCCTCCGTCCGATCACCCCAAGGCGAGCTGAGCCACCGATGTCGGAATCTGTCGAGAAGCTCGCGCGGGTCCGGAAATACATCAAGGCCCAGGGGCTCGACGGCTTGGTGCTCGCAACGCGCGCCAACTTCGCCTGGCTCTCGGGCGGTGGCGACAACCACGTGGTCTCACAGGCCGATGTGGGCGTGGGCGCGCTGGTGGTGACCGCCAAGCAGGCTTTCCTGGTTGCGAACAAGATCGAGATCGACCGCCTGGCCACCGAGGAGCCGCTGTCGGCCTTCACGCCCAAGCCGTTCCCGTGGATCCAGCCGCTCGGCGAGGCGCTCGAGAAAGTGCTGCCGTCGAAGAAATTCGCCTGCGACATCCCGATGGCCGGCCTCAAGCCGCTCGACGGCGACTTCGTCTACGAATGCCGCGCCCAACTGACCGAGCCCGAGATCCGCCGCTACAAGGCTGTCGGCCGTGATTGCTCGTTGGTCATGGAGACAGTCGCGCGCCAGACCCAGATGGGCGACAGCGAAATGCAGGTCGAGGCCGACATGGCCAAGCACCTGCTCGCGCGCGGCATCCAGCCCTACGTGCTGCTGGTCGCCTTCGACGATCGCATCAAGCGCTACCGCCACCCGACCCCGACCGCGAACCACCTGCGCAAGATGGGCATGCTGGTGATCTGCGGCCAGCGCGGCGGTCTGATCGCCTGCCTCACCCGGCTGATCCACTTCGGCGCGCTGCCGGCCGATCTGGCCAAGCGCCACGAGGCGGTTTGCCGCGTCGAAACCGCGATGTGGGCCGCCACCAAGGTCGGCACCGAGTACGGCAAGGCGCTGCAGGCTGGCCTCGACCAGTACAAGAAGGAAGGCTTCCCGAAGGAATGGGAGCTGCACCACCAGGGCGGGCCGACGGGCTACGCGGGCCGCGACTTCATGGCGACGCCGGGCGAGAAGCGCCTGGTGCTCGACAAGCAGGCGGTCGCGTGGAACCCCTCGATCACCGGCACCAAGAACGAGGACACCTACATCCAGGACGGCGCCACGCGCACCGTCGTCACCGCGTGTTCGGCGGATTGGCCGACCATCAAGGTCACGGCCGGCGGCGAGACGCTGTCGCGCCCGGGCATCTTGGTGCGCTGATGTCCGCGCCGTCCACGCGGATAGCCCAAATGCACATGACGGCATCCCTCTCACGGGCGCTGTGCGGGCTTCCGCTCGTGCTCATCTGCGCGCTCTCGCTCGTCGTCCTCGCCGGCTGTCCCGGTGATCGCAAGCCGATCCCGGTCGTGGCCGTGGTGGTTCTGCCCGACGACGACACGTACAGCGTGAACGGCCAGCGCATGAGCTACCGGCAGATGTGCGACGAGCTGCGCACCATCGCCGAGAACAACCAGCGCGAGAAGCGCGTGGATGCCCGCGCGATCGTCAGGCTGTCGTCGCAGGAAGGCGCCAACTACGACCGCGTGCGCCGCGTCGAGGACTACTGCAACTCGGTCGGTCTCGATAACATTCAAAAAGGCCTGTAACAAGAGCGCATTGGGGTTGTAGCTGCTTCCGCAGCGGCGGATCCCGGCTCGCGTGTCCGGCCATGGTCTGGAATGGGCCTGCCGGTTCTTGCCGCGCTGGGCCGGGTGCCATCCTGCGTGCGATGGCCAAGTACGGCTGCCTGCTCATCCTGCTGCTGTTCGGCCTGCTCGCCGTCGAGGTCTGGGTCTACCTGCTGGTCAGCCAGGCCTTCAGGCCGCCAGAATACCTGGTTCCCATCCTGGTCATGATCGGCATGGGCATCGTCGGCTACAAGGTCATCCGCTACCACGTGCCGCGCATGGCGCAGTCGGTGCTGACCGGATCGGTCGGCCGCCATTTTGTCGGCATCATTGCGGGCGCGCTGATGATCTTTCCTGGCCTTGCCAGCGACGCGCTCGGCCTGCTGCTGCTGCTGCCCGGCATCAATCACATCTGCGGCAAGGCCTGCAACGTCATCGCCATGAGCGTGCTGCGCAACACCATGAAGAAGATGTTCAATGGCATGGGCGGTGCCGGAGGTGTCGGCGGCTTCTCGTTCCCCGGCATGAAACCTGGAGCCGCAATGAAGCCCGATGAGCAGGCCAGCTTCCCGCGCAAGACCCCCAAGACCTACGACACCAAGGCCGAGAAGCACGACTGAAGCATTCCGTGTGGGGACCACAGCCCCGCCTGTGCCTCTAGGCGGTCAGCGGCGAACCATGGCGTTGCCCACAACCCGATCTGGCAAGTTTCCGGGTCCGCCTCACGATGCCCGCCCATGAAGCACAATTCCTATTTCGATGGCAAGGTCCAGAGCCTCGGATTCGAGCGCAATGGCCGCAAGCAGACGGTCGGCGTGATCGATCCGGGCGAGTTCCATTTCGGTACCGACGCCGCCGAACGCATGACCGTGATCAGCGGCGAACTGCACGCGAAGTTCGCTGGCTCGAGCCAGTGGCTGCACTACCCCGCCGGCACCGCGTTCGAGATCCCCGCCAAGAGCGGTTTCGACGTCAAGGCGATCTCGCCGTCGGCGTATTGCTGCGAATTCCTGTAAGCCGCGGTGCCCATCAAGGCCGTCATCTACGATCACGATGGCACGCTGGTGAATTCGTTGCCCATGGTGGTCGCGGCCACCAATGACGTGCTGCTCGCACGCGGCCTACCCGAGCGACCGCCATCCGAGATCGTCGCGGCCATGGTCATGCCCACCACGCCGCGCATGGGTCATCACGCCCGCGTCGACGATCCGCGGATCCAAGAGGTGTTGGCGCGTGAGTTCTATCTCAGCGCGCATCGCGTCGGACCCACGCACGCGAGTCTCTATCCCGGCGTGGCCGCGCTGGTCGCCGAGGTCTCCGCTCGCGGGCTGCCGCAGGCGATGGTCAGCAACAACGAAGGACGCCTGGTGCGCCGCCTGATGGCAGCTCTCGGGATCGATGGCCATTTCGCCTGCATCCTCGGCGAAGAAGACGTGCCCGCTCCGAAACCGGATCCGCGCGGCATTCTCCACGCCGCGTCGCGGCTCGGCGTGCACCCGGACTCATGCATCTACGTCGGAGATGGACACGGCGATGTTGCCGCGGCCCACGGCGCCGGCATGCGCGTCATCGGCGTCACCTGGGGCATCCATCCACGCGCCGAGATGGAGTCCATGGGCTTCGACCATCTCGCGCACGACACCACCGAGGTGCTCCAGCTCATCTCGGGCAACGTCTAAGGTCGCCGAGCGGCAACGTCGGCCGGCCGCCTTGCCAGCCCTCTCCTCGAGTCCCGGGGGGCAGCGCGGCGTAAGGCCCCGGTCGGTAGGGGCGGCGCGATGTTGGGGGGATCGCGAAGCGATCTCAGATGCCCTTTGGGGCATCTGCCGTCCGCAGGAAGTAGCCCCCCAACTGACCGTTAGACCGCGCGCAACCTGGCAGGGTTCTCTTCCTCGTCGGCATCAACTTCGCCCTCGCCCTCGCCGCCTCCGCCGTTCTCACCCGCCGCCGGACCATCGACCACGCCGCGGCCGCGGCGCACGTGCAGGCCATACTCGATGAGCTTGCGGTCGAGCGTCACGCGGTTGATGCCGAGCGCCTTCGCCGCGCGCAGCTTGACGCCGCGCTCGCGGTTGAGTGCGTAGATGATGAGGATCCGCTCAGCCTCGCGGAACAGCTTGTTGATGTCCGGGCCGGCGGCGTCGGCGAAGCGGTCGACAGCGACCCGCAGCGCGGCCTCGGGCGGACCGTCTATGGGTAGGGCCTTGGGCAGTCCCTCGCTGTAGCTGCGGATGGTCGGCGGCACCAGCTCCTCGATGAACACCGTCCCGGGCGCCAGCACCACGGCCTTCTGCACGCAGTTCTCGAGCTCGCGCACGTTGCCGGGCCAGGGATACGCCGCGAGCATCTCGAGCACCTGGCGCGGCACTTCGTCGAGGCTCTTGAAGTTCAGGCGGTTGTGCTTCTGCAGGAAATGATTCACCAGCAGAGGGATGTCCTCGCGGCGGTCGCGCAGCGGTGTGACCTGCAGATTGACCACATTCAGTCGGTAGAACAGATCCTCGCGGAATCGACCGGCCTTGACCTCGGCGCCGAGGTCGCGGTGCGTCGCGCCGATGATGCGCACGTCCACCGGCACCGGTGCGTGGTCGCCGACGCGCGAGATGGTGCGCTCCTGCAGGACCCGCAGCAGGCGCACCTGCGCTTCGGCGCCAATCTCGCCGACCTCGTCGAGGAACAGCGTTCCGCCGTTGGCCAGCTCGAACAGGCCCTTGCGGTCGCTGTCTGCTCCGGTGTAGGCACCGCGCACATGGCCGAAGAGCTCGCTCTCGAGAAGTCCCGGGCTGAGCGCCCCGGCGTTGATCGAGACCATCGGCTTGTGCGCGCGAGGACTGTGCGCGTGGATGAGTTTGGCGATCAGCTCCTTGCCGGTGCCGGTCTCGCCTTGGATCAGCACCGTCGCCGTCGAAGCGGCGGCGCGCACCGCCGATTGGATCAGCGCGTTCATGGTGCCGCTGTTGGTGAGGATATCGTGGCTCTTGACCTCGAAGGCCAGTGCGCCGCGCAGCGCCTGGTTTTCTTCCGCCAGTTCGTTGGTCTCGAGCTGCACACGCAGGCGGTCGACGCACCAGCGCGACAACACGTCGATGAGGAAGGTCGCGGCATCCTCCGACCCGGTGTGACTGACCACCAGCGTGGCGATCGGCACGTTGCCGTCGCGCAGTTGGCGCGCGACCACCGGCAGCCCGTCGGTGGCGATGGGCGCGGTGGCCGGGGTCGCCACCGCGGCGATCTCATCCGCCTGCGCGGGCGGCTCGCCGACGATGAAGGTGCCCGACGGCGCCAGATGCCCGGAACGGCAATTCAGCCAGATGCCGCCGATGGTGTTCCAGCCCTGCACTTCGAGCCACAGCCGTTCGAGGACCAGGCGCGGCCCAACGGCCGGGTCGAGCATCTGCAAGACGGCGCCGACACGTGTGGGCCAGGTGCGCATGTCGGATCATGATGCACATGGCGAGCCGAGCGGCCCTGGGCCGGCCCGGGCCGTAGATGACGCCAGATGCATCACGGTGCAGCAGCGCGGGCTCCTCAGCGGTCGTTTTTTGACCAGGTGCTGCGCGACCGGACAATGCCGCGAAACAAGTCTCAAACCCCGCGCAGATCGCCCACGCGCGCGATCTCGGGGCCGGTGAAGGCCTCGGCGAACGGCGCGCCGGCATGCAGTCCCCAGGCGCGCGCCTTGGCCTCGAGCGCGTCGACGAATCCCGGCACCGAGATGCTGGTGGTCGGACCAGCCACGCCTTCGCGGTGCAGTTGGCTGGCGTAACACAGCACCGCGGCGCGCTTGCGGCCCCAGTCCTCGTCGGTGCACGGCACTAGCAGCTGCGCCCGTGCCGGCAGCTCCGCTTCGTAGAACCAGAGTCGCGCGCCGGCGATCGCGGGCGCGCCGCTCGCCGTGATCAGCTTGTGCAGCGCCGCGGCTTTCAACGCCGGCTCGACCAGGCGCGCGAGCGCGATGTGATCGGGATGGCGGGCATGGCCCGAGATGCACAGCACCACCTGCGGACGATGGCGCCGCAAGGCATCGATCACCAGCGCGCGCGCCGCGTGATCGTCGGCGGGAATGTGGCCATCCGGCAGGCCGAGGTTCTCTCGCGCTGCCAGACCGAGGATCCGCGACGCCGCAGCCGATTCCTTCGCACGCTCCTCGATGGTGCCGCGGCTGCCGAGCTCGCCCCGCGTCGCGTCGACCACCACCACGCTGGCCCCTTGCCGCACATGCGCCGAGATGGTCGCACCACAACCCATCTCAGCATCGTCCGGATGCGGCGAAAAAACCAGGATGTCAGCCATGCCGTGACTACACGGTGGGAACCGCTGGCCGCAACTCTCAGTTGGAAGACTCGCGCACCGCCTATCCAGAGCAGAGCAGCGCGAAGCGCCTGCTCCTATACCTCCCTACCCGTTTCTTCCTGGGGGGCAGCGCGGAGCGCGATGTTGGGGGAGATCGCCTCGCGATCTTCGGATGCCCTTCGGGGCATCCGCCGCCCGTAGGGAGTAGCCCCCCAACAAAAAGTCAGTCGGTGACGGCGGCGAGTATCGGCTCGAGATACGGCCGCTTCAGCATCTCCTGGAGATCGGCTTCCATGAGCTGCTCGAGCGACCACTGCTTGTCCACGGGCGTGCGCATGCGGTAGATGCGGTCGGCGACGTTCCACATCAGGAAGAGCTTCTCGGGTTTCACCGCTTCGGGCGCGAGGCCGGCGAGTCGCTTCACGGCCGAGCGCAGCTCCTCGACGGTCTGCACGCCGCAGGTCGCGGCGAGGCGCCGGTTGTCCTCGAAGCGCAGCTCGTCCCAACTGATGCCGCGCGCGGTGGTGAACAGCGCCGCCCAGTAGAAGCATTGCGTCGCTTCCATGATGTACGGGTCGGCGTGGGTGCCGTCGAGCACACCGCAGAGCTCGTGCATCTCCTCGACCCAGCGCGACAGCAGCTTCGCGGTGTCGCGGGCCAGCAGCAATCCGACGGTGCCGGGCACCGCTTCGCCCTTCGCCGATAAGAAGCTCGCGATCTCTCCGGCGTTCGCTCCGAGCTGGGAGTAGATGCGGAAGATGCGTCGGGGGGTTGCCATGGGGGATGCGCATCCTCGCAGCCGGGCGGAGGACTCAAGGCTGCGGCGGGGCTTCCCGGTGTTGGACGGAGGGCTTGCCCATCAGGACCGCATGGTCTTGCACCTCAGGCGCCGGAGCGGTGACGATCGGGGAGGGCTCGGGCTCAGGAGCTACGGCGATCAAGCCCGTAACCACGGTCTGCGGAGTCGGACGTGCTTCGACCTCGCCCTTCACGACGTTCGGTGGTTCGGGTTGGACGCACACGTCGCCCATCAGCTCCCGGGTGCCCGCGGTGCCGGGTGGGGCGGTGGCCGGAGTGGTCTCGACCGCCTGGGCGGATGTCGGCTGGGGCTGGGCAGTGGGCTGGGCGACCTTCGGCCCCTCACCTTGGCAGCCGGCGATGGTCATGGCGATGACCGCTGCCAAGCCGTTGGTGAGCAATCTGCGCGTAGCCGACGGCGCCAGCAGGCGCCCGGCACGGTCTGCGTGCGCTCGCACGCAGACATGCGCGCCGCTGGGTAGCGCGGTCCGCACCTGCTCGAGGTAGCGCACGGCCACGGGCGGCGCCATACGCGTCACGTCCACGACCGTCTTGTCGCACGAGGCGCAATGGCGCCCGCGCGAGGCGGGGGTCATTGCGTCCCAATCCTCATGGCAGGGGTCAGGAATATGCAGGCGGGTGTCGGGATGCGTGGGCATAGCGGCTCCGGAGTATACCCCTTGGACGGGGGGCACGGAGTCGGGTTCCATGGGCCGGTGAGGGCAAGGCCGGTGGGACAGCCGTCACGTTCTCAGCAGCCCGGCATCAGCCGTCACACCGTCAGCGCAGCGCTCAGGCCGAGCTGGCGACGCCGCTCTCGAGCTGCAGGTAGCGCATCAGCACGCCCTGGTCGGAATTGCAGTATTCCTCGAACAGGCGGCGCAGCACGGTGGCCTTGTAGGTATCCTCGGGGATGGCCGCCGAGAACATGTGCGCCTTGCCGGTCCCGCGCTGCTGGGCGAGCAGCCCGCGCCTGACCAGGTTGCGCATGACCGTGAGATAGGTGGTGTAGGCGAGCTTGGGCGCTCCGGCCTCGGCCTGCAGGCGTTCGCGCAGGTCGTGGACGGTGCCGGGGCCCTGGTGCCACATCGCATGCATGATGCGCAGCTGGAGCGGCCCGACGGGTGAGGCGGGGTCGACACCGGAGGGAGCACGGTCGGTGGCGTCGTTCATGGCATCTGCTTTCATCACCGAGGGGATCCGTCCGGTGGGTCCTGGGTCGAGGCCCACATGGCCTGGCACATGCCAGAACCTGCGATCCGTATAACAAAACCCATGCCAATCGTAGAAGCATCCATTTGGGCGTTTGCAGCGCAGGACAGGGAGTATTTGAAATCCCGGCCAGAGACCTGACGCCTGCGTCATGTCGCCGGCGTCAGGTCGCGTGTCAGCCAGCAGCGTCGGTCTCGTCGCCTGCGTCACCGGATCCGCCGCGCAGCAGCCGGTAGAGATGACGCTCGCTGATGCCCAGGGCGCTGGCGGCCTTGCGGCGGTTGCCCTGATGCAGGGTGAGCACATGGCGGACGTGGAGCATGTCGGCCTGGTCGAGCGGGATGGGACCATAACCGGCGAACTGGGTCGGATCCTCGGGGGCTTCGCGGCTGAGGCGGAAGTCTTGGGGTTGGAGCACCGTGCTGCTGCGCCGGCGGGCGCGCAGGAAGGCGCGTTCGACCTCGTTGCGCAGCTCGCGGATGTTCCCCGACCACGGTTGCTGCTCGAGCAGCGCGACCGCGTCGGCAGCGAGCGAGAAGTGATCGTGCTTGGCGATGTCGGCCAGGAATAGCCGGGCCAGGGGATGGATGTCCTCCGGCCGTTGCCGCAGGGGCGGCAGCCGCAGCTCGAACACCACCAGGCGGTGGTAGAGATCCTCGCGGAAGCGACCCTCGCGCATCTCCACGGCGAGATCCTTGTGGCTCGCCGCGATCACGCGCACGTCATGGCGCACCTCGCGATGGCTACCCAGCGCGCGTACCGTTCCGGATTCGAGGAAGCGCAGCAGCCGCAGCTGGGCGCCCGCGGGGATGTCGCCGATCTCGTCGAGGAACAGCGTGCCTTTCTCGGAAGCGGCGACGATGCCTGGGCGGGCGCGGTCCGCGCCGGTGAAGGCGCCTTTTTCATAGCCGAACAGCTCGGAATCCACGAGGTTCTCGGTGAGTGTTCCGCAGTTGATGGCGTTGAACGGGCCGTCACGGCGGTCGCTGGCGCGGTGGATGTAGCGCGCGAGCAGTTCCTTGCCGGTGCCGGTTTCGCCGTAGATGTAGACCGGCTTCTCGAGCTCGGCGACATCGCGCGCTTCGTCGATCACGGTGCGCAGGGCCGGGGATTCGGCGACGAAGCCGTCCATGGCCCAACGGCCCTGCTCGCGGCGCAGGCGTTCGAGCAGCAGCTCCTTCTCGCGCGCGTCGCGGGCCTTGCGCGCAGCGCGCTCGGCCAGCAGCAGCAGCTCGGGCATCTTGATCGGCTTCGACAGGTAATGGAATGCTCCGCGCGTCATCGCCATGACCGCGGTCTCGATGGTTGCGAAGCCGGTGGTGATGATGACCTCGACGTGGCTGTCGAGAGTCTTGAGTCGCTCCATCACATCGAGGCCGGTCTCGCGACCGAGCCGGAGATCGATCAGCGCCGCGTCGTAGTCGTGCTCGGCGGCGAGTGCCAGCCCTTCATCTCCGGTCGGCGCGAGATCGACCACGTAGTCGGCGCTGCGCAGCATCTCCCCGACGACCGCCAACAGGGCAGAATCGTCCTCGATGACCAGGATGCGCATGTCCGAACGAGGGGGGCCCATGGCTAGACCAGCATGAAACGCCGCCGGAAGCGGAATGCAACGCAACCCTTCGCTGCAGATTCATCTCCTAGTAGTTGCAGGGGCTTCCGTATATCCGCTCAACCATCCGCGCGGGGTGCAAGTGGATCCGGCGCGGGCGTCACCGCCTTCGACGGCGGGGCCAGCATGCCGGGCATCGACGTTATCCTGCCCTCCACCACGTCGTCATCGCTGTGCGCATGCCCAGGCGTGGGCGTGCCGTCGCGCGGAAGTGGCTTTGCTCCGCCACCGCTCACGGACTCGACCGAGGCGTCATGTCCGGCCCCATCGCCCTCCGCTGCGCCATCCGAGGCCTTCGATCCGCCCGCGCAGCCAGAGATGCTCATGGCCAGCATCGCCGCCAGCGCATTGGTCAGCAAGCGCGCGCGTCCGCGCGCGATCGATGGCGAGGGCACCACGACCTTGCCCCGCGTATCCAGGCGCGCGTGCACGCACACCCGCTCGCCGCGGGCGAGCGCGGCGTCGGCGCCGGCGAGGAAGACTGACGCTTCGGCTCCGTTCATCGCGGCAACGTCCACGACCACCCGGTCGCAGGATGCGCAGTGGCGTCCATGCCGATCCGGGGACATGGCGTTCCAGTCCTCGTGGCAGGGGCTGGGGATGCGCAGATCGATCACGGTTGGTTCCTTCGCCGGAGGGGGAGGAGAGGGCACACCTGTTTGACGGCCGTTCCCTCCGCTGGTTCCCGGAACCGCGCAGGTTTTGCCTTGTCGCGGCATCCATCGTTCTATGATGATGGATCGATATAGTAACCCAGCCGAGGATCTTCCCATGGCCAAGCCCGCCACCGCATCCGCCGCCTCCAACGTCGTCGCCACCGCCAAGAAGGGCGACTTCCTGGTCGCCGACATGGCCCTCGCCGACTGGGGACGCCGCGAGATCCGCATCGCCGAGCATGAGATGCCCGGGATGATGGCCCTGCGCCGCAAGTTCGCGAAGAGCCAGCCGCTCAAGGGCGCGCGCATCGCCGGCTCGCTGCACATGACCATCCAGACCGCGGTGCTGATCGAGACCCTGCAGGCGCTCGGCGCCGAGGTCCGCTGGGTGTCGTGCAACATCTACTCGACGCAGGACCACGCCGCCGCCGCCATCGCCAAGGCCGGTACGCCGGTGTTCGCCAAGAAGGGCGAGACGCTCGAGGAGTACTGGGATTACACCCACCGCCTGTTCGCGTGGCAGGGAGGGGGCACGCCGAACCTGATCCTGGATGACGGCGGCGACGCCACGCTGCTGGTGCACCTCGGCTCCGACGCCGAGAAGGATCCGCGCATCCTCGACCGCAAGGCCGGCAACGAGGAAGAGGCCATCCTGCTTGCCTCGATCAAGCGCACGCTCGCGAAGGACAAGACCTTCTATTCGCGCATCGCCGCGAACATCGTCGGCGTGTCAGAGGAGACCACCACCGGCGTGCACCGCCTCTACGAGATGGTGAAGGCCGGAACGCTCAAGTTCCCCGCCATCAACGTCAACGACTGCGTGACCAAGTCCAAGTTCGACAACCTCTACGGTTGCCGCGAGTCGCTGATCGACGGCATCAAGCGCGCCACCGACGTGATGATCTCCGGCAAGAAGGCCGTGGTCTGCGGCTATGGTGACGTCGGCAAGGGCTGCGCCCAGGCGTTCCGCGGTCAGGGCGCCACGGTGTTCGTCACCGAGATCGATCCGATCTGCGCACTCCAGGCGTGCATGGAGGGCTTCCAGGTCGTGACCATGGAGGACGCCGCCGCGTTCGGCGACATCTTCGTCACCACCACCGGCAACGTCGATGTCATCACCCGCAAGCACATGGACCGCATGAAGCACAACGCCATCGTGTGCAACATCGGCCACTTCGACTCCGAGATCCAGGTCGCCGGCCTCGCGGATCTGGCCTGGGAGGAGATCAAACCGCAGGTCGACCACGTCATCTGGCCCGCGAAGGGAAATGCCGCCTCCGGTGGAAAAGAGAAGCGCATCATCCTGCTCGCCAAGGGTCGCCTGGTGAACCTCGGCTGCGCCACCGGCCATCCGTCGTTCGTGATGTCGAACAGCTTCTGCAACCAGACGCTGGCGCAGATCGAGCTGCACACCAAGCACGCGACCATGGACAAGAAGGTCTACCTGCTGCCCAAGCACCTCGACGAGGAGGTCGCTCGCCTGCATCTCGGCCAGCTCGGCGCGAAGCTCACCACGCTGACCCCGAAGCAGTCGGCGTACATCGGCGTGAAGCCGCAGGGGCCGTACAAGGCTGAGATCTATCGCTATTAGTTTCGGGGGCTTTGCCCCCGGGCCCCCACGGGCTTTGTCGGCCTTCGTTCCGTCCCTTCGGGCCGGAACGTTCGCGTGATGGCTTCGCCATTGTTCACGCGAAGCAGGCCTCGGCGCCCGGCGGCTGGGGCCGCGGGTGGACGGGCTTCGCCCGGTATCGTGGCCACGATGTGTAGTTTGGGGGGTTTCTTGATTTGGGGGCTTTGCCCCCGGGCCCCCACGGGCTTTGTCGGCCTTCGTTCCGTCCCTTCGGGCCGGAACGTTCGCGTGATGGCTTCCACGGACCCCGCAGGGCTCCTCGCTTCCGGCCTCACTATCCCCGCTCCCCCATCCAACCCTCTCCCAGCCTGCGTATTCTCCTCCATGCCGTACTCCTCGCTGCTCCTGATCGTGCTTTCCGCCTGTCTCTCCGCCGCTGGGCTGGCGATGGGCGCCGAGCCGGGGGCGACCGTTCCGCCCGGCGTCGCCGTCGTCGAGCTTTTCACCAGCGAGGGCTGCTCGAGCTGCCCGGCCGCCGACGACGCGCTCGCCGTCGAAGCCGCGGCAGCGCGCCCGGGCGTGATCCTGCTCGCCTACCATATCGACTACTGGGACCGACTCGGCTGGAAGGATCCGTACGCCTCGGCCGCTGCGTCGAGCCGGCAGTACGCCTACGCGAAAGGCTCCGGCGGCCGCGTTTACACGCCGCAGGCGATGGTGAACGGTCGCGTCGACGTCGTCGGCTCGGATACCAAGGCCCTGCAGGAAGCGATCGCGCGCGAGCTCATGCGCCCCTCGACCGCGCGGATCACCATCAATGCTGCGTGGGCGGGCAAGACCTGCACCGTGGCCTGCACAATCGCCGTGCCGGGAGGAAAGCCTGACGCCGCGACGGTGCCCGCGTCTGCGACGCTGACCGTGGCGCTGGTCGAGGACGCGCTCACCGATGTGGTTACGCGCGGCGAGAACGCCGGCCGCACCCTCGCGCACCAGCGCGTGGTGCGCGAGGCGCGCAGCGTGCCGACCGCCGGGGCCATAGCGCCGATAGTGTTCACTCTGCCCGACGCCTCGATTCCCCAACGCATGCGGGTGGTGGCATACGTGCAGGATGCCAAGCGGGGGGTGGTCGGGGCGGCGGAGAGCGAGTGGACCGACGACCACAAGAAGTGATCATCCCGCACGCCTGAGCGGCGGATCATCGCCATCGCCGCCAGGCGTCGACCGATGGATCAGCGACCATCCTGGCTGGGATATTTGGCGGTCTGACCGCCCTTGGGCCCTGACTGTTCGCGGGGCTCGCCGAAACCGGGCGAATGGCCGGCGTGCGCGGTCCTGAAGACCAGGGCGAGGACCGCCAGCGTTCCGATGATGGCGCAGAGCATGACGGCCATGGGTCGGGCTCCTTGGGACATTCTTCCAGTATATCCGGCCCCGCGGCTCGTTCGCGGGCGAATCGCCCGTCCTTTCACCGGGCCCGGCACCATCGCTGCAGGGGTTTTCACCGCGTTCAGCGCCGATTGCATGGCGTGGCGTCCCCGGAGACTGCCCGGCGACGCCATGTGGCCCTTCACGCGCACTCCCTCGCCCGTCCGCGTCTCGGGCGACAAGCTCTACCTGATCGACAACGATTTCGGCACCGAGGATCCCGAGCGACTCGCGGTCATCCGGCAGGGTTTCATCGAGCAGCACCTGCGCGCCCTGCCGCGTGAGTTGCAGGACGCGTGGCGCGCCGGCACCCATCCGGCGCAGGACCACCGCTTCATGCCGCAGGCGCGTAAGCACGCCGACGATCTGCACCGCGAGCTCGCGCCCTGCGGCTACGTCAATGAGGTGATGGCCACGTATTTCCAGGACGACCGCATCGTGCTGTCGGTGATCCTCAAGACGCTGCTGCTGCCGCCCACCATCCGCGGCGACATCCCCTGGCTCTATCGCGGTTTCGAGACCAAGTGCATGGCGCGCGGCTCGTGAACGTCGTGCGCGCGTTGCCCCTGGCAAACCTGTGGTACCGTCGGGCCATGGTCATCCGCGCGAGTCTCGTCTGCGGTCTGTTCGTCGGCGCGTCCGTGCTTGCGAGCGCCGCGGACGGCGGTGGCGCCGTTCCCGCCACGTCGACACCCACGGCCGCTTCCACCACTGCGACCGTAGCGGTAGTGGCGAAGGACGGCCTGCCGACCGGACAGGATTCAGCGGAAGGCGTCGCCTGCGACCTGGCGCGGGCGTTCGCGGCCGCGGACGCTACGATGTGGAGTGGCATCACCGTCAAGCTCCCCAGCGACGATCAGGCGCACGCCACCTTGGAGGCGTTTGTCGGCAAGACCGCCACCGCCATGGACGTGGAAGCGGCGAAGCCCGAGGCCGAGCGTTCGGGACCGAAGGACATCGACACCTGCTTCAAGGCGCGCCATCTCAGCGACGCCAACGCGGCGGCCTACGGCGCGACGCTGTACCATTACCAGGACGTGATGTTCGTCGATGTGGTGGTGAAGAACCACGACGGCCAGGAGAGCGCCAATCGCACGCTGGTGGTGAAGGCGGCGGACGGGAAGTGGTACGTGCACCCGCAGCCGTCCCTGTCGCCCATGCTGTCGATGGGCCTGAATGGCGAGAGCGATTCCGAACAGGAAGTGGTCAGGAAGCCGTCGTCCGCCGCTCCGTGAGCTGCGGGGCACAGGCCGCGCGCGATCACTCCTGGTCATTCGCCGCCATCATCTGACATCATCTGACATCATTCGCCAGAAGCGCGATCCTTGCCGCAGAGATCGACGACAGGCGCGCGCACGAAGCGCGTGCTCGGCCGCTCGGCGGAGGTCGTGCGTCCCTCGCTCAGGCAGAGATGGCAGCGGCAGCGTGAGATCTGCCGGTAGCGACCGTGGGCGGGATCGAAGGGGATGCGCCGGCCGACCAGCACGTGGCCGCAGCTGAGGTGGAGGTCGCGGTACGATGGATGGCGGGGGTCGGGGATGGTGACGCGCATCACCATGCGCACCGGCGCGGTGGCCGCAGCGGAAGGGTCTGGGTTTCTCGCAGAGCTGGTCATCGATCCTCCTGGGTGAGCACGCCATCGGGCGGTCCTCGGATTCACGCTATCCCATGAGGACGATCGTCGCCGCCGGGAGCTGGGCGCCAACGTCTAACGCTCGATCCTTCCCCGTCGGCGAGACGTAAATCGAGTGGCTCCGTGGCCCGGGCTTGGCTGGGCTGACTCAGGGCGAAGGTACCGACACGATCATCCGGCCCTCGACGTGGAGGCGCTCCTCGAGCGCTTGGCGGTAGACGCGGGTGGCGTGGAATCGCGCCACCACGCGGCGCTGGCGGGTGTCGTAGAGCAGGTATCCGGCGTCGGGAGACAACGGCTTGGACAGCAGGGGAACCACGCACGTGACCGGCCTGAAGACGTATCCACGGTCATCCACCGCCTCGCCGATCTCGGCCTCGCTGACCGGGATCACACGGCTGAAATCTTGGCACAGGACCAGGTCGGCGGCATCCAGGCGCATCGCACGCATGCTAGCGCCCCGGTGGCGTTTTCCCTTCAATACCCGGCATGCGAGGCATAGTCGCAGGTGGCCGGGACACGACCCGGGATGCTTCGCGCACGCGGAGGGACGATGAAGGACAAGCAGGTCAATGCCCTCTACTTCTCCGATGGCGCGCCCCCGTTGCTGATCTGGATGACGCCGAAGGAGAAGAGCTTCCTGCGCATCAAGATCGAGGCCTGCCTCGAGCTGGTCGGCAAGATCCCCGCCGAGAGCACGACCTTCGCCTCGCACGGTTTCATGCTCTCCGGGGTGTGGATCAATCCCAAACAGATCAGCCGCATCGTGGTGCTCGATGAGCGCAAGCTCAGCGACGTGTCGGCGCCCGTGGAGTTCATCCTCGAATGACCGATGCATCCTCTTCGTCTCCGGCTCCTGAACCTGCCGCCGGAGGAGACTCCGAAACCGGCTCGACCGTCAGCGCGCCGGCTGCCCAACTCGGCGCGTCGCGCGAGCTGATCGCCCAGACCATCCTCTGCCTGGGCGAGGACGTGGCCAAGGCCTGTGTCGAGGAACCGCTGTGGATCAGGCGCTATCGGCTCGGCGACACCACCGCCCTATCCGGACAGATCGCCGGCGCGTGCGCGAAGCAGGGATTGCCGTACCAGGCCTACGCCGAGGCCCTGCGCAAGGATCCGAAACTCGCGAGGCTCCAGGACAGCACCGTGGAGCGCGCGGTCGGCGAAGCCGAGCAGGCGCTGCTCGCATCGTCACGCCTGCGCCGGACCATCATCATCGGCGGCCCGGTGATCCTCGCCGCGTGCCTGGTGATGTATCTCGGCAAGTGGTACGCGAGCAGCGTGGCCGAAGAGAAGAAGGCCGAGGACGCCCGCCTGCATCCGACGCTACCCGCTCCGGCCGCCACGCCTGGCGCGCCGTCGACCGCGGAAGCGCCCGCGCCGACACCGCCTGCCGCGCCCGCGACACCCTGACCCCGCGGCCTCGGCGCTTGAGCCGGGCGTCCGCCGCGCAACCCTGATCGCATGGCCGATATCGCCGCCTGTCCCCATTGTTCGACCCGCGTGATCCCGACGGCCACGGGGGCGTGCCCCGCCTGCGGCAAGCTCCTGTCCGCGGCTCCGGTCGCCGCCGCCGCGCCGGTCCCGGCCAAGCAGGTGAAGCCGATCAACAAATGGCTGTTCATGCTCTGCGTGATCTTCATCGCCGCCGGCTTCGGTCGCTACGTCAGCCGCGGCTCGGACCAGCAGTTCGAGAAGATCATCATCGATCTCGGACTGATCTGGATCGGCACCATCGGCATCGTGGCCGTCCACGCCGTCCGCTGGTTCAAATGACTGAACGTGGCATTCGGGGCCGATGCCGGCGTTGGCTCACCGCTCGCGGTAGATCCACTACCGCTTCGGGATTCGCCGCCTTGGCCTCGGCCCCGACTGCCACGTTCAGCCGTTTATACTGAAGAGTCTCGAACGGCGGGGGGCCCCCGGCCGACGAGTCCTTTGGGCGAACGCAAAACGCACAGCTGATCCGGAGGGGGCGAATCCCCCCGGACGCCGTGGCCTGGTTTGCGTGAACCATGGCGAAGCCATCGCGCAAACGTTCTGGCCGGCGGCCAGAACGAAGGCCGACAAAGCCCGTGGGGGCCCGGGGGCGAAGCCCCGAAACAAGAAGCCCCGAAACTAAGAAAACCGAGCCTTCACGGTGGCGATACCGAAGGCGGGGACGGTGACTTCGACCGCTCCGGACTTGGTCTTGGCGGAAGACTTGGGCAGCTCGCGTTCGAGCACGTCGGTCTCGCTCGCGCCGGCCAGGGTGCCGAAGATCGCGGAGGCGAAGGTGAGGGTGGCCTTGGTGGTCTTGCCGGTGGTCTCGTGCAGGCGCACGATCAGCGCGTCGTCGTCCTCGGCGCGCTTGATTTGGGTGACCAGGACGCCGTCCTGCGCGCACGCCACGCCCTCGGCGAGGGTGTGCGGCAGGTCGCCCTGGTGGATGTCGCTCGACACGCCCTGCAGCGGGTGGTTGAACGCCGCGCCGAGACGCACCAGGTCCGCGACGGTGGCGGCGCCGACGCGTGGCACGATCGCCATGCGCATCTGGTGGGCGCCGATCTCGGGAATCGGGTCCGGATCGTAGCTCGAACGGATCAGGGTCAGGCGCAGGGTCGAGCCGTCGAGCGAGTGGCCGTATTTGCAGTCGTTGAGCAGCGTGCAGCCGGCGGCCTTGCCTGGCTTGGCGTCCTTTCCCTCCTTGGCTGCGGACGTCAGCCTGCCGGTGACGTCGGCCCAGCGCAGCGAGGGCACCTCGCGCCCCGCCGGCTCGTCGCGCTCGATCGATCCGAAGGGGATCTCGTAGCGCGCCTTCGCGCCAGCGAGCGCCAGCGGGAAGCGCATCGACAGGCGGGGGATGCCGAGATCCGCGCGTCCGCGTTCGAGCCAGGTGCCCTCGACCTTGATCTCGACCACCGGCGACCCAGCGCGGATGGTGTAGGCGACGGTGAAGCGCGTGTCGTTGAGCTTGGCCTTGGCCTGGATGGTCGCGACGTGCGGCCCCCAGGCGGTGACGTCGAGCGCCTCGAGCTGCAGCGCGGTGCGCTCCTGCACGTCGCCGAGCACCCACGCGGACATGCCGGTGGGGCGTTCGAGTACGTACTCGAGCACGCCGAGCGGCTGCGCGCGATCGGCGAGATCCTCGCCGGTGGCCTTGATCACCAGGCTGGCGATGCCGCCGGTGCGGCGGTCGAAGGCCACGCGCACCAGTTCGTTCTCCATCTCCATCGCTCCCGCGGGCTGGTTCATCCAGCCTTCGTGGTCGCGCTTGATGGTGCATCCCGGCTTGACGCCTTCGGGATGCGCGCCCTCGACGATCGCGCAGGTCGACCAGCCGAACGCGCCGACCGAGGCGGGGAAGGCCAGGTCGACGAAGTTGTGGCCCCAGTAATTGCCGTCGCCCACGCGCTGGGCCGCGACGGTCGCGCCGTCTGCGGTCTTGACCACGTAGCCGCGATCCTTCATCGGCTTGGCGTTGGGACCCGCGTCGAGATCCCACACCGTGGCGGTCACCACCTCGTCGCGCTGCCAGGCGGTGGGATTGAACGAGACGAACGCGCGTCCGCCGTCGCCGACGAAGCCGGCGTTGGAGATGTCGTTCGTGGCGCGGCCCGCGCCGCCGCCAAGGGCCGTGCTCTCGTGCTCGGGCAGCTGGGCCGGAGCGAGCGCGTCGAAGCGGCCGCCGGCGCTGGTGTCGATCGCCTTCGCGAGCGCGCGCAGGGATTGCGTGCGGATCTGGCCGGCGGCGGCCTGGATGCGCTGGAACATGCCGGAGTTGTACTCGCGGGTCTGACGCACGCCGGAACCGGGAAGGATGTCGTGGAAGTGGCTGAACAGCACGTCGCGCCACGATTTCCCGAGCTGCGCGACGGGATAGGCGCGGCCGACGGCGGCGTGCGCGATCGCCGCGGCGGCGTCGGCCTCGGACATCAGGTTCTCGCCGAAGCGGTTGTTGCGCTTGATGGAGGCCTGCGAGGTATAGCAGCCAGCGAACTCGTAGTTGAGCTCCTGATCCAGGGTCGGCAGGTTCGGCGCCTTCTCGAGGAGCTGGAAGAAGCTCTTGGTGGTGGCGAAGCGCCAGTTCGGGAAGATCGGCCAGGTGTCCATGTCCTGCAGACAGCGCAGGTCGCGGCGCGTGGGCCCGCCGCCGTGATCGCCGATACCGTAGACCTGCATCCAGTCGCGCAGCCCGGTCTTGGCATGGAACTCCAGGATCTTCGCCGAGACGTGCGGGCGCACCTCGCTGTTGTACCACTGGATCTCGCGGTTCACGAGCACCTTCGAGCCATCGGGGCCCTTCCACCAGAAGACCGGCGGGCGCTCGGTGTTGCCGCTGCGGCACATGTAATAGTGCTTCACGCCGCCGCGCGCATCGATCGTCGGCAGGGTGTGGGCGTGGCCGAAGGTGTCGGGCGACCAGTCGACGGTGACGTCCTCGGGCTCGAGGTCGAAATGCTCCTTCATGAAGCGGCGCGTGTACAGCAGGTGCCGGCACAGGCTCTCGCCCGAGGCCAGGTTCTTGTCGCCCTCGACCCAATGCGACGCGACCACCTCCCAGCGCCCTTCCTTGATCTTCGCCTTGATGCGCGCGAAGAGCTCCGGGTTGTACTCCTTGGCGATCTCGTACACGGACGCCTGGCTCTGGGTGAAGGTGAAGTCGGGGAACTCGTCCATCAGCTTGAGCACGGTCTCGAAGGTGTCGTTGGTGACCGCGACGGTCTCTTGCCAACCCCACATCCAGTTCATGTCGATGTGCGCGTGGCCGGCGCAGTGGATGGTGAAGGTCTTGGCGACCACGCCGATCGGCGCGAGCTGGGCCTCGGCCTTCTCGACCGACGACGCGATGCGCGCGGTCTCGCCCGAGGCGATGCCCTCGGCGACCAGCTGCTCGGCGCGTTCGATCAGCGCCGGCCAGCCGGCGGCCTCCTTCGGCAGCGCCTTGGCGAGCCCGCGCGCGAACTCCACCTCGGCGGTGAAGCGCATCACGTGATGGTTCGCCGCGGCGTTCGCCGTGGCGATCGCGGCATGGAGATCGCGGGTGGCGGGACGGGGGGCGGGCTTGGCTTTGCTCATGGCGACATTCTAGCGGTGGAAATGACGTGATAATGCCCCTCAGCCCAATAATCTTACGTTTAAATGACGTCGACCAAGACTCCCCGGACATCCCACGCCGCCCGGACGCCCGCGTCCCAGGCATCCGGAGGGGCGACCGCCGGCCGCCCGATGCCGCGCTTCTCGAAAGCCGAACCCCGGATCGTGCCAGCGCTCGCCTCGCTCGCCGGGCGCATGAGCTGGCGCGACGAGACCGCCGACGGCTCGACGCACCTGCGCGTGGTGCGCCATGCGCTGCGCGCTGGCCAGGGCTTCAGCAACCACACCCACGAGTTCGCCGAGGTCTTCTGGTGCGAGACCGGCACCGGCATGCACGTGGTCAACGGCCAGCAGGTGCCGATCCAGGCCGGCGACGTGGTGTTCATCCGCCCGGACGATGTGCACAGCGGGCACGCCGTCTCGCGCTCGGGGCTGACCTTCGTGAACGTCTCGTTCCCCGCCGAGCCGATGCGCGCCTTCGCCGCCCGCTACCCCGACGTCGAATGGCCGTGGCGCAACGGTCCGCTGCCGCTGCAGGTGCGCCTGTCACCACGGCGCATGGAGCGTCTGCACACCTGGACGTCGGAGCTGTCCGCCCCCGGTCAGCGGCGGCTGGATCTCGAATGCTTCCTGCTCGACATCGCGCGGTTGGTCACGCAGCCGGCCGAGAACGACGTCTCGGCGGGATTGCCGGTGTGGCTGCGCGAAGCGGTGGAAGTGTTCGCCGATCCCCGCCACCTGTCGGGCGGAACCGCGCGTCTCGCGCATCTCGCCGGTCGCAGCCAGGCACACCTCAATCGCCTGGTGCGCGCGAGCCAGGGCCGTACCGCGACCGATCTCGTCAACGTCGTACGCATGAAGTGGGCGGCTACCGCGCTGCGCATGAGCGACCGCCCGATCGCCGACATCGCCACCACCTGCGGCCTCGCCCATCTCGGCCATTTCTACGCGCTGTTCAAGGCGCACTTCCGCGTCACCCCGCGCCGCTATCGCCTGGATGCCTGGCAATCGACCGGGGCGCGGGATTGATCAGCCGTACGCCCCGCAGGGCAGGAATCCCAACAAGCGCTTGAGGCGTGGATTGGCGTCCTTGTGGACGTGTTCGGGCATCTGGTAGTTCATGAATGGCGCGTATTTGTGGCCGATGAACTTGCGCGCGTAGCTGACTTGGGTGACGTAACGCATGCGCTCGCTCTGGTTCGGCGCGCCGCGGTGCCAGAGCTGGTTGTTGAAGATCATCACGCCGCCGGCCTTGCCGGTCACCGAGACCAGATGCTTCTCCCAGCGCGTGCCAGTCCAATCCTTGGCGTCCTGCGGAGGGGACATGCCCCATTTGTGCGAGCCGCGCACGGCCTGGCCGGGTCCGTTCTCGACGCTGGTCTGGTCGGTGAGGTAGTAGTTCGCGGTGAGCAGCAGGCAGGGGAGATGGATGTTCTCTGGCGGCTCGCCGTGCGTGACCTTGAAATGCGAGGCGTCGTCCTGGTGCCAGTGGCTCCACCCGCCGCCCTGCTGGGTGCGGAAGGAATTGTTGTGCACCACGTGCACGGTCTCCTTGCCGAGGAAGTCGCCATCGCCGATCACGGCCTCGGCGAAGGACACCACCGGGTCGAGGTCGAACAGCTCGAGGTTGGCGCGGCTGTGCTCGAACATGCGCACGTGCATGTCGATGGGATTGGCGCTCGCCGGCACCAGGCGGTCGAGGTCCTCGCGTAGCTGGCGGCAGCGCTCGGGCGGCAGCACGTTCTCGATGAAGATGTAGCCGTCGCGGTGGAAGGCCTCGACCCACGCGGCGAGCTGCTCGGCGCTGGGCGCGGTGCCGGCGCGGTAGGCCGAGGTGTCCGGGATGCTGGGGCGGAAGGCGGTCGCAGTGGTCATGGCAGGGCTCCGGCGGCGCGTGGTTGAATGCCTGTGGGGTGCACATGTAATGAAGCGGACGGGCCAGGCGCATCCAGCGTCAACGCCGTGCTCCAATCGGGCTGGGACATGCCAAAATCGACTTCGCGAACGATCCCTGCGCGCCCGGCGCGCGCCGTGCCAGCGAAGACAGGGAGTGCTCAGGCTGAGGGTGATGCGAACGATGCTTCGCGGTCGCACCAGCCCCGCCACCTGACGCTCGACGAGATCCGCCCGCGCATCGATTTCGTCGCCTACTGGCGTCTCGAGCAGCCGGTCTGGTACCGCTACCGCGTGCCCTCGCACCAGTTCCTGCTCATCGAGTCGGGGACGATCCGTGCGCGCACCGCCGCTGGCCTGGTCGAGCTGCATCCCGGCGACTTGCTCTGTCAGCCGTCCGGACCCGCGGAGTACGGCTTCGACGAACCGGTGAGCTATTTCGAGGCGCACATGTCGTTCGCGCCGCCACCGCTGCAGGGGCTCACGGTGTGGCTCGACGAGGCCGGCCCGCTGCCCGGCGTGATGCGTCTTGGCGACGCTCGCGCCCAGGTGCAGCGCTGCTTCGAGGCGATGTGCCTGGAGCTCGATCAGCCCGGCGCGGGTCATCGCCTGCGCGCGCTCGGAGCGGCGCACCAGCTGATGGCGCTCGCGGCCGATCATCATGCGCGCGCGCCGACGCGGCCCGAGCGCCTCGATGTCTGGCAGCGCGCGCGCTTGCGCCTCGAGAATCATTTGTCGCGGCCGCTCACCGTCGAGGAGGTGGCGCGCGAGGCAGGCTTCGGTGTCGATCATTTCATCCGCCAATTCAAGCGCCGCTTCGGCGTGAGCCCGGGTGTCGCGCGTGCCAACGCCAAACTGCGCTTCGCCGCGCGCGCGCTGTCGACGGGCGGCACCACCATCAAGGCCCTGGCGCACGAGCTCGGCTTCGCCGACGCCAGCACCTTCGCGCGCGCCTTCCGCCGCCACATCGGCGTCTCGCCCACCGAGCTGCGGGTGTCCGGAGAGGCACCCGCTGGGCAGGTGCAGGGGCTGGGGACGTCGCTGTTCCCGATCAACCGCCACATCCGCCCGCCCGAGGCTGGCCCGGGCAATTTCGAGTGGGGCTGACCCGCCTGATGAGTCGATCGGCGTGGTTCCGGGTCGATCGCAGCTCATAATGGCAATTCCATCCTAGTCGCCTCCGTTCCGTGCGATTGTCGCGCGGGCGGTGCGGGTAGCGTCGTCCTCCGGAGTCCACATGCCCAGCACCCTGACCGCCTCCGATCTGCGCTGCGATTACCGCCGTGACCCGCTGGGTATCGGCATCGCCGATCCGCGCCTGGGCTGGATCGTCGAGTCGCCGGAACGATCACAGCGGCAGAGCGCCTTCCAGGTGCTGGTCGCCAGTTCGGCCGAGGCGTTGGCGCGCGACGTGGGCGACCTGTGGGACAGCGGACGGGTGGAGTCGGACGATACCGCGCACGTGCCGTACGCCGGCAAAACACTGGAGTCCCGCCAGCGCTGCCACTGGAAGGTGCGGGTGTGGGATGCGTCCGGGCAGCCGTCCCCATGGAGCCAGCCCGCCTGGTTGGAGACGGCGCTGTTGAAACCGGAGGACTGGCGCGCGCAATGGATCGGCATCCGTCCGCGCGGCGACGACGAGCGTCTGTCATTGGCGCGCTCGCGCTGGATCGCGCCGGCCGGTGAGCCAGCCCCGGCTCCGAGCCGCGTGCAATTCTCGCATCGCTTCGAGATTCCCGCCGGCGCGATCGCGACCGCGACCCTGACCTTCGTGTGCGAGGGGAAGAAGGACCCCTGGAACTTCCAGATCCCGTACCTGTACGTGAACGGCCAGACCATCGACGCCTGGAAGTGGCTGTGGACGATGCGCGCGCCCGCGCGCTGGGATATCGCCAAGCAGCTGGTCGCAGGCCAGAACACGCTCGCGATGCAGTGCTGGTTCACGCCCGGAGCGGCGCTGATCGCGCTGATCGAGATCGAGATGGCCGATGGCCGCATCATCGAGATCGCGACTTCGCCGGAGTGGAGGACGCGCCTCGAGCCGAGCGAGAAGGACGCGCCCGGCTGGCACGAGACGAAGGACGGTTGGGCGCCGGCGCGCGACGTCGGCGCGTTCGGCTCCGGCCCGTGGCCAGAGGACCACATCTGGAACCGCATGGACAAGCTGGTGCCAGCGGCGTACCTGCGCACGGCCTTCACGGCGCGCGCGCGCCTGGCGCGCGCGCGCATCTACGCGACCGCGGCCGGCATCTACCTGCTGCGCCTCAACGGCCAGCGCGTGGGCGACCAGGAGCTCGCCCCCGGCATCACCGACTACCGCAAGCGCATCCAGTACCAGGCTTACGACGCCACCGATCTGGTGCGCGAGGGGGGCAATGTGCTCGCGGCGGTGGTGGGCGACGGTTGGTACTCCGGCTATCAGTTCTTTGGCGCGAACGTCTTCGGCACCGAGAAGGGCCTGCTGTGCCAGCTGCATCTCGACTACGAGGACGGCTCGTCGGAGATCGTGATTTCAGACACCTCCTGGCGCGGCGCGACCGGGGCGCTGTGCGCGGCCGATCTGTTCATGGGCGAGACGCGTGACGCGACTCGTGAGCTGGCGGGCTGGGAAGATGGCGAGACGGTGGCCGCGCAGTGGCGTGAGACGATGCGGATCCAGGCTCCGGTCGGAGCTCTCGTGGCCCAGGCCGATGAACCAGTGCGCGCCACCGCCCTGATCGCCGCGCGCACGCTCATCGAGCACCGCCCGGGTGTGCTGATCTTCGATCTCGGGCAGAACCTGGCCGGCCGCGCGCGCGTACGCCTGCGCGCTCCTGCTGGCACACGCGTCGTCATCCGCCATGGCGAGATGCTGGCCAAGGATGGCAGCCTCTACACCGAGAACCTGCGCTCGGCCCGCGCCACCGACACCTACATCTGCCGCGGCGGCGGCGAAGAGGTGTACGAGCCGTCGCTCACCTTCCACGGCTTCCGCTACGTCGAGATCACCGGCCTGCCCGGCGCGATCGCCGCCGAGGACGTGGTGGGCGTGGTGCTGAATTCTGACTGCCCGTGGTCGGGCTCGTTCACCTGCTCGCATCCGCAGCTGATGCAGCTGCAGAGCAACATCCGCTGGGGCCAGCGCGGCAACTTCATCAGCGTGCCCACCGACTGCCCGCAGCGCGACGAGCGCGCGGGCTGGACCGGCGACGCGCAGATCTTCGTGCGCACCGCCACCTTCAACATGGACTGCGCTGCGTTCTTCCACAAATACCAGCAGGACATGGTCGACGCCCAGCACGCCAACGGCGCGTTTCCGGACTTCGCTCCCACCAACGAGTGCACTGACACCGGCCACTACGGCTGGGGCGATGCCGGAGTGATCGTGCCGTGGACGATCTGGCGGGTGTACGGCGACACGCGCATCATCGAGCGCCATTTCGCGGCGATGCTCAAGTGGGTCGACCACCTGACCGCCAAGGCCGCCGAGAACCACTACGGCAACTGGAATTTCGGCGATTGGGTGTCGCCCGCGCCGCAGACGCCGAACGAGGTGCTCGCGCCCATCCACCACGCCTTCGCCGCGCGCATCGTCGCCGACATGGGCGAGGCGATCGGCCGGCGCCAGGACGCCGCGCGCATGCGTGCGGTCTTCGATGGCATCAAGAGCGCCTTCGCCGCCAAGCACGTGGCCGCCGATGGCCGCGTCACCAGCGACACCCAGAGCGCCTACATCCTGGCGTTGCGCTACGGCATGCTGCCGGAAGCCCAGCGCCCGGCAGCCGCGAACCACCTGGTCGAGGCCATCGAGCGCGCCGGCTGGCACCTGCACACCGGCTTCCTCGGCACCGGCCATCTGCTGCCCGCGTTGTCCGAGGCCGGGCGCGACGATGTCGCCTTCCGGCTGCTGCTGACCGACACCTTCCCGTCGTGGCTGTACACGGTGAAGAATGGCGCCACCACCATGTGGGAGCGCTGGGACAGCTACACCCCCGAGTCGGGTCCGGTGAACATCGGCAACATGAATTCCTACAACCACTACGCCTTCGGCGCCGTGGGCGAGTGGATGTACGCCAACATCGCTGGTATCGATCTCGCCGGTCCGGGCTTCCGCGAGATCGTCATCCGCCCGCGCTCGGGTGGAGTGCTCACGCACGCGCGCGGCGAGTTCCGTTCGGTGCGCGGCACCATCGTCAGCGCCTGGCGCATCGTCGATGGCCGCTTCCGGCTCGACGTCACCATCCCCGCGAACGCCACCGCCGAGGTGCACGTCCCCGCGCGTGGTGACGCCAAGGACATCCTTGAGGATACGAAGCCCGCGTCGGGAGCTGAAGGCGTGCGCTTCCTGCGCCACGAGCCCGGTGCCGCGGTCTTCGCCGTCGGCTCAGGCACCTACCGCTTCAGCGCCCCCGCCTGACGTCACCCTTCGGCGCGCCCTTGCGCCCTTCCCGCCGCTCCCTCAGCTCCGTCTTCTAGCTTCTAGCTTCTAGCTTCTAGCTTCTAGCTTTCTGCTTTCCCTTCTCCTTATCTCCGCCCCCGCCCCCGCCCCCGCCCCCAAGGCCCATCCCATGCGCACCCTCCTCCCTTCCGACCCGTTCATGGATCTCTCGGACAAGAATTTCTGGGTGCGCGGCCAGTGGCCGGCGAAGTGGATCTGCGAGACCGTGCACGCCAGCACCGAGCCGGTGGTGGTGGCCTTCCGCCGCCGCTTTCGTCTCGACGCCGCCGCCAGGGTGCGTGTGCACGTGTCGGCTGATGAGCGCTACGAGCTGTTCGTCGACGGCGAGCGCGTCGGCCGCGGCTCCGAGCGCGGCGATCTCGGCCACTGGTACTTCGAGACCTACGATCTCGACCTCGCCGCAGGCGAGCACGTCATCGTCGCCCGCACCTGGTGGCTCGGTCCGCAGGGTCCGTGCCCGTTCGCGCAGTTCTCGGTGCGCTCGCGCTTCGTGCTGGCGTCAGAAGGCGCGCACGCCGCGCTGCTGGATACGGGCAAGGCTGCATGGGAATGCAAGCGCCTCGGCGGCTACACCTTCCTGCCGCCGGGAATGGCGTGGGGTGCCGGCGCCAAGGTGCGCATCAGCGGCAAGGACGCGAGCTGGGGCTTCGAGCGCGGCGAGGGCGACGGCTGGAAGCCCGCCCACGCCGTCGGCCAGTGCGGCAACGCTGATCGCATGATGGATGGCAACGCCACCTGGTTCCTGTCGCCGGCGAAACTGCCACCGATGCTCGACCAGCCGCTGAACGTCGGCGTCGCGCGACACGTTGAGGTGATCGCGAGCGATGACACCACCAAGCTGTTCGTCTCGTCGACCGCGCACCTGGCCGCGGAAGTCGACGGCTGGAACCGCCTGCTCTCCGGCAAGTCGTCGCTGGTGATCCCCGCACGCACGCGGCGGCGCGTGATCGTCGATCTCCAGGACTACCACACCGCCTATCCCGAGCTGACGGTCTCGGGCGGCAAGGGCTCCTCGGTGCGCATCCACTGGGCCGAGGGCATGTTCGTCAAGGAGAGCCACGGCTACGGGCCGAAGGGCAATCGCGACGAGATCGACGGCAAGCTCTTCGAAGGCATCGGCGACGCCTTCGAGCCCGATGGCGGACGCACGCGTCGGTTCGAGTCGCTGTGGTGGGAATCCGGTCGCTACCTCGAGGTGGTGGTCATGACTGCCGACGACGCGCTGACCATCGATGCGCTGCGCCTGCGCGAGACCCACTATCCGTTCCAGTGGGACGCGACGTTCTCGTCGAGCGACCCGCGCCTGGCGGCGGTGATGGTGCCGGCGATCCGCACGCTCGAAGCGTGCTCCCACGAGACCTATATGGACTGCCCGTACTACGAGCAGCTCATGTACGTCGGCGACACGCGACTCGAGGTTCTGGTGACCTACGCGATGACCCGCGACGCCCGCCTGCCGCGCAAGGCCATCGAGCTGTTCGACCAGTCGCGCGACACCTCTGGTCTCACCCAGTCGCGCTACCCGAGCTTCGCCAAGCAGATGATCCCGCCGTTCTCACTGTGGTGGGTGTGCATGGTGCACGATTACGCGATGTGGCGCGGCGAGCCGGCCTTCGTCCGCGCGCGCCTGCTCGGCGTGCGTTCGGTGATCGACGCGTTCTGCGCTTTCCTCAACGCCGATGGACTGGTCGAGGCTCCGCACGGTTGGAACTTCATGGACTGGGTGCCGAGCTGGAAGAACGGCATGCCGCTCGAAGGCGATACCGGCGTCAGCGGGCCACTGAACTGGCAGTTCGCGCTGACCCTGCGCCTCGCCGCCAGTCTCGAGGACATGGTGGGGGATCCCGAGCAGGCGGCTCGCTGCCGGCGGCTCGCCGACCGGCTCTCGGCCGCGATCGACGTAACGTTCTGGGACGAGCGCCGCGGACTCTACGCCGACGACCGCGCCAAGACCACGTTCAGCGAGCACGCGCAGTGCCTGGCGCTGATCGGCGGCAACGTGCCGCCCGCGCGTCGCCCGCGCGTCGAATCGGGGCTGCTCGCGGACGCCGATCTCGCGCGCACCACCATCTACTTCAGCCACTACCTGTTCGAGACCTACCGCATGCTCGGCCGCACCGATCTGATCATCGGGCGCATGGACCTGTGGTTCTCGCTCGGCGGCCTCGGCCTGCACACCACGCTGGAAGCCCCGGAACCGAGCCGCTCCGACTGCCACGCCTGGGGCGCCCATCCGCTGCACCATTACTTCGCGAGCATCCTCGGCATCCGCCCGGCGACCTTCGGCTTCGCAACGGTACGCATCGAGCCGAAGCTCGGCCCCCTGGCCTGGGCGAAGGGCACCCTCGCGCATCCGCAGGGCGTGATCGAGGCCGACCTGCGCGCGTCCGGCGCCGCAGTCACCGGCACGGTCACGTTGCCTCACGGCGTGAGCGGAACCTTCGTCCAGGGCACGAAGGTCATCTCATTGAAGCCTGGGCTCAATTCGATCTGACACTTCCGATCACCCGCAGGGAACGCCTCCCGGGGGGCCCCATCGCTCCGCGATGGGGCGGGCGCCGAGGGGCGGTCGGCGGATATAATGGGCGAAGCCCATCCGCCGACGATTTCGCCGGCCCCCGGCGAAATCGAGCCCCGACAAAGCCCGTGGGGTAGGCCCGCCAGGGCCGAAGGGGCGGAGCCCCTATGTAGAAAGCGGCAACGCGGTGCCGCCTTGCTTGTGGGAACGTTCCGCGGTGCACAGGATGTTGATGTTGCGGGCCGCGCTCTCCGCCGAGATATGCAGAGGCACGCCATCCAGCACGTGCGCGGCGACATTGTCGTACCACTGCTGCGATTTCCACGCGCGGTAGTTGACCTCGATCTTCGCATGGTCGCCGCCGGCGAGCCGGGTGCTGATCTTGAGCTTGCCGTCATCCCCCCAATGCCAGGGATCAGAGATCGTGCCCTTGTCGCCGAGGATCTTGAAGCGCTGCAGCTCATCGAACACCAGGCCCGACACCGTGACGAGGGCGCGCGCGCCCGAGGCGAAATTGATCGTCACCTGGCCATGGTCCTCATTGAGTTTCGGATCCGTGCCTGGCTTGGTGTACAACCAACCCGAGACCGACGTCACCTCGCTCTTCGCCAGGTGCACCGAGTAGTCCACCAGGTGCGCACCCCAGTCGAAGAGCACGCCGCCGCTGGCGATCTTGTCGCCGCGCCAGGTCGGCGAGCGGCCGGAATAGCCGATGCCGGTGTTGATCTCGAAGACGTTGCCGATGAGCCCGTCGTCGATCGCGCTCTTGGCCGCGAGGTACCAGGGATCGAAGCGGCGGTTGTGGTAGACGGTGAGGGACTTGCCGGTCTCCTTCGCCGCCTTGACCATCGCCTGGGCATCTACGTAGGTGGTGGCCATGGGCTTCTCGACCACCACCGCGGCGCCGGCCTTCAGGCATTGGATGGCCTGGGGCGCGTGCAGGTTGTGCGGCGTGGCGATCGACACCAGCGTGGGCTTCTCCTTCGCGAGCATCTGCTCGATCGAGGTATAGAAGGGCACGCCGGCGAACTCCTTGTCCGCCACCTCCTTCGCCTTCGGATTCGCGTCGCACACGCCAACCAGATCGACGCGCCCGGTGTCGAGCTGGAACTTGCCGTGGTGCTTGCCGATGCCGCCGATGCCAATGACCGCGCCGCGGATTCTGCTCATGTCGTGATGTGTCCTGTTGGTTGCAGAAGGTTTGCTGGAGGAGTCGAGAAGGGGGGAATGATGACGAGGTCTGGGGGATCAGTAGCCGAACGACTGCTTCAGATAACGCCGGCTGATGGCCACGCTGTCCTTCGGGTCGATCGCGGTCTTGTCCTGTTCGATCATCACCCAGCGCACCTGCTTCATGCCCGGAAGCACGCGCATGATCGCGGCGAAGTCGACCTTGCCCTGGCCGAGTTCGATCCAGCCGGCGTCGTCGAAATCCTTGAAATGCAGGTATCCGATCCGGTCGGCGTGGCGGCTCAGGAACGCGGCGGGATCGTCGCCGCCCTTGAGCACCCAAGCCACGTCGATGCACAGATCGCAGGCTTGCGGATCCAGGCCTTCGATCAGCAGATCCATGCCCGACCTGCCATCGAAGCGTTCGGTGAACTCGAAGTCGTGATTGTGGTAGTGGAGGCGGATGCCCTCCTTGCGCAGCTCGCGGCCGATCTGGTTGAGCTTGGCGATCGAATCGCGGTACATCGCCGCGGTGCGGTTCTGCCACTCCAGGATTCCCGAGTTGCAGATGTCGGACGACTCCATGGCGTGCATGTGCTCGATCAGCGGTTTCGCATCGAGCAGTCCGCTCATCGAGGTATGGGCGGCCGCGAATGTCAGTCCGCGGCGATCGAGCGCGGCCTTGAAGCCCGGCTGGGCCTTGGTGCCGCCTTCGACCGAGCCGTAACCCGCGGCGACGACGGCGTCGAGGATCAGCTCGCTGTCCTTCGCCATGTCGTACTTCGAGCCGAACACGCCCAATTGCGATCCCACTGGAGGCAGCTGCGAAGGAGGCGTCATGGAGGCTCCGATGCGCGCCCGATCGATGCGGCGCTGACGGGGATTCTTCCGCGCACGCGAGGTGCTCAAGGATTTTCGCTCACCGTGGCGACGGGATCACGCCGCGTGCCAACTCTCGTGGGATGTCCCAGGGGACGCTCCGGAGCGCTCCCCGTGCGCGCCAGGGCGCGCACGGCCGTAGCTGGTCACTTCCGCGGCGCGCCGCCGTTCTGTGGCCGCAGTCTCCAAGCCGGCCGCGGCGGAGGCTGCCAATCGATCGTCACCGCATGCTCCACGATGCGGTAGGCGCCGCCTCCCGGAAGTTCGGCGAACTCGATGCCGGCCTTGCGCGCCTCATCCAATGTCTCCGCCCAGCGACCATCGCGCTTCGCCGCCTCGGCGAGCTGCGAGGACAGGTGATACATGCGGTGCTCCGCCCGGCTGCGCTCCAATCCGGGACTGGTGACAGTGCCATCGCGCAGGGTGAGATCGAATCCGAATGGATCGCTCCTCAGGGCGAGACGCCCAGCGTCGATGGTCACCGGGCCCCAGGGCGGAGGCCCCGCGGGGTAGCGAGCCGCGACCGACTCGGGCTCGAGCGCATCGGCGAGCAGCAACGGAGGGATGCCGTGACGTGAGCGGTAGGCGTCGACGAGCGCCTGCAGCTCGGTCACGGCGAAGCGCGCGAGCTGGTCGCGCATGGTGTGTTCGATGTAGTCGGCGGTCGGCGATCCCGGGGTCGACGAGGCGAGCTGGTCCTGCCAGTAGCCGATCTGATCGAGTCCGCGGTACTGGCGCCGTGCCATCGCCGTCTTCCAATCCCACACCTGGCGCTTCTCGTTGTAGGTGCTCTCGGCCGCTTCCCACTGATCGAGGAACGCCTCCATGGACGCGGGCTGGCGTTCCTCCCACTGGTAGTTGGTGTGCAGCTCGGCTGCCGCCTGTCGCCACAGCGCGGTGGACCGAGGCATCTCGATGGTGCCGCGCATCAGGTAGCCCAACGCGATGTCATGGCGGTTCTCGAGCGCTCCGGTGTTGAAGGCCGCGTGCTGGTAGAAGAGCTCGAAGTGGGGATCGAGGTCGATGAGCATGTCGTACAGGCGCCGGAAGCCGCTCTCGCCGGTGCCGGCGAGGGTGTCGTCGTGGCGATCGAGCTGCAGCTCGAAGTACGCGAAGCTGTCGATCCAACGCAGTTTCGCCGCCGCCGCCGGGTGTCCCATGCTGAGCATGCGCGCCATCACCGGAGAGGGCAGGAAGGACAGGTCCTTGGTGCGCGGCACCATGGCGCGCTCACCGAAGCGCTGCGAATTCCACCACGCGGCGGTGGCCAGCAGCGCGAGGATGATCGGCCAGCACGGCAATCGCGAGTTCCTCGGAGGTGTTGGAGTCGCCGATGGAGCGGCCGCTGGAGATGCCGCCGAGGCTCGCTTCACAGCTGTTTCCGCCGCAGCACCGACACCGTGACCGTCACCAGCAGGGCGATCCACATCACCCCATAGAGCAGCCGCATCGCCGTGTCCTCGGGCGAGATGGGCAGGCCGTGCACTGCCTGGTCGCGGTACTCATAGAGCGACAGGTTCGGGACCAGGCAGGCCAGCCACACGCAGATGGTGGCCTGGAATCCCTGCAGGTGGTACATCAGCTGGGGAAGCGATCCCACCGCGTGACCGATCGCATAGGTCGCCAGGCACAGCACCGTTGCCAGCAGCGGGCTCGACAGCGACGTCCAGCACAGGCTCACCGCCGCCATCACCAGCACCTCGACGGTGGTGAGCGCGCCCGCGAGCACCATCCAGGCGTTCACCGGCGCGCCTGTCAGCGCCAGGTAGCCGAGGCCGAGCGCGAGCATCGCCGATTGGCCGCAGGCGAGCGCGAGCGCCAGGCCGAGGAACTTTCCGACCACGAAATGCCAGCGCCGCACCGGTCGCGAGAGCACGGTGTAGAGGGTCTTCTGCTGGATCTCGGTCTGCACCAGGGCGGTGCCGGTCGCCACCGCTACCAGCACGCCGATGATGCTCTGCAGGCTCATCACCATGTTGGCGGTGATGAGGTTGCCGTCGGTGCCGCTGATCCATCCAACCAGGCGCGACATCATCACCGCGCAGGCGTAGAGGCCGAGCAGCGAGAGGAAGGCGCGCGAGCGCGCCGCCTCGCGGAAGGTGGCGCCGGCGATGATGGCGATCATGGCCGCTCTCCGCGGCTCTTCGTGGATGTCGCTGATGCTGCTGATGCCGCCAGCGGCGAGCCCGCGCCGTGGTGGGCGCGCACACGCGAGACGAACCACGCCTCGAGATCCAAGCGGTGGCGTTCGAGACGCAGGATCTCGGCACCGGCCGGAAGGCTCGCGAGAGCGCGGGCACGATCGCTCTCGGGGAACGACAGGCGCCAGGTCCCGTCGGCGAGATCGGCCGCTCCGGCGGGGATCGGACCCGAGCCGGTGAGCTCGAGAGGCGCCTGGCCGAGCAGGTCGGCGATGCGGCCCTGCTCGAGGACCGTGCCGTGGTCGATGACGCCGTAGCGGTCGCAGAGATCCTCGACATCGCTGAGGATGTGGCTGGAGAAGAACAGCGTTGCGCCGCGCTTGCGCTCGAGCGCCATGACCTCCTTGAAGCGTGCCCGCCACAACGGATCGAGCCCCGAGAACGGCTCGTCGAGCACCAGCAGATCCGGCTGGTGGAAGATCGCCTGGGCGAGGCCGAAACGCTGGCGCATGCCTTTCGAGAAGCTCTTGAGCTTGCGCGCGCGCAGGTCGCCCAGGTCGAGCAGCTGGTAGACGCGCTCGCGCGCCGGGCCGATCTGCGCCTTGGTCATCCCCGACAAGCGGCCGAGATACGCCAGGTACTCCTCGAGGGCGAGGTTGTCGTAGAAGTACGGTTGCTCGGGCAGGTAACCGAGACGCGCGCGCAGGCGATGATCGCCGATGGGCGAACCGAACAGGCGGATGGCGCCGCCGTGTCCGTGCAGAAGGCCCATCAGCAGCTTGATGCTGGTCGACTTGCCGGCGCCATTGGCTCCGAGGAATCCGTAGGCGCATCCGGCCGGCACCGCGAGCGTCACCTGGCGCAGGGCATCGATGCGGTTGAGCCAATCCCCCCGGTACGAGAACGAGACGTCGGCATAGGACACGATGTCGTCGGACATGCCGTCACTGTGACCCGGCGGGCGGTTGCTGTCCAGGAGTCAGGAGCGTTCGGGTCGAGGCTCTGCGCGGGAAAGTTCGCACGGAGCCGTACGTCCCCGGTGCTTCGTCATGAACGCCTTGGTCTTCTACGCCCCGCCGGGTGCGCGGCGCCCGGCCCGCCAACGACGGATCAGGCCGATGGCGATGGGCAGGAAGGAAACGGCGACCACCAGGATCACGAGGTAGTGCATGTTCTTCACCATGGTTTCGTCCTGCGCAGCGGCGTAACCCAGACCGGTCATGGATAAGATCCAGGCGATGCCTCCGAGCACGGTCCACAGCAGCATGGGAACCCAGCGCATGCCCGCCATGCCTGCGGCGAACGGTACGAACGTCCGCACCACCGGGATGAATCGCCCGGCGACAATGGCCCAACCGCCGTATTTCCTGTAGAAATCCTCGGCTTCCTGAAGGTGTCGTCTTTTGAACAACAGGCTGTCTGGCCGGCCGCGCACGTGGTCACCGGTCATTGTGCCGAACCAGAAGTTGAGACAGTTCCCGGCAACCGCCGCGACGATCAGGAGGCTTACGACCGGGACGAACGACAGTACCTCCGGGTGGAGCCCGCAAACGACGCCGGCCGTGACCAGCAGGCTGTCGCCAGGCAAAAAGAAGCCGATGAACAGTCCCGTTTCCGCGAACACGATGCTTGCCAGCAGCAGGAGTCCGCCGCTGCTTACGAGGTGCTTGAGTCCCTCGTGATCATACAGCGTGTGTATCCAGTCCATCCCGCCCAGGGTGTAGGACCGGGGTGCTACGGAAAGAGCATAGTGCAGGGGCTTCGGCTTCGGCTGTCCTACCCGGGCGAAGCCCGTCCCAGCCGCGGCAACGCCGCCGGCCGCCGAGGCCTGGTTTGCGTGAATAATGGGCGCAGCCCATCACGCAAACGAATTGGCCGGTAGGGACAATTCGAAGGCCGACAAAGGCCGTGGGGGCTCGGGGGCGGAGCCCCCGAAACACCTAAACCCGCTCTTCGATCGAATACGCGACCTCGTTGTGCTGATCGAGATCCACGCCGCCGGCTTCGACGGCCTGCGGAACGCGCAGGCCGATGGTGAGGTCGATGGCCTTGGCACAGATGTACGTGCCGGCCGCGGCCCAACCGATGGTGATCAGCACGCACTTGGCCTGGATCCACAGCTGGGCGCCGATGCTGACGTCGCTGCCGGCCATCGCCTTGGTCGCGAAGCAAGCGAGCAGTACCGTGCCGACGATGCCGCCGACGCCATGCACGCCGAACACGTCCAGGGTGTCGTCGTACGAGAAGCGGCGTTTGAAGACGGTCACGAAGAAGTAGCACAGCACGCAAGCGACCGCGCCGATGACGATGGCGCCGGGAAGCTCGACGAAGCCGCAGGCGGGCGTGATCGCCACCAGCCCGGCGAGCGAGCCGGTGACCACCCCGAGCGCGCTCGGCTTGCCGAAGCGGACCCATTCGATGAACATCCAGATGGTCGCGGCGACTGCCGAGGCCACGTGCGTGTTGAGCATCGCCATCCCCGCGATGGCGCCCGAGGTGCCGGCGCTGCCGGCGTTGAAGCCGAACCACCCGACCCACAGCATACCGCCGCCGACCACCGCGAGCGCGATGGAGTGCGGCAGCATCGGCGTGTTCGGATAGCCGAGGCGTTTGCCGACTACCATCGCGGCGATGAGGCCGGAAATCCCGGAATTGGTCTCCACCACGCAGCCACCGGCGAAATCGAACACGCCCCACGAATGGAAGAGTCCGGTGGGCGCCCAGGTCATGTGGCAGATCGGCAGGTAGACCAGGGTGAACCATGCGGCGGTGAAGATCATCACCGCCGAGAACTTCACGCGCTCGGCGAAGGCGCTGATGATCAGCGCCGGGGTGATGATCGCGAAGGTCAGCTGGAAGCAGCAGTAGACGGACTCCGGAATCGTTCCCGCTCCCGGATGCACGCTCGAAGGATGCACGCCAGCGAGGAACGCCACGCTCAGGTCGCCGATGAATGCGTGCAGTCCACCCACGGGCCCGCCGGTGGGATAGAAGGCCAGGCTGTAGCCGTACGCCACCCACAGCACGGTGACCAGGCAGGTGATGGCGAAGCACTGCATGAAGATGGACAGCGCGTTCTTGGCGCGCACCAGGCCCGCATAGAGCAGCGACAGCCCGGGGATGGTCATGAACAGGACCAGCGCGGTCGAGATCAGCATCCAGGCGGTGTCGCCGCTGTTGATGGGCGAGGGCGCCGCCGGGGACGCGCCGTCGTCGGCGAAGCACGCCACGGGGAGGCTGAGCGCGGCGGCGCGGATGAGGTGTCGGAACAGGGGATGGACGTGCACGGTGGCGCCTTCGGGATGAAAATGTTTCACCACGATACAGTTGCCATGAGCGGCCTGTCAATTAGGCTAAATGGTCCGATTTCGCACTCAAAACACACAACCGCACTCGGATTGAGCGCGGTTGTCGATCACAGCAACCATCGTGCCGCTCGTGAAGCGTGGTTAAGCGTGGTTCAGCCAGGGGCCGAGGCCTTTACGCGACGACGCGTGCCGGCGACCTCCGCCTGGACCTCGGCGAACAGCTTTGTGAAGCACCGTCCGTACTCGACGTAGTTCGCGTACATGATCGCCTCGGGTGAGGAGATCGAAGGGTCGTGGTGCTGCACTGCCAGGTGCGGCTCCATCGAGAAGCCGCCGTCATAGCCGTCCTGCAGCAGGTCCTTGACGATTCGCCGCACGTCGCCGTCCCCTTCGCCGGGGAAGGTGTGCACGACCTGCTTCTTCTCGACGTCGAACCGCGCATCCTTGATGTGCACGTAGGCGATGTGGGCCTTCACATGGCTGTAGAATTCCCACGAAGACTGGCGTGGGTAGCTGCCGTCGGCCAGCGGCGGCTTGGTGCGATCGCCATCGTGCACCGGGTTGCCGGTGTCGAAGACCAGCTTCAATCCGGGGACGTTCTCGAGCAGCCGCAGGGTGTACACCCAGCCCATGCCGCCGTAATTGTTGCAGTTCTCGTGCACCGGTTGGATGCCGGCATCGAGGAACATCGTGGTGAGCTCGCGCATGCGCGCGAAGCGCTCGGTCTCCATCTGGTCCTCGGGTCCCCTGCCCGGCAGCACCGCGTACGACATGACGCGGATCAACGTGGCGCCGAGCCGCCGCATGCGCGGGATCGCGCGCTTAGCCTCGGCCAGCGATGGATCGTTCGGCTTGTCGACCGCCTTGCCCCAATTCGCGATCGCTGAACCGAAGCAGTTAACCGCCACGCCGCCGGCCTGCAGCTTGGCGCACACCTGCTCGAAGGCCTCGTCCGTGATGTCATGGATGTTCGCACCATCGATCTTGCGCGATTCGATGAAGCGCCAGCCGAGTTCCTTGGTGGCCTTGATCTGATTGTCGATCGAGTGGGCGGCCTCGTCGGCGAATCCGGTGAAATACATATGACTTTCGGTTGGGGGCTACGGCCCCCCAACATCGCGCTCCGCGCTGCCCCCCTGGAAGGGAGGCAACGGAAGGCTTGGGGCGCCTGGTTCGAACGGGCTATGCGTTACCGACTCATCTTCGTGGATTATGGATCATTTCTCGGCGAGGACGGATTTCACGTAGGCGAAGCTCTGGGCCAGGGAGTCGAAGGGGTCGGCTGGGCAGGTGTCCTGCTCGACGATGAACCATTCGCAGCCGGAGCGCTCTGCGGCGGCGACGATCGCGCGCCAATTGAGCATGCCGGCGCCGATCTCCATCATGGTCGCGGTGTTGCCATCGCGGATGCCGTAGTCCTTCATGTGGATCAGCGGCAGCCGCTTGTGCAGGCGCGTCGCCCATTGCTCGGGATTGCCGCCGCCGGCCTGGACCCAGTACATGTCGGGCTCGCCCTGGAGATTCCGCGGGTCGGTCTCGTCGTAGATGATGTCGAGCATCGTCCTGCCGGCGCCATCGGCCTCGACGCGCTTGAACTCGATGGCGTGGTTGTGGTAGCACAGCACCTGTCCGGCGGCGCGCATCTTCTCGCCCGCCTTGTCCAACGACGCCGCCAGCGCGCGGGTTTCGGCCTCGGTCTTCGGATTGGTGTGCGGCCACGGATAGGCGGTATACTTGCAGCCGAGCTTGCCCAGGCGGTCGATGACCTTCTGGGTCTCGTCGCAGATCTGCTGGCCGCCTTCGTGGGTGGCGCAGATCGTGACGCCTTCTCCGGAGCAGATCCTGACGATCTCATCCTCGGGGATGGGTCCGACACCGCTGACTTGCACGGCGCCATAGCCGATCTTCTTCACCTTCTTGATCGATGCCGCGAAATCGACGGCGTTCTTGCAGTGGTCGCGGACGGTGAAGAGCTGGGCTGCTACTTGCGAGAGCTTCATGTTCAGGCCTTGTCCACGTTCGCGAACGACTTGCCCATGCTCGCCTCGGTGGATTTGACCACCTTCTTCTCGAACTTCGAATCCTTGATCAGCTTCTTGAACTCCTTCTCGACCATCGCGCTGTCGAGCGGCAGTTCGAGCGTCTTACCCAGGATCGAGGACAGCAGCATGGCGTTGCCGAGCTCGACCGAGTTCACGCCCTCGGTGGCCTCGGCGATCAGCGGCTTCTGGTCGAGGATGGCGTCGACGAAATTGTGGATGATCGCGACGTGCTGGCCGGCGTGGCCGTTGGTCGGAATCTCGACGTTCCAGGTCTCGGGGCGGTCGAAGCGCGCCTGGGTGGTGCGGCTGAACTCGCTCATCGGCACCAGGTTCTTGGTCCAGGTGAGCTTGCCGTTCTCGAGCACCACCTTGCCATTCTCGGCGGCGATCTCGAGGCGGTTGGTGCCCGGGGCCTCGCCGGTGGTGGTGACGAAGACGCCGGTGGCGCCGTTCGGGTATTCGAGGAACGAGGTGACCTGATCCTCGGTCTCGATCTTGTGCCACTTGCCGAGGCCGCAGAAGCCGCGGACCTTGCTCGGCATGCCGAAGAGCCACTGCATCATGTCCAGATTGTGCGGGCACTGGTTGATCAGCACGCCACCGCCCTCGCCGCGCCAGGTGGCGCGCCAGCCGCCCGAGGCGTAGTACGCTTCCGTGCGGTACCAGTCGGTGACGATCCAGTTGATGCGGCGGATCTCGCCGAGCTCACCCGACTTGATCAAGTGGCGGAGCTTGATGTAGGCCGGCTCGGTGCGCTGGTTGAACATCGCGGCGAACACCTGCGACTTCTTCGGGCGCTTCTTATAAGCGGCGATGAGCTTCTCGCAGTCGGCCTTGTGGACGGACAGCGGCTTCTCGGTGAGCACGTGCAGGCCCTGCTCGAGCGCGTCGATGCCGATGGTGGTGTGGTCGTAGTGCGGGGTCGCGATCAGCACCGCGTCGACCAGCCCCGAACGGATCATGGCCTTGCTGTCGGTGAAGGCGCGCACGCCCGGATACTTCGCCAAGCGCTCGGGATCGGTGTCGCACAGCGCCTGCAGATCGCAACGCGGGACCTTCTTCGCGATCAGGTTCTCGGTGTGGTGGCTGCCCATGCTGCCGACCCCGATGATGCCGAGGCGGACGTGTGCGGGAGTGGTCATGAATTTCCTTGGATGGTGCGGTTGCGGTGAAGATGGAGGTTCGCTGGTGTTCTGAGGCGGATTCCGGCGCATGGTTGGCGTTACCTGCCGCTGGCAGGCCCCGCTCGGTGCGAGATCAGCGCGCGGCGGCGGCTTCCTGGAGTGATAGCGCCGGGCGCGCGAAGTCGGCCGCGGGCAGGGTGACTGGCTTCCCGCCCGCCGCCGAGCTGGTGTAGAGGCCGAGCACCAGCTGGTTCGAAGACGCCGCGTCCTGCAGACGCACGAACGGCGCGCGATCGGCGATGATCGCGCTGATGACGTCCTGGACCTGCAGGGCATGGTGGTCGCCGTAGCAGTCCTTGCCCGGTAGCTTGCAGCCGTCGAGGTGCACCTGGTCCATGGCGCGCAGCTCGGACACTAGCGCGGCGTTGGGATGCTCGATGTCGATGAGGCGGTGGTTCTCGCCGAGGGTGAAGCGGCCGAAGCGGCACGTGACCTCGATCTTCATCGCCCAATTGGTCTTCTGGTCGTTTTCGCAGCGGAAGCGCGCGATCGCGCCGGCGCCGGTGTCCGATGGGGCGTAGGTGACGGTGGCCTCGGCGAAGTCCTCGCACTCGATCGAGGCGAGCCGCCGCCGCTCGACCCGGCCCGCCACCGACACCGGGCGGCCGCAGAACCAGTTCATCAGATCCAGGGTGTGGATCGCTTGGTTGATCATCAGCGCGCCGCCTTCGCCGGCCCAGCGGCCGCGCCAGGGCCCGCTTGCGTAGTACTCGGCCGTGCGCGTGCACTTGAAGTCCATCGTCGCTTGTTCGACCGCACCGAAATCGCCTGAGCGCAAGAGCTCGTGCAGGCGGCGCGCGAGCGGGGCGAAGCGGTGCTGGAAGATGCCGCTGGCGACGGTCTTCGCGGCGGCGGCGGCGTCGACCATCCGGCGCACGTCGAGTGGCGAGGTGGCGAGCGGCTTCTCGCAGAGCACATGCTTGCCGGCGGCGAAGGCGGCCACCGCCTGGTCGGCATGCGCATGGTGCGGCGTGCAGATGATCACCAGATCGATGCCTGGATTGAGTGCGTCGCGCCAGTCGGCCGAGGCCTTGGCGGCACCGACTTTCTTCGCCGCATCGAGGTTCGGATCGCAGGCCAGCACCAGTTCGGAACGGCCGTCCAGCGCCAGGGCCTTGGCGTGGGTGGGGGCGATGACGCCGCAGCCGATGATCGCGGCGCGGACGCATTGCTGGTGCTTGCTCATGGCGGCGATGATAGACCCGGCTCCGCCGTTGCTACCTCGCGACGATCGCGTACGTGCTCGATCCGATCATCCATAGAGACGCCCACCCAAGCGCCGATAGTCCGAGGGCGACAATCCGGAATCGCTCTTGAATGTCTTACTAAAGTGACTGAAAGAACTTATGCCTACATCTAGGGCGATCTGCGTGACCGAGAGGGTGCTTTCCAACAAAAGGGCCTTGGCCTGGCCGATGCGGATTTCGGTGAGGCGTTCGAGCACCGTCTTGCCGGTGACCGCCTTGAACAGCCGCCCGAGGTGGGGCTCGGACAGGTGTACCGCCGCGGCCACCTCTGCCCGCGACACCGAGCGGAAGAAGTTCCGCTCCATGAACACATCGGCCTGCGCGACCACCTCGTGGTGCTGGGCCGCGTTCAGCGACGACACCGGCGGCTGGCCGGCGAGGGCCGCGCGTTTCTGTCCGATCAGCAGGCGGGTGAGCAGGGCGGAGGCGAGGAAGCGCGACTCCGGACCTTTCGGCATGCGCAGCTCATCCACTAGGGTCAGCAGGTCTTGGCGCAGCTCCATCGGCGTATCGAGCACGCGGCCGGTGACCGGAGCGAGGTCGATGCCGAGCGATTCGAAGACCGCGACGAGGTAGCCAGGGGCCTTCTGGCGGCAGTGGATCTCGCGCATCGCCCCTGGCGGCATCACGATCGATTGCTCGGGATGCAGCTCGATCACCTGGCCGTCGAGGATGATGTTCACGCCTCCGTGGAGCAGCACGTACCACTGGTGGATGCGGTGCATGTGCGGCGCGATGCGATACGAACGGTCGGCCTCGCGGTAGAACAGCGCGTCGATGCGGATGGGCAGGGGATCGGCGGGCATGGGTGGACACCGCGATCATCGCTGCTCTGTCGACCACGGACAATCGCCGTCTGTTCAGGGGCTCCGCCCCTACGGCCCTGACGGGCCTACCCCACGGGCTTTGTCGTGGCTCGATGTCGCCGGAAACCGGCGACATCGTCGGTGGATGGGCTGCGCCCATTGTATCCGCCGACCGCCACTCAGCGCCCGGTCGCTGCGCTCCGGTTTGATCAGGGGCTCCCCCCCCGATGGCTCCGGGCTGGGCAGTCCATCGCCAGTAGAGAGCCGTGAGTCGTGCATCGGCGCGGTGCACGTTCTCGACTGCCGCGCGCCGCGGCTACCATTCCGCGATGCCCACGAAACGCGATCCGAAGAAACGGCCGAGACCGCAGTCCGAAAAGCTTCCTCAGCCGAAGGTGCTGACGCCGCCGAAGTCCTCGGCGCTCATCGCCGTGCGCCGCTCCCGCATCCAGGGCCGCGGCGTGTTCGCGACGGCGACCATCCGCAAGGGCGCCCGGATCATCGAGTACACCGGCGAGCGCATCACCGACGCCGAGGCGGACGAGCGCTACGACGACGAAGCGATGGCACGCCACCACACCTTTCTCTTCACGGTCGGCAGGAACACCGTCATCGATGGCGCGCGCAACGGCAATGTCTCGCGCTTCATCAACCATTCGTGCGATCCGAACTGCGAAATCGATGTGATCGGTGGGCGCGTGTTCATCGCGGCGCGGCGGGGCATCGCGCCCGGCGACGAGCTCGCCTATGACTACTGGTACCAGCGCGACGGAACCGAAGACGCCGACGCCGAAGCCCTGTACCTCTGCCGCTGCGGCACCGCGCGCTGCCGGGGTAGCATCCTCGCGCCGCTGAGGAAGAAGCGCAAGAAAGCGAAGATGCAGAAGCGGGCACAGAAGCAGGCGAAGCGGCGCGCGACCACGTAAAAGGCCGCAGTAGCGGAGCCGCACCCCGGGCGCCAGAGGGACGGTGGGCGGATACAATGGGCGTAGCCCATCCGCCCACTTTTTCGCCGGGCGCCTGGCGAAAAAGAGTCCCGACCAAGCCCGTGGGGTAGGCCCGTCAGGGCCGTAGGGGCAGAGCCCCTTGAAGGGAGCCGCACCCCGGGCGCCAGAGGGACGGTGGGCGGATACAATGGGCGTAGCCCATCCGCCCACTTTTTCGCCGGGCGCCCGGCGAAAAAGAGTCCCGACCAAGCCCGTGGGGTAGGCCCGCAAGGGCCGTTAGGGGCGGAGCCCCTCAAACAAAAGCAGCTGCGCCCTCAACCGCGCGACCACGTCGGCCACCACGGCATCGAGCGCGCCGCTGATAGTGCAGCCGGCTGCCTGCTTGTGCCCGCCGCCGCCGAAGGCCTGGGCGACCGAGCCGACCTCGAACGGCGGATTCGAGCGCAGGCTGACGCGCGCGCTCTTCGCATCTTTCGACTCGCGGACCAGGTAGGCGATCTGGTTGCCCTGCAGGCTGCGCGGGATCTCGACCAGGTCGCCCCAGTCCTCTGGCTCGCCGATGGCGGCGATGTCCGCCGCGCGCAGCACGATGCCCGCGAGGCGCGGATCAGCATCCGCCTTCAGGTTCTCGATACCCAGCTTCACCACCGCGAGGTCGTGAGCGCTCTTGGTATAGGTGAGGCGGCGGTTGATCTCGGCGGCGTCGATGCCGGTCTCGAGCAGCTCCGCCGTCCAGCGGAAGGTGTGCGCGGTGGTGTTCGAATGCATGAAGCGTCCGGTGTCGAAGACGATGGTCGTATACAGGCATTCGGCGAGGATCCTGTCGAGCTTGACGCCGAGTTGACGCAGCAGCCGCTCGACCACCACGCCGCTCGATTCAGCGCCCTCGTCCACCAGGTTGATGTCCCCGAAGCGGGTATTGGTGACGTGGTGGTCGAGATTGATGAGCCTGGTCCGGCGCACGCGCGCGATGGCGCCGAGGCGCTGGATGTCGCCGGCATCGCAGCTGATCACCAGATCCGCCGGCTCGCACGCGCCGGCCTTGGCCTCGTCGGTGACCGGCGTGAGCAGCTCGAATTTCGGCAAGAAGCGGTACAGCGACGCCACCGGGCTCGGGCAGAGGAAACGCACCGCCTTGCCCAGGCCCTGCAGGGCGTGGACCAGCGCCAGCCCGGAGCCGATACCGTCCCCGTCCGGGTTGATGTGGGTGGTGATGACGATGGCGCGCGCCTCGCGGATCGCCGCGGCGGCTTCTTCATAGCTCATGCACGGATGATCGGCCCTGGGACGAGGGCGCCAACCTGCTTCCCCCACCGACCGGGACGGACGTTCGGTCTGCACCGGTTGCACGCGTATATCAGGGAAGGGCCGCGCGGGCGTGCATCGTCCCGCGCCATTGGCATTCCCGCGTTCGCGGTACCCTCTCAGCCCATGGCCACCAGCGAACCGATGACGAGCTTCTACCTCAACTCCGGCACCCAGTCGGGGCCAGGGGGGACGGCGCAGCTCACCAAGCGGGCGCGAAAGATGACCAAGGTGGTCGCCACCATCGGCCCAGCGTCCACCAACGAAGCGGTGCTACGCGGCATGTTCCATGCGGGCATGAACGTCGCTCGCTTGAACATGAGCCACGGCGAGCACGCCGACCACCTCGAGCGCCTGCTCATGGTGCGGCGGATCAGCAAGGAGCTCGAGCGCCCGGTGTCGGTGCTCGCTGACCTGCAGGGGCCAAAGATCCGCACCGGCCGGCTCAAGGACGGGGTTCCGGTGCCGTGGACGCCCGGGATGAAGACCGTGATCACGGTTTCGGACTGCCCCGAGGGCACTGCCGCGCGCGTGGGCTGCACCTATTCCGGCCTGGCCAATGACGTGCTGCCGGGAAACGTGCTGCTGGTCGACGACGGCCGCATGCGCCTGCAGGTCGACGCCATCGAGGGCGAGGACATCCACTGCACCGTGCTGGTGGGCGGGACGCTCAAGAACAACAAGGGCATCAACCTTCCCGGCGTGAAGGTGAGCGCGCCGTCGCTGAGCGACAAGGACAAGAGCGACCTCGCCTGGGCGATCGCCAACGACGTCGACTACATCGCGGTGAGCTTCGTGCGCACCGCGCGCGACGTGCGCAACATCAAGAACCGCATCGCCGAGACCGGGCATTCGATCCCGATCATCGCCAAGATCGAAAAGCCCGAGGCGGTCGAGCACATCGATGAGATCCTCGCCGAGGCCGACGGCATCATGGTGGCGCGCGGCGACCTCGGCATCGAGATCTCGACCCAGCGCCTGCCAGTGGTGCAGAAGGAGCTGATCGCCAGCGCCAACCGCGTCGGCAAGCTGGTGATCACCGCCACGCAGATGCTCGAGAGCATGATCGACAACCCGATCCCGACGCGCGCCGAATCGTCCGACGTCGCCAACGCCATCTTCGACGGTTCCGACGCGGTGATGCTCTCGGGCGAGACAGCCTACGGCAAATACCCGGTCGAGGCAGTGGGCGAGATGTTGCGCATATCCATCGAGGCCGAGAAGAGCGCGTACATGCCGACGCTGCCGTTGTCGCGCGACGGCTCGACCTTCAACCACTACGCCATGGCCATCACCGGCGCGGCCGACTTCCTCTCGCGAGAGCTCTCGGCCCAGGGCGTGATGATCTTCTCGCACAACACCGAGAAGGCCCTGCTGCTGTCCAAACGTCGCGGCGACGTGCCGATGGTGGCGCTGTGCTACGACGAGCAGACCTGGCGTCGCATGAGCATGTACTGGGGCATCGTCCCGCTGCTCATCCCGTACAAGGAGGACATCAACGACCAGCTGGAATCGGGCGTCGACGAATGCATCCGCCACGGCGTCTTCCACGACGGCGACACCGTGGTGGTAATCTGTGGCGTGTCCTCGAGCGGGGCGAACACCATCAAGGTGCATCAGGTCTGACAAAAAACCGGCGCACGGCGCCGGTTTTTTGGTGATTCAGCCAGGGACCGCAAAGGCCCGCAAGGGCCAACAGAGGCCGCGGCTTATTTCGCTGCCGGCTCGGCAGCGGCTTCCTTGGCCTTGCGGCTCTTCGGCATCGCCATGGGCTGCTTCTGCGACTGATCCGCGATGCGGCTGTTGTCGCTGTGCGGCACGAAGCCGAAGAAGCGGTAGGCGATGACCTCGCCGCTGGTGTCGCAAGTGTAGATCGAGCGGTTCAGGTCGGTCGGATCCTGGTACTCGGTGATGGTGCTGATCTTGGCGGCGTGCTTGCCCGAGCGATCCTCGGCGCAGTCCCACGCCCAGTCGAGCTCGCCGCTGTCGCGGCGGATCGCCAGGATCACGGTGCTTGCTGGATACGTCAGGTAGAGGTGCTGGGGAGTCGAGCACACCAGGCGGTTCACCGCCGGGAAATGCCAGTCCTGGGCCATGCGCACGATCTCGAGCGGCGGATGCGGATGATCGGGATTGTTGTCGGCGAAGGTGACGACGTCGGGGATGGCCCGCACCGCGTAGACGCCGGCCACGCCCGCGTCCGACGTGCTGACCCACGTATAGACGCGCTTGGTGTCCTCGCGGTAGATGAACGGCTCGCGGGTGATCGGACCGTTGAAGTTGATCTGGCCGAACTTCTCGCCAGTGAGGCGATTGAGCGAGTAGAGGACGTTGTCGTTGTTGCCGAAGTAGAGCACGCGGTCGCGGGCGACCGCCGGGCCGTTGATCGACGAGCCCGCATTGAACACCCACTTCTGCTCGCGATCGAGGCCGAAGCAGTGCATCTTGCCGCCGTGGTCGCCGACGTAGACGAGGTCTTCCTTCGCCATCGGCGTGGCCGAGATGTCCATCTGCACGTTCCACTGCCAGGCTTCGTACGGGAAGGCCTTTTCGGGGTGCACGGTGGCGACGCGCACGCGACCCTGCCAGTCGCCGATGTAGACGCGCAGATTGCCTTCGGCGCCGATGGCGAGGGGGCCGGTCGACGGCGAGAACGGCAGGTTGTAGCGCCAGATCAGCTGGCCGCCAAGGGCATCGAAGCAGAACAGGATGTCGTCCGAGATCACGTACAGGCGGTCGTCGTTGTAGACTTCGCCGGCCGAGTTCTTCATCGGCGTGCGCGCGACGAACGGCTGGAGCTGGATCGGCTTCGGGAGGCGCATCGACACCCAGCGGGTCGCTCCGCTCATGGTGTCAACGGCGTAGATCGATTGCTCCTCCTTGGTTTGGAAGAACACCAGGTCAGGCACGTTGGGGCTGATCCAGCTGGTGTGCACCTCGTGGCCGAGGTTCAGGTCCCACGAACGCTCGAAGGGGGTCTCCTTCATGGCGCGGAACTTGGTCTGCGGGATCTCGGCGACCGATACCGGTTGCTTGGTGTCGGTGACGAAGTGGTGCTCGGTGCGCTCGGTGCTGCCGCACGAGACGACGAAGAAAAGGCCGAGGCCGAGGAGGAGCGCGCTGGCGCGCATGTGGATCGTATCGGTCACCGGTGGTACTCCCGTTGCTGGTCGCGGCCGCATGCGTCCGGACTCTGGTCTCTGTGCTGGCGTCTGGTTCTGCTACTGGTCTGGATGCTGGTCGTCGATCAGGTCGCGGGCGTCGAAACGCTCGCCGCGCGCGAGTTCATAGGCCTTGAGCCGATGCAGCCATTCGAGGTCGTCGGCGACATCGATGGTGAGCTTGAACAGGTACGGACGCCCCGCGCGCCGGCGGCGGATGTCCTCGGCGCAATCGTCCCAGTTGCCGCTGTAGAGCGTCTGGACAGCGGCCACGAGCCGCTGGACCGGAGCATCGAGGCTGGCGAATACCGCATCGGGCGGCAATGCCGGATCGAGCTGTTGCACGGGTGATCCGATCGACCGGGACATCTCACTGGTGGCCGGGCGACTTGAGCGTCTGCTCCAGATCGGGCAGCTTCGCGGCCTTGTCGGGCCTGGCATCGCGGACGTCCTTGTAGTACGGCCACAGCTCGGCTTCGACGCCAGGATTGCGCTGCCCGGTCTTCTCGTCGACGATATTGTTCAGGAAGTAGCGCACGTAGGCCATGCTGCGACGCTGCTCGTTGCGCTGGAAGGTGTTGATCCATTCCCAGCCGGATTTCTTGAGCACGAACGGATCGAGCTGGCGGAAGTACTCGTCGCCGAGGCGCTCGTAATGCAGCACGTATTCACGGCGGAAGAGGCGCGCATCGAGGTAGTTCTCGACCTTGCCTACGTCGGTCTCGGGCCACTTGACGCGGAACTTGTTGCTCAGTCCGCGCACCTCGAAGGTGAAGAAGTCACCATAGTCGGACAGGCGGTTGAACATGATCACGCCGTATACTTCGCCCTTGGCCCAGCCGTTCGGCTGGCGCTCGGTGGCGGTGTAGGGAGGCAGTTCAAGGGTGCGGATCTTGTCGAGCGAGTAGAGCTCTCGGCCCTCCTTCTCCTCGATCACATCCTGGACCTTCTGGGCGGTGGCCGAGATCGAAGTCTCGCCGATATCGGGAAAATTGAAGGATTCCTGGGGTCCGGTGCCGACCGGCTCGTCGAGCAGGCGCAGCCTGGTGCCGTGCTCGTCGTAGCCGTAGACGGTGATCGAGACCTTCTTCTGGTGGATCTGCGCGTCCTGGCGCTCGATGATGATCGCGTCCTTGCCCTCGACGCCCTCGATGTCGAGCCGGGTGCCGTTCTCCTGCACCTTCTTCGCCATCTGGTACTGCTCGGTGATCGCGGCCAGCACTTCGTTGTAGCCCTTGGCCTGCGACAGCGGAGTCGAGGAGCGGTCGGCGATCTGGTTGCGAATACGGAAGGTCAGGTAGTTGAAGACCGCTTCCTTGCCGGTGCGCGTCGTCATCACCACACGGTCGAAGCTGAGAGGCTCGAAGGCCATCTCGAAGAGCTCCATGTCGCGGCTGTTGATCATCGCCTCGAGCTCGGCCTTCTGGTCGAGGTATTCTTGGCTCGGAGCGTTGGACTCGGCGGTGGTGGCGGCCTGGAGCCCTGGCGAGAGCGCTGGCGACAACGCGAACGCCAACGCGGCGGCGAGCGGAACGGCAAGGCGGAGTGGGCCCATGGACAGCTCCAAGTCGTGACCAGACGGGACATGCGTGGAGCAGGAGGCCCCAAGGCAGGCCCAGGCTAGGCGGCCAAGGAAGGTCCGCAAGGCGGCCAGGAAAGCCCTAGCTGCCAGTGCATCAGACGGCGAAAGGGCTTACGTCACGGTCTGTTATGACCTGATAGTGCGCGCCTGTCACCCCCGGGCCCCCACGATCTTCGTGGTCCCGGTTTCGGTCCGCAGGCGTTCAGAAAGTCGGCACGAGGGGCTGTACCGATGGTTCCCCCAAACCGGGACCCGGCTGTGCCGGCCTCATGTCGCTTCCTGAAAGGGCCCAGCCCGGGCGTTCGAGGCCTCTAGGCCCCAGCCGGAGCCTTATTGCGAGTCTGGAAGCGTGGCGACCGACCGTTCGATGCCACCGATCCAGACCGGATCGCCATCGGTGGTCACCAGGCGTAGGTCGACCGGGAAGCGTGACCCCCCGGCGACCGGCTCGCGGTTGATGACCCCCTTGAGCACGAAATCGGCGCTGTCGACGCTCTTGACCACCCCTACCTGCTGGGACTGGTAGAGCTCCTTCTCGAGCTGGGAGGTCAGATCCGCGATATCGACGTGGTCACCGCTCTTGTCGGCGATCTCGCCGACCATCACCCGCGGGAGGCGGTTGCTGTGGTTCCGGAATGAGATCGCCCACTCGGCATGAGCGGCCGTGTCCATCAGCTCCTTGGCCACCGCCTGCGAATCGCGCGGGGTCCATGAACTCGAGGGTTTCTCTGGCGGCGGCGGCGGCGCGGGCCGTTCCCCACAGCCGAGGAGCCCGCCGAGCGAGCACGCGAGCACGGCACAGGCGACGGACAGGCGCATGGGAACCTCCGGGGTCCGGGCATCATGGATTTCAGCCTTGCCGGATCAACATCAGTGCGGGGGCTCTGCCCCCGGGCCCCCGACGGGCTTTGTCGTCCCTTTTTCTGGCCGCTGGGCGGCCAGAAAATCTGCGTGATGGGCTGCGCCCATTATTCACGCAGACCAGGACTCGGCGCCCGGTGGCTTCGCCACGGTTTAGACGGGGGCTTCGCCCCTTGCCCCCCGACGGCCTTTGTCGTCCTTATTATTTGTACGGGGGCTCCCCTTGGATGGGGGCCCCATCGCTCCGCGATGGGGCGGGCGCCGAGGGGCGGTGGGCGGATACAATCGGCGTAGCCGATCCGCCCACGATTTCGCAGCGTAGCGAAGAAATCGAGCCACGACAAAGCCCGTAGGGTAGGCCGCTAGGCCGTAGGGGCGGAGCCCCTGAGAAAGGAATTTGCGTGATGGGCTGCGCCCATTGTTCATTCAGACCAGGACTCGGCGGCCGCGGGGGGGGGGGGGGGGGGGGGGGGGGGGGGGGCCGGCCCCGGCCCGCGGGGGGGGGGGGGGCGGGGGGGGGGGGGGGGGGCCCCGGGCCGCCGGGGGGGGGGGGGGGGGGGGGGGGGGGGGGGGGGGAGGGCGGGGGGGGGCGCCCCCCCACAACGAGAGGAGGGGGGAGAAAACGAAA